>NZ_AKIW01000051.1:0-43436 GCF_000282635.1 Variovorax sp. CF313
GCCGGTTCCGCGGTGTTTCCCGAAGGGCCTTAGCCGAGCTTCGCCTTGAGCAACTCGGTGACTTGCGCCGGATTGGCCTTGCCGCCGCTGGCCTTCATGACCTGGCCCACGAGGGCGTTGAGCGCCTTCTCTTTGCCGCCGCGGTATTCCTCGACGTTCTTGGCGTTCTTCGCGATCACCTCGTCGAGGATCCTGTCGAGCGCGCCGGTGTCGGCCATCGGCTTCAGGTCCTTGGCCTCGATGATCGCGTCGACATCGCTGCCTTCGCCGGTCCACAGCGCGTCGAACACCTGGCGCGCGGCGTTGTTCGGCAGTGTGCCGTCGGCGATGCGCTTCACCAGTTGGGCCAGCTGCTGCGCCTTCACCGGCGCGGCCTCGATGCCGATCTCGGCGGCGTTCAGGCGGCGCGCCATCTCGCCGGTGATCCAGTTGCTCGCGAGCTTGGGCGTGGCGCCCGCGTTCACGGCTTCGTCGAAGTAGGCGGCCAGCGCAGCGCTCTGCGTGAGCTGGGCGGCGTCGTATGCCGACAGGCCGTGCTCGCGCACATAGCGCTCGGCCATCGCGCGCGGCAGCTCGGGCATGGTGGCCTTCACGCGCTCGATCCAGTCGGCAGCGATGACCAGCGGCGGCAGGTCCGGGTCGGGGAAGTAACGGTAGTCGGCCGAGTCTTCCTTGGCGCGCATCGCGCGCGTCTCGCCGGTGTCGGGGTTGAACAGCACGGTGGCCTGCTCGATCTTGCGGCCGTCCTCGATCTCCTCGATCTGCCAGCGGATCTCGTAGTCGATCGCCTGTTGCATGAACTTGAAGCTGTTCAGGTTCTTGATCTCGCGGCGCGTGCCTAGCTTGTCGCCGGGCTTGCGCACCGACACGTTGGCGTCGCAGCGGAAGCTGCCTTCCTGCATGTTGCCGTCGCAGATGCCGATCCAGGTGACGATCTTGTGCAGTTCCTTCGCATAGGCCACGGCCTCGGCGGTGGAGCGCATGTCGGGCTCGGTCACGATTTCAAGCAGCGGCGTGCCGGCGCGGTTCAGGTCGATGCCGCTCTGGCCGATGAAGTCCTCGTGCAGCGACTTGCCCGCGTCTTCTTCGAGGTGGGCGCGCACGAGGCGCACGGTCTTCTGCTCTTCGCCGAGGAAGAACGACACCGTGCCGCCCTGTACCACGGGAATCTCGAACTGGCTGATCTGGTAGCCCTTGGGCAGGTCGGGGTAGAAGTAGTTCTTGCGCGCAAACACGCTGCGCGGCGCGATGTGCGAGCCCAGCGCCAGGCCGAGCTTGATGGCGCGTTCGACCGCGCCCTTGTTCATCACGGGCAGCGTGCCGGGCAGCGCGAGGTCGACCGCGCAGGCCTGCGTGTTGGGCTCGGCGCCGAAGGCGGTGGAGGCGCGGCTGAAGATCTTGCTCGCGGTCGACAGCTGCGCGTGCGTCTCGAAGCCGATGATGACTTCATAGCCGCGCACCAGCGGGCCGGTCGGGCGGCCCTGTTGTTGTGCTTCGAATGTGTTCACGGTTTCGCTCATCTCAAAAGCCCCCCGGCGTGCGTGCGTGCCAGTCCGTGGCCTGCTGGAAGCGGTGCGCCGCGTTCAGCAGCTTCGCTTCGCCGAAGTAGTTGCCGATCAGCTGCAGGCCCACGGGCATGCCGCCGTCGAAGCCCGCAGGCACGCTCATGCCGGGCAGGCCGGCCAGCGATGCGGGCAGCGTGAAGATGTCGGCGAGGTAGTCGGCCACGGGGTCGCCGCCGTGCTCGCCGATCTTCCAGGCGGTGGTGGGCGCGGCGGGGCCGGCGATCACGTCGCACTGCTTGAAGGCCTGCTGGAAGTCGTCGGCGATCATGCGGCGCACTTTCTGCGCCTGCAGGTAGTAGGCGTCGTAGTAGCCGTGCGAGAGCACGTAGGTGCCGATCATGATGCGGCGCTTCACTTCGTCGCCGAAGCCTTCGGCGCGCGTCTTCTCATACATGTCGGCGAGGTCCTTGTACTGCTTCGCGCGGTGGCCGAACTTGACGCCGTCGAAGCGGCTCAGGTTGCTCGAGGCCTCGGCCGCGGCGAGGATGTAGTACACCGGAATCGACAGCTCGGTGCGCGGCAGGCTCACCTCGACGCGCTTCGCGCCGAGCTTCTCGTACTGCGAGAGCGCCGCATCGATGGCCGCGCGCACGCCGGGCGCCACGCCTTCGCCGAAGAACTCCTTCGGCACACCGATGCGCAGGCCGTCGAGCGAGTCGTTCAGCGAGCGGCCGAAGTTCTCGGCGGGCTTGTCGAGCGAGGTCGAATCGCGGTCGAGATCGGGGCCGCAGAAGGCCGACAGCAGCAGCGCGCAGTCTTCGGCCGAGCGGGCCATCGGGCCGGCCTGGTCGAGGCTCGATGCGAAGGCCACCATGCCGTAGCGCGAGGCGCGGCCGTAGGTCGGCTTGATGCCGGTCACGCCGCAGAACGACGCGGGCTGGCGGATCGAGCCGCCGGTGTCGGTGCCCGTGGCCGCGGGGGCCAGGCGTGCCGCGACGGCCGCCGCGCTGGCGCCGGACGAGCCGCCCGGAATGCGCTCGCGGTTCCACGGGTTCTGCACCGGCACGGCGGTGTCGTGGCCGACGGCGGGCACGGCGACGTTCTCGTTGGCCGAGCCCATCGCGAACTCGTCGCAGCTGAGCTTGCCAAGCGTGACTGCACCAGCTTCGGCCAGGCGGCGCACCACGGTCGCGTCGAAGGGTGAGCGGTAGCCCGCGAGCATCTTCGAGCCGGCGGTGGTGGCGAAATCGGTGGTGACGAAGATGTCCTTGTGCGCGATCGGCACGCCGGCCAGTGCGGGGGCATTGCCCTTGGCGATCAGTGTGTCGGCGGCGCGGGCCTGGGCCAGCGTGACTTCTTCATTGATGTCGACAAAAGTGCCCAGCGATTCGTGCGCCTTCATGCGGCCCAGGAACGCCTGCGAGGCTTCGACGGCCGAGACCCTGCGTTCGGCCAGGGCGCGGGCCAGGGCGACCACGCCCATCTGGTGCAATTGTTCGCCGCTCATTATTCGATCACCTTCGGCACGAGGAACAGGCCGGCTTCGACGGCCGGGGCGCTCTTCTGGTTGGCTTCGCGGTTGTTCGGTTCGCTCACCACGTCGTCGCGCAGGCGCAGCGTGATGTCTTCGAGCGCGGCCACGGGATGGGCCAGCGGCTCGACGCCGGTGGTGTCCACGGAACGCATACGTTCGACTAAATCGAAGAAGCCGTTGATCTGGCTGAGCATGCGCTCGCTTTCACCGGAAGCAAGCTGCAGCCTCGCCAGCGAGGCAATGCGCGCAATATCTGAAGCGGAGAGTGACATAGGTCGGGACGGCCCAAAAAAGCGGGGGTAATCGCACGCCGAAACGGGTGCTAATACAGGAATCAGAGGGGATTCGGTTATTATCCCGCCTTTGCCGCAACCCCCGCGAACACGCCGGCTTTTGCGCCAAAAACGATCAATTCACCCCGTCACACGACCCAAAAAATAGAGCGACGACCTGCCGATGCGCAGGCCGTGCTCAGAGGATTCCGCACATGTTTGGAGCTTTCCGTCGGTACTTTTCCACCGACCTTGCGATCGACCTCGGCACCGCCAACACCCTGATATTCGCCCGCAACAAGGGCATCGTGCTGGACGAACCCTCGGTTGTCGCGATCCGCCACGAAGGCGGCCCCCACGGCAAGAAGGTGATCCAGGCCGTCGGCCGCGAAGCCAAGGCCATGCTGGGCAAGGTGCCCGGCAACATCGAGGCGATCCGCCCGATGAAGGACGGCGTGATCGCCGACTTCGTGATCACCGAGCAGATGATCAAGCAGTTCATCAAGATGGTGCACCCGCGCACGCTGCTCACGCCGAGCCCGCGCATCATCATCTGCGTGCCCTGCGGCTCCACCCAGGTCGAGCGCCGCGCCATCAAGGACGCGGCCGAGGCGGCAGGCGCCACCTCCGTCTACCTCATCGAGGAACCCATGGCTGCAGCCATCGGCGCCGGCCTGCCCGTCAGCGAAGCCTCGGGCTCGATGGTGGTGGACATCGGCGGCGGTACCACCGAGGTGGGCGTCATCAGCCTGGGCGGCATGGTCTACAAGGGCTCCGTGCGCGTGGGCGGCGACCGCTTCGACGAAGCCATCATCAACTACATCCGCCGCAACTACGGCATGCTGATCGGCGAGCCGACGGCCGAAGTCATCAAGAAGAACATCGGCTCGGCCTTCCCGGGCTCCGAAGTCAAGGAGATGGAAGTCAAGGGCCGCAACCTGTCCGAAGGCGTGCCGCGCAGCTTCACCATCAGCAGCAACGAAGTGCTGGAAGCCCTGACCGATCCGCTCAACAACATCGTCTCGGCCGTGAAGAACGCGCTGGAACAGACGCCGCCCGAGCTGGGCGCCGACATCGCCGAGCGCGGCATGATGCTGACCGGCGGCGGCGCGCTGCTGCGCGACCTCGACCGCCTGCTGGCCGAGGAAACCGGCCTGCCGGTGCTGGTGGCCGAAGACCCGCTGACCTGCGTGGTGCGCGGCTGCGGCATCGCGCTGGAGCGCATGGACCGTCTCGGCAGCATCTTCACGAGCGAGTAAAACGCGAAAGCCATCATCGGCCGGCCTCTGCTTGCGCAGGCCGGCTTTTTGTTATTTGATTCCGCACCACCGCCGGGTCTGAATTCATGCCTCTGGGCACGCTCGATCGCACAGCGCCACCCCTGTTCAACCAGGGGCAGTCGGCACTCAGCAAGCTGATCTTCTTCGGCGCGCTCGCCCTGTTCCTCATGGTGGCCGATTCACGCTTCCGCATCGTGCAGCCGATCCGTGCGGGTATCGGCGCGGTGCTCTACCCGGTGCAATGGGTGGCGATGAAGCCGGTGCAGGCGGTGCTCGGCGGCGGGCGCTACCTCGAAGACTTGCAGACCGCCCAGCGCAACGAGGAAGACGCGCGCAAGGCGCTGATGATGCAGGCCGAACGCGCCGCCCAGGCCGACACGCTGACGCAGGACAACGCCCGCCTGCGCGAACTGCTCGAACTGCGCCAGACCACCACGACGCCGGGCCGCGCGGCGGAGGTGCTCTACGACGCGGCCGACCCCTACACCCGCAAGATCGTCATCGACCAGGGCATGACCCAGGGCGTGGCGCCCGGCTCGCCGGTGATCGACGCGCGCGGCGTGCTCGGCCAGGTCACGCAGGTGCTGCCCTTCACGAGCGAGGTCACGCTGGTGATCGACCGCGACCTTTCCATTCCCGTGCAGAACACCCGTACCGGCGTGCGCAGCGTGGCCTTCGGCGACGCCTCGGCCCACGGTGGCGGGCTGGAGCTGCGCTTCATGGCCGCCAACGCCGACCTGCAGGAGGGCGACCTGCTCTCCACCAGCGGCGTCGACGGCATCTATCCCGCCGGCCTGCCGGTGGCGAAGATCGAGCGCATCGAGCGCCGCGCCGACTCCGCCTTCGCCCGCATCTACTGCGTGCCGCTGGCCCACGTGACGGCCGCGCGCTACGTGCTGGTGCTCGAACCCACCGGTGCCCCGATGGCGCCGCCGCCCGCGCCCGCGGCGGCCACGCAGCGCAAGCGGCCTGAAGGCAAGCCCGGCGCGGGCAAGAACGAGAAGAAGCCGGGAGCGCGCCAATGATCAAGCGTCCCGGCCAGCAGCAGCTCCTGCTGCCCGTCAGCCCCGTCTTCATGTGGTCGAGCCTCATCGTGGCGCTGCTCGTCAACATGATTCCCATCGGCCGCGCCGTCTGGATGCCCGACCTGCTGGCGCTGGTGATCGTGTTCTGGGGCGTGCACCAGCCCGCACGCGTGGGCGTCGGCGCGGCCTTCGTGTTCGGGCTGTGCATGGACGTGCACCAGGCCTCGATGCTGGGCCAGCACGCGCTGGCCTATACGACGCTGGGTTTCTTTGCGATCACCATCCACCGGCGCCTGCTCTGGTACCCGGTGGCGTCGCAGGCGCTGCAGGTGCTGCCGCTGTTCGCGCTGTCGCAGCTGATCGAGGTCATCACGCGGATGGTCGGCGGCGGCGTGTTCCCGGGCTGGACGGTGCTGGTCTCGCCTGCCATCGAGGCTGCGCTCTGGCCACTGGTCACTGCCTTGCTGCTCGCACCACAGCGCCGCACCCCGGAACCCGACGAGAACCGTCCGCTATGAGCTCTCCCCCAGGCTTCGCGCACTTCGTGTCGCTTCGCCAACCCCCTCGCCGGGGGCAACACCAGCGGCCGGGCAAAGCCCGTTCCGCGGTGTTTCGCGATGAATCCGCGCCGCTTCCGTTCGGCTCGGGAGGCGCATTTGCCATCGCACCTGCGCGCGCCTAAGCTCCCTCCGCCATGACCGAAATCCGCAACGTAGCCGCCGACCTTGCGCGCTTCAAGCGCCGCGTGATCGTCATCGGTCTTGCCGTACTGTTTGCCTTCGGCCTGCTGTGCGCGCGGCTGGTGTACCTGCAGGTCGTGCGCCACGAAGACCTGGCCGAGCAGGCCGAGAGCAACCGCACGGCCATCGTGCCGGTGGTGCCCAACCGGGGGCTGATCCTCGACCGCAACGGCATCGTGCTGGCCTCCAACTACTCGGCCTACACGCTGGAGATCACGCCCTCGAAGGTGGGCGACGTCGAGGAAACCATCGACAGCCTGACGCAGGTGCTCGAAGTCTCGCCGCGCGACCGCCGCCGCTTCAAGCGCCTGCGCGAGGATTCGCGCAGCTTCGACTCCATTCCGATCCGCACCCGCCTGAGCGACGAGGAAGTCGCGCGCTTCGCGGCGCAGCGCTACCGCTTTCCGGGCGTGGAGATCAAGGCGCGCCTGTTCCGCAACTACCCGCAGGGGGAGCTGGCCTCGCACGTGCTCGGCTACATCGGCCGCATCAACCAGCGCGAGAAGACCGCAATGGAAGACTGGGACGAGGAAGACCAGGCCAACTACAAGGGCACCGACTACATCGGCAAGCTCGGCATCGAGCAGAGCTACGAGAAGACGCTGCACGGCCAGACCGGCGTGGAACAGATGGAAACCTCGGCCGGCGGGCGCGCCGTGCGCCGGCTCGCGAGCCACCCCGCCACGCCGGGCAACACGGTGATGCTGTCTCTCGACATCAAGCTGCAGAAGCTGGTGGAAGACATGTTCGGCGACCGCCGCGGCGCGCTGGTGGCCATCGACCCCAAGACCGGCGAGGTGCTGGCCTTCGTAAGCAAGCCCACCTTCGACCCGAACCTGTTCGTCGAAGGCATCGACAACGAAAGCTGGGCGGCGCTGACCGAGTCCATCGACAAGCCGCTGCTGAACCGCGCGCTGCGCGGCACCTACCCGCCCGGCTCGACCTACAAGCCCTTCATGGCGCTCGCCGCGCTGCAGACGGGCAAGCGCGGGCCCAGCGTGGTGATCAACGACCCGGGCTATTTCAACTTCGGCGGCCACCGCTTCGGCAGCCCTGAAGGCAACATCGGGGGCGTCGACATGCGCCGCTCGATCCAGCTGTCGAGCAACATCTACTACTACTCGTTGGCCAACGAGATGGGCGTGGACCTGATCCACGACTTCATGAAGCCGCTGGGCTTCGGCCAGATCACCGGCATCGACCTGGGCGGCGAAGTGCGCGGTGTGCTGCCGAGCACCGAGTGGAAGCGCAACACCTACAAGCGGCCCGAGCAGAAAAAATGGTACGCGGGAGAGACCATCTCGCTGGGCATCGGCCAGGGCTACAACGCCTTCACGATGCTGCAGCTCGCGCAGGCCACGTCCATCGTGGCCGACGGGGGCATGAAGCACAAGCCGCACCTCGTGCTGGCCACGCGCAACACGGTGAGCGGGCAGGTGGTTCCGCTGCCCCAGCCCCCGGCGGAAAACCTCGGCTTTGCGGCAGCCAACGTGGCGGTGGTCCGTGAGGGCCTGACCAGCGTGGTCACCAGCGGCACCGCGCGCGGTGTGTTCGCGGGCGCGGGCTACCAGGCGGCCGGCAAGACAGGCACGGCGCAGGCGGTGACGCAGGCGCAGAACACCAAGTACAACGCGCGCGCACTCGAAGAGCATCAGCGCGACCATGCGCTGTTCATGGCCTTCGCACCGGTGAACGATCCGAAGATCGCGGTCGCGGTGATCGTGGAAAACGCGGGTTGGGGCGCCGGCGCCGCGGCGCCCATTGCGCGCCGCGTGTTCGACTACTGGTTGATGGACCAATACCCGAGCGAAGCCGACATGGCCGCGATCAAGATCGGCAAGGCCGCCGCGCCGATGGGCAAGCCGCGCGTGGCGAGCGAAGTGGCATGGCCTGCCGCTGCGGCGACTCCTGCAGCCGCGCCCTGATCTCCTGCTCCCTCTCCCCTTGGGGAGAGGGTTGGGGTGAGGGTGAGCGGCAATGAAGTCCGCGCGATGTTGCAAGGCCGGCTGCCCTCACCCTGGCCCTCTCCCAGAGGGAGAGGGGACAAGACGTCAGACCACGGTGCCGGTGACTTCACCCAGGCCGATGCGCACCGCACCGTCACGTTCGCACCAGCCACGCATCACCAGCGTATCTCCGTCCTCCAGGAACGTGCGCTTCTCGCCGTTCGGCAGCGTGATCGGTTGCTTGCCGCCCAGCGTCAGCTCGATCAGCGAGCCGGCTTCGTCGGCCTCGGGGCCCGACAGCGTGCCCGATCCCAGCAGGTCGCCCGGTTGCAGGTTGCAGCCGTTCACCGTGTGGTGCGCGACCAGCTGCGCGGCTGTCCAGTAGGCGGCCTCGGTGGTGTTGCCGCGCGTGAGGCGCACGGGCGCGACGCCCTCGGCGCGCATCTTCGCGGTCTGCAGCAGCACTTCGAGCGTGATGTCGAGCGCGCCGCTCTCGCGGTTCGACGCCGAGTCGAGGTACGGCAGCGGCTGCGGGTCTCCGGCGGGACGCTCGAATTTCGCGCGGAAGGGCGCCAGCGCCTCCATCGTCACGATCCAGGGCGACAGCGTGCTCGCGAAGTTTTTCGAGAGGAAGGGGCCGAGCGGCTGGTATTCCCAGGCCTGCAGGTCGCGTGCCGACCAGTCGTTGAGCAGTGTCACGCCGAACAGGTGTTCCTCGGCATCGGCGATGGCGATGGGCTCGCCCTGCGCGTTGCCACGGCCGATGAAGAAGCCCAGCTCCAGCTCGTAATCCAGCCGCTTCGACGGGCCGAAGCTCGGCTCGGCCGCGTCGGGCGCCTTGGTCTGGCCCTGCGGGCGCTTGAAGACCTGGCCGCTCACGCCGATGGACGAGGCGCGGCCGTGATACCCGATAGGCACCCACTTGTAGTTGGGCATCAGCGGCTGGTCGGGGCGGAACAGCTTGCCGATGGTGGTCGCGTGGTGGATGCCGGTGTAGAAGTCGGTGTAGTCGCCGATGCGGCAGGGCACCGTCATCTCGGCCTTGGCCTGCGGCAGCAGCGCCTTCGACCAGGCCGCCTGCTTCTCGCTGCCTTCGGCGAGGCCGGCGGAGATGGCGGCGCGCAGGGCCTGGCGCTCCTGGGTGCCGGCTTCCATCAGCGCGTTCATGTCATCGGTGTCGACCAGGCCTGCCGCGCGCAGGTCCAGCACCTGGTCGCCGATGGCGACGCCGATGCGGAAGGCTTCATTGCTGCCGGCGAAGCGGAAGCGGCCGAAGGGCAGGTTCTGGATCGGGAAGTCGCAGCCGGCTTCATTGGCCGAGGCGACCCAGCTGCGCAGCTTCGGGTCATGGGTGGCGTTCAGTGCGGTCATGGATGTCTTTCTGCTCGATGTCTGTTTGTCTGTCTGATCAGTCTGCGGTCATGCCGGCCTTCTTGGCCACGTCACCCAGGCGCTGGTATTCGGTCTCGGTCAGCGTCGCCAGCTCATGCGGCGTCGAGCCGCGCGGCGAGAAGCCGGCCTGTGCCAGCTTGGCCTTCACGTCGGGCATCGCGAGCGCCTCGACGAAGGCTTCGTTCAGCGCCTTCACGACCGGTGCCGGCAGCTTCGCCGGCCCGTACACGCCGAACCACGGCTCCAGCGCGTAGCCCTTCAGGCCCGCCTCGGCCATCGTCGGCACGTCGGGCAGCGAGGGCGAGCGGCTCGGCCCCGCCACCGCCAGCGCGCGCAGCTTGCCAGCCTGGATGTGCGGCAGCGAGGCCGGCAGGTTGTCGAACATCACGCCGATGTTGTTGCCCAGCATGTCGGTGATGGCCGGGCCGCTGCCTTTGTAGGCCACGTGCACGAACTCGGTGCCGGTCATCTGCGCGAACATCACGCCGGCCAGGTTCATCGAGGTGCCGGCGCCCGCGGTGGCGTAGGGCAGGCCGGGGTTCTTCTTCGCGGCCGCGATCAGCTCGGGCACCGACTTCACGGCCGAGGCCGCCGGCACTTCGAGCACGATGGTCGAGGTGCCCAGCAGGCTGATGGCGGTGAAGTCCTTGCGCGGATCGAAGGCCATCGACTTGTAGATGTGCGGGTTCAGCGCATTGGTCGAGATCGCGCCGAAGCCAATGGTGTAGCCATCTGGCGGGGCCTTGGCCACCGCGTCCATGCCGATGTTGCCGCCCGCGCCGCCGCGGTTGTCGATCAGCACCGGCTGGCCCAGTTTTTCCGACACCTTCTGGCCCACGGTGCGTGCCACCAGGTCGGTGGTGCCGCCGGGTGTATAGGGCACGATGAAGCGGATGGGCTTCGAGGGGTAGTCGGCGGCCTGCGCGAACAGGGGCGCGGCCAGCAATGCCACGGCCGCAGCGCGGCGCGTGAGGGTGAACGGTGTCTTCGTCATGCCTTGAACTGGTCCTTGAGGCCGGCCCAGCAATCGGCGTAGTCCGTGTCGAGCGCCGGGCTCTTCAGCGCGAAGTTCGTCGGCACGAAGCGATAGCGGCTCTCGAACATGAAGGCCAGCGTGTTGTCGAGCTTGTGCGGCTTGAGGTCGGCGTGCGTGGCTTTGTCGAAGGCTTCCTCGTCGGGGCCGTGCGGCACCATGCAGTTGTGCAGGCTCGCGCCGCCGGGCTTGAAGCCGCCCGGCTTGGCGTCGTACTCGCCCAGCACCAGGCCCATGAACTCGCTCATCAGGTTGCGGTGGAACCACGGCGGGCGGAAGGTGTTCTCCATCACCATCCAGCGCGGCGGGAAGATCACGAAGTCGCAGTTGGCGGTGCCGGGCGTGTCGCTCGGCGAGGTCAGCACGGTGAAGATCGACGGATCGGGATGGTCGAAGCTGATCGAGCCGATCACCATGAAGTGCGCCGTGTCGTACTTCACCGGCGAGAGGTTGCCGTGCCAGGCGACCACGTTGAAGGGCGACTGCTTCATCGGCGCCTGCCAGAAGCGGCCGCCGAATTTCTTGACGATTTCGTAGGCGCCTTCTTCCGATTCGAAGGCCGCCACCGGCGCCTGGAAGTCGCGCGCGTTGGCCAGGCCGTTCGAGCCGATCGGGCCGAGTTCGGGCAGGCGGAAGTGCGCGCCGTAGTTCTCGCAGACGTAGCCGCGCGAGAGGCCGTCAGGCAACGCCACCTTGAAGGCCATGCCGCGCGGCAGCAGCGCGATCTCGCCGGGCTTCACGTCGAGCACGCCGAGTTCGGTGGTGATGACGAGGCGGCCCTGCTGCGGCACCACCAGCATCTCGCCGTCGGCGTTGACGAAGGCGCGGCGCTCCATCGAGCGGCCCGCGAGGTACATCAGCGAGCCGATGCCGACCTGCGATTCGGCGTCGCCATTGGCCGCGATGGTGCGCATGCCGTCGATGAAGTCGGCCTTGGCCGCCGCTTCGTCCAGCGGCTGCGGGTGCCAGCGCAGCGGCTCCGGCGGCAGCGCGACCTCGCGGTCGGCGCCGGTGCTCCACAGCGGCTGCGCGTACGGCTGGTAGCGGCCCGACACCACCGACGGCTGGCGGCGATACAGCCAGGTGCGACGGTTCTCGTGGCGCGGCGCGGTGAAGGCGGTGCCCGAGATCAGCTCGGTGTAGAGGTCGAAGGGGCCGCGCTGCGGGCTGTTGCGGCCCTGCGGCAGCGCGCCGGGCACGGCCTCGGAGGCATATTCGTTGCCGAAGCCGCTCTGGTAGCGCCGTTCGGGGGACCGGGTTGCTTGGGTCATGTGCTTGCTCTTTCGGGAGTCGCGATGAGGTTGGAATGCGGTGGTGCTCAGCCCGCGCGGGCCGCGTCGAAGGCTTCGCGCAGCACGGCCAGCGAACCGACGTGGTTGGCCAGCACGAGTACGAGGCGCGCGTTGAAGGCGTGGCTCTCCTCGGTCGAGAGCCCCTGGTGCGCCTCGATGAGCGCTTCGTAGAAATCGTCGGGGGCGTCGAGGTTCGGCGCGGTGATCAGGTGTTGTTGCTGCATGGTGTTCTTCACGCCTTTGCGAGTGCGCGGTCGATGGCCGCGCGGATGTCCGCCGCCGCGGGCTGGCGCCAGCGCGCGCACACATGCTGGTCGGGCCGCAGCAGGTACACGGTGCCGGGCCGGGCGTCGTAGCGCTGCGCGGCGAGTTCGCTGCCCCGGGCGCCGTCCTCGACGCGCACCACGTGCAGCGGCAGGTCGCAGGCCTTGAGCTCGCCCAGGCTGCGCTCGGCCGCCTCGCCCTCGCCGAAAACCAGCGCGGTGAATTGCGAGACGTGGCATTCGCGCAGCAGCCAGCCGGTGCTGCCGTCCGCATGCACCACCGGCGCGTCGGCCGCCGCGGCGCCTGGCACCATCGCGCCCGAGAAGGTGTCGGCATCGGCCGTGTTCAAAGGCGAATCGCGCAGCACCGTGGCCACCGACAGCCGTCCGCTGTTGACCAGCGTGCGTGCAAAGGCGTGGCGCTTCGTCAGCTCCAGCACCGCGTCGCGGAACAGGCGGCTCACCTCGCTCTTGGGCGTGATGAAGTCGGTGGCACGGGTGGAGTTGCGGATGTTCTCGTCGGCCGCGTATTCGCGCTCGCTGGCGTAGCTGTCGAGCAGCGTGTCGGGCGCGTGGCCCTGCACCACGGCCGCGAGCTTCCAGCCCAGGTTGTCCGCATCCTGCACGCCCGAATTGGCGCCGCGTGCGCCGAAGGGCGACACGCCGTGCGCCGAGTCGCCCGCGAACAGCACGCGGCCTTGGCGGAAGTGCTCCATGCGCTGGCAGGCGAAGGTGTAGACGCTGGCCCAGCCGATCTGGAACTGCACACCCTCGAAGCCGATGCTGTCGAGCAGCGCGCGCACGCGCGGCGTGATGTTCTCGGGCTTGCGTTCTTCCACCGGGTCGGCGTCCCAGCCGAGCTGGAAGTCGATGCGCCACATGCCGTCGGCCTGCTTGTGCAGCAGCACGCTCTGGCCCGGATGGAACGACGGGTCGAACCAGAAGCGGCGCTCGGTCGGCAGGTGCGCGTCCATCGTGATGTCGGCGATCAGGAAGCGGTCGCGGAACACGCGGCCCTTGGCTTCCAGGCCCAGCAGCTGGCGCAGGTTGGAGCGCGAGCCGTCGCAGGCGGCGACGTAGCCGGCCTGCAGTTGGTAGCTGCCTTCGGGCGTCTCCACGGTGAGCACCGCGCCGTCGCCGCGCTGCGCGATGCCGGTGACCTTGTTGTTCCAGCGCAGGTCGATCAGCGGCAGCGTGGCCGCGCGTTCGACGAGGTAGCCCTCGACGTAGTACTGCTGCAGGTTGATGAAGGCCGGGCGCTCGTGGCCGGGCTCGGGCAGCAGGTCGAAGCGATAGACCTGCTCGTCGTGGAAGAACACCTTGCCGACGTTCCACGATACGCCCTTGTCGACCATGCGGTCGCCGCAGCCGAGGCGGTCGAACACTTCGAGCGTGCGCTTGGCAAAGCAGATGGCGCGCGAGCCGCTGGACAGGGTGTTGTCGTTGTCCAGCAGCACCACGGGCACCTGCCGCAGCGCGAGGTCGACGGCGAGCGCGAGGCCGACGGGGCCGGCGCCGACGATCACCACGGGGTGATGGGCGGGTGTGGCAGCGTCCTGGTCGGCGTGGCGGCGGTAGTCGAAGCGCAGACTTTGATAGTCGATCACGTGTTGTCTCCGTGTCTTTTGTCTTGCTCCTTCCCCCGTTGGGGGAAGGTCGGGATGGGGGCTCGACGGCGCTCGAAACTGGCGCTCTGCCTGCCCCCACCCCAGCCCTCCCCCAGCGGGGGAGGGAGCAATGCGGGATCAGCCTTCGAGGGCCTTCCACATGTCAATGTCGCGCTGCGCCGTCCACACGCGCGGGTCTGCATGGCCCGAGGCTTCGTCGTACGCCCGGCTCACGTCGAACGGCATGCAGTGGTCGAAGATCACCCACTGGCTGTATTTGGGCTTGAGCTTTGCGTACGTGTCCTTGTAGACCGTGTTCAGGTCGCGCCCGGCCTTCACGCCCTCCTGCACGCTGGCGTACACGTCGGAGATGAAGTTGCGCGTGCCCGTCAGGCCCTCGGCCACCTGGGCCGGCGTGGTCAGCGCGGCGCCGCGGCCCGGCACCAGCGCCACGGGCTTGAGCGCGGCGATGTTGTCCAGCGTCTGCGGCCAGTCCTTGAAATAGGCGTCGCCGGCGTACGGGGTGGCGCCGAACTCGACCAGGTCGCCCGACAGCAGCGTGCGCTCCTGCGGCAGCCAGACGACGGTGTCGCCCTTGGTGTGGCCGCGGCCCAGCTGGATCAGCTGCACTTCCAGCTTGCCGAGCCACAGCGTCATCTTGCCGGTGAAGGTCATGGTGGGCCAGGTCAGGCCCGGCGGCACGGTCTCGACGTTCTGGAACAGGCGCGGGAAGCGGCCGATCTCGCTGGCCTTGTCTTCCTCGCCGCGCTCCACGATCAGGTCGCGCGTGTCCTGGCTGGCCAGGATGTGCTCGGCACCGTAACCCGCTGCGCCCAGCACGCGCACCGCGTGATAGTGCGTGAGCACCACGTACCTGATGGGCTTGTCGGTCACTTCGCGGATGCGGCGCACCACGTCGGCCGCCATGGCGGGCGTGGCCTGGGTGTCGGCCACCAGCACGCAGTCGTCGCCGATGACGATGCCGGTGTTCGGGTCGCCCTCGGCGGTGTAGGCCCAGGCATGTTCCGAGATCTGGCTGAAGGTGACCTTTTTCTCTTCCATGTCGGCCTGGCTGGCGAATTTCTTGGCTTGGCTCATCGGGTGTCTCCGTCGGTGGGTGGGTCTTTGATTCGTTTAAAGCAAACGAATTCGCGGTTAACGAATTTCCGCAGTGTAAACCGCGGATCAGTTAATGTCTAATCCCTTCTTCATGAACGAACGACCAGAAGGCGAGGCCGGCCATGGCAGCCAATGACACCGACCGCGCCCAGCGCGGCATCCAGAGCATCGAAGTCGGCGGCCAGCTGCTGCGCGCGCTGGTGCACCACGGCCGGCCCATGGCGCTGAAGGACCTTGCGCGCGAGGCCGACATGACGGCCGCCAAGGCGCATCCGTACATGGTCAGCTTCGGGCGCCTGGGCCTGATCGAGCAGGACCGCGCCAGCGGCCACTATCTGCTTGGCCCGCTCGCCTTGCAACTGGGCCTCATCAGCCTGCAGCAGGCTGACCCGGTGCACATCGCCACCCCGCTGATCGGCCAGTTGGCCCAGCAGACCGGCCACACCGTGGCGCTGGCCGTGTGGGGCGCGCGCGGCGCGACCATCGTGCGCACGGCCGAGTCGCCGTCGCCGGTGCACGTGAACATGCGGCACGGCACGGTGTTCTCGCTGACCAACACGGCTTCGGGCCGGGTGTTCGCCGCCTACCTCGATGCCGACGCGGTGCGCCAGCTGCTCGAGGAAGAGCGCCAGCGCCGGGGCCAGCGCAAGGGGGCAGAGCCGAACCCGCCCGCCGGCATGCCGCCGGTGCAGCCTCTGCCGTCGTGGAGCGATTTCGAGCGCCAGCTGCAGGAAGTGCGCACGCACGGCATCAGCCGCTCCGACGGCGAGGTCATCCAGGGTGTCAGCGCCATGGCCGCGCCCGTCTTCGACCACACCGGTGCCATCGTGCTGGCCCTGACCGCCATCGGCCCGGCGGGCATCTTCGATACCGCGTGGGATGGCGAGATTTCCCGTGCGCTCAAGGCTTGCGCGGGCACGGTGTCGCAGCGGCTGGGCGCCACCCCTGCGCCGGCCACCCCGGGCTGAAGGTTCAGCCCTTCCTGCCGCCCAGCAGCACCAGCGCGCCGCCCACCACGATGGCGGCCACGCCGGCCCAGGCCGGGAGGTTGACGGTCTGCTTCTCCTTCATCGAGAGCTCCAGCGGGCCCAGCTTGGCCTGATGAGTTTCCTTGGTGAAGCTGAAGCTGCCGAGGCCCAGGACGGCAATGCCGCCCACGATCAGCAGGATGCCGACGATGCGTGTCGCGTTCATGGGATCGATCCTCCGTCCATCAGGTTGTGACTACTGGGGCGCCTGCGGCGATTGCTCTTGCAGCTGCCCCACCCACTGCACCACCTCGGCCACCGCGGCATCGCTGGCTGCAATCAGTGCCTTCACGCCGCCGGGCGCGTCGGCGCTGGGCGCGGGGCGGCGCACGGTGAACACGCGCTGGCCCAGCACGCGGTCGCCGCCGGCCGTGCTGCGGACCAGCGTGGCGCGCAGGCGCACCAGGCCGACGCTGGCGCTTGCCGAGTCGAAGTACTGGCTGAATTCGTCGAGCGAGATGCGCAGCATGTCTGGCACCTCGCCCTTGCTGCGCGAGATGGTGGCGCTTTCTGCCGGGCCGAGCACGGTGCGGCGTTCGGCCAGCGTGTCGCTGAGCCGCTGGCGCAGCAGTTGCGCCGGCGGCAGGCTCCAGCGCGACTGGCCGTAGGGGCGCAGCTCGTTGGCGTCTGCGTAGCCCAGCCGGTAGAGGATCTGCGTGCCATCCAGGCGCGTGTTGCTGTCGAACTCGGCCAGCGCCAGCGTGGGGAGAGGGGCGGCGGAGGAGGGCGCGGCCGCGGCAGGCGCCGCCAGGCCGGGGCCAAAGTCGTAGAGCGTGGCGCGCGTGGGCTTGTCGGGCAGCGCGCCGCAGCCGGCGGCCAGCAGCACGCAGCCCAGGACGGCGGCAGCCGGGTTCATCAAGGAGCGAATGGCGTTCATGGTCGATGGTCCTCCCTCAATCAGGGCCGTGTCGCGGCCGGCGCGCTGAAACCCGGTTCGCCCGGACCCGCGGCCGCACCGCCGTTGCCGAACAGTAGCGATTGCGGGTTGTCGTTGATGCTGTCCGCCGCGCGGCCCAGCCGGCGCACGGCGTGCGAGGTGTCGTCGGCTACGCGGTTCACGCGCGGCAGTGTGGCCGCGTTGAACGAATCGACCGCCTGCGCCAGCGCCTTGGTGCCCTCGCTCAGCCGTTCGACGGGGCCTTCGGGTGCGTTCAGCCGGCCCACGGTGGTGTTGAAGTTGTTGGCCACGCGCGAGACGTCGCCGGCCGCCTTCTTCACCGAGGCCATCGTGTCCGGCAACTTGGTCAGCGCAGGGTTCAGGCCGGTCTTCACCGTGTTGTCCAGCGTCTTCAGCAGCGTGTTGGCGCTGGCCGAGGCGGCCGCGATGCTCTCCAGCGCGTCGGCCGCACGCTTCTGGTTGGGGTCGCTCAGCAGCGTGTTGGCGCGCTTCGTCACTTCCTCGACCTGGTTGATGATGGCTTCGCCGCGGTCCTGCAGCTGCGCCAGTATCGACGGCTTGAGCGGGATGCGCGGGGGGTTGTCGTCGTCCGGCTTCAGTGCCACGTTCGACTCGCCCTTGTCGTCCAGCGCGATGAAGGCCAGGCCGGTCACGCCCTGGTAGCTCAGCGTGGCGAAGCTGGAGGTGGTGAGCGGCACCCGCTCGTCGACCGAGATGCGCACGCGCACATTGCCCTTGACCTTGGGGTCGAAGTCGATCGACGTCACCTTGCCCACCGCGATGCCGCGGTAGCGCACCGTCGCCTGCGGCTGCAGGCCGCTCACGGCGTCGCGCGTGGAGAGCTCGTAGATGTTGCGCACGGTGTTGTCGCGCGTGAACCAGATCACCAGCGCGACGAGCGCGGCGATCAGGCCGAGCACGAAGGCGCCGGCGGCGAGGGCGTGGGCCTTGTTTTCCATGGTGTGTCTGCCTTTCAGCGTTCGCCCGCGCTGGCGGGCTGCGATGGTGCATCGGCGGGCTTGTCGTGCAGCGCCTCCAGGGCGCGCTGGCCGCGCCCGCCGAGAAAGTATTCGTGGATGAAGGGGTGCGGATACGCGATGACCTCGCGCGCCGTGCCGGTGACGATCACCTTCTGGTCGGCCAGCACCGCGATGCGGGTGCTCAGGTCGAACAGCGTGTCCAGATCGTGCGTGACCATCACCACCGTGAGGCCCAGCTCGCGGTGCAGGCCGCGCAGCAGGTCGCAGAAGCTGTCGGAGGCCTCGGGGTCGAGGCCGGCCGTGGGCTCGTCGAGCAGCAGCAGCGGCGGGTCCATGATGAGCGCGCGCGCCAGCGCCACGCGCTTGATCATGCCGCCCGACAGGTCCGCCGGGCTCTTGTTCGCATGCTGCGGACCCAGGCCCACCATCTGCAGCTTCACCAGCGCCGCGTGGCGGATCAGCTCGTCGGGCAGCAGCTTCAGCTCGCGCAGCGGAAAGGCGATGTTCTCCAGCACGCTGAAGGCCGAGAACAGCGCGCCGTGCTGGAACAGCATGCCCACGTTGGCCGCGCCCGAGGCGCTGAGCTCGCCGGGCTCCTGGCCCAGCACCTCGACATGGCCGCGCGTGGGTTTTTCGAGCCCGAGGATCTGGCGCAGCAGCACCGTCTTGCCCGTGCCCGAGCCGCCGACCAGCGAGAGCACCTCGCCGCGGTCGATGTGCAGCTGCAGGTCGCGGTGCACCACCTGTTCGCCATCGGCGCTCTGGAACGCCGTCCACAGGCCACGGATGTCCACCACGGTGGTGTCGGTGTCGGGGCGCACGGGCATGCTCATGGTTTCACGCCCTCATGCACGGAAGCCGATGCCTTTGAAGAGCACGGCGAACAATGCATCGACCAGGATCACCGCGGTGATCGACGTCACGACCGACGAGGTCGTGCCGCGCCCGAGGCTTTCGGTGTTGGGCTTGACCTTCATGCCGAAGTAGCAGCCGATCAGCGCGATCAGGATGCCGAACACCGCCGACTTGGCCGTGGCCAGCCAGAGGTTCGAGATCGGCACCGCGCGCGGCAACGCCGAGAGAAAGTAGGCCGGCGAGATGTCCAGCGCCGCGTCGGCCGCCAGCATGCCGCCTGCCAGCGCGGCCATCGAGGTCCACAGGCTGATCAGCGGCATGGCGATGGCCAGCGCCAGCACGCGCGGCATCACGAGGCGAAAGCCGTGCGGAATGCCCATCACGCGCATCGCGTCGAGCTCTTCCGTCACGCGCATCACGCCGATCTGCGCCGTGATGGCCGAACCCGAGCGCCCGGCGATCAGCACGGCCGCCAGCACCGGCCCGAGCTCGCGCACCAGCGACAGCCCGAGGATGTTCACCACGAAAGTCTCTGCGCCATATTGGCGCAGCTGCTGCGAGATCAGGTAGGCCAGCACCACGCCGATCAGCAGCCCGACCAGCGCCGTGATGTGCAGCGCCGTGGCGCCGAACTGGTAGAGGTGCCCCGAGAAATCGCGCCACGGCCCGCGGTGCGGCGCGCGGATCAGCTTGCCGATGTCGAGCGCGAGCTGGCCAATGAGTTCCGTCAGGTCGCGCATGACGAACATCGCGCGCGGCCCGAGGTGCGTGAACGCGCGGACGCGGTCGTTCAGCGAAGGCCCGGGTTCGGCCGGCGTCGGCACGGTGTACTGCGCCACCTGGTCGAGCACCGCCTTGTGCTGCGGCGACATCTCGAGCGTCGCGGGCCATTGGTGGTGCCAGTGCTCCCACAGCAGCTGCGCGCCGATGTGGTCGAGCTGTTCGATGGGGCGCAGGTCCCAGGCGCGGTCGTCCGCGGTCGGGGCGGCTGCCAGGTCTTTCGCCAGTGCCTGCCAGGCCGGCTTGGACGACATTGCCAGCGTGGTCCAGCAGCCGCTGGCCACCGTCCATTGGCGGCCGTCCTGCTCCCGCCGCCCGACGCGGGGCCGCGCGCCGTCGGCGGCGGGAGCGTCGGCAGGCGATGTGGCAGGGGACATAGGGCGGATGAGAGGGAAAGTTAACAGGTGCAGGGCTGGATGCGCGCATCGTAACCGGGTGCATCCGTGCGCCATGTGTCGCAGACCCCTCGTTTGCGTAGGGCGCGACGCCGTTTTTCGGTTTCCTTTTTCACGATTCGCGCCGGCCTCCGGCCCGGCCGTGGCCCGCTCATGCCGCGAAGCCCGCCGCCAGCGCCTCGCGCAGCCACGCCACGAAGGCCGTCACTGCCTGCGGCACGTGCGTGGCATAGGGCCGGATGGCATACAGCCGCTCGCCGAACGCGCCCACCGAGCGCCATTGCGGCAGCACCTGCTGCAGCTTGCCCGACTGCAGCGCCGATTGGGCGCTGAAGTCCGGCACCAGCGCGATGCCCAGGCCGCCGAGGGCGGCGTCGCGCAGCGCCTCGCTGTTGTTGGCCACCAGCGGGCCCGAGACCGGCACCGTGATGCGCGGCGCCGCGGCCTTGCCCTTCTGCGGCGCGCGGGCCTCGAAATGCCAGGTCGGCGTTTCCTGCGCGCGCGGGTAGTGCAGGCAGTCGTGGCCGGCCAGCGCCTGCGGCTCGCGCGGCGTGCCGCGGCGGCGCAGGTAGGCGCGACTGGCCACCAGCACCGAGCGGGTCTCGCACAGCGTCCAGGCCACGTGCGTGTCCGGCGGCGCGGCCGTGTGGCGGATGGCCAGATCGAAGCCTTCCATCGCGAGCGAGCTGAGCCGGTCCGACAGGTCGAGCTCGATGCGCACCTCGGGCTGCGCGCGCAGGAAGTCAGCCAGCCGGGGCACCAGTTGCTGGCGCGCGAAAGCCACTGGCGCCGTCACCCGCACCAGCCCGCGCGGCACGCCCGCGAGGTCGCGCACGCCGGCGAAGCTGTGGGCGATCTGCTCGAAGGGGCCGCGCATGTCCTCCACCAGCCGCTGGCCGGCCTCGGTGAGCCGCACGCTGCGCGTGGTGCGCTGCACCAATGGCGCACCGGCCGCGCGCTCCAGCTCGGCGATGCGCTGGCTCATGGCCGCCTTGCTCACGCCCAGGCGCAGCGCCGCCGCCGTGAAGCTGCCCTGCTGCGCCAGCACCGTGAGCCAGTGCAGGTGCGTCCAGAGCGCTTCGATATTTTGGGGTTTCATGTATCCATTGTTCAGCAGGATGAACAATAAGTTCAAGCTTCGCGTCTAGGCGCGCGCCGAGGTGCTGCCTAAACTGGCCGCACCCCCTCATTCTTCTGCGTCAGCGAAAGCCTTCTCCATGCCCACCTCCATCGATCATTTCATCGGCGGCAAGCCCGCCGCCAACACCTCCGGCCGTACCCAGGACGTGACCAACCCCGCCACCGGCGCCGTGACCGGCAAGGTCGGCCTGGCCGACGCCGCGCAGGTCTCGGCTGCCGTGGCCGCCGCGCAGGCCGCCTTCCCGGCCTGGGCCGACACGCCGCCGATCCGCCGCGCGCGCGTCATGTTCAAGTTCCTGCAACTGCTCAACGAGCACAAGGACGAGCTGGCCCACCTCATCACCGCCGAGCACGGCAAGGTCTTCACCGACGCGCAGGGCGAGGTCTCGCGCGGCATCGACATCGTCGAGTTCGCCTGCGGCATTCCGCAGCTGCTCAAGGGCGACTTCACCGACCAGGTGAGCACCGGCATCGACAACTGGACGCTGCGCCAGCCGCTGGGCGTGGTCGCCGGCATCACGCCCTTCAACTTCCCGGTGATGGTGCCGATGTGGATGTTCCCGGTGGCGATTGCCGCCGGCAACACCTTCGTGCTCAAGCCCAGCCCGACCGACCCGAGCGCATCGCTGCGCATGGCCGAGCTGCTGAAGGAAGCCGGCCTGCCCGACGGCGTGTTCAACGTCGTGCAGGGCGACAAGGCGGCGGTGGATGCGCTGCTCGAGCACCCCGACGTCAAGGCCATCAGCTTCGTGGGCTCCACGCCGATTGCCAACTACATCTACGAGACCGGCGCCCGCCACGGCAAGCGCGTGCAGGCCCTGGGCGGCGCGAAGAACCACATGGTGGTCATGCCCGACGCCGACATCGACCAGGCGGTGGACGCGCTGATCGGCGCGGGCTACGGCTCGGCCGGCGAGCGCTGCATGGCCATCTCGGTGGCGGTGCTGGTGGGCGACGTGGCGGACAAGCTGCTGCCCAAGCTGATCGAGCGCACGAAGACGCTGAAGGTGCTCGATGGCGAGAACCTCGCGGCCGAGATGGGCCCGATCGTCACGCGCGCCGCGCATGAGCGCATCACCGGCTACATCGATCTGGGCCAGAAGGAAGGCGCGAAGCTGCTGGTCGACGGCCGCGAGTTCGACGGCAACAAGGCAGGCGCAGGCTGCGGCGATGGCTTCTGGATGGGCGGCACGCTGTTCGACCACGTCACCCCCGAGATGCGCATCTACAAGGAAGAGATCTTCGGCCCGGTGCTCGGCTGCGTGCGCGTGGCCAACTTCAAGGACGCGGTCGACCTGATCAACGCGCACGAGTTCGGCAACGGTGTGAGCTGTTTCACCCGCGACGGCAACGTGGCGCGCGAGTTCGGCCGCCGCATCCAGGTGGGCATGGTGGGCATCAACGTGCCGATCCCGGTGCCGATGGCCTGGCACGGCTTCGGCGGCTGGAAGCGCTCGCTGTTCGGCGACATGCACGCCTATGGCGAAGAGGGCGTGCGCTTCTACACCAAGCAGAAGTCGATCATGCAGCGCTGGCCCGAGAGCATCGGCAAGGGCGCCGAGTTCGTGATGCCGACGGCAAAATAGGCTCACCCCCGACTCTCGCGCACTTCGTGTCGCTCGCATCCCCCCTCAAGGGGGCGCTCCCGGCGGCCCGGCGGAGCCGGTTCCGCGGGAGCACTGGTACTGGCAAATGGCAACGGCGCGGTGGGGCGCCGTGGGCAAATAAGAACGAGCAGAAGGAGACAACCAATTGAGCGACACCACCTTCGACTACATCATCATCGGCGCCGGCACTGCCGGCTCGCTCATGGCGAACCGGCTCAGTGCCGACAAGAGCAAGCGCGTGCTGCTCATCGAGGCCGGCCGCAAGGACGACTACCACTGGATCCACATTCCGGTCGGCTACCTCTACTGCATCGGCAACCCGCGCACCGACTGGCTCTACAGCACCGAGCCCGACGCCGGCCTCAACGGCCGCGTGCTGCGCTACCCGCGCGGCAAGACGCTGGGCGGCTGCTCCAGCATCAACGGCATGATCTACATGCGCGGCCAGTCGCGTGACTACGAGCATTGGGCCGACCTCACCGGCGACGACGGCTGGCGCTGGCAAAACGTGCTGCCGGCCTTCAGGAAGCACGAGGACTTCTACCTCGGCGCCGACGAGATGCACGGCGCGGGCGGCGAATGGCGGGTGGAGAAGCAGCGCCTGCGCTGGGACATCCTCGACGCCTTTGCCGAAGCTGCGGTGCAGGCCGGCGTGCCGCACTCCACCGATTTCAATCGCGGCAGCAACGAGGGCGTGGGCTACTTCCAGGTCAACCAGAAGAACGGCTGGCGCTGGAACACCGCCAAGGCCTTCCTGCGCCCGACCTGCTACGGCCGGCCCAACTTCGAACTCTGGACCGGCGCGCAGGTCTCGCGCCTGCTGTTCGAGACGCTGCCCGACGGCACGCGTCGCTGCACGGGCGCGGAAGTGTGGAACGGCAGCGAGATGACCACCGCGACCGCGTCGCGCGAGGTTGTGTTGAGCGCAGGCTCCATTGGCTCGCCGCAGATCCTGCAGCTCTCGGGCGTCGGCCCGGCCGAGCTGCTGCGCCAGCACGGCATCGACGTGGTGCTCGATGCCCCTGGCGTCGGCGCCAATCTGCAGGATCACCTGCAGATCCGCGCGGTCTACAAGATCGCCGGCGCGCCCACGCTCAACGTGATGGCCTCGTCGATGGTCGGCAAGGCAAAGATCGGCCTCGAATACCTGCTCAAGCGCAGCGGCCCGATGAGCATGGCGCCCTCGCAGCTGGGCGCCTTCACGCGCAGCTCGCCCGAGCACGAATGGCCCAACCTGCAGTACCACGTGCAGCCGCTGTCGCTCGATGCCTTCGGCGATCCGCTGCACAGCTTTCCGGCCTTCACCGCGAGCGTGTGCAACCTCAACCCCACGAGCCGGGGCTCGGTGCGCATCAAGAGCAAGCGCTTCGAGGACGCACCGGCCATCGCGCCCAACTACCTGAGCACCGACGAAGACCGCAAGGTGGCAGCCGACTCGCTGCGCGTGACGCGCCGCATCGCCGAGCAGCCCGCACTGGCCAAGTACAACCCGCAGGAATGGAAGCCCGGCGTGCAGTACCAGAGCGACGAAGATCTCGCGCGGCTGGCCGGCGACATCGCCACCACCATCTTCCATCCGGTCGGCACCACGAAGATGGGCGCCGAGGGCGACCCGATGGCCGTGCTCGATTCGCGATTGCGCGTGCGCGGCGTGCAGGGCCTGCGCGTGGTCGATGCCGGCGCGATGCCGACCATCACCAGCGGCAACACCAACAGCCCGACATTGATGATGGCCGAGAAGGCAGCAGGCTGGATCGTCGAAGACAACCGCTGAGGTCGCGCGCAGGGTGACAACGTGAAAGGCGCAGGCATTTTGTTCAAGATTTGCCGCGCCGTTTAGCCGACAGTGCGTTGTCCGGCGAGGCAATTCCGCTTTCGCTGCCCAACAACCCTGCCCTGGAAAGAAGCATGTCCGACATCAAGACGACCCCCGCGACAGGTGCCTCGCGGCGGCGTATTCTGGCCGGCGCGGCCGGCATCGCGACCGTATCCGCCCTCGGTACTTCGAGCGCGGCTGCCGCGCAAAAGCGCGCTGACCACACGAAAGGATCCCCCACCATGAGCTTTGTCACCACCAAGGACGGCACGAACATCTTCTACAAGGACTGGGGGCCGCGCAACGCGCAGCCCATCGTCTTTCATCACGGCTGGCCCCTGAGCGCCGACGACTGGGACACGCAAATGCTGTTCTTCATCGGCAAGGGCTACCGCGTGATCGCGCACGACCGCCGCGGCCACGGCCGCTCCTCGCAGACCGCGGGCGGGCACGAGATGGACACCTACGCATCGGACGTGGCGGCGCTGACCGACGCGCTGGACCTGAAGGACGCCGTGCACATCGGCCATTCGACGGGCGGCGGCGAGGTGGCGCGCTACGTGGCGCGCGCCAAACCGGGCCGCGTGGCCAAGGCCGTGCTGGTGGGCGCCGTGCCGCCCATCATGCTCAAGACAGCGGCCAACCCCGGCGGCCTGCCGATGGAGGTGTTCGACGGCTTCAGGGCCGCGCTCACGGCCAACCGCACGCAGTTTTTCATCGACATACCCACCGGCCCGTTCTACGGCTTCAACCGGCCGGGCGCGAAGGTCTCGCAGGGCCTCATCGACCGCTGGTGGCTGCAGGGCATGATGGGCGCGGCCAATGCGCACTACGAGTGCATCAAGGCCTTCTCCGAGACCGACTTCACCGAAGACCTGAAGAAGATCGACGTGCCGGTGCTCGTGATGCACGGCACCGACGATCAGGTCGTGCCCTATGCGAATTCGGGGCCGCTCGCGGCCAAGCTGCTCAAGCGCGGCACGCTGAAGAGCTACGAGGGCTACCCCCACGGCATGCTGTCCACGCATGCGGACGTGATCAACCCCGACCTGCTGGCGTTCGTGAAGAGCTGAGGCCGGGCGCGCCGCGGTGTGCGAACACCGCGGCGTGTCGCATCAACGCTCGATGGTCTTGTTCCAGCGCGCGTTCCACGCCGGCCGGTTCGCGTTGATGCTTTCCCAGTCGATGGTGACGGCGGTCTTCATCCACTTGTTGATGTCCGCCACCTGCGCCGCGCCTTCGCCCACGGCCGGGGCCTTGGGGTTGGTCGGAATCTGCGCGCCGTACTGCAGCACGTTGGCCTGAGCCACGGGGCTCAGCAAAAACTCGGCGAGCTTCTGCGACAGCTCGGGCTCGCTGTTGTTGGCGATCACGCACTGGCCGACCATGAGCACCACGGCGCCTTCCTTGGGCGGTGCGTACTCGACCGGAATGCCCTTGGTCTTGAGCGCGGCCACGGCCGTGGGCGTGAGCGGGAAGATCGCCGCTTCACCGGTCTGCACCATCTCCGAGAGCTTGGCCGAGCTGGGGATGTACTCCAGCACGTTCGGCCCGATGGTGGTGGGCCAGGCCTTGAAGCCGGGCTCCACGTTCTTGTCGTTGCCGCCCTGGATGCGGTTGAACATCAGGAAGCCGTGCAGCCCGAAGGACGAGGACGACATCGACTGGAACACCACCTTGCCCTTGTACTTCGGGTCGGCCAGGTCCATCCACGAGGTGGGCGGCGCCCAGCCCTTTTCCTTGAACATCTTGGCGTTGTAGGCGAGGCCGGTCATGCCCAGGCTCACGCCGCTGGCCATGTCGTCCTTGAAGCGCGCGGCCGGGTAGATCTCGCTGAGGGACTGGCTGGGCTTCTGCTTCTGGCACAGGCCCATGCCGATGGCGCGCACCATGATGCCGTCGTCCAGGAACATCACGTGCATCTGCGGCTTGTCCTTGTTGGCCTGCGCCTTCGCGAGGATGTCGGAGGAGGTGCCGGGCACCACCACCACCTTCGCGCCGTAGGCCTTCTCGAAGGCGGGGAACACGTACTGCGTGTACGCCTTCTCCATGGTGCCGCCGTTCATGCCGATGTAGATGGTCTTGGTCTGCGCGCTGGCGATGCCCGCGGCTGCGAGCAGCGCGGCGAGGAGGAGGGGGGACTTGGCGGTGCGGGACATGGTGATGCTCTCCAATCAGTTCAGGTGGGGGAAGCGGCGAGGGATGGGGAAACGGGTTCTTCGTCGAAGCGCTCGATGGCGAAGGCGTCGATGGGCGTGTCGCTGCGGCCGTCGCGCGCTAGCTCGGCCAGCACTTCGCCGGCGGCCGGGCCGATCTGGAAGCCCGCACCCGCGAAGCCGAAGCCGTGGAACAGCCCCGGTGTGGTGCGGCTCGGTCCGAGCACTGGTTCGCGGTCGGGCAGGTAGCCTTCGGTGCCGCCCCAGGTGCGAATGATGTGCGCGTGGCGCAGCGCGGGCAGCAGCTCGACGGCCTGCCGCGCGAGCACGGCGATGGCGTCGCTTTCGGCGCGAGCGCGTTCGGCATCGAGCGTGATGCCCGTGCCGCCGCCCATCACGAGGTTGCCGCGAGCCACCTGCCGGCAGTAGATGCCGCCGCCTTCCACGCCGAGGCTCCATTGCATGAAGTGCGGCACCGGCTCGGTCACTGCCATCATGGGGCTGCGCGAGAACATCGGCGGCTTCTCGCCGAACTGCGCCGCGATGGCGCCGGCCCATGCGCCCGCGCAGTTGAGCAGCAGGGGCGCCTGCACTTCGAGCGCGTTGCCGCTGCGCACCATGAACGTGGCGCCGTCGTGCGCGACCTCGTCGACCTTGTGCCGCTCGAAGACCAGCGCACCCGCGCGCTGCGCCGCCAGCGCGAAGGCCGGCGACACGAGACGCGGATTGGCCTGCCCGTCTTCCGCGCACAGCGAGCCGCCCACGGCGCGGGTGCCGAGCCAGGGGCATTGCTGTCGCAGGCGCGTGGCGGAGATCAGTTCGAGGCCCAGGTCGAAGTCGCTGCTCATCGCGCGATAGCGCTCCAGCGAGGCCATGTCGGCTTCGCTGCGCGCGATCTTGAAATGGCCCGAGCGGACGTATTCGCCGTCGGTGCCCAGCAGCTCGGGCAACCGGCCCCAGATGCGGTGCGCGCGCTGCGTCAGCGGCAACTGGCTCAGGGAGCGGCCCTGCCGGCGCACGCCGCCGAAGTTCACGCCGCTGGAGCGCGAGCCGCAGAGGTCGCGCTCGAGAAGCACCACGCTGGCGCCCATGCGGCGCAAGGCCAGCGCGGCGGAGGAGCCGACGATGCCGCCACCGATGATGGCGACGTCGGTTTGCAACTTCTTGATCGAGCTCATTCAATAGCCTCCGCGCTTCGCGCTGCGGTGCGCGCTTGCTTGGGGCGGCCCGGCGCGGCGCTCATGCGTCGGCCCCCTCGGCGGGCACGAGCCGGATCGGGATCGGCTTGATCGGCGCCTGCCCGCGCAGGCGGCCGACCTGCTGCAGCGGCTGCTGCGTCGCATGTGCGAGGATCTCGGCTGCGGCCACGCCGCACATGCGGCCCTGGCAGCGGCCCATGCCGACGCGCGACAGGGCCTTGAGCCGGTTCAGCTCGTCGGCACCGGCCGTGGCGACGGTCTGGCGCAAGGTGCCCGCCGTGACGTTTTCGCAGCGGCAGATCACGAGCTCGTCGGGCGCATGCGCGGCCCAGTCCTGCGGTACCGGGAAGGCGCGTTCGAGGCCCTGGCGGAAGCCAGCGAGCTTGTGCAGCCTGCGTTCGAGTTCGGCTGCGCGTGCCGTATCGACCGCCACGCCGTTGTCCGCCAGCAGCGCCAGCGCCGCTCGTTCGCCCGCCCACTCGGCCGCGTCCGCGCCCATGATGCCGGCGCCGTCGCCCGCGAGGTACACGCCCTCGACGCTGGAGCGCCCAGCCGCATCGCGCACCGGCAGGTGCGCGCGGTGCAGCGGCACGTAGTCGAAGCGGCAGCCCAGCAGGTCGGCCAGCTGTGTTTCGGAGCGCAGCGCGTAGCCGAAGCCGACGGCGTCGCAGGCCAGCGTGCGTTCTTCGGCACCGTCCTGCCAGGCCACGCCGGTCACGCGGCTTTGCTGTTCGTCGCCGAGCACGCGCAACGGACGCACGCCGCTGTGCAAGGCCACGCCGTGCGCGCGCAGCCAGCCGACGTAGTACACGCCCTTCGCGAACACCGCGGGCTGGGTCAGCATCGCAGGTGTGGCCGCGAGCTGGTCGGCAAGGCGCGCGGTGTCGAGCACCGCGGCCACCTTCACGCCGGCCTTCGCATATTGATAAGCCACGAGGTACAGCAATGGCCCCGTGCCCATGAACACCACGCGCTGCCCGATGGCGCAGCCCTGGAACTTGAGCGCCACTTGCGCGCCGCCCAGCGTGTAGACGCCGGGCAGCGTCCAGCCCGGCACCGGCAGCACGCGGTCGGTGGCGCCCGTCGCCGCGATCAGGTGGCTGTAGGGCACGCGGCGGTTGCTGCGCGTGGGGTTGTGCATCACGTCGAGCCGATGGTCCTGGGCGTTCCACACCAGGCTGTCGCCCAGATGCTCGATGCGGCCCTGCAGCGCGTCGAAGGCCGCGTGCACGGCATCGGCGCGCTTCGACTCGAAACCATAGAGCGTTCGCGCCGTGCGCTGCGCGAGGCCGGCTGGCGGGCGGCGGTAGATCTGCCCGCCGGCGCGCGGCGCCTCGTCGATCACCACGGGCCGCAGGCCATGCGCCACCAGTGTCTGCGTGGCGCGCACACCGGCCGGGCCGGCGCCGACGATCACGGGGCGGATTGCGTCTGCCTTCGTCATGCGCCGTTCTTTCCGGTGACCAGCGCCATGCCCGGCGCGATGAAGGTCGAGCAGGCGCGCAGCCGCTCGCCTTCGTCCGTGGCAATCCAGCAGTCCTGGCAGGCGCCCATCATGCAGAAGCCCGCGCGCGGAAGGCCGCTGAATTCGTTGCGCCGCAGCTGGTCGCATTGCGTGAGCACGGCAGTCAGCACGGTGTCGCCGGCCAGCGCGCTCGCGGGCGCGCCATCGAGGGTGAAGGGCACGGCTTCGCGCCCGCTTTTCTCGGCCACGCGGTGAAGCAGGGCGTGTGCAGTCATGGTCATCTATCTGCGCCCCACCAGCACGCGGTCGAGTCCGTAGACACGGTCGAGCAGCACCATTGCGAAGGCCGTGACGGCCACCATCAGCGCCGACACCGCGGCCATCAGCGGATCGATCGACTCGGTCGCGTACATGTACATGCGCACCGGCAGCGTCACCGTGCTCGGTGCGGTCACGAAGATCGACATCGTCACTTCGTCAAAACTGTTGATGAACGACAGCATCCAGCCGCCCGTGACACCCGGCAGGATCATCGGCAGCGTGATGCGGCGGAACACCGTGGCCTGGCTCGCGCCCAGCGACAGCGCGGCCTGCTCGGCGCTGCGGTCGAAGCCCACCAGCGCCGCCACCACCAGCCGCAGCGTGTAGGGCGTGACGATGAGCGCATGCGCCATCACCAGCCAGCCGAAGCTGCCCGTGCCGCCGACCAGCGCGAACAGCCGCAGCAGCGCCACGCCCAGCACCAGGTGCGGCACGATCAGCGGCGAGAGGAACAGGCCGTTGAGGAAGTCGCGCCCCGGAAACGCGTAGCGCGTGATCGCCATGCCGGCCGGCACCGCGAGCAGCGTGGCGATGGTGGCCGAGCTCAGTGCGAGCCACAGGCTGTTCCAGAACGACTGCATGAAGTCGGGGTGCGCGAACACCGCCTTGAACCAGCGCAGCGAGAAGCTGGTGGTCGGAATGGTCAGCGTGTTCTCGGGCGTGAACGCCACGATGCACACGACCACCAGCGGTGCCAGCATGAAGGTGATGACGAGCGCGTTGAACGCGAGGGCGATGGGGCCGTTTCTTTTCATCCCAATGCCTTCTTGTAGCGGCCTTCGACCAGGCGGTTGTAGCTGAGCATGACCACGAGGTTGGCCACCAGCAGCACCAGCGCCACGGCCGCGCCCAGCGGCCAGTTGAGTTCGCTCAGGTATTCGTCGTAGACGATGGTCGCGACCATCTTCAGCCGGCGCCCGCCGAGCAAGCCGGGAATCGCGAACGAACTCGCGGCCAGGCCGAACACGATCAGGCTGCCCGAGAGAATGCCCGGCATCACCTGCGGCAGCACGATGCGCCGCAGCGTGGTGAAGGGCGTGGCATTGAGCGAGAGCGCCGCGTTCTCCACGCCGGGGTCGAGCTTTTGCAGCGAGGTCCACACCGGGATCACCATGAAGGGCAGCATCACGTGCACCAGCGCGATGATCACAGCCGTGTTGGTGTAGAGGATCTTCACGGGCCCGACGCCCAGCAATTGCAGCAGCGCGTTCACCGCGCCCTCGGGCCCGAGCAGCATGCTCCAGCCGAAGGCGCGCACCACCACCGACACGAGCAGCGGTGCGAGCACCACCAGCAGCAGCACCGAGCGCCACGGGTTGCGCATGCGGCTCAGCACGTAGGCCTCGGGAGCGCCGACGAGCACGCAGATCAGCGTGACCAGGCCCGAGATCCAGAAGGTGCGCCAGAAGATGCCGAGGTAGTACGAGTCGGAGAACACCAGCGCGTAGTGCGCCAGCGTGAACTCGCCGGACTTCGGGCCGGTGGCCGGGTCGTACACGTTGAACGACAGCACGGCCGTGAGTGCGAGCGGCACCAGCAGCAGCGCGCTGAACAGCAGCAGCGCGGGGCCGGAGAGCCACCAGGGCGTGGCCTTGTTCTGCAAGGTGCTCATGCCATCACGGCCTTCGCGGTGGCGTCCGCGGGCAGCAGCCGCATGCAGTGCGCCGGCCAGTCGATGCCGGTGCGGGCGCCTTCTTCGAGCGCATCGCGCCCATCGTTGGGGCTCAGCACCGTGAGGTCGCCGATGGGCGTGGCCACGCGGTAGAGCCACTGACTGCCGAGGAAGAAGCGTTCCTGCACCTCGCCGTCGAGCCGGCCCCGGCTCGTCGGCACGAGCTGCAGTTTCTCGGGCCGCACGCTCAGCAGCGCGGCCGTGTCGACGCCGAAGCCCGTGTCGTCCACGTCGAGCGAGAGCGCGCCGACTTCGACGCAGGTGCGTGCGGCGCCGCTGCCGGACACGCGGCAATCGAGCAGGTTGGCCTTGCCGACAAAGGTGGAGATGAAGCGCGTGCTCGGGTGTTCGTACACGCGCTGCGGATGGTCGATCTGCGTGGCGCAGCCGCCTTCCATCACCACCACGCGGTCGCTGATCGACATGGCCTCGCTCTGGTCGTGCGTGACCATCACCGTGGTGGTGCCGACCTTGCGCTGGATCTGCCGCAGCTCGAACTGCATCTCCTCGCGCAGCTTGGCGTCGAGGTTGGACAGCGGCTCGTCGAGCAGCAGCACCGGCGGCTCGATCACCAGCGCGCGCGACAGCGCCACGCGCTGCCGCTGGCCGCCCGAGAGTTCGCGCGGATAGCGCGTGGCATGCGCTTCGAGGTGCACCAGCGCCAGCGCCTGCTTCACGCGTTCGGCGCGCTCGGCCTTGGGCATCTTGCGCATCTCGAGGCCGAAGCTCACGTTGTCGGCCACCGTCATGTGCGGAAACAGGGCATAGGTCTGGAACACGATGCCCAGCCCGCGCGTGTTGGCCTTGGCGTGCGTGATGTCCTTGCCCGCGAGCTCGATGCGGCCGCTGCTCACCGCCTCGAAGCCCGCAATCATCTGCAGCGTGGTGGTCTTGCCGCAGCCCGAAGGGCCGAGCAGCGAGACGAACTCGCCCTTTTCTACCGTGAGGTTCATGGCCGACACCGCGCGGGCGGAGCCATAGAACTTGGTCACATCGGTGAGCCGGAGGAATGACATGGGAAAGCCTTTCTGTCGGTGGCAAAAGGGGCGTGCGACACCTTGGTGCGTGCCATGGACCACTTGCCGATTTCAATTCACTCTATTGCAATGAACGCGCCAGTTCGCTTGGGGTATTCCACTAATCAGAATTTTTATTCAATTTATTCCGTTCAATGGAATATGATTGCCTTAATCGATAGATTGAATTCCACAGGAGCAAGGTATGGAAACCCCATCGGCGGCCAGCGGCGGCGTGCCGCGCGTCTTCTCGGTGATCCGCGCGCTCGGCGCGGTGCAGGGCGAGGGCGGCCGCGTGACCCAGATCGCACGTTCCGTGGGCCTCACGCAGGCCACCACGCACCGTTTGCTGCAGTCGCTCATGGCCGAAGGCATGGTCGAGCAGGACGAGCGCAGCAAGCTCTATCGGTTGAGCATCGATTTCTTCGCGCTCGCAGCGAGCGCGGGCAACCCGGGCGACCTGCGCTCCATCTGCCGGCCCGTGCTGCTGCGCCTGTGCGCGAGCCTGGGCGACAGCATCTTTTTATTGGCGCGCAGCGGCTTCGACGCCATCTGCTTGGACCGCAGCGAAGGGCCGTTCCCGATCCGCTCGTTCACCGGCGACATCGGCGGGCGCATCGCGCTGGGTGTGGGGCAGGGCGCGCTGGCGATCCTGGCCTTCCTGCCCGAGGCAGAGCGCGAAGAGGTGATCCGCTTCAACCTTTCACGCGTGCGCGAGTACGGCGTGTACGACGAGGTGTATCTGCGCACCGAGATCGAGCGCGTGCGCCAGGCGGGTTATGCCGGGCGCAACACCGGGCTGCTCGAAGGCATGGCGGGCGTGGCGGTGCCGATCCTCGACCGCGAGGGGCGTGCCGTGGCGGCACTGAGCGTGGGCACGATTGCCGACCGGCTCAATGCAGACCGCATGCCGACGGTGGTCGAACTGCTCAAGCGCGAGGCCGCGGCCATCGGGCCGAAGATCAATCCGTTCGATGCGACGTTGAGGAGGCCCGCGCAGAGCCTGGCAAGCTCGCCGGCTGGGCAGCGCATCAGCCTGCCCGAGGCTCCGGCCTGAAGTCAGAGGCCGAAGAGCAAGACGACGACCATGACGGCCGCGCCCAGTGCGAAGTAGCCCACGACAAGCATCGTCGCCACAAAAAGCGCAAGGTAGATCGCGCGCCGCAGCACGCTCGGTGTCGAAGGAACGCAGCGCCAATAAATGACGGCCGCCCACAGAACGAGCACCACCTCTATGGCGTGGGCCATGATCACTTCGGCTTCGCCCGAGCGGAACATCGTCTTGCCAAGCACCGAGCCGATGATCCCCAGGATCGGGATCGCCACGGTCCAGGCGGCAACATTCAGCCCGAGACGCCAGCCGGGCTTCATCGGATCGCCTCACCTTTGAAGAAGTGCAGCGGCATGGGCTCTTCCCAGCCGGGCGTCTGGTAGCCCGCGACTCTGAGCTCGGGAACGTAGCCCATCACGCTTTTGAGAAGCGCGGCGAGATACGAGCTGCTGTTGTATTCGCCGGGGTTCATCCTGTCGCCCCGCAGCCGTGCAGGGAAGCTGTAGGGCGACACGTAGCTAGAAAAATTCAGGGCCCGCTTTATCAGTTCCTGAGAGAACGTCTCGGGACTCATGCCATTGGGCGCCGCCAATGGAATCTTGACCACGACACCCGGGGGCAGCGAATTTGTGTACATGTTGGTTCTGATCCGCAGCACGTTGCGCAGGCCCGCTTCCGCCATTGTGGGTTGCCCGTCAATGACGGTGATGCCGTTGTATGCGTCGTCAATGATGAGCGAAATGTGCAAGCTTGGATGCGGCTTGCCAACTTTGCCTATGGGTGCTGCGGCGATGCGCCCATAGAGCGTGAAGGTCGGTGCCGAATGCTGGATTCGACCGACCGAGACTGCTTCTGTCGTCACTGTTACTCCCTTTTTTAGTTCTTGACGCTGAGGCGTCGCGGGCATCATATCGAGCGGAAATTTCAGCTTTCCTCGTGTCCGCGCGAGGAGTCCCATTCATGAACAACCCCTCGATCCTCTACCCCGTATTCGCCCTCGCCGGCCTCACTGGCCTGGTGCTGCTGCTCATCCCCATCGTGCGCATCCGTGCCGTGCGGCGCCGCGAGGTCCGGGGCATCGATTTCAAGCTGGGCGAATCGGCTGCCGTGCCCGACGCCGTGCGTATCCCGAATCGCAACTACATGAACCTGTTGGAGCTGCCGGTGCTGTTCTATGTGGTGTGCCTGCTCTTCTACGTGGCGGCGCTTCCCACGCCCGCGGCGATCTGGCTGGCCTGGGTGTACGTCGGCCTGCGCGCGCTGCACAGCGTGGTGCACCTGACCTACAACCACGTGATCCACCGGCTGGTGCTGTTCGCCGCGAGCAACGGCATGCTGGTGGTGCTGTGGGTGATGGCTGCCGCCCGGTTGGTGCGCTAGCCATGAACGTGCGAGTTCATTCCTGAAACGCATCAGGTCCTTCCATATTTTCACTAGGCAAGCGCGCGGGATTCGCAGATATTGGCCGGGTCCTCCTTTCTCCTCCTTCCCGGAGCGCGTCCATGTCCGAAGCCAACACCTCCCCCTCCGTCCCCACCGAAGTCGAGCAGCTGCTGCAGCGCCTGGGCGTGCCCCCCGAGGCCCACACCGGGGGCGCGCTGACGGTGCGCTCGCCCGTCAGCGGCGAGGTCATCGCACAGGTGCCGCAGACCACGCCGGCCGAGGCCACCGCTGCCATCGGCCACGCGCACGAAGCCTTCAAGGCCTGGCGCAGCGTGCCGGCCCCGCGCCGCGGCGAGCTGGTGCGCCTGCTCGGCGAAGAGCTGCGCGCCGCCAAGGGCGACCTCGGGCGCCTCGTCACGCTGGAGGCCGGCAAGATCCCGTCCGAAGGCGCGGGCGAAGTGCAGGAAATGATCGATATCTGCGACTTCGCGGTCGGCCTCTCGCGCCAGCTCTACGGCCTCACGCTGGCCACCGAGCGCGCCGAGCACCGCATGATGGAAACCTGGCATCCGCTGGGCGTGTGCGGCGTGATCTCGGCCTTCAACTTCCCGGTGGCCGTGTGGTCGTGGAACGCGGCGCTGGCGCTGGTGTGCGGCGACTCGGTGGTGTGGAAGCCTTCCGAGAAGACGCCGCTGACCGCACTGGCCGTGCATGCCATCGCGAAGCGCGCCGTCGCGCGCTTCGGCGATGCGCCCGAGGGCCTGCTCGGCCTGCTGCTGGGCCAGCGTGACATCGGCGAGGTGCTGGTCGATGACCATCGCGTGCCGATCCTCTCGGCCACCGGCTCGACGGCAATGGGCCGCCAGGTGGGACCGAAGCTGGCCGCGCGCTTCGCCCGCGCGATTCTCGAACTCGGCGGCAACAACGCGGCCATCGTCACGCCCTCGGCCGACCTCGACCTCACGCTGCGCGGCATCGCGTTCGCTGCCATGGGCACGGCCGGCCAGCGCTGCACCACGCTGCGCCGCCTGTTCGTGCACGACAGCGTGTACGACGCGCTGGTGCCCAAGCTTGCGAAGGTTTATGGCAACGTGCAGGTGGGCGATCCGCGCGAGGCCGGCACGCTGGTCGGCCCGCTGATCGACCGCGCAGCCTTCGACGGCATGCAGAAGGCGCTCGGCGAAAGCCGCGAGGCCGGCGCCACGGTGCACGGCGGCCAGCGCGTCGAAGGCCTCGGCACCAAGGACGCGTACTACGTGCGCCCCGCGCTGGTCGAGCTGAAGACGCACGACGGCCCGGTGCTGCGCGAGACCTTCGCGCCCATCCTCTACGTGGTGCGCTACAGCTCGCTCGATGAGGCCATCGAATGGCACAACGCGGTGGGCGCGGGCCTGTCGTCGTCGATCTTCACGCTGAACGTGCGCGAGGCCGAGCGCTTCATGTCGAGCTCGGGCTCGGACTGCGGCATTGCCAACGTCAACATCGGCCCGAGCGGCGCGGAGATCGGCGGCGCCTTCGGTGGCGAGAAGGAAACCGGCGGCGGCCGCGAAGCCGGCTCCGACAGCTGGAAGGCGTACATGCGCCGTGCGACGAACACCATCAACTACTCGACGGCATTGCCCCTGGCGCAGGGCGTGACCTTCGACATCGGAGAGTAAGACTCACCCCAGGCTTCGCGCACTTCGTGTTGCTGCGCCAACCCCCTTTGGGGGGCGGCATCTGCGGCCCGGCGAAGCTGGTTCCGCGATGTCCCGCGAATCAAGAATAACCACCAGGAGACAGAAGACATGAGGACGAGATTCAAGACCATCGCCGCCGCAGCATCGCTCGCGTTCGCATTGGGCGCCGCCGCGCAAACCGCCGGCGGCACGCTCGACAAGATCAAGGCCAGCGGCAAGGTGGTGCTCGGCGTGCGCGAAGCCTCGCCGCCGATGGCCTACATGCTGGGCGCGGGCGAGAAGTACGTGGGCTACCACGTCGAGCTGTGCGAGCGCGTGCTGAAGGACATCGTGCCGCAGGCGAAGCTCGAATACATGGCCGTGACCGCGCAGAACACCATCCCCCTGGTGCAGAACGGCACGCTCGACATCGGCTGCGGCCCCACCACCAATAACACCGCACGCCAGCAGCAGGTGGCGTTCGCGCTCACCACGTACGTGAGCGAAGTGCGCATGGCGACCAAGGTCGACTCGGGCATCGCCAACCTCGACCAGCTCGCGGGCCGCAACGTGTCGGCATCGACCGGCACCACCGCCGTGCAGCTGCTGCGCAAGCGCGAGCGCGCGCAGAACGTCTCGTACAACACGATGCTCGGCAAGGACCACCTCGAGAGCTTTCTGCTGATGGAGTCGGGCCGCGCCGACGCCTTCGTGCTCGACGACAACCTGCTGGCCGGGATCATCGCGAACTCCAAGAACCCCGCGGCCTACCGCATCGTGGGCGAGCCGCTGGGCTCGGAGCCGATCGCGCTGCTGTTCCGCAAGGACGACCCGGCCTTCAAGGCCGCGGTGGACGATTCGCTGCGCCGCATGATGAAGAGCGGCGACCTGGAGAAGATCTACGCCAAGTGGTTCGTGGCGGCCATCCCGCCGAAGAACACGAGCCTGAACCTGCCGATGAGCACGGCGCTCAAGCAGCTGATGCTCGAACCCAACGACAAGCCACTGGAGGCCTACGCCAAGTGACCACGGACACTGTCGTCTTCTCGCCGGCGCAGCGCGTGCGCGCCATCGGCGTCTCGGAAATCCTGCGCATCACCGACCACGCCAACGCGCTCAAGCGCGCGGGCCGTCCGGTGATCGTGCTGGGCGCGGGCGAGCCCGACTTCGACACGCCGCAGAATGTGCGCGACGCGGCGGTGCGCGCCATCGGGCGCGGCGACACGCGCTACACGGTGCTCGACGGCAGCCCGGCGATGAAGGCGGCAGTGCAGCTGAAGTTCAAGCGCGACAACGCGCTCGACTTTGCACTCGACGAGATCAGCGTGAGCGCAGGCGCCAAGCAGGTGATCTTCAACGCGCTGATGGCCAGCCTGGACCCGGGCGATGAAGTCATCCTGCCCGCGCCGTACTGGACCTCGTACGCCGACATCGTGCAGATCTGCGGCGGTGTGCCGGTGCCGGTGGCGTGCACCGAGGCGAATGGCTTCCGGCTCGATGCCGCGCAGCTCGAGGCGGCGATCACGCCGCGCACGCGCTGGCTGTTCGTCAATTCGCCGTCGAACCCGAGCGGCGCGGCCTACAGCGCGGCGCAGCTGAAGCCGCTGTGCGAGGTGCTGCTGCGGCATCCGCAGGTGTGGGTGCTGGCCGACGACATCTACGAACACATCCTCTACGACGGACTGGCATTCGCGACGCCGGTGGCGGTGGAGCCGCGCCTGCGCGAACGCACGCTGACCGTCAACGGCGTATCGAAGGCCTATGCGATGACCGGCTGGCGCGTGGGCTACGGCGCGGGGCCGCGCGCGCTGGTCGCGGCGATGGCCGTGGTGCAGAGCCAGACGACCTCGTGCCCTTCGTCGATCAGCCAGGCCGCGGCCATCGAGGCGCTGACCGGGCCGCAGGAGATCGTGGCCGAGCGCTGCGCCGACTTCCAGGCGCGGCGCGACTTCGTGGTGGCCGCGCTGAACCGCGCGCCGGGGCTGCATTGCCGCGTGCCCGAAGGCGCGTTCTATACCTTCGCCAGCTGCGCCGGCGCGCTCGGCAAGCGCACGCGCGGCGGCACGCTGCTGCAGACGGACAGCGACTTCTGCCGCTACCTGCTGCAGGAGTTCGAGGTGGCGGTGGTGCCGGGCAGCGTGTTCGGGCTGGCGCCGTATTTCCGCATCTCGTATGCGACGTCGATGGCGCAGCTGGAAGAGGCATGCCAGCGCATCGCTGCTGCATGCGAAGCCCTCGAATGACCCCGCATTTCTCCCTTCCCCGCTGGGGGAGGGCAGGGGTTGGGGCAGGCGGCATGTCAATTGCCGTCGGCTCATCCCACGCCGCTTGCCCCCATCCCAGCCTTCCCCCAGAGGGGGAAGGAGCAAGACCCAACACCTTCATTCCATTGGACACAGCATGACTTCCTCCCGCACCGGCGGCCAGATCCTGGTCGACCAGCTCATCACCCACGGCGTCAGGCAGCTGTTCTGCGTGCCCGGCGAAAGCTTTCTGGCCGTGCTCGACGCGCTGCATGACGCATCGATCGACGTGACCGTGTGCCGCCAGGAAGGCGGCGCGGCGATGATGGCCGAGGCGCAGGGCAAGCTCACGGGCCAGCCCGGCATCTGCTTCGTCACGCGCGGCCCCGGCGCCACCAACGCGGCGGCCGGCGTGCACATCGCGCACCAGGACTCGACGCCGCTGCTGCTGTTCGTGGGCCAGGTCGCGCGCGACGCCATGGGCCGCGAGGCTTTTCAGGAGCTGGACTACGGCGCGGTGTTCGGCACCATGGCCAAGTGGGTGGTGCAGATCGACGATCCGGCGCGTGTGCCCGAGCTCGTGTCGCGTGCCTTCCATGTCGCCACCTCCGGCCGACCCGGGCCGGTGGTGATCGCGCTGCCCGAGGACATGCTGACCGAGGCCGCAGCGGTGGCCGACGCGCAGCCCTACGCGGTGACCGAAACCCATCCCGGCGCGGCGCAGCTCGCCGAGCTGCAGCAGCGGTTGTCGCAGGCGCAGCGCCCGGTGGTCATCCTCGGCGGCAGCCGCTGGTCGGAGCAGGCGGCGCTGCAGTTCGCTGATTTCGCGGCCGCGTTCTCGCTGCCCGTGTACTGCTCGTTCCGCCGCCAGATGCTGATGTCGGCCGAGCACCCCTGCTATGCGGGCGACCTGGGCCTGGGCGCCAACCCGCGCATGCTGGAGCGCATCCGCAATGCCGACCTCGTGCTGCTGGTCGGCGGGCGCCTGTCGGAAGTGCCGTCACAAGGCTACGAACTGCTGGCGATCCCGCAACCGAAGCAGGCCCTGGTGCATGTGCACGCCGATGCCAACGAGCTCGGCAAGCTCTACCGCCCCGCGCAGGGCATTCACGCCACGCCGCGGGCGTTCGCCGAAGCGGTGTCCACGCTGCGCCCCGCGCAAGCGCCGGCCTGGCAGGCAGAGACAAAGACCGCACGCGAAGACTTCCTGCGCTGGAGCGACCCGGCCCCCATCCGCATTCCCGGCCCGCTGCAGATGGGCGAGGTCATGCAGCACCTGCGTGAAGTGCTGCCGGCCGACACCATCTTCTGCAACGGCGCGGGCAACTTCGCCACGTGGGTGCACCGCTTCTGGCCGTTCCGCGCCTTCGCGAGCCAGCTCGCGCCCACCAGCGGCTCGATGGGCTACGGCCTGCCGGCCGGCGTCGGCGCCAAGAGGCTGTGGCCGCAGCGCGAGGTGGTCGTGTTCGCGGGCGACGGCGACTTCATGATGCACGGCCAGGAGTTCGCCACCGCCGTGCAGTACGGCCTGCCGATCATCGTGGTGCTGCTGGACAACGCCATGTACGGCACGATCCGCATGCACCAGGAAAAGCACTATCCCGGCCGCATCAGCGCCACGCAATTGAAGAACCCCGATTTCCGCGGCTATGCCGAAGTGTTCGGCGGCCACGGCGAACGCGTGACCAGCACCGAAGAGTTCGGCCCCGCGCTGGCCCGCGCGCGTGCGAGCTGCAAGCCGGCGATCCTGCACTGCCTGCTCGATCCGGAAGCGATCACGCCGGGCAGCACGCTGCAGTCGATCCGCAAGGCCGCGCTGGCCGCGTCCTGAACAGCGCCGCGGCAGGAAGGCGTCAGCCCAGTCCGTCCGCGTGGCGAGTGGGTATGGGCAGGGCGCCGTCGGGCTGCCGCGCCGCCAGCCGCTTGGCCCGAGCCAAAGGTTCCATCGCCTGTTCGAGCCGCATCGCGAGCTGGTAGAGCTCCTCGTCCCTGGTGTCCGCGGCATGCGCGCGCGTCATGCGCACGATCTCGGCGGCGTATTCGGCGTTGGTGGCCATCCATTCGGTGTCTGTCACGCGCCCGTGCTTTCGCCGAAGCGCCACATGAAGGCGCGCGGCGAGGGCGATGCGTTCGCTTTCGGACATGGATGGCATGCTTCCTCCGTCGGGTGGGCGACTCCCGGGTTCTTCCTGATGTGCAAGATCGGGGCCTGACCGCGCGTGCATGAATTGTGCCGCGCCGTTAACCATCGGAAACACTTTGGTTTGCGAATCGGGCTTTCCGGGCCGGCAAAGCGGGTAATTCCCAATGCACTGAGGCGGTGCGCCCCCTAAAGTCTGCGCACTCGCGAACGGGCCCTGCTCGTGCTGCCGAGGGTCCGAGGAGACAAATCTCGAGCAACTATAAAAATGCTTCCAAGGCTCCGTACGAGATGCCGTGTTTGACTTTGAAGGGCGCCGCTGGTCGGCGCCTTTTTTATGCCCGCGCGCGTCGTGCCCGAAGGGTTTTTCCTCAGTGCCAAATTGACCTCCCACAAAGGCCACGCGTGCACATGAAGCTATATTTTCGATAGCGCCACGAGTGAGACAATCGCCGCCATGGAAATGCTGGTGGTGACGGGCGCTTCGCTGCTCGCGGGTTTTGTCGATTCGATCGTGGGCGGAGGCGGGTTGATCCTGGTGCCGGCGCTGTTTGCCGTGTTCCCGGGCGCGACGCCGGCAACGCTGCTGGGCACCAACAAGAGTGCGTCCATTTGGGGCACGGCAGCCGCCGCGGCCCAGTTCAGCCAGCGGGTGCAGATGCGCTGGGGCGCGCTTTGGCCTGCCGCGGTGCTCGGTTTCGCCGGCTCGATGCTGGGCGCCTGGGGCGTCACGCTATTCCCGGGCGACTTCCTGCGCCGGGCGCTGCCGGTCATCCTGCTGGGCGTGCTGCTCTACACGCTGGCGCGCAAGGACATGGGGCGGATGCATGCGCCGCGCTTCTCCGGCCGGGCCGAGACGCTGGCGGCCTGCACCATCGGCCTGACGATCGGGTTCTACGACGGCTTCTTCGGGCCGGGCGCGGGGAGCTTCCTGGTGTTCCTGTTCGTGCGCTGGATGGGCTACGACTTCCTCAACGCCTCGGCCTCGGCCAAGATCATCAACACGCTGACCAACGCCGCGGCGCTGATCCTGCTGGCTGCCAAGGGCCATGTCTGGTGGCACTACGGGCTGGTGATGGCGGTGGCCAACGTGGCGGGCAGCCTGCTCGGCACGCGGGTTGCGCTGAAGCACGGGGCGGGCTTCGTGCGGGTGGTGTTCATCGTGGTGGTGAGCGCGCTGATCCTGAAGACCGCCTACGACGCGTTCCTGAAATAGCGAAACACGAAAGTCAGCCGATGTCCTCCTCCGAAGCGCCTGCCGAGCCGCCCGTCCCCGTCAGCTTCTGGCAGGCCTTCGGCTATTGGCTCAAGCTGGGCTTCATCAGCTTCGGCGGGCCTGCCGGGCAGATCGCGCTGATGCACCAGGAACTGGTGGAGCGCCGCCGCTGGATCTCGGAGAAGCGATTCCTCCATGCGCTGAATTACTGCATGGTGCTGCCCGGCCCCGAGGCGCAGCAGCTTGCGACCTACATCGGCTGGCTCATGCACCGCACCTGGGGCGGCATCGTGGCGGGAGGGCTGTTCGTGCTGCCGTCGCTGTTCATCCTGATCGCGTTGTCGTGGGTCTACATGGCGTATGGACAGGTGCCGGCGGTGGCGGGGCTGCTCTACGGCGTAAAGCCTGCGGTGACGGCCATCGTGCTGTTCGCGGCATGGCGCATCGGCTCGCGGGTGCTGAAGAACGCCTGGCTCTGGGCGATCGCGGCGGCCGCCTTCGTGGCGATCTTTGCGCTTCGCGTGCCGTTTCCGCTGATCGTGCTCGTGGCGGGGGCCATTGGCTACCTTGGCAGCCGGGTGGCGCCAGAGCGCTTCGCGCCGGGCGGCGCTCACGCCGCGGCGGCCGCCTCGGTCGGTCCCGCACTGATCGACGACGACACGCCGACGCCCGCGCATGCGCGCTTCGGCTGGGGCCGCTTCTTGCGCGTGCTGGGCGTGTTCCTCGCGCTGTGGCTCGTCGCCATCGGCGCCCTCGCGGCACTGTTCGGCTGGCACGGCGCGCTCACGCAGATGGGCTGGTTCTTCACCAAGGCCGCGCTGCTGACCTTCGGCGGCGCCTATGCGGTGCTGCCCTACGTGTTCCAGGGCGCGGTCGACCACTACGGCTGGCTCAGCGCCACGCAGATGATCGACGGGCTCGCGCTGGGCGAAACCACGCCGGGGCCGCTGATCATGGTGGTGTCGTTCGTGGGCTTCGTGGGCGGCTGGAACCAGGCGTTGTTCGGTGGGCAGTCGCTGTTCCTGGCGGGCGCGGTGGCGGCGACGGTGGTGAGCTTCTTCACCTTCCTGCCATCGTTCCTGTTCATCCTGTTGGGCGGGCCGTTCATCGAATCGACGCACGGCAACCTGAAGCTCACCGCGCCGCTGACGGCCATCACGGCGGCCGTGGTGGGCGTGATCGTCAACCTCGCGGTGTTCTTCGCCTGGCACGTGCTGTGGCCGAAGGGCGCGGGCGGTGGCTTCGACGCGGCATCGGCGGCGATCGGGCTGATCGCCGCCGTGGCGCTGTTCCGCTTCAAGGCCGGGGTGATCCCGGTGGTGCTCGGCGCGGCCCTGCTCGGACTGGCCTGGCAACAGGCGCTGCTGCCGCTACTCCAGCGCTGACTATTCCAGGAACACCGCGGAACC
>NZ_AKIW01000051.1:43457-44459 GCF_000282635.1 Variovorax sp. CF313
TTGCCCCCGGAAGGGGGTTGGCGCAGCGACACGAAGTGCGCGCAGCCTGGGGGCGAGCCAATTACTCCTCGACGAAGGCTTCTTCGCGCTTGGCCTTGATCGCCGGCAGCAGCACGATGCCAAGCAGCAGCGCCGCAGCCACCAGCAGTCCCGCCGACAGCGGCCGCGTGACGAACACGCTCCACGCACCGCGCGACAGCAGCAGCGCGCGCCGCAGGTTCTCTTCCATCATCGGGCCCAGGATGAAGCCCAGCAGCAGCGGGGCGGGCTCGGTGCGCAGCTTCAGGAACAGGTAGCCGATGAAGCCGAAAGCCGCCACCATCCAGATGTCGAAGGTGTTGTTGTTGGTCGAGTACACGCCGATCGCGCAGAACAGCACGATCGCCGGGAACAGGAACTTGTAGGGCACCGTCAGCAGCTTGATCCACATGCCGATCAGCGGCAGGTTCAGCACGATCAGCATCGCGTTGCCGATCCACATCGAGGCGATCAGGCCCCAGAACAGCTCGGGGTTGCTGGTCATCACCTGCGGGCCGGGCTGGATGTTGTGGATCGTCATCGCACCCACCATCAGCGCCATCACCGCGTTGGGCGGAATGCCCAGCGTCAGCAGCGGGATGAAGGAGGTCTGCGCGCCGGCGTTGTTGGCCGACTCGGGCGAAGCCACGCCGCGGATGTTGCCCTTGCCGAAGGGCACTTCGCCGGGGCGCATCTTGATCTTCTTTTCCAGCGCATAGGCCGCGAAGGCCGCCAGCAGCGCGCCGCCGCCGGGCAGGATGCCCAACGCCGAACCCAGTGCCGTGCCGCGCAGCACCGCGGGCGTCATGCGCCTGAAGTCTTCCTTGGTGGGCCACAGGCCCTTCACCTTGTGCGTGAACACCTCGCGCTCGTCGTCGGGCTGCGAGAGGTTGCCGATGATTTCGCCGTAGCCGAACACGCCCATGGCGATCACCACGAAGCCGATGCCGTCGGTGAGCTCCGGGATATCGAAGCTGTAGCGCG
>NZ_AKIW01000052.1 GCF_000282635.1 Variovorax sp. CF313
GGCCGACTGGCTGCCCATCTGCATGTCGGTCGCCGCGCAACCGGTGAGGAGAAGTGCGCCGACGGTGATGGCCGCGAGCGGGAACTTGGTGAACAGCATGGTGGACTCCCTCCGTTTATTCAAGAAATCTGGGGTTGGAAAAACAGCGGTCGAGGATACGCGCAAAGGATTGCAGGAATCAATCAAACGAACGCCAGCCCCTCGGTTCACAACACTAGGCCGTTCGGCGGATGCGCTCGATCAATCCGTTGAGGGCCTCGATGGAGCCGAAGTGGATGGCGAGCTCGCCGCTTTCCTCGACACGGCCGCCGCGCTTGCTGCGCTTCTTGATGCGCACCTCGACCTCGGCGGTGAGCAGGTCGGCCAGTTCTTCTTCCACGCGCTGCAGGTCGCGCGACTTCTCGCCGTCGTTGCTGCGCCGCGATGGCGTGAGCGTGAACTCGGCCGCGAGCTTCTTCACCAGCGACTCGGCCTCGCGCACCGACATCTTCTTGGCGGCGATCTGGTTGGCCGCCGTGATCTGCGTGCCGCGATCGAGCGACAGCAGCGCACGGGCGTGGCCCATGTCAATGTCGCCGGCCATCAGCATCTGCTGTGCGGGTTCGGCCAGGTTCAGCAGGCGCAGCAGGTTGCTGGCCGCGCTGCGCGAGCGGCCCACCGCCTGCGCCGCTTGCTCGTGAGTGAGCCCAAACTCGCTCACCAGGCGTTGCAGGCCTTGGGCTTCTTCGAGTGGGTTGAGGTCTTCGCGCTGGATGTTCTCGATCAGCGACATCGCCGCCGCGGCCTCGTTGGGCACGTCGCGCACCAGCACCGGCACGCTGTCGAGGCCCGCGAGCCTGGCGGCGCGAAAACGGCGCTCGCCCGCGATGATTTCGTATTCCGCGTTCTTGGTGGCGGCCGATTCGGCATCAAGCCGGCGCACCAGGATCGGCTGCATGATGCCCTGCACCTTGATGCTCTCCGCCAGCTCGTAGAGCGCCCCTTCGTCCATGCGCGTGCGCGGCTGGTAGACGCCGGCAACCATCTGCTCGAGCATCAGCGTGCTCGGGTTCCTTGGCGCGCCGCCCTCTTCCGGGCCCGTATTGCCATTCAGTCCGTTGTCGACGGAAGGCGCGGCCGTCGGGCCGAGCAGCGCCTCGAGGCCGCGGCCCAGGCCCTTGGGTTTCTTGGTCGCCATCAGTTCTTTTCTTTCGAGATTTCGTTCAGGAGCTTCCGTCCTTCAGGCCAGTCGCCGAGGCCGGATTCAGCATTCAGGTGGCCGCCCGGGCCGGCATCGATGAAGCGCGCCCCCCAATCCCTGGCGAGCTGCCGCGAGCGCGGGGCTTCGCAGTACGGGTCGTCGTTGGCGGCGATCATCACCGCCGGAAACGGCAGCGGCTTGCGCACGATCGGTGCCCAGCCTGGAATCAGCTGGCGCAGGTCATCGCGCTCCACATCGCCAGGCGCCACCAGCAGCGCACCGCGCACCTTGTGCGTGTTGCGCGAATGCGCGGCCCAGGCCGCGACGAGGATGCAGCCGAGGCTGTGCGCCGCAAGAACCACCGGGCCGGGCGAGGCCAGCACCTCTTCTTCGAGCCGCGCAGACCAGTCGCCGCGCAGCGGTCGCATCCAATCGTGCTGCTCGACACGGCGATCACCGTGAACCGACTCCCACAGGGTTTGCCAATGGCCGGGGCCGCTGTTCTGCCAACCCGGCAACAGCAGGATGCGAGGATCTGTCATTTGCTACTAACTCGATAGCGCATTGCCAGCCGGTGGCATGCGTCAGGCGTTGTTTTCACTGGTGGAATCGGATGCTGGCGCGACAGCAGGCGCCATCACATCGTCGGGAATCGGCAGGTCCGGCGCAATGCGCGTGACCGGTGCAATCGGCGGCGCCACCGCGCCCGAGGCAAAAGCGCTTGCGGGCGGCATCTTGTCGATCAGCTCCTGGGCAAAGGCGATGAAGGCCTGGCTGCCGCGGGCGGCCGGATCGAACACCACGCCCGGCAGTCCGTAGCTTGGTGCCTCGGCCAGCCGCACATTGCGCGGAATCACCGTGTCGAACACCTTGTCGCCAAAGTGGGACTTGAGCTGCTCGCTCACTTGCTGCTGCAGCGTGATGCGCGGATCGAACATCACGCGCAGCAAGCCGATGATCTGCAGGTTCTTGTTGAGGTTGGCGTGCACCTGCTTGATGGTGTTGACCAGGTCGGTCAGCCCTTCGAGCGCGAAGTATTCGCACTGCATCGGCACGATCACGCCGTGGGCGGCGCACAGGCCGTTCAGCGTCAACAGGCTCAGGCTCGGCGGGCAGTCGATCAGCACGAAGTCGTACTCGGCACCGACGGCGGCCAGCGCGGTGCGCAGGCGCTTCTCTCGGCGATCGAGTGCCACCATCTCGACTTCCGCGCCGGCCAGTTCACGGTTGGCGCCCAGCACGTCGTAGCCGCAACCGCCCTCCACCAGCTTGTCCGCCTTGACGCGGGCCTCGGACACCGAGGCCGATTCGAGCAGCACGTCGTACACCGTCAGCTCCAGCTGGCGCTTGTCGATGCCCGAACCCATGGTGGCATTGCCCTGCGGGTCGAGGTCAATCATCAGCACGCGCTGGCCGACTTTGGCGAGGCCGGCGGCCAGATTGACGGTGGTGGTGGTCTTGCCGACGCCGCCCTTTTGGTTGGCGATGCAGAAAATCTTGGCCATGTGAGTACCGGGGATCGATCGATCAGCGCGAGATTGCGAGCTTGACGCCGAAGGCGATCAGGAAACTGCCGGCAAGCTTTTCGAGCACAGTGGAAATGCGGGGATTCGCGCGGATGCGCTCGGCCAGGAAATGCGTGAGCAGCGTGGAGGTCAGGCCGTACAGGAAGGTCAGCGCGGCGATGGTCACCGCCATTGCGCCGAAGGTGATCAGGCCCTGGTGCCGGGCCGGGTCCACGAACAGCGGGAAGAAGGCCATGTAGAACACGATCGCCTTTGGGTTCAGCAGCGTGATGGTGAACGCCTGGCGCATGAAATGGCTGGGCTTGATATTGAGGATGGGTGCCGAACCGGGCTTGGCCAGCAGCATCTTGATGCCCATCCAGGCCAGATAGGCAGCACCCAGCCATTGCACAGCCTTGAAGGCGGCCGGGTAAGCCGCCATCACGGCCGACACGCCAGCCACCGCCGCCCACAGCAGAAACTGGTCGCCGATGATCACGCCGGCCGTCGCAGCCAGGCCGCCTCGGATGCCGCCCTTGCTGGTCGAGGTGATCAGCGCCAGATTGCCCGGACCGGGAATCAGAAGAAACAGGACGATGGCGGCGACGAATGCGCCGTAGTCAGCAATGCCGAACATGGGTTTTGCCTCGAAAAAGCGAGTCGGAAGAGAGACCGAAGGGAGGCATCGAGTCTAAGCGAGCACGCCGTCACAGAGACTGTTCCGACACCGGCTTTTACCGGTGCCGCCACATCTTTTGCGTATTCAGTCGCTGATTTGGGCGAGGTCCTTGCGCGCCCAAACGATGCAGCGCTCGGCATCCAGGCCCGGAACCGTCAGTTGTTCCACGTGAAACACTTTGACGCCCTTGGGCAAGATTGCAAGTTCATCGTTAGGCACCTTGCCCTTCATGGCCAGCCAAACGCCGCCGGGCGCGAGGAGATTCATCGAACCGTTGAAGAAGTCTGGCAACGATGCGAAGGCGCGCGAGCTGATGACCTCGTAGCTGCCAGCCAGGGATTCGACTCGGGCGTGCAGTCCGCGAAGGTTCGGCAGTTCCAGTTCGGCTGCCACTTGCTGGACAAAGGCCGCCTTCTTGGCGACCGCATCGAGGCAGCTCACCTCGAGGTCGGGCCGCATGATGGCGATCACCACGCCGGGCAAACCGCCGCCGGAGCCGACATCGAGCAACTTGCCCTTCCCTGCCCACTCGCGTTGCAGCGGTGCGATGGCCGCGAGACTGTCGAGCAGGTGATGCGTGAGTACGCTGGCCGGATCGCGCAAGGCCGTGAGGTTGTAAACCTTGTTCCACTTAAGCATCAGCGTGCCGTAAGCCAAGAGGCGTTCGCCCTGGCTGTCGGACAGGGCGACTCCCATCGCAGCCGCGCCTGCGCGCAGCGTATCGATCGGCGCCGTCATTCCGCGGACTGCGGCTCGGTGGCTGCTTCCGTGGTGGCGGTGTCGCTGGCAAAGGCCTTGTGGCCACCCTTGCGCAGATGAATCATCAGCAAAGAAATGGCGGCTGGCGTCACACCGGAGATACGCGAGGCCAAACCCAAGGTCTCGGGACGGTGCTTGTCCAGCTTCTGCCGCACCTCGAAACTCAGCGCCTTGACCTGGCCGTAGTCGAAGTCGGCGGGAAGCTTGAGGTTTTCGAAGTGCGCCGCGCGCTCCACCTCGTCGTGCTGGCGTTCGATGTAGCCTGAGTATTTGGCCGAAATCTCGATCTGCTCGATCTCCGTTTCGCTCAGCGCCACCTGCGCGTTGTACTTGCCGCCGTCCAGCGACATCAGCGTTTCGTAGCTCACGTCGGGCCGGCGCAGCAGGTCGGCCAGGTTGTATTCATGGTCGATGGCCTTGCCCAGCACCCGCTCCGACTCGGCGGCCGGCAGGTTGCGGGGGTTCACCCAGATCGATTTGAGACGCTCTGTTTCACGTGAAACAGCATCACGCTTGCGGCTGAAAGCGTCCCATCGTGCGTCGTCGACCAAGCCGAGCTTGCGCCCTGCTTCGGTCAAGCGCATATCGGCGTTGTCCTCGCGCAGCTGCAGACGGAACTCGGCGCGGCTCGTGAACATGCGGTAAGGCTCGGTCACACCCTTGGTGATCAGGTCATCGACCAGCACGCCCAGGTAGGCCTCGTCGCGACGCGGCAGCCAGGCGTCTTCGCCACGGCACTGCAGCGCGGCGTTGATGCCGGCGAACAGGCCCTGGGCCGCGGCTTCTTCGTACCCGGTCGTACCGTTGATCTGCCCGGCAAAGAACAGGCCCTTGACCGAGCGGGTCTCGAAGCTGCTCTTGAGTTCGCGCGGATCGAAGTAGTCGTACTCGATGGCGTAGCCAGGCCGCAGGATGTGCGCGTTCTCCAGGCCCGGCATCGAGCGCACCAGCTGGTACTGGATGTCGAACGGCAGGCTGGTCGAGATCCCGTTCGGGTAGTACTCGTTGGTCGTCAGTCCCTCGGGCTCCAGGAAGATCTGGTGGCTTTCCTTGTCCGCAAAGCGGTTGATCTTGTCTTCCACACTGGGACAGTAGCGCGGACCCACGCCGTCGATCTTGCCCGTGAACATGGGGCTGCGGTCGAAACCCGAGCGGATGATCTCGTGCGTGCGCGCGTTGGTGTGGGTGATCCAGCAGGGCATTTGCCGCGGGTGCATGTTGGTGCGGCCCATGAAGCTGAACACCGGCATCGGCCCTGCCCCGCCGGGCATGCCGTCGCCCGGTTGTTCGGTGCACTTCGAAAAATCGATGCTGCGGCCGTCGAGCCGCGGCGGCGTGCCGGTCTTCAGGCGGCCCTGTGGCAACTTCAGCTCCTTGAGCCGCGCCGACAGGCTGATCGCCGGTGGATCGCCCGCCCGGCCAGCCTGGTAGTTATCGAGGCCGACGTGGATACGGCCATCGAGAAAAGTGCCCGCGGTCAGCACCACTGTGCGCGCGCGAAAGGCAATGCCCACTTGCGTGACGGCGCCGACCACGCGATCGCCCTCCACCATCAGGTCGTCGACTGCCTGCTGGAACAGGCTCAGGTTCGGCTGGTTTTCCAGGCGGTGGCGGATCGCTGCCTTGTACAGGATCCGGTCGGCCTGCGCACGGGTGGCGCGCACGGCCGGGCCCTTGCTCGAGTTGAGAATACGGAACTGGATACCGGCTTCGTCGGTCGCAATTGCCATCGCGCCGCCGAGCGCATCGACCTCCTTCACGAGGTGGCCCTTGCCGATGCCGCCTATCGACGGGTTGCAGCTCATCTGCCCCAGCGTCTCGATATTGTGGGAGAGCAGCAGTGTCTTGGCGCCCATGCGCGCGGCGGCGAGCGCGGCTTCGGTGCCGGCATGGCCGCCGCCAACGACGATCACGTCGAATTCTTCGGGATACAGCATTTGAAATGGGAGCGCACAACTGACGCGTGCGCGGCGCAAAAGGGGGCGCCAATTTTAATCGTCCAGGCCCGTTTGCGCCCGCTGTGTGGACAAGCTAGGGGCGCCTGCCCAGTTGCGCCCCAACGCCCGTTGTCATTGAACAGATTGCTATGTATTTTATAGCAACCGGGCGGCATCAATCGAGCGTCTTCTTCACCGCGCCAATGCCGAGCGCGGCCAGCACGATGAACAGAACCGCCAGTACCAGGAACAAGCCGAACAGCAGCTTCGCAATGCCGGCAGCACCCGCTGCCACGCCACCAAAGCCCAGCAACGCGGCCACAAGGGAGATGACCGCGAAAATGATCGCGTACTTCAACATTCGAAAACTCCTTCCGGCAGGCCTCATGCCGCCGTGCCGCGGAGCTTAGAAGAGCGGTCGACACGCTCGATGGTCACCGCGCGCGAGCCGTCGTAGGACAAGAACGCGAGGTTGCCAAACCCGCTAGCATCCGCTGCGGTCTCCCACAAAATCAACCTCCGTCATCCATTGGAGTTTTTTCGAATGAAGCTGTATTACTCGCCAGGCGCCTGCTCGCTCTCCCCTCACATCGCGCTGCACGAGGCAGGCCTCGCCTTCGAGCCGGTGCTGGCCAGCACCAAGAGCCACAAGCTGCAGGACGGCACCGACTACTACGGCATCAATCCGCTGGGCTACGTGCCGATGCTCGAACTCGACGACGGCGCCCGCCTGCGCGAAGGCCCGGCCATCCTCCAGTACATCGCCGACCTCGCCCCCACCAAGAACCTCGCGCCAGCCGCCGGCACCATGCAACGCTACCGCCTGCAGGAGTGGCTGACCTTCATCGGCACCGAAGTGCACAAGGGCTTCAGCCCCCTGTTCAACCCGGGCATGCCCGAAGAAGCCAAGGGCATCTTCAAGGACAAGCTCAAGTCGCGCTTCCAATGGCTCGACGGCGAACTGGCCAGCAAGCAGTTCCTGATGGGCGATCATTTCAGCGTGGCCGACGGCTACCTGTTCAGCGTCACCAACTGGACCAAGCCGACCGGCGTCGACATCTCTGACTTTCCCAACCTGCTGGCCTGGCACGCACGCGTTGGTGCCCGGCCGGCCGTACAGGAAGCGATGAAGGCCGAAGGCCTCCTGAAGTAAGCCGAAGCACGCGAAAGCGTGCAAAAGCAGCGAAGCGAGCTGGCCCCTCCTAGGGAAAACCCGCATCGCTTCAGCCACAAGCCGCACGAAGCGGCTTTTTTTATGGCGCACGCTACGGGAAGGCTTCAGAAGACCGAAGAAGGAATCTCCACCATGCCCGAGAAGACCCCTCCCGAACTGCGCGAAGAGATGCGAGGGCCCGTCATGTGGCTCACCATCGACCGGGAAGAGCGCCGAAATGCGATCAACGGCGCGGTGGTCGCGCGGCTGTCGGACGCTCTGGCCCGCGCCAACAGCGACAACGCCGTGCGCGCCGTGGTCATCACCGGCGCCGGCACGCGCGCCTTCTGCGCAGGCGCCGACCTGCAAAGCGGCACTTCCTTCAAGTTCGACTACGCCGCGCCCTACCAGAACATCGCCAACCTGTTCCGCCAGGCACGCCAGTCGACCGTGCCGCTGATAGCGCGCGTCAACGGCGCCTGCATGGCGGGCGGCATGGGGATCATGGCAATGTGCGACATGGCGGTGGCCAGCAGCCAGGCCGTGTTCGGCCTGCCCGAGGTGAAGGTCGGCCTTTTTCCCGCACAGGTGCTCAGCGTGCTGGGCGGCCTGCTGCCGCGCCGGGTGCTGGCCGAGATGTGCATCACCGGCGAACCCATCACCGCCGCGCAGGCGCTCGAACTGCGGCTCGTGAACCGCGTGAGCGACGACGTCGACGAAAGCGTCGACTGGCTGCTCGGCCGCATGCTCGACAAGTCGCCCGCCGCCATCCGGCGCGGCCTCTACACGACGAAGAAGATCGAGGCGATGGCCTTCGAGGAATCGATGGCCTTCACCGAAAGCCAGATCGGCCTGTTCGCACTCACCGAAGATGCGGCCGAGGGACAACTCGCCTTCCGCGAGAAGCGCAAGCCGCAATGGAGCGGCCGATGAACAGCGGCAACGAACGCACCGTCCGCATCGGCGGCGCCTCCGGCTTCTGGGGCGACAGCAGCGTGGGCGCGCCGCAGCTCGTGGGCAGCGGGCAGGTCGACTACCTCGTGTTCGACTACCTTGCCGAACTCACCATGTCGATCCTCGCGGGCGCGCGGCTCAAGAAGCCCGAGCTGGGCTATGCCACGGACTTCGTCTCCGTCGCGATGAAGGCCGTGTTGAAGGACGTCGTGAAACAAGGCATCCGCGTGGTGAGCAACGCCGGCGGCGTGAACCCGCAGGGCTGCGCCGATGCGCTCGCGGCGCTGGCCGCCGAACAGGGCATCGCGCTGAAGATCGCTGTGGTGAGCGGCGACGACGTGTCCCCGCTGCTGCCGCAGCTGCGCCAGTCGCAGCCGCCCGTGCGCGAGCTGCAGAGCGGCGCCGCCTTGCCCGAACGCGTGCTCACTGCCAACGCCTATCTGGGCGCACGGCCGATCCAGGCCGCGCTCGATGCGGGCGCGCAGGTCGTCATCACCGGGCGTTGCGTCGACTCGGCCGTCACGCTCGGCGTGCTCATGCACGAATTCGATTGGCAGCCGGGCGACTTCGACCTGCTCGCGGCCGGCAGCCTCGCGGGCCACATCATCGAATGCGGCTGCCAGGCCACCGGCGGCCTGCACACCGACTGGGACACCGTGCCCGATTGGCCCAATATCGGCTACCCCATCGTCGAATGCAGCGCCGACGGCAGCTTCGTCGTCACCAAGCCCGCTGACACCGGCGGCAAGCTCACGCCCGCGGTGGTGGGTGAGCAGATGCTCTACGAGATCGGCGATCCCGCGGCTTACCTGCTGCCCGACGTGGTGGCCGACTTCACGCAGGTGCGCATCGAGCAGGCCGGCGAACACCGCGTGCGCGTGCACGGCGCGCGCGGGCGTGCGCCGACCGCGAGCTACAAGGTCTGCGCCACTTATGTCGACGGCTTCAAAGCCGCGGCGCAGCTCACCATCGTCGGCTTCGATGCGGTGGCCAAGGCCAGGCGCACGGGCGAGGTGATCCTCGCGCGCACGGGTGCGCTGTTCTCGCAGCAGGGATTCGGCCCCTACAGCGGCGCGCTGCTCGAAGTACTCGGCGCGGAGTCATGCTACGGCCCGCATGCGCAGGCCCTGCAGACACGCGAAGCTGTGCTGCGGCTCGCGGTGACGCATTCGCGCAAGGAAGCCCTGGAACTGTTCGCGCGCGAGGTCGCGCCTGCCGGCACCTCGTGGGCGCCCGGCACCACAGGCGCGGGCGGCGGGCGCGCCTCGGTCTCCCCGTCGATCCGGCAGTACGCATTCCTGCTCGACAAGTCGCAGGTCGAGGCTCGCGTCGGCATCGACGGCGTGTGCATCGACCTGCCCCGCGCCACAGCGCCTGCGCCGCACGCCGGGTCCGTTTCACAGCCTGCCAGAGCCACGGAAACGCATGAAGCACCCGTGCCCGCGGACGCCGTCGAAGTGACGCTGCTGCGCCTCGCATGGGCGCGCAGCGGCGACAAGGGCGACACCTCGAACGTCGGCGTCATCGCACGCCACCCCGCCTTGCTGCCGCTGCTGCGCGAACAGCTCACCGAGGCGCGCGTGGCCGAATGGCTCGCACACCTCGTCAAGGGCCGCGTCACGCGCTACGAGGTGCCGGGCATCGATGCCTTCAACTTCGTCTGCGAACAGGCGCTGGGCGGCGGCGGCATGGCCTCGCTGCGCAACGACCCGCTCGGCAAGGGCATGGCTCAGATCCTGCTCGCCATGCCGCTGCGCGTGAGCCCGGCACTGCTGGCACTGCTTCTCTAGCACCATTCGGGACAACCGTGCGACAGCAGGGTTGAGGCCGGGCGCTTAGCCTTGCGCCTGTTCCAACTCTGCCATTGATCGCACGATGTCCAACCTCTTCGACCCCATCCAGGCCGGCGACCTGAAGCTCGCCAACCGCATCGTCATGGCGCCGCTCACGCGCAACCGCTCGCCGAATGCGATCCCGCCCGACCTCGCCGCCACCTATTACGCCCAGCGCGCCAGCGCCGGCCTGCTCATCACCGAAGCCACCGCCATCAGCCACCAGGGCCAGGGCTACGCCGACGTGCCCGGCCTCTACGGCACGGAACAGCTCGACGGCTGGAAGCGCGTGACCGACGCCGTGCACGCCAAGGGCGGCAAGATCGTGGTGCAGCTGTGGCACGTGGGCCGCGTCTCGCACAGCGAACTGCAACCCGGTGGCGGCAAGCCCGTCGCCCCCTCGGCCATCACCGCCAGGACCAAGACCGTGCTCATCAAGGACGGCGTGCCGACCTTCGTCGAGACCTCCGAACCGCGCGCGCTGGATGCGGGCGAGCTGCCCGGCATCGTGCACGCCTATGCGGTGGCTGCACGCAGCGCGGTCGAGACCGCCGGTTTCGACGGCGTGGAACTTCACGGTGCCAACGGCTACCTGCTCGACCAGTTCCTGAAGGACGGCAGCAACAAGCGCACCGACGACTACGGCGGCAGCATCGAGAACCGCGCCCGCCTGCTGCTCGAATCCGCGCGCGCCGTGGTCGACGCCGTCGGCGGCGGCAAGACCGGCATCCGCCTGTCGCCCGTGACGCCTGCCAACGACGCGCACGACAGCAACCCGCAGCCGCTGTTCACCTACGTGGTGAAGCAGCTCGCCGCGCTCGACCTGGCCTACATCCACATCATCGAAGGCGCCACCGGCGGCCCGCGCGAAATCGAAGACCGCCCCTTCGACTACGAGGCCCTCAAGGCCGCGTACCGCCGAGCCGGCGGCAAGGGCGCGTGGATGGTCAACAACGGCTATGACCGACCACTGGCCGAGGAAGCGCTGAAGGAAGGCGATGACCTCGTGGCCTTCGGCAAGCCCTTCATCTCGAACCCCGACCTCGTGCGCCGCCTGCGCGAAAACGCGCCGCTCAACGAGCTCGACAAGGCCACCATGTACGGCGGCGGCGCGAAGGGCTACACGGACTATCCGGCACTGGCCTGAGCCACGCCGTGGTACGGGGCCATGGCAAGATGCGGCGGACCCATCCATCCGCCGTCATCCGCCGACAGGAGAGAAATGCCATGGCCCTCATTGCGCAACGACTGGCCTCGCTCGGCCTCGTGCTGCCGCCGCCTGCGATCCCGCCGGCCGGCGTCATCCTCCCCTTCCAGTTCGTGCGCGTCGTCGGCCGCCGCGCGTTGATCTCCGGCCACGGTCCGCTCAACGCCGACGGCACCATCGCCGCGCCGCTCGGCAAGCTGGGCCGCGAACTGAACGTCGAGCAGGGCTGCGCAGCCGCGCGCCTTACGGCACTCGCGATGCTCGGCAGCCTGCAGCGCGCCCTCGGCGACCTCGACCGCATTACCGCATGGACACGCGTGTTCGGCATGGTCGCGAGCGCACCCGGCTTCGACAGGCAGCCCGCCGTCATCAACGGCTTCTCCGACCTGATCCTCGAATTGTTCGGCCCCGACATCGGCGCGCATGCCCGCAGTGCGGTGGGCATGGCGGAGCTGCCGTTCAACATCCCGGTCGAGATCGAGGGCGAGGTGGAAATCGGCGCATGAGCCCCGTCGACGAAGGCTTTCTGGTCGACGTGATCGCCGCACAGCCCGCGTGTTCCTGCGCAAGCCTTTGAATTGATCCGTCCGATGCAACTCGACCGCATTCACCACGCCGCCATCATCTGCGCCGACTACGTGGTGTCGAAGCACTTCTACACCGAGGTGCTCGGCCTGCGCGTGGTCGCCGAAAACCATCGCGCCGCGCGCGACTCGTACAAGCTCGACCTCGCCCTGCCCGACGGCTCGCAGATCGAACTCTTTTCCTTTCCCGGTGCGCCCGCGCGCCCCACGCGGCCCGAAGCGCAAGGGCTGCGCCACCTGTCGTTCGAAGTGCACGACGTGCAGGCCGCCGCCGATGAACTCGCATCGCAAGGCATCGCGGTCGAGCCGCTGCGCATCGACGAATACACGGGCCGCCGCTTCACCTTCTTCGCCGATCCCGACGGTCTTCCGCTCGAACTCTACGAGGCCGCGCCGGCCGAGAACCTCGAGGCGCTGCTGTTCGAACTCGAAGGCGCACTGCATCTTCGCGAGGTGCGCGCGAGCGCCGCGAAACTCGAAGAACTGCTCGACGACGACTTCCACGAACTTGGCGTCTCCGGCACGGTCTGGACGCGGGATGCCATCATCGATGCGCTGCGTGGCGAGGCCTTTTCGGCACGCACGATGTCGGACTTTCGCGTGCTGCGCATGGCGCCCGACGTGGCACTGGTCACCTACCGCGCGCACCGCCAAGCCATTGCGCAGCGACCTGCAGCGGACTCGCTGCGCAGCTCTCTGTGGAAGCGCCGGCATGGCCGCTGGCGCATGGCGTTCCACCAGGGCACGCCGCTCTAGCTTGCCGGCGCTTCAGCCCGCTTCGCCGAATGCCACGCTGACGCGCAAGCCAGTGGGCTCCGCCGCTTCGAGCCTCAGCTCGGCGCCCAGCAGCTCGGCATAGCGCGCCACGATCGACAGCCCCAGTCCCGAGCCCTGCCCCAGCTTCTCGCCGGCCGGACCCTGCGCCCAGCGCTGCATCAGGTCGCGCTGCGCCTCCAGCGGAATGCCCGGCCCGTCGTCGATCACACTCAGCGTGTGGCCCGCGAGCTCGACCGTGATGGTGCGCCCGCCATAGCGCAGCGCGTTGTCGATCAGGTTGTCGAGAATGCCTTCGACCAGCGCCTCGTTGGCTTGCACGACCACGCCGTCGTCGAGGCCCCGCGCGCCCAGGTCGACACCGCGCGCGTCGGCGCGTGCAAGGTGCCGCAGCACCGTCTGCTCGGCCAGCACGTCGAGCCGCACTGGCACGCGCTTGAGCTCGGTACGCGCCTCCTCGGCCAGCGCCAGCGCCAGCAGCTGATCGATCAGGTGGCTGGCGCGCGCCTGCCGTTCCGAGACGCGCTCCAGCTGCTCGCGCCACACATTGGTGTCGTGCTGCGCCAGCCCGTACTCGGCCAGCGCGCGGATGCCCGCCAGCGGCGTGCGCAGTTCGTGCGCCACGTTGCCCACGAACTCGCGCTGCGCCTGCACGCTGTGGCCGAGCCGCTCGAACAGCGAATTGACCGCGTTGCCCAGGCGCTGGATCTCGCGCGAGGTCTGCGCCACCGCCACCGGCGACAGGTCGCGCACGTCGCGCCGGTCGAGCGCGCGCTGCAGGTCGCCGAGCGGCCGCAGGTCGCTACGGATGCCGTACCAGAGCCAGATGGCCAGCAGGATGAGCAGCACGATCTGCGGCGCCAGCGCGTAGCCAAGCAACTGCCGCACCAGTGCAGTCCGGCTCAGCGTGGTCTGCGCGATCACCACGCGGTACGGCATGCTGATGTCGGGCTCGGCGTCGTGCTCGAGCACCACGGCGCGCAGCACGCTGCCCTCGTAGTCGATGTCGGCGAAGCGGTAGCGCGCCCCGTCCGCCGGCAACGGCGCCTGCAGGCCCGGCTGCCCGGAGATCAGCGTGCCGTCGAGCCGCTGGACCGCGAAGTACACCTTGTCGACCTGGTCGAAGAGCACGGTGGCCACCTCGCGCGGCGTCAGCAGCAGCTCGATGCCGCGTTCGCCCGCCTGCACGTTGGCCGACAGCGCATAGGCGTCGTCGAGCATGCCGCGGTCGAAGGCCTGCTCGGAAAAATAGTTGGCGATGACCAGCGCGATGACCGCACCGACCATCCACGTGAGCGCCAGCGGCACCAGCACGTTACGCAGCACGCGCCGCGTGAGCGATGGCGCACGAACGGCCGCGGGCTGCGGTTCTGTCGTCTGCTCGGTCACGCTCGGATCACACCTCGGCTTCGAGCAGGTAGCCGATGCCGCGCAGCGTGCGGATGCTCGCGCCCGAGCCCTGCAGCTTCTTGCGCAGGCGCGAGATGAAGGCCTCGAGCGCGTTGTCGCCCAGCGATTCGTCGAAGCTCGAGAGCTTGTCGGACAGCGCCCGCTTGCTCACGGTGCGGCCCGGCGGACTCATGAGTTCCCACAGCACCTCGAACTCGCGTGCCGGCAGGTCGAGCGGACCGCTCGCGGTCGAGAAGCGGCGTGCCTTGCGGTCGAGCTTCAGCTGGCCCAGCAGCACGAGGTCTTCGGTACCCTTCGCGCGGCGCACCAGCGCACGCAGGCGCGCTTCGACCTCGGCCAGGTCGAAGGGCTTGCCGAGGTAGTCGTCGGCACCCGCGTCGAGACCCGCGATGCGTTCTTCGGTACGCCCGCGCGCCGTGAGCACCAGCACCGGCGTGCGGTCGCCCCGCGCGCGCGCCTGCCGCAGCGCGTTGAGGCCGCTCGCGAGACCGCTGGTCGGGCTTGCGGTGGCCGGCAGGTTGAGGTCGAGCAGCACGGCATCGAAGGGCTGCACACGCCACAGGTGGTCGGCGTCCTCGACGTTGGTCGAAACGTCGACGCGATGGCCGGCATCCGCGAGGCTGCGCACCATCACGTCGCGCAAAACGGCGTCGTCTTCGACAAGCAGAATTCGCATGGTGTTTGAATGGTTGGGGGGTAATCTGCCTCGCGAACGACGGGTCAGCGGCCGGTCAGTCGCTCCAAGCGATAAACGCCGCATGAGCATACGACAGCACGATGAAACACGGGCCATTTTCATGGCTGGCACCACACGATGAGTGCGCGTGAACCCTCCGATCTGTTGAGCCTTGTGCCTCCGCAAGTGCAGCGCACCGCCGTGGTCCTGCTGCATGGTTTATGCAGCACGCCTGACGAGCTGCTGACCGTGCAGTCCGCACTGCGCAGCCGCGGCTACCCGGTGCACCCGCTGTCGATCGAGGGTTATTCGTTCGATGCCGCTGCGCCGCTGCAGCGCGCCGCGCCGTACGAACGCTGGCTCGACGCCATCCAGGCCCATGTGAAGGCGCTGCGCACGCAGCACGACCGCGTGATGCTGGTCGGCATTTCCGCCGGCGCCTCGCTCGCGCTCGGCGCGGCCATCCGCTGCGGCAGCGACGTCGATGCGCTGGTGCTCATGTCGACCACGCTGCGCTTCGACGGCTGGGCCATCCCGCGCACGCAATTCCTGCTGCCGCTGGCCTTCTACACGCCGCTCGGCCGGTTCTGGCAATACCGCGAGCGCCCGCCCTACGGCGTGAAGAACGAGCGCGTGCGCGCCTGGATCGAGCGCGAGCTGCGCCATCGCAAGGTTTCGCGCGCCGGAAGTTCCGTCATCGGCGTGGGACATCTGCGCGAGCACGACCGGCTCATACGCCACGTGCGACGCAACCTCAACGGCGTGCAATGCGGCAACGTGCTCGCGCTGCATGCCCAGCAGGACGAGGTGGCCAGCGTGGCCAACCTCGACATCCTCGCGCGCGGCCTGCGCTGCCGCGACTTCCGCACCGTCGTGGTCGCCAACAGCTACCACATGATCACGATAGACAACGACCGCCAGCAGGTGGTACGCGAAACGGTATCGTTCGCCGATGCCGTGGCGCATGGCACGACGCCAGAGCATCCGCTGTACGCCTGACCTCGTTCGACACGCCTGAAAGGAAAGCATCTCCATGTCTTCTTCCGCCTCCCCCACCTTCAACAGCATCGCGGCGATCCTCGAGACCGACTTCCGCATCGAGCGCTCGGCCATCTCGCCGGCCACCGCGCTGTCGGACCTCGGCCTCGACTCGCTCGCGCTGATGGAGTTCGTCTTCGCCGTCGAGGACGCCTTCCACCTGCGCATTCCCGAAGACCGCCTCGACCCGCGCGAAACCGGCATCACGCTGGAACGCCTGTGCGACGTGATCGACGCCGAGAGCGCCCCCGTGGCCGCCGTCCAGCCCGCCGAAGCGGCCGCATGAGCAGCGGCGCCGCCCACGCCGTGCTCGCCGCTTCGGCCACACGCGCCGCCTCGGCGCCGGTGCGCGTAAGCGGCATCGGTTTCGTCACGCCCATCGGCCGCACCATCGAGGCCTTCGACGAGGCGTTGTTCGCGGGCCGCTCGGCTGTGCGTGCACAAACGCTGGAGATCGAGGGCATGGACCCGATGGCGCTCGCCGTCGCCGCCTGCGACTTCGATTCGAATGGCATGCGCAGCACCTCCCGCCTGCCGCTGGACCGCGGCACCGCCATGGCCCTGGCTGCGGCGCAGGACGCGGCGCTGGAAGCAAAGATCGACCTCGACACCATCGACCGCGACCGCCTCGGCATCTTCTGGGGCAGCGGCCTCGCCGGCGCCGGCACCTTCGACAACACCACCAGCGCGCTCTACGGCGAACAGCGCCGCATGCGTCCGACCACCGTGCTCACCGTGATGCCCAACGCCGCCGTGGCCGAGCTCGCGCTGCACTTCGGCGCGCGCGGTTCGGCCATTGCCTACGCCTGTGCCTGCGCCTCCTCGGCCGTGGCCGTCGGCGAGGCGATGCGCGCCATCCGCGGCGGCTGGATCGACGTGGCCATCGTCGGCGGCCACGACGCCATGCTCACGCCCGGCGTGATGGCCAGCTGGAACGCAATGCGCGTGATGGCGCCGCCGCCGGCCGATGCGCCCTCCTCGGCTTGCCGTCCGTTCTCGGGCGACCGCGCGGGCTTCGCCATCGGTGAAGGCGCGGCCGCGCTGGTGCTCGAATCCGAAGCGCATGCGGCCGCACGCGGCGCCGAAGCCGCGCCCTTCGTGCTCGCGGGCTACGCCACCAACTGCGACGGCACGCACATCACCAACCCCGACACCGCGGGCCAGGTGCGCGTGATGCGCGCTGCGCTGCGCGACGCGGGCATCGAGGCCTCGGACGTCGGCCACATCAACGCACACGGCACGGCCACCTCGGCCGGCGATGCAGCCGAGGCCGCATCGATCCGCGAAGTGTTCGGCAGGGCCACGCCGGTCAGCGCGACCAAGGCGATCCACGGCCACGTGCTCGGCGGCGGCGGTGCCATCGAACTCATCGCCGCGCTGCGCGCACTGGCGCGCGAGGCGCTGCCGCCCATCGCCAACCTGCAGACGCCCGACGCCGCATTCGACCTCGATTTCGTGCAGGGCGAGGCGCGCGAGGCCAAGGGCATCCGCTATGCGCTGTCCAACTCCTTCGCCTTCGGCGGCACCAACGCCGTCATCGTGGCCGGCCGCGCGTGCGAACGCTGAAGATTCGCTGAACACTCTCTGAAAAAACGAACGCGGTGCACCGGCTGGTCGTTTTCGTCGTGCCTGTGTTCGCGCTGCTCATGGCCTGCGAGTTCGCCTGGGGCTGGCTCCAGCGGCGCAACACCTACCGCTTCAGCGACACGCTCGGCAGCCTGAGCCAGGGGCTGCTGAGCCAGGCACTCGCGGTGTGCACGCAGCTGTTCCAGATCGGGCTCTACGCCATGGTCTATCCGCTGGTCGCGATCTGGACCCGGCCCGGCTTCTGGGACAGCGCCGCAGGCTGGATCGCCGCCGTGCTGCTGTTCGACTTCTTCGACTACTGGCTGCATCGCGCGGGCCACGAGTCGGCCGTGTTCTGGGCCGCGCACTCGGTGCACCACCAGAGCCAGCATTTCAATTTTTCCACCGCGCTGCGCCAGGAAAGCACCGTGGTCTTCCTGGGCTGGTCCTTCTACCTGCCGATGGCGGTGGTGGGCGTGCCGCCCGAGCAGTTCGGGCTGGCGGGACTCATCGTGCTGGTCTACCAGTTCTGGATCCACACCGAGCACATCGGCAAGCTCGGCTGGTTCGACCGCGTGTTCTCGTCGCCCTCGAACCATCGCGTGCACCACGCGGTGAACGACGGCTATTTGGACCGCAACTACGGCGGCATGCTCGTGGTGTGGGACCGGATGTTCGGCACCTTCGCCGAGGAAACCGAACGCTGCGTCTACGGCACGCGCAAGGCGCTCGCGAGCTTCGACCCGATGCGCGCGATCCTCGGCCCCTATGTGCCGCTGCTGCGCGACGCATGGCATACGAAGCGCTGGCGGGACAAGATCGCCGTGTGGTTCAAGCCCCCGGGCTGGCGGCCGGCCGATGTCGCGGCGCGGTTTCCGGAAGCGCCTTTTTCGCTGGAAGAAGCCATGCACATCCACGCCCCCGCGCTGACGCGCCCGCAGGTCGCGTCGGCCGCCCTCCACTTCGCATGCTGGGTCGGCGTGACGCTGGCCTTTCTCTGGCGCGCCGACGACCTCGCGTTCCACACCGGGCTGACGCTGCTCCTGCTGGCGGTCGGCGGCTTCTGGTCCATCGGCGCGGTGCTCGATTCGCAGCTTCGGCTGCGCTGGTCCTGGTGCGCGCAGGCGGCGCTGCTGACGATGTCTGCGGTGCTGCTCTTCACCTGATCGACATCCGCTCACCCCCGCTATGCTCGGCGCCTTCATCGTTGCAAGGCACCCATCATGCGCAGGCTGGCCACACACGAAGACATCGACACGGTCTTCGCCCTCTACATGCACGAGAAGGTCGTGCCCTTCCTGGGCTACGACCCGATGCCGATCGAGGACTTCCGCGCCATCTACCAGGAACTGCTCGACGGCCGCAACTTCTACGTCTACGAGCGCGAGGGGCGCATCGCCGGTTTCTACCGGGCCACGCGCTACCCGGGCCGGGTGCGGCACGTGGCCTGCCTGGGCACGCTCGCGGTCGATCCCGCATTTCACGGCCAGGGCGTCGCGCTCGCCATGGTGAGCGAAGCCATCGACGCACTGAAGGCCATCGGCATCAGGCGCATCGAACTCTTCGTCGAAAGCGACAACGCACCTGCGATGCGCTTCTACGAAAAACTCGGCTTCGAACGCGAAGGCACCTTGCGCAAGTTCTACAAGCGCGCCGGCGATGCGCGGGCCATCGACGATCACGTCATGGGGCTGCTGATCGACTGAGCGGCAAGCCTCAGGCCCTCCAGCGCCGCAGCAGTAGCGCATTGGCCATCACGCTCACGCTCGACAACGCCATGGCAGCACCGGCCACCACCGGGCTCAACAGGCCGAAGGCCGCAAGCGGGATGCCGGCCACGTTGTAGGCGAAGGCCCAGAACAGGTTCTGCCGGATCTTCGCGACCGTGCGGCCCGAAAGCTCGAAGGCCTGCGCCACCAGCGCGAGGTCGCCGCGCATCAGCGTGATGCCGGCTGCTTCCATCGCCACGTCGGTGCCGCCGCCCGAAGGCGCCATCGCGATGCCCACATCGGCCGCTGCCAGCGCGGGCGCGTCGTTGGCGCCGTCGCCGACCATCGCTACGACGTGTCCGTTCTTCCTCAGCGCACCGACCTGCGCCGCCTTGTCGGCGGGCAGCACGTCGGCACGCACGTCTTCGGCCGCGATGCCGAGCCGTGCGGCCATGGCCTGGGCCGCGCGCAGGTTGTCGCCCGAGATCATCACCACGCGCAGGCCACGCGCATGCAGCGTGCGGATGGCTTCGGCGGCTTGCGGCTTGGGCTCGTCGGCGAAAGCGAGCAATGCCTGTAGATGCGCGGCGCCCGCCTCATCGAAGCGCAGCAATGCAGACACGGTGGCACCTTGCGCCTGCAGGCCGTCGACATCGGCGGCTTCGGGCATCGCGTCGAGTTCGCGGCACCAGCGCAGGCTGGCGATGGCCCAGGTGACGCCATCGACATCGCCGCGCACACCCCGGCCCGGCATCGCCTGCATCGCGCTCAATGCGCGCGGCTGCAGGTTGCGCTGCGCTGCGGCGGCCAGCACGGCCTTGGCCAGCGGATGCTCGCTGCCGCTTTGCAGGCTGGCGGCAGTTGCCAGCAGTTGGTCTTCGGTTGCCCGAATACCCGCCGCCGGTACCAGCGCAGTCAACACCGGCCGGCCCACCGTCAACGTGCCTGTCTTGTCGAACGCGACGGTATCGACGCGGTGCGCAATTTCCAATGCACGCGCATCCTTGATCAGAATGCCGTGCCGTGCCGCCACGCCCGTGCCTGCCATCACCGCGACCGGTGTCGCAAGGCCCAGCGCACATGGACAGGCAATGACGAGCACGGCCACGGCGTGGATCAATGCGGTCTCGATGCCTGCGCCCGCCATCATCCAGCCAGCGAACGTGACGAGCGCAATCACCAGCACCACCGGCACGAACACGGCCGCCACCTTGTCCACCAGCCGCTGGATCGGCGCCTTCGCAGCCTGTGCATCTTCGACCAGCCGGATGATGCGCGCGAGCACGCTCTCGGCGCCGACCGCGCTCACTTCGATGACCATGCGCCCGTCGCCATTGACGGCGCCGCCGGTCAACGCATCGCCCGGTCCCTTGGCCACCGGCAGCGGCTCGCCGGTGAGCATCGATTCATCGACTTCGGACTGCCCTTCGATCACCCGTGCGTCGGCCGGCACGCGCTCGCCGGGCCGCACCGCGAGGCGGTCGCCCACCATCACCTCGGCCAGCGGCACGTCGCTTTCCTTGCCGCGCGCGCCCACCAGGTGCGCCACTTCGGGCCGCAGCTGCTGCAACGCGCGGATCGCTGACGTGGCCTGGCGCTTGGCGCGCGCCTCCAGCCACTTGCCGAGCAGCACCAGCGTGATCACCACCGCCGAAGCCTCGAAGTACAGGTGCGGCATCTCGCCATGGCCCGCATGCTCGCCGGTCGCCGCGCGCCACCAGAGCCAGAGCGACAGGCCGAAGGCCGCGCTGGTGCCGAGAGCCACCAGCAGGTCCATGTTGCCGGTGCGCGCTTTCGCCGCATGCCAGCCAGCGCGATAGAAGCGTGCGCCCAGCCAGAACTGCACCGGTGTCGCGAGCAGCAGCTGCAACCATGGCGGCAGCATCCAGTCCTGCCCGAAAGGATCACCGAGCATGGGCGCCAGCAATGGGATCGACAGTGCCAGGCCCACAGCGACCGGGCCGAAACCGTGCCAGGGCGACAGCGCAGCGGCTTCGTCGGCCGCGGTGCTTGCCGCCCGCGGTTCGTAGCCGGCGGCGCGCACGGCGCGGCGCAGGCGAACGTCCATGCCTTCGTTGCCGCTCGTGACCACGCGGGCCGACTCGGTCGCGAGATTCACGCTCACGTCCTGCACGCCCGGCACATTCTTGAGCGCGCGCTCGACGCGCATCACGCACGAGGCGCAGGTCATGCCGCCGACCGAGAGGTCCAGCGTCATTGGAGGAGATTGCAGATTTTCCATGTCCCGAGGCTAAAGCCTCACACGATGGCAAGGTCAAGTGGCAGATCCAGTGTCCCTTTGCTGGACATTGACATCGTGAGAGGGTTCAAACTTGCGTCTCACATACTTCCATCACTTCCAAGGAGCCATCACGATGAGCCAGAAATTCCAGGTCACGGGCATGAGCTGCGGCCACTGCGTGAGCGCGGTGCAGAACGCGGTGCAAACGGTGGACCCCGAAGCACAGGTCACGGTCGACCTCGAGACCGGCCATGTCGACGTGCTGAGCGAACAGCCGCGCAAGGACATCGTCGCCGCGATCGAGAACGCGGGCTACGCCGTTCAATGAGCGCGGGCCACGTCGCCATCGGCGAAGCGGCGCAGCGCTCCGGCGTGTCGGCCCGCATGGTCCGCCACTACGAAGGGCTGGGCCTGCTGCCGGCGGTGGCGCGCACCGAAAGCGGCTATCGCCAATACGGCGATGCCGACATCCACACGCTGCGCTTCATCAAGCGCTCGCGCGACCTCGGGTTTTCAATGGAAGAAATCGCCGAACTCGTCGGGCTGTGGCACAACCGCCGACGCACGAGCGCCAGCGTGAAGCGCATCGCCGAGAAGCACCTCGGCGAACTTGAGCAGCGCATTGCGGACATGCAATCCATGCGCAACACGTTGGCCCACCTGGTGCACTGCTGCCACGGCGACGCCAGACCGGATTGCCCCATCCTCGATGACCTGAGCAAGGTCTAGGGCCTGTTCACCCTTTGCGAAGCAACCCGGAGGGAAGCTCGCCACCCCTTGCATAGGGTGAACAGGCCCTAGATCAGGCGCCCCGCACCAGCGAAAGAACCTTGCCCACATCCAGCGTGCGGGCCTTTTCCTGGATCGCCGGCAGGTACTGCGTCTGCAGGCTCTGCCCTTCCTTTACCACGCCCGAGAACGCGTCCTTCAGCATCTGCGTCGAAAGGGTCCGGCCGCCGGCGTAGTAGCGCTTGGCCACATGGCCCAGCGCATAGGTCGAGGCGAAGCTCATCCCCGAGCTCACGGCCTGGTTGCCCAGCCCGCGCAGCAAGCCACCGCCGACCTTGCCGAGCAATCCGCCGAGGAGCTTGCGACCGGCCTGCTCCAGGTACTGCGAGGTCAGGCCCACGCCGACAGTCGCCAGGAAATCCTTCACGTGACCGCTGTCGAGCTGGTAGCCGTACGACTGGCCGATGCGGTAGACCAGCTTCATCTGCAGCGGAATGATCGCCATGGTCGAGAGCGTCTCGGGCAGCAGTTCCAGCGCGCCGTTGAGGATGGCGGCATTGAGGATCGACTTGTCGAGCTCGGCGCTGTCCGGCGTACCGGGCGCCGCCACGGCACTGCCCCCAGCGGCCGTAGCCACCGGCACCGCCGCGATGTCTTCCGCGCGCTGCGAGAACGCGGCCGCCGAAGCATCCAGCCCCAGCGAAGTTCGCACGTCCGCCAGGAACATCCGCTCGGCCTCCGACTGCGTGCCGTCGGCATCGCACACGCACACCGCCATCTCGTAGGCCAGCTGCCTCGACTCGGTGCTTTTCAGCTCCCCGGCCACCGAAGCCAGCGACACGCGCTTCATCAGCACGTCCTGGTAGAGCGTCGGCAGGTTCAGGCCGTCGGCCTGCGACAGGCCCTCGGCAATCCGCTTGATCTCGGCGCGCTCGCGCTCATGCTTCTCGCCGTCGACAAAGGCAGCCAGCAGCGACAGGGTAACTATCGACTTTGTTTCTGAAGGTGTCATTTGTACGAAATTTCGCAATATGAAGGATCCGGTTCGGTCGCCATGGCTGGCGAAGGTTCCGCCGCCGGTTCTCCCCACAAACCTTGGGCAACTCTGTGGATAACGTCGGCACTTCTGTGTAGGGGTTCGGCAAGTCATTGATTTACAAAGGAAATAAACAGTTTGCCCAAATTTTCAGCAATGGATTTCTCGCGCCGGAAAACACCTTTCGCAGATTTTCCGGAGTGCGTCAAAGGACAACTCTGGGGACATTTTTTGAACAAGGCATCGGTTATCCACAGGCCGGAGCGGGTACCCCATGTTGTTCATATGCCGGGTACAAACCCGAAGCGCGGCTGCGCACAGTGACAGAGGTATGACAAGTGCTTGTCGCATAACGAAAAAAGCGGCATGTCCACAGAAGTGGGCGACCCTTATCTACTACTACTAATTTGAATAAGAAGAATAAGAAGATGGGAAAGGGGAAAGCTGCGCCCGAAAAAAAAGCCGCGAACGGCCGCGCCGGTCCACGGCGCCTCCGGTCCAAACCGGTCCTCCCGGCGTGTTCCCCTCGCTAACATTCGCGGATGAGCTTCAAACCCCGGATCCTGATCGCCGAAGACGAATCGGGCATCGCCGACACGTTGCAGTACGTCCTGAAAAGCGACGGATTCACGCCGGTGTGGTGTGCCACGGCCGAGGAAGCCATTGCCCAGTTCGCGCAGGAGGCGCCGGCCCTGGCCATCCTGGACATCGGGTTGCCCGATCTCAACGGTTTCGAACTCTTCAAGCGCCTCCAGGCGCTGAACCAGGCCATGGGCGGCCCGGAGGTGCCGATGGTGTTCCTGACCGCCCGCAGCGACGAAATAGACCGCGTGGTGGGCCTCGAACTGGGCGCGGACGACTACATCGCCAAGCCGTTCTCGCCGCGCGAACTCGTCGCCCGCGTGCGGACCATCCTGCGGCGCAGCGCGAGAAACGGCGCAGGAGCCCCGGCAACAGCCGCGGTTGCAAACCATGGGGTGCCCCATCAAATTCCGGCCCAGACGCCTCCTGAGAGCCCTCAAGCACCTGCAATGCCCTTCTCGCTCGACCACGAGCGCATGCAGATCCGCTATTACGGCCGCGTGCTCGAGCTCTCGCGCTACGAATACGGCCTGCTGAGACTGCTGGTGCAGCGCCCGGGGCGCGTCTTCACGCGCGACGAACTGCTCGAACTGGTCTGGGACGATTCCAGCGACAGCTTCGACCGGACGGTCGACGCGCACATCAAGACCCTGCGCGCCAAGCTCAAGGCGATCGCGCCCGAAGTCGAGCCGATCCGCACGCTGCGCGGCACCGGCTACGCACTGAACGAAGAACTGCCGACCAAGGCGTCGTGACAAGACGCACGCGCATCTTCATCGGCATCCTGCTGATCTACACGGCGGGCATCGCCTTCCTCCTCTATCGCGTTGTTTCCGACATCGATCCGCGCTACCGCGAGTCGGCCGAGGAATCGCTGGTCGAGACCTCCCAGCTCGTGGCAAGCCTGGTCGAGCAGGATGTGATTGCCGGGGCCATCAACACCGCACGGCTCGAGCCGCTGTTCCGCACCGTCTACGCGCGCGAGTTCTCGGCGCAGATCTACAACCTGCACAAGAGCCGTGTCGAGCTGCGCGTCTACGTCACCGACCGCAGCGGGCGCGTGATGTTCGATTCTCTCGGCAGGCACCTTGGCGCCGACTATTCGCAGTGGAGCGACGTGAGCCGCACGCTCGCCGGCCTGTACGGCGCACGCACTTCGCGCGACGTCGATGGCGATCCGCGCACTTCGGTCATGTACGTGGGCGCACCCATTCGATGGAACAACGAGATCGTCGGCATGGTCAGCGTCGGCAAGCCGGTGCAGAGCTTTGGCCAGTTCGTGGAAGACGCACGCATGCGCACCATCTGGGTCGGCGTCGGTTCGGCGCTCGCACTGCTGCTGCTCACGCTCATCGTTTCTGTGTGGCTGGTGCGCCCCTTCGGCCTGATCCGCGACTACTGGACCTGGGTGCGCGCACAGCGCAGCCTGAGCCTGGCGCGCATGGCACGGCGCGCGGTCGACGGCGTGCGTACCGGCTTCAGCGAGATGCGCGATGCGCTGACCGGCCGCAACTACGTGGCCGACTACGTGCAGACCTTCACGCACGAGGTGAAGAGTCCGCTCTCCGCCATCCGCGGCGCGGCCGAGCTGCTGCAGGAGCCGTCGATGCCGCATGCCGAGCGCGAACGCTTCCTGAAGAATATCGAAGGCGAGACGCAACGCATCCAGGAAATCGTCGACCGCATGATGGAGCTCACTGCGCTCGAGACGCGGCGCACGCTGGACCGCACCGAGCCGGTGGCGCTGGCTTCGCTGATCGACGACATCGCCATCAGCGCGCAGCCAGCGGCTGCAAGGCGCAACATCAAGTTGCTCGTGAACATCCGCGACGAAGCCCGCACGGAAGGCGACCCGTTCCTGCTGCGCCGCGCGATCAGCAACCTGCTGGACAACGCCATCGATTTTTCACCGCGCGACAGCGAAGTGCTGCTCACGCTGGAAACCACGTCGAAGCTCGCCCGCGTGAGCGTGCGCGACCGTGGTCCGGGCATTCCGGAGTACGCGCAGGAAAAGGTCTTCGAGAAGTTCTATTCGCTCGCCAGGCCGCACAGCCAGAAGAAGAGCACGGGGCTGGGGCTGGCGTTCGTGAAGGAGATCGCGGCATTGCACCGCGGCCGCATCGAGCTCGGCAATGCGTCGCGCGGCGGGGCCGTGGCGACGCTCACGCTGCCGCTGCTGTCAAATCATTGAGCCGCGGGACGGCCGATCAGCGCGCTGTACGCACGGCGCGTCTCCGGGCTCACCGCCCCGAGCGCCTGCAGATATTGCGTCTGGTGCTGCGCGATCATGCGTGCCGACGCCACCGTCTTCGAGCGGCAGTACCAGTGGCAGGTGTGCTGCATCAGGAACAGCTCGGCCGACATGGTGAAGGCCTTCGACTTGGGCGTACGGCCGGCTTCGTTGCGCATGACGCCGGCGATGCCGCTCGCGTGGATCAGCAGGGCCTGCCGCATGTCGAAGGTCGCGGCCGGAAAGAAGTGGGTGAACATCGGAATGGCAACCGGCAGTTTGCTCACGCGCGTGACAGCTTCGGGCAAGCGCGAGAACTCGGCGGCGAAGCTGTCGAGCTGGGCGGAGAGCTTTTCCTCGGTGGCGTCCAGCAAGTGCCAGATCTGCTGGCGGCGCTCGGCGTCGTCTTCGCCGAGGCAGCGCATGTAGCCGGAGGTGAGGCTTTCCATCAGCTTCTCGATCTGGTGGCGGCCGAGGTGGCTGGCCAGCAGCGCGATGCGCAGGCGCTGTTCCCTGGACTTGAGGATGTAGAAGCCGGTGGCAAAAAGCGCCACCAGAGTAAGAATTTCCATGTATGCGTGGAGAAAAAAAGAGAAGGCGGGAAGCAGCACCGAGTGTAGGCACCGCGACCCGCCTTCGCTTTTTCCGCTTCGACTTCTAGCGGAAGAAATCGAGGATCTTGTTGCGCTCTTCGGGCGGCGGCGGTGCCCCGATTGGCGCACCCGTGAGTTCTTCGGCCGGCGGTGGCGGCGTCTCGCTGTTCTCCAGGCCCAGGCTCGCCACGCTGTGGCCCGGCGTGAAATCGTCGAAGTACCACTCGCCGTCGACGTTCACCACGCCCGCCGGTTCGGCCGGCTGCGTCACGGGCACGCCCTGCAGTGCTGTCTGCATGTAGCCGATCCAGATCGGCAGGCTCAGGCTGCCGCCGGTTTCGCCGCGCACGCCGAGTTGGCGCGGCGTGTCGTAGCCGATCCACGCGATACCGACCATGGTCGGCTGGAAACCCGCGAACCAGGTGTCGAAGGAATCATTGGTGGTGCCGGTCTTGCCATAGAGGTCGTCGCGCTTCAGCGCCTGGTGGGCCTTGAAGCCGGTGCCGCTCTTCACCACGCTCTGCAGCAGCGAGTCCATGATGAAAGCGTTGCGCTGCGGAATGGCGCGGCGTGTTTCGTCGAGCACCGGCGCTTCGGTTTCCATGATGACCTTGTCCCTCAGGTCGGTGACGCGCGTGACGAGGTACGGATTGACGCGATAGCCGCCGTTGGCGAACACGGAGTAGCCCACCGCCATCTGCATCGGCGTGACGGAACCGGCACCCAGGCCCATCGGCAGGTTGGCGGGATGCTTGTCCTTGTCGAAGCCGAACTTGGTGACCCAGTCCTGCGCATAGGGCGCGCCGATCGACTGCAGCACGCGCAGCGTGACGAGGTTCTTCGATTTCATCAGCGCGGTGCGCAGCGGCATCGGGCCTTCGTAGGTGCCCTCGAAGTTCTTCGGCTCCCACGGCTGGCCGCCGTTGGCGGCGGCATCGAAGTACAGCGGCGCGTCGTTCACCACGGTGGCGGGCGTGAAGCCCTTTTCGAGTGCGGCCGAATAGATGAAGGGCTTGAAGCTCGAGCCCGGCTGGCGCCAGGCCTGCGTGACGTGGTTGAACTTGTTCTTGCCGAAATCGAAACCGCCCACCAGCGCCTTGATGGCGCCGCTGCGCGGGTCCATGCCGATGAAGGCACCTTCGACTTCCGGCAGCTGCGTGATTTCCCACGTGTTCTTCGGCGTCTTCGCCACGCGGATCACGGCGCCGCGGCGGATCTTGATGTTGGGCGGCGCCTTCGCGGCAAGGCCGGACTGCGCGGGCTTCAGGCCATCGCCAGTAATCTGGATGGTTTCGCCATTGGCGCGCACGGCGCTGATTTCCTTGGCGTTCGCGTCGAGCACCACGGCAGCCACCACGTCGCCGTTGTCGGGATGCTCGGCGAGCGCGTCGTCCACGGCCTCGTCGACTTCCTTCTGCTCGGTCGGCAGGTCGACGAACTTCTCCGGGCCGCGATAAGGCTGGCGCCGTTCGTAGTCCATGATGCCCTTGCGCAGCGACCGGTAGGCCGCGGCCTGGTCGGCCGCCACGAGCGAGGTGTAGACCTTCATGCCGCTGGTGTAGATGCTGTCGCCGTACTGCGCGTACATCATCTGGCGCACCGTCTCGGCCACGTATTCGGCATGCAGGCGGTTCGGGTCGCCGGCGTCGCGCAGGTGGAGTTCTTCCTTCTTGGCTTCGGCGGCCTGCTCGGCGGTGATGAAGCCGGTTTCGTGCATGCGGTCGATCACATACAGCTGGCGCGCCCGCGCGCGGCGCGGGTTGGCCACCGGGTTGTTGGCGCCGGGCGCCTTCGGCAGGCCGGCCAGCATCGCGGCTTCGGCGACGGTGACGTTCTGCAGCGGCTTGCCGAAGTAGGTTTCGGCGGCGGCGGCAAAGCCGTAGGCACGGTTGCCGAGGTAGATCTGGTTCAGGTAGATCTCGAGGATCTGGTCCTTGGTGAGCTGCCGTTCGAGCCGCAGCGCCAGCAGGATCTCGTAGGTCTTGCGGCTCATCGTCCGCTCGGAGCTCAGGTAGACGTTGCGCGCCACCTGCATCGTGATGGTCGATGCGCCCTGCTTGCGGCCACCCTTCAGGCTGGCGACCGCGGCGCGCAGGAAGCCCTTGTAGTCCACCCCGCCGTGGTCGTAGAAGCGCGCGTCTTCCACGGCCAGCACAGCGTCCTTCATGACCTTCGGAATGCTGGCGAAGGGCGTGAGGTTGCGGCGCTCTTCACCGAACTCGCCGATCAGCTGGCCCTCGGTCGAGTACACGCGCAGCGGCAGCTTGGGGCGGTAGTCGGAAAGCTCCGAGACATCGGGCAGCTTCGGGTAGATGGCTACCACCGCGACGATGGCCGCGACCAGCACCACGAGCGCGCCGGAGCCCACCCCGATGGCGCCCCAGCCGGCAATGCGTTTCCAGCGGTGGCGGGGATCGACCGGCGCCGCGCTGTCGTCGTCGGAAGGTTGGGGGCTTGAGCGTTTGAACATAGGAATTGGCTACTGGCTGGCGAAAGGTTGGAGCCGCCGCGCGCTGCTGCGTTCCAGCATCGAGAGGTCGAGCGCGCCGCACTGCGCCGCCTGCTGCGCGCAATGCATGGCATCGAAATACTTGTCTTGGTCGAAGGCGATCGGCAACAGGTCCACCCTGGCGCCAAGGGCGCGGACGGTGGCATCGCAGAGACCGCGGTTGCAGGCCGCGCCCATCGTGAAATCGTCGGTGACGCGCAGGCCCTGGCAGCCCCATTCGCCTCGAATCACCTGTTGCACGATTTTGCGCGAGAAAGAGACCGGATATTCGGCGTCGAGTTCCGCAAGGATGACATGGCCCGGCATGATCGCGGCATCCGAATGTTTCGACACGTCTTGAAACGGTTTTCGGCCGCGCGCCCTCAGCAGCTTCATGGCGCCTGCGCTTCGGGTGCCGCGACCGAAGCCGGTTCCACGCGGCGAGAGAGCGCGTACCAGTCGACCTTGCGCGTGACCAGCATCAGCACCGCCAGCATGCCGAAAATCAGCAGCGCACCCAGCAGCAGCGCGTTGCTTTCGGAAGCCAGCAGGCCGTAGAGCGCGCCATAGAGCAGCGCAACGAAGGCGCCGAACGACAGGCCGCGCCGCCAGCCTCCGAGGACTGTGCTGAAGTACACGGTCAGCAGGGCGACGCTCGCCGCGGCGGCGCCCGCGTAGGCCATCCAGAACGCGAATTTCTCGGAGAGCGCGAGCAGCAGCAGGAAGAACAGCGCGATCGACAGGCCGACCAGCCCGTACTGGATCGGGTGCAGGCGCAGCTTGCGGAACAGCTCGAACATGAAGGCGGCCATCAGCACCAGCCCGATGAACAGCACGCCGTACTTGCCGGCGCGCGTGCTCATCGAATAGACGTTGATCGGCTGCGCGAGCGACACGTCGAAGGTCTGCAGCGGACCTGTGTTGCGGTGCGCGGCGGTGGCAACAACTGCGGCGGCGGCGTTGTCGTCGGCGGGACCGCCGCGGGCCGAGAGACCCGCGCGCACCTGTTCGCGCGCCGAAGTCACGAGCGAGGACACGCGCCAGTGCGCGTCGAAGCCCTGCGGCGTCACGCTGCGCTCGGCCGCGAGAAAACGCCCGCCGAAGCTGGGGTGCGCCCAGGGCGAACTCAGGTGCGCAGTCGTTTCCTCGGCGATGGGCGCGATGGCGAGTGTGTCCTGCCCGACCAGGCCGAGCTTCATGTCGAAAGAAACCGGCGTACCGGCCTGCCATGCGGTGAGCGCCGCGCCCGTGACCGGTGCGTGGATGCCGTCGGCAAACCAGGCGCTATCGGCCAGGCCCGGCACGCGCTGCCTGAAACGCAGCGCCTCGCCGCCCATCGTCATCGCTGGCGAACCGTCGAGGCCGCGCAGGTCGCTCACGTTGAAGGCGATGAAGGGCGCCTTGAATTCGATCTTCGAATCGGCCTCGCTGTGCGCCACGGCCTTCGGGTCGAAGGCAGCGAAGCCACCGGTGAGCGTGGCGCTGAGTGTGTAGAACGGAATCCTGAAGATGCCGCGGTAGCGTTCCTGCGGCGCCATCGAGCCCTCGATGTGCAGCTTGTCCGGGAACACCACATGGGCCATTTCCTTGCTGCGCGGCTCCTGGCCGATCACCTTGCCTTGCGCGTTGCGCAGCGGCTCCATCCAGCGCTCCACGTACGGCACCAGCAGCAGCGGGCCGACCATCGTCTGGCGCCCGGCATAGGTGGCGGCGAGCTCGTCGGCCGCTTCGCGCTGGCTCTCGCCGCGGGCGCGGTTGAGCGAGTCGATCTCCCCCAGCGGAATGCACAGGAGCAGCAGCAGGAACAACAGGCCGGCGACCTTGGCCAGCATGGAATTCAGCACGGCCTTGAACAACTGAAGCATTTTCTTCTCTCCTCGTCTGTAGCGAAGCCGCGATGCTCGCCGCGCGACCCGAAGGCCGTGTGAAGCGTGCCCGCCGCCTCGCTTCACACAGACTTCACACAGCGGCCGATGGCGCCGTTCGACTTCAACGCGCCTTCCAACTGCCTTCTCGTGCGGTGCCGACAGTTGCGGCTGTGCAAGTTCGCACGGACAAGGAACCCCCGCCATGGATGCCCACACCACCCCACGTCCCGGCCGCTGGCTCTGGCTCGCCACCGTGAGCCTGGCGGCTGCGGGCTTCATCGCCACGGGCGTGCGCCCGGCGCATGCGCAGGAAGCGCCCGCCGGAGCGCGCCTGAAGACCGAGAGCCCCTATTTCTTCGTGAAGAGCGACGACCCCTCGGTCGACCGCCTGCCCCTGAAGGGCACCGAGGTCTCGGTGAAGATCTCAGGCGTGATAGCCGACGTGACGGTCACGCAGACCTACCGCAACGAGGGCCAGCGCGCCATCGAGGCGAAATACGTGTTTCCCGGTTCGACCAAGGCCGCCGTGAGCGGCCTCAACGTGCGCCTGGCCGACCGGCTCATCACCGCGCAGATCCGCGAGAAGCAGCAGGCACAGATCGAGTACGACACGGCGAAGAAGGAAGGCAAGACCGCCGCGCTGCTCGAGCAGCACCTGCCCAACGTGTTCCAGATGAACGTCGCCAACATCCTGCCGGGCGACGATGTGAAGGTGGAGCTGCGCTACACCGAGCTGCTGGTGCCGCAGTCGGGCAACTACCAGTTCGTGTTCCCGACCGTGGTCGGGCCGCGCTACAACAGCCCGCAGTCGGAGAACGCGCAAGCGAAATGGGTCGCGCAACCGACGCTGGCCGCGGGCGTGGCGCCCAACACCAGCTTCAAGCTCAAGGCCAGCATCGACACGCCGATGGGCCTGAAGGAAATCCGCTCGGCCACGCACGCCATCGACGTGAAGAAGAGCGACGAAGACCAGCACGCCGACATCGTGCTCACCGCCGACGGCCGCCCCGCCGACAACCGCGACTTCGTGCTCGACTACCGCCTGGCGGGTGAAAAAATCGAATCGGGCCTGATGCTCTACAAGGGCCAGGGACAAAACTCGGATGGAAGCGCCGAGAACTTCTTCCTCGCCATGGTCGAGCCCCCCAAGGCCGTGGCCGCCAACGCGATTTCGCCGCGCGACTACATCTTCGTGGTCGACATCTCGGGCTCGATGCACGGCTTTCCGCTCGACACCGCGAAGACGGTGCTCGAACGGCTGATCGGCGGCCTGCGGCCGAGCGACACCTTCAACGTGCTGCTGTTCTCGGGCAGCAACAGGATGCTCTCGCCGAAGTCGGTGCCGGCCACGCGCGCCAACATCGAGCAGGCGCTGGCCACCATCCAGAACTACAGCGGCAGCGGCAGCACTGAACTCATTCCGGCGCTCAAGCGCGTGTACGCCGAACCGAAGGAAGACAGCGTGTCGCGCACCGTGGTGGTGGTGACCGACGGCTACGTGACGGTCGAGCGCGAAGCCTTCGAGCTGGTGCGCAACAACCTCTCGAAGGCCAATGTGTTCGCCTTCGGCATCGGCTCGTCGGTCAACCGCAGCCTGATGGAAGGCATTGCGCGCGCCGGCATGGGCGAGCCCTTCATCATCACCGACCCGGTGCAGGCGCCCGAGCAGGCCGCGCGCTTTCGCCGCATGGTCGAGGCGCCGGTGCTCACCAGCGTGAAGGCCACCTTCGGCGGGCTCGACGTGTACGACGTGGAGCCGCAGGCGCTGCCCGACGTGCTCGGCGAGCGCCCGGTGATCGTGTTCGGCAAGTGGCGCGGCGAAGCCAAGGGCCGCGTGATCATCGAAGGCCGCAGCGCCAATGGGCCCTACCGCCAGGAAGTGCGCATCGACGAGCGCACCCGCCATGACACGGCCGCGCTGCGCACGCTGTGGGCCCGCCACCGCATCCAGAGCCTGAGCGACCAGGAAACGCTGGAAGGCGGCGTGGCCTTCAAGGAACGCATTACCGAACTCGGCCTGAAGTACAGCCTGCTCACGCAGTACACGAGCTTCATCGCCGTCGACAAGGTGGTGCGCAATGCGGCGCCGCAGAACAGCGTGGACGTGAACCAGCCGCTGCCGCTGCCGCAAGGTGTGAGCGACCTTGCACTGGGCGCCGAGGTGCCGAGCACGCCCGAGCCCGAATCGCTGGGCGCCATCGCTGTCGTGCTGTCGATGCTGGCCATGCTGCGCCGCCGCGCGCGCCGCAACGACGCCCGCCGCCTTACCGCCTGATCCATCGAGAAAGAAAAAAATGTCTCTGGCAACGCTCGCCCGCCGCCACCCGCGCATCGTGGACTGGGGCATCCACATCGACCGCACGCCGGCCGCAGGCTGGCTCGGGCTGCAGCTCGTCGCGCTGATGCCGACCTGGGCCTGGATGGCGCAGCGCATGCGCGACGGCTCCGACGATCCGATGGGGCTGCTGGCGCTGGTCGCGCTCGCCGCCCTGGCCTGGAGCCGCCGGCGCGAACTGCGCGCCTCGCCGCGCCTGGGCTGGCTCGCGCTGGCGGGCGCGGGCACCGTGCTCGCGACGCTGCTGCGCACGGGGCTCGGCTTCATGCCCGCGCTGCCGCCGCTCGCGGCGGGGCTGGTGGCCGTGCTGTCGCTGGCGTGCGGGCTGCTCGCTTTCCTGCCGCGCCGCGTGGCTGCGCTGTCGGTGGCCGGCCTGTCGGTGCTCGCGCTGCCGCTGCTGTCGTCGCTGCAGTTCTATGCCGGCTATCCGCTGCGCGTGGTGACGGCCGAGGCCAGCCGCTGGCTGCTCGCGCCCGCCTTCGAGGTGGCGCGTGAAGGAGCGAGCCTGGTGGTCGACGGCCGGCTCGTGGTCGTCGATGCGCCCTGCTCCGGCGTGCAGATGGTGTGGCTCGGCTACTTCACGGCCTGCGCGGTCGCGCTGTGGGCGTCGCGCAGCGACCGGGCCTTCCTGCGCCGGCTGCCGATGGTCAGCCTCCTCGTGCTGGCCGGGAACATCGTGCGCAACAGCGTGCTGATCGCCTTCGAAGGCGCAGGCCATCCGCTCGCACCCTGGGCGCACAACGCGCTGGGCCTGCTGGTGCTGGCCGTGGTGTGCGGCGCCATCGCCCGCCTCATGGTGCCGGCACGACCCGTGCCCGAACCGGCCGAACTGCCCATCCCGGGCCTGATCACCACCCAGGGAGGCCGCCATGTCGACACCGTTCTTTGAGCGCTGGTTTGCGAACCATTTCATCAATCGCATCGGCCACAAGGCCGCCTTCGCGCTGGCAATGCTGCTGTGCGTGCTGTGGTCGGCCGCCGCGGCGGTGCGTACGCCGGCCGAACCGGTCGTCGCCGCCGTGCCGCGTGAATGGCCGAGTGAATGGGACGGCGCTCCGTTGCGCCCGCTGGCCCTGAGCGACGTGGAACAGCGTTTCGCCGACCGCTTCCCCGGCGCCATCGGCCGCATGACCGACGGCACGCAGACGCTGGTGATGCGCGAGGTGACGCAGCCCACGCGCATGCTGCATCCGGCAGCGGACTGCTACCGCGCGCTGGGCTATCGCATCGAACAGGCGCGCCTGGAACGCGATGCGCAGGAACGGTTGTGGCGCTGTTTTGTTGCGCAACGGCACGGAGCGCAAAAAATCCGCGTTTGCGAGCGCATCGTCGATGCCCGGGGCACCGCTTTCACAGACACTTCAAGCTGGTACTGGGCAGCGGCCAGCGGCCAATCCCATGGGCCGTGGCAAGCTGTCACCGTGGCGAGACCGATCTGAGAACGTGCCTGTGAAGAAGACCCTGCGATTCGTGCTTTTCGGCCTGCTGGCCCTGGTCATTACGGCCTGCGTGGCTATCTTCCTGATAGCCAAGCTGGCGCTCGCGCCGGCCGCCGGCGAATGGAGCACCACGGTGAAGGCGGGGCCGCTGAGTTTCGAGATCGGCGTTCCGACGGCCGTGCGCGTGGCCACCTCGCCGTGGTTCGCGCCGCATCTCGACGGGCGTTCGCTGGACACCCGCTTCGGCACCGTGCGCTTCGCCTGGAAGCCGGCCGGCGAGCTGCTGGAGATGCAATGCGCGCCTTGCAGCGCCGACGTGCCGGCGCTCGGCACCCAGCCGATCAGGATCGAGCGCCTGCTCGCCACCGTGAAGCGCGACGGCAACACGCTGAATGGCACCTTCGAAGCCACGCCCCAGAGCACCGACACCACCCGGCTGCAGGGCCATTGGGACGGCAAGGTCACGCTGAAGAACCTGCAGCTCAACGCCAGCGTGCAGGATGCGCCCATCGAGCGCTGGTACGCGGTGCTGGTGCCCCAGCTGCCCGAGCTGCAGCGCGCGCGCATCGGCGGCACGCTCGCGCTGCGCGGCCAGCTCGTACTGCCCGAGGCCACCTTCGCCGTGCAGCCCGTCATCAGCCAGTTCACCGTCGAAGGGCTGGGCACCGAGGCCATGCTCAACGCGCGCACCAGCTGCGGACCGTCGGCCAGGCTTGCCAACGACAGCTGGCTGGCGCGTGCCGTCATCGCCGCCGAAGACCAGCGCTTCTTTACCCACAACGGCTACGACCTGACCGAGATCCTCGCGTCGATCGACAACAACCAGAAGCCCGGCCAGATCCGGCGCGGCGGCAGCACGATCACGCAGCAGCTGGCCAAGCTGCTGGTGACGGGCAGCGACCGCACCGCCGAGCGCAAGCTGCGCGAGCTGCTCTACGCGGTCGAGATGGAGCAGACGCTGGGCAAGGCCCGCATCCTGCAGCTGTACCTGGACAACGCGCCGTGGGGCGGCAACGCCTGCGGCGCCGAGGCCGCGGCGCGCCGCTACTTCAAGCGCAGCGCGCGCACGCTCGAGCCGGCACAGGCAGTGTGGCTCCCCCCCCCCCCCCCCCCCCCCC
>NZ_AKIW01000053.1 GCF_000282635.1 Variovorax sp. CF313
GGTGTTGCCCCCTGCAAGGGGCTTGGCGTAGCGACACGCAGTGCGCGAAGCCTGGGGGTGTGCCAGGTTCACGACATGATCACCTGGAGGCTGTGCTCGTACGACGCCGTGAGGCGCTCGAAGGTGTCGACCAGCGCGTCGCTGGAGCGAACGAGCGTGGCGCGGCCATCGGCGCTGTCGAGCGCGTGCACGCCGCCGACCAGCCGCAGCCATTCGTCGCGGGCGCTGGCCAGCGCGGTGCGGATCTCCGTGGTGCTGAGCGGGGCGCGCTCGAGTTCGAGCAAGGCGGCCTCGAACTCGGCCATGGTGGGCAACAGCCGCGCGTTCGCGGCTTTCTCTTTCAGCGTGGCAGCGAGCAGCGCGTCTTTCGCCAACCGCTGCGCACGCATGCGCTGCCGTCCGCATATGTTGACGATGCGCAGCGCACGCCGCGCGCCCGAGGCTTCGAGCGCCTCGGTCAGCGCCTCCGCGGCCGAGAGCAGCACTTCGGCGCGCTGGTCGACGTCGGCCAGTCCTGCCGCCGTGGGCCGCGCCGTCAAGGCCGGAGCCAGCCCGCTCCAGGCGGCTTGCGCCTGTACGAGCGCCCGCGCGCCGGCCGCATCGAGCCCGAGGGCCGCCAGGTGATCGAGGTTCTGCTGCACCCGCTCGGCGGACTGCGTGCGCAGCACCCGCGCCCGCTGCGCATCGATGCTGCCCAGCAGCTGCGCCGCCACGCGCACCAGCCGCTGCGAGAGCATGCGCAACTGCCCGGCGCGGTTGATCGCGTCGGCCCACTGCGCCGCCTCGATGACCGAGCGCGACACCTCGCCGAGCCGCAGGTTGGCGTGCATCGCGGCGCCGCGCAGCAGGCCGAAGGCTTCGTCCTCGCCGATGCCGCGCGCGGACATCAGCAGGCCCTTGGCGCGGTCGACCCACTTGCGCTCGTCCATGCGGGTGCGCAGGCTCTCCAGTTCGGTGCGCAAGACGCTCTCGCGCTGCCAGCGGGCCTGGGCACGAGCGGCCAGCGCGGCGAGCGATGCGGCATCGACGGCATCGTTCTGCATCCACGCCTGCACGCCGAGCTGCACCAGCTCTTCGTGCTGCGCACCGCTCAACGGCTCGCCGACGAAGCTCAGCGCACACGGCGGCACGCCGGACCACGCGCGCAGCGCGTCGAGCAATGCGGGCGTGGGCAAAGGCAGGCAGATCAAGGCCTGGGCCGGGGCCAGCGCCTCGACCTGCCGCGCGAAGGTGCCCGCATCCGCGCAGCCGACCACCTCGAGACTGGCGTCGGACAGCGCCTGTGCAAGCGCCTCCGGCAGCACGGGGCCAGCAGTTTCATCGGGCAGGACAACGAGAAGGGGCATCTTGGAAAAGCGGTGTGGGAGCGCACCGCGAGCATAGGCCACGCCCGCGCGAATTCGCAGGCATGCCTCTTGCATGGAACGGACCGCGGTGTAACGAAGCACCGCTTTGGTGAGGCTGCAGGCTCCTGCATCCGGCTCGGCAACGCACATGCCGAGCGCACCCCCACGCCGACAGCGTCCGCTGCCGGCACTCCGTCTCCAACCCCGTCCGTCGACACGGCCCATCCAGGGTCAGGCCGCGGCTTTTTGCACCTTTGAACGCCATGTCCAGTTTCAAGAACTTCTTGCAGTCAGGCCACAGTCCGACGCTGTTCGCGGCCTTCCTGTACTTCTCGTTCTCCTGCTGCATCTGGGTGCTCAACGGCGCCATGGCGCCCTTCATCGGCGAAACCTTCAACCTCTCGCCGGCGCAGAAGGGCCTGATGCTGTCGGTGCCGATCATCGCGGGCGCGCTGATGCGTTTTCCACTCGGCATCCTCTCGCAGTACATCGGCCGCAAGAAGGCCACGCTGGTCGAGATGGGCCTGATCGCAGTGGCGATGCTGTTCGGCTTCTTCTTCGTGAAGAGCTTCAACAACCTGCTCGCCATGGGCGTGCTGCTGGGCATCGCGGGCGCGAGCTTCGGCGTGGCGCTGTCACTGGGCTCGGGCTGGTTCCCGCCGCAGCACAAGGGCCTGGCCATGGGTCTGGTGGGCGCTGGCAACGTGGGCACCGCGGTGTCGGTGCTGGTGGCGCCGCCGCTCGCACTATGGCTGGGCTGGCAGGCGGTGTACGGCGTGGCCGCGGTCGCCATCCTGGTTCCCATGGTGGTGATGGTGGTGTTCGCCAAGGAACCGCCGGACGTGAACGCCCATTCGAGCTTCCGCGAGCACATCGCCTGCCTGTTCGAGAAGGACGGCTGGGTGTTCAGCCTGATCTACGGCGTGACCTTCGGCGGCTTCATCGGCCTGACGACCTTCCTGCCCTCCTACTACTACGACCAGTTCGGCGTGAGCAAGGTGCAGGCCGGCCAGCTGACCATGCTCGCGGCCTTCATGGGCGCGGCGGTGCGCATCGTGGGCGGCTGGCTTTCCGACCGCTGGGGCGGTGTGAACACGCTGACCGTTGTGCTGCTGGTGGTGGCCGTGAGCCTCGTGCTGGTGGGCGTCTCGTCGGGCTCGCTGGCCGTCACCACGCTGGTGCTGATCGTGTGCTTCGCCGCGCTGGGCGCGGGCAACGGCGCGCTGTTCCAGCTGGTGCCGCTGCGCTGGCCCGCAAGCACGGCAGTGGCCGGTTCGATGATCGGCGAGATCGGCGCGCTGGGCGGTGGCCTCGTGCCCAACGCCATGGGCCTGTCGAAGCAGTATCTGGGCAGCTACCTGTGGGGCTTCGTGTTCTTCGCGATGCTGTCGCTAGCGATGCTGGGCGTGATGCGCGTGATGCAGATCCGCTGGACCCGCACCTGGGCCGAGAAGGGTGGCCGAGCGCGCGTTGCACCAGTACATGCTTCGCCCGCAGTCAACAACAACTCGCGGAAAGCTGCCCGGTCATGAACCGCCCCGCCGACCTCCGTTCAACGTGGCAGGAACAGGAGCCACACGATCAGCAAGAGGTTGAACAGCATCGACACGCCCAGCGCCAGCTGGTAGAGCGCAAGTGGGTCGCGGCGGATCAGCGGCGTGGCGGCGGGCGCGCTCACGGGGCGGGATGCACCGCGTTCGAGCGCGAGCAGCAGCTCCTCGGCGGTTTCGAAGCGCTCGCGGGGATCGCGGGCGACGGCCTTGCGCACCAGATGGTCGAGCCAGATCGGCACGTCGGGCCGCAGGCGCGAGAGCGCGACCGGGTCTCGCCGGTAGCGCGCCACCTGGTAGGGCTCGATCTCGCCGTAAGGCAGGTGGCCGGTGAGCCACTGGTACAGCGTGACGCCGAGCGCGAACAGGTCGCTGCCCGCATCGGCGACGCCACCCTCCTCCCATTGCTCGGGGTTGATGTAGCTCGGCGTGCCGGCATGCAGCTCGCGCTGCGCCGCGCTTTCGCGGCCGGACAGCGCCACGCCCAGGTCGATGATGCGCCAGCGGCCGTCCTCGCCCAGGTGCAGGTTGCCCGGCTTGATGTCGCGGTGCACCACGCCCTGGCGGTGCAGCCGGCCGAGCGCTCGGCTCAGTGCGATGGCGGCGGCAACGACCTCGCCCACCGCGCCCCGCGCGTTCGCCTTGCGCAGCTGCTCCAGCGTGCGGCCGCCGTGCCAGTCGAACACGATGTACAGCGCGCTCGCATCCGCGGCGCGCTCGTGCACGCGCACGAAGCCGTTGCCGCCGACGCGCAAACCGAGCCACGCCTCGTGCGCCAGCATCGCGCGCTCCTGCGGGTCGCCGGCGCGCGAGGGGTGCAGCGTCTTCAGCGCGACCAGCTCGCGCGTGGCCGGATGCCTGGCCTGGTACAGCAGGTGCACGCCGGTGTCGGCCACCAGCGCGGTGATGGCGTAGCCGTCGAGCACGTCGCCCACCTTCAGCGCGGGCGGTGGTGCGAGCCGGCGGCCGTCGCCGAGTTCGTCGTCGAGCTGCCGCGCGTCGAGCCCCACCACGCGAATGACCAGCGCCGTCGCGTTGTCGCGCGTGCCGGCCTCCAGCGCCGCGCGCACCAGCGCCTCGCTGGCCGCCTCGGCGTCGCCCTGCAAGGCGAGCGCGGCCACCTGCTGCGGCCTGAGCACGCCATGCACGCCGTCGGAGCTCAGCACGAAGCAGTCGCCCACGCGCACGTCGCCCTGCACGTAGTCGACGCGCACCTGGTCGTCCAGGCCGATGGCGCGCGTCAGGCGGCTGCGCATGTCGGGATGGTCGAAGGCATGGTCCTGCGTGAGCGGCACGGCCGGCTCGCCGCCCGCGCGAACGCGCCAGGCGCGCGTGTCGCCCACGTGCGCCAGCGTGTAGCCCTGGCCATGCAGCACCAGCGCGGTGAGCGTGGTGAGCGCCGTGCCGCCGCCGTCCTTGCCCTGGCGCCGGCGGTTGTGGTCGGCCAGCCAGCCGTTCTGCGCGCCGATCAGGCGGTCGAGCGCGGCGGTCGGCTCCCAGGTATCGGGCGTGGCGAAGTAGTCGGCCAGCAGGCCCATCACCGTGGTCTGCGCCGCCTCGCGGCCGTGCCCGCCGCTGGACACGCCATCGGCAATGGCCGCGATGAGGCCGCGCGCCTCGTCGCCCCGCGGCGCATGCACCGCGCCGGCGAAGTCTTCATTCAGCTCGCGCGGTCCGCGCTGGCTGCTGTAGCCGATGTCCACTTCAAAGCTCATGGCGCGATTCTCCTCGCGCGCCGCGGGCACTCGCTTGCTTGATTCGACGAAAGGTAGGGCCCCATGAAGAAAATGAAACTCGTGATGGTCGGCAACGGCATGGCCGGCGTGCGCACGCTCGAAGAGCTGCTGAAGATCGCGCCCGACCTGTACGACATCACCGTCTTCGGCGCGGAGCCGCATCCCAATTACAACCGCATCCTGCTGTCGCCCGTGCTGGCCGGCGAGCAGACGGTCGACGAAATCGTGCTCAACAGCTGGGAGTGGTACAGCGACAACCACATCACGCTGCATGCCGGCAAGAAGGTGGTCGAGGTCGACCGCGTGAAGCGCATCGTGCGCGCGGAAGATGGCACCGAAGCCGCCTACGACCGCCTGCTGATGTGCACCGGCTCCAACCCCTTCATGCTGCCGGTGCCAGGCAAGGACCTGAAGGGCGTGATCGCCTACCGCGACATCGCCGACACCGACTACATGATCGAGACCGCGCGCACCCACAAGAACGCGGTGGTCATCGGCGGCGGCCTGCTGGGCCTGGAAGCCGCCAACGGCCTGATGCTGCGCGGCATGAACGTGACGGTGGTGCACGTGATGCCCTGGCTGATGGAACGCCAGCTCGACGACGTGGCGGGCAAGCTGCTGCAGAAGTCGCTGGAAGACCGAGGACTCAAGTTCCTGATGGGTGCGCAGACGCAGGACATGGTCGGCAATGAAGAGGGCCGCGTCAAAGCCATCCGCTTCAAGGACGGCACAGAGGTCGCGGCCGACCTGGTGGTGATGGCGGTCGGCATCCGCCCCAACGTGGAGCTGGCCGAGAAGATGCGCCTGCACTGCAACCGCGGCATCGTCGTCACCGACACGATGCAGACCGTGACCGACGCGCGCATCTATTCGGTGGGCGAATGCGCGGCGCACCGCGGCATCGCCTACGGCCTGGTCGCGCCGCTGTTCGAGCAGGCCAAGGTGGCGGCCAACCATCTCGCCCAGTTCGGCATCGGCCGCTACCTCGGGTCGCTCACCTCCACCAAGCTCAAGGTGACTGGCATCGACCTGTTCAGCGCCGGCGAGTTCATGGGCGGCGAAGGTACCGAAGAGATCGTCATGAGCGACCCCTTCGGCGGCGTCTACAAGAAGCTGGTGCTCAAGGACGACAAGCTGGTCGGCGCCTGCCTGTACGGCGACACGGTGGACGGCAGCTGGTACTTCAAGCTGCTGCGCGATGGCCGCAGCGTGCACGACATTCGCGACAAGCTGATGTTCGGCGAATCCAACATCGGCGACACCGGCCACGAGGGCCACAGCAAGGCCGCGAGCATGCCCGACGACGCCGAGGTGTGCGGCTGCAACGGCGTGAGCAAGGGCACGATCTGCAAGGCCATCAAGGACAAGGGCCTGTTCACGCTCGACGAAGTGAAGAAGCACACCAAGGCCAGCGCGAGCTGCGGCTCGTGCACCGGGCTGGTCGAGCAGATCCTGATGTTCACGGCCGGCGGCGACTACTCGGCCACGCCGAAGAAGAAGGCCGTGTGCGGCTGCACCGACGTGAGCCACCAGGACGTGCGCGACGCGATCCGCAAGCAGCACTACCTCACGCACGACGAGGTGTACCGCAACCTCGGCTGGCGCACGCCCAACGGCTGCGCCACCTGCCGCCCGGCGGTCAACTACTACCTGATCAGCACCTGGCCGAAAGAAGCGAAGGACGATCCGCAGAGCCGCTTCATCAACGAGCGCAGCCACGCCAACATCCAGAAGGACGGCACCTACTCCGTCATTCCGCGCATGTGGGGCGGCCACACCACGCCCGACGAGCTGCGCCGCATCGCCGACGCGGCCGACAAGTACAAGATTCCGACCGTCAAGGTCACGGGCGGCCAGCGCATCGACCTGCTGGGCGTGAAGAAGGAAGACCTGGAGAACGTCTGGAAGGACATCGGCATGCCCAGCGGCTTTGCCTACGCCAAGTCGCTGCGCACGGTGAAGACCTGCGTGGGCAGCGAGTGGTGCCGCTTCGGCACGCAAGACTCCACGCAGATGGGCAAGGACCTGGAGCGCGCGCTGTGGGCCATGTACTCGCCGCACAAGGTCAAGCTGGCCGTGTCGGGCTGCCCGCGCAACTGCGCGGAGGCCGGCATCAAGGATGTGGGTGTGATCGGCGTCGATTCGGGCTGGGAAATCTACGTCGGCGGCAACGGCGGCATCAAGACCGAGGTGGCCGAATTCCTCGTCAAGGTGAAGACCAGCGAAGAGGTGATGGAGTACGCGGGCGCGTTCCTGCAGCTGTACCGCGAAGAGGGCTGGTACCTGGAACGCACGGTGCACTACATCGGCCGTGTGGGCCTGGACTACGTGAAGAAGCGGATCCTCGAAGACGCGGAGGCCCGCAAGACGCTGTGGGAGCGCCTGCAGTTCGCGCTCGACGGCGAGCCGGATCCGTGGTTCGAGTCGGCGCAGGCCTCGGTGGACGTGCGGCAGTTCACGCCGCTGACCGCATGAAGCGCAGGGCTTTCCTCGCATCCGCGGCCGCCGCCGGCATGGGCGCCGGGCTGGGCGCAAATGCCCAGGTCACCGACCTGAACGATGCGATCAACAAGGCGGGCCGCCAGCGCATGCTGTCGCAGCGCGCGAGCAAGGCATATCTGGCACTGGTGCAGAACGTCGAATCGCGCAACGCGCAGCTGGTGCTCGACAAGTCGATCGCGCTGTTCGAGCGCCAGCTCGGCGAGCTGAAAGCCTTCGCGCCCAGCCCGACCATTCGCGGCACCTACGAGTCGCTCGACAACGCCTGGAGCGAGTTCAAGCGCGCACTCACGGGCATGACGCCCGGCAAGGAGGAAGCCACCCGAGTCGTGAAGCTCGACGCCGCCGTGCTCGCGCTGGCCAACCAGGGCACCGCGCAGTACGAAGCCGCCTCGGGCAGGCCGGTGGGCAAGCTCGTGAACATCGCGGGCCGCCAGCGCATGCTGTCGCAGCGCATGGCCAAGTTCTACCTGGCCACGGCAATGCAGATCGACCCGGCGGGCAGCACGGCCGAGATCGGCAAGTCGCGCGCCGAATTCCTGGCCGCGCTCGAAGTGCTGCGCAACGCGCCCGAGGCCACCGCGCAGATCAGGCAGGAGCTGGTGCTGGCCGATGCGCAGTGGATGTTCTTCAACCGGGGCCTGCAGCACCTCGAAGGCGCCGGTGCGTCGCCCGCCCTGATGTCCGACGTGTTCGTCGCCAGCGAGAACCTGCTGGCGATCATGGACCGCGTCACCGGCCTGTACTCAGAAATCAAGACGTAGACGAAAAGAGAGCCCACCATGAGCGATTGGAAAGTCATCTGCCGCATCGACGACATCCCCGTGCTCGGCGCCCGCCGCGTGGCGCGGCCTGCCGGCGTGGACGTCGCCGTGTTCCGCAATGCCGAGGACCAGGTGTTCGCGCTGCTCGACCGCTGCCCGCACAAGGGCGGCCCGCTCAGCCAGGGCATCGTGTTCGGCACCAGCGTGGCCTGCCCGCTGCACAACTGGGCGATCGGGCTGGACGACGGCTGCGCCAAGTCGCCCGACGAAGGCTGCACGCCGAAGTTCGCCGTGAAGGTGGAAGACGGCGTGGTGCATCTCGACGCGGGCGAACTGGCCACGCACGCCATCGACCTGCCACGCCCCATTGCCGGTCCCAAGGTGTTGTCCCCTCTCCCTCTGGGAGAGGGCTAGGGTGAGGGCAGCAGCGTGACCTTCGTGAGCGCCGTCAACCCTCACCCCCGCTCGCTCCCGGAGGGAGCGGGTGCAATGCGGGAAACCCGCTCCACCTGCCCCTACTGCGGCGTAGGCTGTGGCGTCATCATCGAATCGAGTGGCGACGAGATCACCGGTGTGCGCGGCGACCCCGACCATCCGGCGAATTTCGGCCGCCTGTGCACCAAGGGCTCGACGCTGCACCTCACGGCCAGCGCGACGGTCACGCGCCAGACGCGGCTGCTGCAGCCCATGCAGCGCCTGGTGCGCGCGGAAGCGCCCATGGCGGTTGCGTGGGACACCGCGCTCGACAACGCCGCGGGCAAGTTCGCGCAGGTGATCCGCGACCATGGCCCCGACGCGGTCGGCTTCTATGTGTCGGGCCAGCTGCTCACCGAGGACTACTACGTCTTCAACAAGCTCGCCAAGGGCCTGGTCGGCACCAACAACGTCGACACCAATTCGCGCCTGTGCATGAGCAGCGCGGTCGCCGGCTACAAGCAGACGCTGGGCGCCGATGCGCCGCCGGCCTGCTACGACGACCTGAAGCATGCCGACTGCCTGTTCATCGTGGGCAGCAACACGGCGTGGGCACACCCCATTCTTTTCCGCCGCATCGAGGACGCGAAGGCCGCGAACCCCGCGCTCAAGATCATCGTGGCCGACCCGCGCCGTACCGACACGGTCGAGATCGCCGACCTGTTCCTGCCGATCCAGCCCGGCACCGATGTGATGCTGTTCAACGGCATGCTGCACCTGATGCTGTGGGAAGGCTGGATCGATGCGAAGTACATCGCCGCCCACACCAGCGGTTTCGACGCGCTGAAGGCCATCGTGCGCGAATGCACGCCCGACAAGGTGGCGCAGGTCTGCGGCATCTCGAAGGACGACCTGCTCGCGGCCGCACGGCTGTTTGCCACATCGCCTGCCACGCTGAGCCTGTACTGCCAGGGCCTGAACCAGTCGTCGAGCGGCACGGCGAAGAATGCCGCGCTCATCAACCTGCACCTGGCGACCGCGCAGATCGGCCGGCCCGGCGCGGGCCCGTTCTCGCTGACCGGCCAGCCCAATGCGATGGGCGGACGCGAGGTCGGCGGCCTGGCCAACCTGCTGAGCGCGCACCGCGACCTGGCGAACCCCGATCACCGCGCCGAAGTGGCCGCGCTGTGGGGCGTGCCCTCGGTGCCCGAGAAGCCGGGCAAGACGGCGGTCGAGATGTTCCAGGCCGCGGCCGACGGCGAGATCCGCGCGCTGTGGATCGCCTGCACCAACCCCGCGCAATCGATGCCCGACCAGGCGACGGTGCGCCGCGCGCTGGAGCGCGCCGAGTTCGTGGTGGTGCAGGAAGCCTTCGCCACCACCGCCACCTGCGCCTTCGCCGACCTGCTGCTGCCCGCCACCACCTGGGGCGAGAAGGAAGGCACCGTGACCAACAGCGAGCGCCGCATCTCGCGCGTGCGCCCGGCCGTTGCCGCACCCGGCGAGGCGCGCAACGACTGGTCGATCGCGGTGGCCTTCGCGCACCGGCTCGAACGGCAGCTCGGCCGCGCGTCCACGCTGTTCCCGTACGAGACGGCCGAATCGGTCTGGAACGAACACCGCGAATCGACGCGTGGGCGCGACCTCGACATCACCGGCCTGAGCTACGCGATGCTGGAAACCGCGGGCCCGCAGCAATGGCCGCTGAAGGAAGGCGAAAGCACCGGCCGCGTTCGCCTCTACGAAGACGGCGTGTTCCCCACGCCCGACGGCCGCGCCCGTTTTGTCGACACCGTCTACAAGCCGGTGGCCGAGGCCCGCGAGGCGCGCTACCCCTTCTCGCTGAACACCGGCCGCCTGCGCGACCAGTGGCACGGCATGAGCCGCACCGGCACGGCCGGCCGGCTGTTCGGGCACGTGCCGGAGCCCGTCGTGCAGATGAACGCGCAGGACATGGCGCGCCGCCAGATCGGCGAAGGCGACCTCGTGCACCTGACCTCGAAGCGGGGCTCGATCATGCTGCCCGCGCGCGCCAGCGCCGAGATCGGCCTGAGCCAGGCCTTCGTCGCCATGCACTGGGGCGAGGAATACCTGAGCGGTTGCTCGTCGACCGGCGTGCGGCTGGCGGGCATCAACGCGCTCACCACGCCGGCCTATTGCCCGACCTCGAAGCAGCCCGAGCTGAAGCACACGCCGGTGAAGATCCTCAAGGCCGAACTGCCATGGTCGCTGCTGGCCATGGCCTGGCTGCCCGCCGACGCGGCACTGGCCGCGCACCGCGCGCTGCAGCCGCTGATGGCGCTGTTTCCTTTTGCGACCTGCGTGCCGTTCGCGGGCAACACCCAAGGCCAAGAGCGCAGCGGCATCCTGTTCCGCGCCGCCGCGCACGACGCGCCCGACGAGGCGCTGGTCGAGAAGATCGAAGCCCTGCTCGGCCTGCAGACCGCCGACACCCTGCGCTACGCCGACCGCCGCCGCGGCCAGCGACGCTCCGCGCGGCTGGTGCGCCGCGCCGACGGCAGCGCCGGCCTCGAGGCCTTCCTGCTGGGCGGCGACACCAGCGCGGAAGCCTGGATCGCCACGCTGCTGCGGGAAGAGCTGCCGGCGCAGAGCTATGGCCGCCTGCTGCTGTCGCCGGGCTCGAAGGCACCGGTGGCGGTGCAGTCGCGCGGCAAGACGGTGTGCACATGCTTCAACGTCGCGGACGTGGCGATCCAGACCGAGCTGGGGCGCTGCAGCGGCACGGCCGACGAGCGGCTGGCCAAGCTGCAGGGGGCCCTGAAGTGCGGCACGAACTGCGGATCGTGCATTCCGGAACTCAAGCGGATGGTGCGGGCGACGCCGGCCGAGGCCGAAGCAGTCACCCCATGATTCCCCGTCTTGCTCCCTCCCCCGCTGGGGGAAGGAGCCAATCCAAGGCATAAGCCATCTCGCATTCCGGCATAAGCCTTGCAGGACAATCCATCCACCCATGGGAATCAGCCAATACATCAAGGAAATCGGCCGCGGCGCGCGAGGCGCCAAGCCGCTCACGCGCGAACAGGCCACCGACCTGTTCGGCCAGGTGCTGGACGGCACCGTCACCGACCTCGAGATCGGCGGCTTCTGCCTGGCCATGCGCATCAAGGGCGAAACGCCCGAGGAGATGGCCGGCTTCCTCGATGCGACCCATGCGCGGCTGAACCGCATCCCGGCCGGTGACCGCCCGCTGGTCGTGCTGCCGAGCTACAACGGCGCGCGCAAGCTGCCGGTGCTCACGCCGCTGCTGGCGCTGCTGCTGGCCCGCGAAGGCCTGCCGGTGCTAGTGCATGGCAGCGCAAGCGAAACCTCGCGCGTGCTCGCATCGAACGTGCTCACGGCACTCGGGCTGCCGCCGATGGCCGAAATCCGCCCCATCGCCAACGGCGAAGCGGCCTTTGCGCCCACCGAGCTGCTGAACCCCGCGCTCAAGCGCCTGCTCGACGTGCGCCGCGTGGTCGGCCTGCGCAACCCCGGCCACAGCGTGGTCAAGCTGATGCAGCCCACCGCCGGCCCCTGCGTGGTGATCGCGAGCTACACGCACCCCGAATACGCGCGCACCATGGGCGAGACCTTCGAGCTCACGGGCATGACCGCCCTGCTCTCGCGCGGCCTCGAAGGCGAAGTGGTGTCCGACCCGCGCCGCACCGCGCAGATCGACGGCTTCGTGCGCGGCGTGCGCACCGAGCTGCAGGCGCAGCAGGCCGGCACCGCCGCCGAAGTGCCGGGCCTGCCGAAGGAAATCGACGTCGCGACCACCGCCGACTACACGCGCCGCGTGCTGGCCGGCGAGCTTCCCGTGCCCGAGGCCATCGCAACGCAAGTCAGGCACGTCACGCAACTGGCATCCCACGCATGAACAACGCATCCACTCTCATCACCGGCCACTGCACCCTGGTCGGCGCCGGCCCGGGCGACCCGGAACTGCTGACCGTCAAGGCCGTGAAGGCGATCCAGGCCGCGACGGTGCTGCTGGTCGACGACCTCGTGAGCGACCAGATCGTGCAGGCCTACGCCCGCCCCGGCGCGCGCATCGTGCACGTGGGCAAGCGCGGCGGCTGCAAGAGCACGCCGCAGGCATTCATCGAGCGACTGATGATCACCGCGGTGCGCGAAGGCGAGACCGTGGTCCGGCTCAAGGGCGGCGACCCGTTCATCTTCGGCCGCGGCGGCGAAGAGGTGGAGCACCTGCGCGAAGCCGGCATCGAATGCGCCGTGGTCAACGGCATCACCGCGGGCCTCGCGGCCGTGACCTCGCTGGGGGTGCCGCTCACGCACCGCGACCATGCGCAGGGCGTGGTGTTCGTCACCGGCCACGCCAAGACCGGCGCGGGCGCGGGCGAAGACCCGACCGACTGGCGCGCGCTGGCCGCGACGGCCTACAACGCACGCCTGACGCTGGTGATCTACATGGGCGTGTCGGGTGCCGCGCACATCGAACGCGAGCTGCTGCAAGGCCTGCCGGGCGACACGCCGGTGGCGGTCATCCAGCATGCGAGCCTGCCGCACCAGCGGCACATCGCGACCACGCTGGGCAACCTGCAGAACGGTATCGCCAAGGCCGGCCTGGCCAGCCCGGCGGTGATCGTGGTAGGCGACGTGCTGCGCGGGCTGGCAGCCGCTGAGGTACCGGTGGACGCGGACAAGTTCGGTACCTGATCGGCACCTGACCAGGGCGAGGACAGCACGAGCGGCACGGGCGCCGCGCACCACAACGTGGCATGGATCGTGCTGAGCCATCGGCAATGAATGCCGTCGCCACGCCCGAACCCGCCGCAGTCGAGATCGTCGCGCTCACCAAGCGCTATGCCCCCGGCACACCGGCCGCCGTCGACCGGATAGACCTGCGCATTGCCAGCGGCAGCTACTGCTGCCTGCTCGGCCCGTCGGGCTGCGGCAAGAGCACCACGTTGCGCATGATCGCGGGCCACGAGTCCGTCACCAGCGGCGACATCCTGCTGGACAACCGCAACATCACGAACCTGCCCGCCGCCGCGCGCGGCACCGCGATGATGTTCCAGAGCTTCGCCCTCTTCCCGCATCTCTCGGCCACCGACAATGTGGCCTTCAGCCTCAAGATGAAAGGCGTCGGCAAGGCCGAGCGCCATCGGCGCGCCAACGACCTGCTCGCGCGCGTCGCCATGGGCCACCTGGCCGCGCGCAAGCCCGGTGAACTTTCGGGCGGCCAGCAGCAGCGCGTGGCGCTGGCGCGGGCGCTCATCACCGAACCGCGCGTGCTGCTGCTCGACGAGCCGCTCTCGGCGCTCGACCCCTTCCTGCGCATCCAGATGCGCGCCGAGCTGCGGCGCTGGCAGAAGGAACTGGGCCTGACCTTCGTGCACGTCACGCACTCGCAGGAGGAGGCGATGGCGCTGGCCGACACCATGGTGGTCATGAACCACGGCGTGATCGAGCAGGTCGGCTCGCCGCACGCGGTCTACAACCATCCGGCGAGCGAATTCGTGGCACGCTTCATGGGCGGCCACAACGTGTTCGATACGCCGGCCGGCCCGATCGCGGTGCGCAACGACCACATGCGGATCGCCGCGGCAACGGATGCCGCCACGGCGGCCGGCTTGCCCGCCACCGTCACCGACGTCGAGTACCAGGGCACCTACGTGCTGCTCGGCCTGGCGCTCGACGCCGTCGCGCCGGGGCGCCAGAACGTTTCGGTGCTTCTGGGCGAGGCCGCCTTTCTTTCGCGCCCCTATGCGCAAGGCGAGGCGGTGCGCCTTTCGTGGGCCGAGGCCGACGCTCGCGTGCTCGGCCCCGGCGCCAGGCCGCCGGGCGAGCGCGTGCCGGCGCCCGTCGACGCAAACGCCCTGCGCGACGACACGGCCGCACTCGCCCTGACCCTGTGAGCGCTCCAGTAGCCCACTTTCTCTTTTTCCCGCGTTCGTCCCCTTCCACTTTTTTTCTGGAGACCTAGCCATGACCGACCCCATCGACTCGTCCACCGGCGTCAAGCGCCGCACCCTTCTGCAAGGCACGGCCGGCATCCTGGCTGCGGGCGTCGCGCCCTTCGTGCATGCGCAGGAGAAGGTCGTGCTGCGCTACCTCGGCACCGCCGTGAACCAGGACAAGGCCATCGCCGAGAAGTTCAAGGCCGACACCGGCATCGAGATCCAGTACGTGGCCGTGACCACCGACGACGTGACCAAGCGCGCCGTCACCGCGCCCAACAGCTTCGACCTGATCGACACCGAGTTCTTCTCGCTCAAGAAGATCGTGCCGACCGGCAACCTCAAGGGCATCGACACCAAGCGCGTGAAGAACGCCGACAAGATCACCTCGCTCTTCACCAAGGGCGAAGTGGCGGGCAAGAAGGTCGGCAGCCAGGGCACGGCGCCGGTCAAGGTGATCTACCTCGAAGGCGAGAAGAGCAAGGCCTTCGCCAAGTCGGCCACGCAGTTCATGTCGCTGATCCCGACCACCTACAACGCCGACACGCTGGGCATCCGCCCGGACCTGATCAAGCGCCCGATCGGCTCCTGGGCCGAGTTGCTGAACCCCGAGTTCAAGGGCAAGGCCGCGATCCTGAACATTCCCTCGATCGGCATCATGGACGCCGCGATGGTGGTGGAGGCCAAGGGCCTGCACAAGTACGCCGACAAGGGCAACATGACCAAGGCCGAGATCGACCTGACGATCAAGGCCCTGATCGAGGCCAAGAAGGCCGGCCAGTTCCGCGCGCTGTGGAAGGACTTCAACGAGTCGGTGAACCTGATGGCCTCGGGCGAGGTGGTGATCCAGTCGATGTGGTCGCCCGCGGTCACGGCCGTGCGCAGCAAGGGCATCGACTGCACCTTCCAGCCGCTCAAGGAAGGCTATCGCGCCTGGGCCTCGGGCTTCGGCCTGCCGGCCACGCTTTCGGGCAAGAAGCTCGACGGTGCCTATGAATTCATCAACTGGTTCCTCGATGGCTGGGCCGGTGCTTACCTCAACCGCCAGGGTTACTACAGCGCCGTGCTCGACACCGCGAAGGCCAAGATGGAAGCCTACGAATGGGCCTACTGGATGGAAGGCAAGCCCGCGGCCCAGGACATCAAGAGCCCCCAGGGCGACGTGATCGCCAAGGCCGGCGCAGTGCGCGACGGTGGCAGCTACGAGCAGCGCATGGGAGGCATCGCGTGCTGGAACGCGGTGATGGACGAGAACGAATACATGGTCCGCAAGTGGAACGAGTTCGTTGCGGCCTGAGCCTGTGAGCGCTCCCACCACCCGCGCGCCCGTCGCCACTGCCCCCGTTCACGCCGTGAAGGCGTGGTGGCAGGCGGCGCCGTTCGCGCTGGTGTTCCTGCTGTTCTTCCTGATCCCGCTGGCGCTGGTCGCGATGGTCAGCCTGTGGAATTTCAACGAGTACGAGCTGATCCCGGCCGTCACGCTGCGCAACTACCTGAGCCTGTTCGAGGGCTGCTCGCGGCTCACCGACAACGGCGACCTCTGCGTCACGCTGAACACCTACCTGAGCACCTTCAAGTTCTGCGTGCTGGTGTGGGGCATCACGCTGCTCGTCGGCTTTTCGGTGGCCTACTTCCTGGCATTCCACGTGCGCTCGTCGACCATGCAGACGGTGCTGTTCGTGCTGTGCACCGTGCCCTTCTGGACCTCCAACGTGATCCGCATGATCTCGTGGGTGCCGCTGCTGGGACGCAACGGACTGGTCAACCAGGCGCTGATGGGCATGGGCCTCGTGAACCAGCCGGTCGAGTGGCTGCTGTTCTCCGACTTCTCGGTGGTGCTGGCCTTCGTGCACCTGTACACGATGTTCATGATCGTGCCGATCTTCAACAGCATGATGCGCATCGACCGCTCGCTGCTCGAAGCGGCCAGCGACGCGGGCGCCTCGGGCTGGCAGACGCTGTGGAACGTGGTGGTGCCGCTGTCGCGCACCGGCATCCTGATCGGATCGATCTTCGTCATCACGATCGTCATGGGTGACTTCGTCACCATCGGCGTGATGGGCGGCCAGCAGATCGCGTCGATCGGCAAGATCATCCAGGTGCAGACCTCGTACCTGCAGTTTCCGCTGGCTGCGGCCAACGCCATGATCCTGCTGGCGGTGGTGCTGATGATCATCTGGGGCCTGACCCGGATGGTCGACATCCGCAAGGAGCTCTGAGATGCAGACACCCATCGGCGCCCAGCGCGCGCCCGGTTTCTGGCCGCTGGCCACCGTGTTCGGGCTCTTCGTGCTGTTCCTTTACGGCCCGATGATCACGATCTTCGTTCTGAGCTTCCAGGGCCCTGAAGGCGGCCTGACCTTTCCGCTGCGCGGGCTGTCGCTGCACTGGTTCTACAAGCTGGCCGAAGGCCTGGGCACCGTCGATATCGGCGCGGCCTTCCGGCGCTCGCTGGCGCTGGGTGCGGTGGTGATGGCTTTCACCGTCGTGCTGTCGGTGCTCGCCGGGCTCGCATTCCGCAAGAAGCTCGCGGGCAGCAACGCCCTGTTCTTCGTCACGGTCGCCAGCCTCATCATGCCGTCCATCATCATCTCGCTGGGCATCGGCCTGCAGTTCCGGCTGCTCGACACGGGCATCAAGAGCCTGCTCACGGCCGTGGACGCAACCACGCTGCTCGAGGGCTACGGCACCGCGCTCGGCCTGTTCAGCTCCGCCCTCGGCGCGCACCTGACGTGGACGCTGCCATTCGGGCTGCTCATCATGTTCGCGGTGTTCAACCGCTTCAACCCGGCCTACGAGGAAGCCGCGCGCGACCTCGGCGCAACGCCGTGGCAGACCTTCCGCTTCGTGGTGCTGCCGCTGATCGGCCCATCGATCGTTGGCATCGGCATGTTCGGCTTCACGCTGTCGTGGGACGAGATTGCCCGCACCTCGCAGGCCATCGGCGACGTCAACACGCTGCCGCTCGAACTGCAGGGGTTGACCTCGACGGTGACCACGCCTTCGATCTATGCGCTCGGCACGGTGACCACCGTGGTGTCGCTGCTGGTGATGGCGGTGGCGCTGGGCGCGGCTGCCCTGCTGCGCCGGCGCTCCGTGCGGAAGGCGTGAGCGTTTTCCTACAGCCGCCTAAAATCGCGCCCCAACAAAAGCGCAAGCAAGAAAGAGGCGGAAATGCTCGAGAAACTCAATGAATTCACGGAAAGCCACGGCGAATTGCGCCGCGGCCGAGGCCTGGTCACTGGAACCATCGCACTGAGCCTCGGCATTCTGTGCTTCCTCGGTGTGCTGGCCTTCCACTTTCCGCAGTACCTCACCACGCCCGAGCTGCGCAAGAGCTACAACGTCGACGTGATGCGCTTCATCCTGCTGGCGGCCATGGTGATCTCGGGCGGGCTGTCGCTGGTCAACATCATCTTCAACCGCTCGCGCTGGCTGTCGTCGGCCGCGTTCCTGCTGGTAGTGGCCTCGGCGCTGCTGGGCGGGCACAAGGTGCCGGTGCACGACTTCGCGGACAACACGCCGTACATCGGGCTGGACTGGTTCATCCTCGACCTGCTGGGCTCGTCGCTGATCTTCATCTTCATCGAGAAGCTCTTTGCGCTGCGCAAAGACCAACCCGTGTTCCGCGAGGAGTGGCAGACCGACTTCCACCACTTCGTGGTGAACCACATGATCGTGGGCTTCGTGCTGCTGGCCACCAACCTGATGGTGCACAAGTTCTTCGGCTGGGCCGCCAACGACGGCATCCGCGGCTGGGTGGGCAACCTGCCGTTCTGGGCCGGCATCCTGCTGATCATCCTGGTGGCCGACCTCGTGCAGTACTGGACGCACCGCGCGTACCACGAAGTGCCGGTGCTGTGGCGCCTGCACGCGGTGCACCACAGCGTGAAGAGCATGGACTGGATGGCGGGCTCTCGCCAGCACATCCTCGAACTGCTGATCACGCGCACGCTGGTGCTCGCGCCCATCTACGTGCTGGGCTTCAGCAAGGAAGTGATCGACGCCTACATCGTGGTGGTGGGCTTCCAGGCGGTGTTCAACCACTGCAACGTGAGCGTACGGCTCGGCCCGCTGCGCTACCTGATCGTGACGCCCAACTTCCACCACTGGCACCACAGCCAGGACATCGAGGCGCTCGACAAGAACTATGCGGCGCACTACGCCTTCCTCGACTACCTCTTCGGCACCGCGGTGAAGAGCACCAAGCTCTGGCCCGAGAAATACGGCGTGCTGGGCGACTACGTGCCCAACGGCTTCTTCAAGCAGCTGAAGTTCCCCTTCGTCTGGAAAGGCTGATGCACTTCCGCTTCCGGACTTTCGCGGCCCTCGCTGCCGCGGGCGCCGCCTTGCTGCTCACGGCCTGCGCCACCCGCGTCGACCTGCCGACCAAGGACGCCGGCCTGCGCGTGCGGGTGCAGAGCTCGGTCATCGCACCGGGCAACGGCGGCGAGCTCATCGCCGCCGACGCGCTGGCGCCGGGCGACATCCTGCTGACCTCCATCGCCACGTTGAACTCCTTCGGCATCCGGCTGGGCACCTTCTCGCCAGTGAGCCATGCGGTGCTCTACCTCGGCGACGGCCAGATCGCCGAAGCCGTGGGCACCGGCGTGCGCGCACGGCCGCTGGCCGAGGTGGTCGATGAAGAGCAGATGGTGGTGGCCTTCCGCGTGCCGGGCGTGGACGAAGCCGGCGCCGGGCGCATGCGCGAATGGGCGCTGTCGCAGGTCGGCGCGCGCTACAACACCGTGGGCGTGCTGCTGAACGCGCCTTTCGTGCTGAACCGACGCCTGTGCGAGCTGCCGCTGATGCCGGGCGCAGTCAGCCACTACTGCATGAGCGGCATGGCGATGGTTCAGTTGGGCGCGAGCCGCGACGACCAGTTCTTCTGCTCGCAGTTCGTGCTCGAGGCCTACCGGCAGGCCGGCCTGCCGATCACCAGCGCCGATCCGCGCTGGGTGAGCCCGGCCGACCTGCTGCACATGCGCGAAGGCGACGTGCCCTCCATCGCCGCCACGCAGCCGCTGCGTTATGTGGGCCACCTGAAATACAACCCGCCGCCGCTGCTCGCGGCAGACGGCCCTTGAGCGCGCCCGCGTCTTCCCGCTTCGACGTCGTCGTGATCGGCGCCGGGGCCGCCGGGCTGTTCTGCGCCGGCATCGCAGGCCAGCGCGGGCTCAAGGTGCTGGTGGTGGACCACAGCGAGAAGGTGGGCGAGAAGATCCGCATCTCGGGCGGCGGCCGTGCCAACTTCACCAACCGTGATCTCGATGTGCGCGCGCCGCAGCGCCACTTCATCGGCGACAACCCCAATTTCTGCCGCTCGGCGCTGTCGCGCTACGCGCCGCAGCAGTTCATCGAACTGGTACAGAGGCACGGCATCGCCTTCCACGAGAAGCACAAGGGGCAGCTGTTCTGCGATGGCTCCTCACAGCAGATCGTCGACATGCTGCTGGCGGAATGCGAGGCGGGCGGAGTCGAGCGCTGGCAGCCGTGCAAGGCCGGAAACATCACGCTGACGGGCTCTGGCAGCTATCGAATCGAGAGCAGCCGCGGTGCCATCGAGACGCCGAAGATCGTGGTTGCCACCGGCGGCCTGTCGATTCCCCAGATCGGCGCCAGCGACTTCGGCTACCGCATCGCCGAGCAGTTCGGCCTGCGCCTCGTCGCGCCCCGGCCAGCGCTGGTGCCGCTGACCTTCGGCGGCGAGGCCTGGGCGCCGTATGCCGAACTGGCCGGGCTCGCGCTGCCGGTGCGCATCGAGACCGGTGCCAGGAAAGAGAAGACGGCATTCCTCGAAGACCTGCTGTTCACCCACCGAGGCCTGTCGGGCCCGGCCGTGCTGCAGATTTCGAGCTACTGGAAGCCCGGCACCCCGCTGACGCTCGATTTCGCGCCGGGCACGAACGTGGCCGAGGCGCTCGGCGAAGCCAAGCTGCGCTCGAAGAAGCGCATCGCCAACGAACTGGCCACGCTGGTGCCCTCCCGGCTGGCCGACGCCTGGGTCGGCCAGGACCCGGCCCTGCAGCGCCCCGTCAACGAGGCCGCCGACAAGGCGCTGGCCGCCCTGTCGGAGCGCATCGCCCGCTGGCAGATCACGCCCAGCGGCACCGAAGGCTACAAGAAGGCCGAGGTGACGGCCGGCGGTGTCGACACCCGCGACCTGTCGTCCCAGACCATGGAATCGAAGCAGCCGGGCCTGTATTTCATCGGCGAAGTGGTCGATGTGACGGGTTGGTTGGGCGGATACAACTTCCAATGGGCCTGGGCGAGCGCGCATGCCTGCGCAAGCGCGCTATAATCTCGGGCTAACTTCTGGCCTCCCCTCAACGGCCACCAAAGATTTCAGTTGAGGAACCCCGGCTTTGGGCCTCGATCTCCCCGAGCCAACTTCAGTTCAACGATTCATCAATGACCACCATCCGCGTTAAAGAAAACGAGCCCTTCGACGTCGCACTGCGCCGTTTCAAGCGCACCATCGAAAAGCTCGGCCTGCTGACCGACCTGCGCGCCCGCGAGTTCTACGAAAAGCCGACCGCCGAGCGCAAGCGCAAGAAGGCCGCCGCGGTCAAGCGCCACTACAAGCGCGTGCGCAGCATGCAGCTGCCCAAGAAGCTGTACTAAGCAACGCCCACGGGCGGCAGGCCTCGACGAAAGTCGGCGCCGTCGCCCAGTTGCCTCAGCCGCGCCAGGGAAACCTGCCGCGGCTTTTGTTTTTGCCAAAGGTTGCCGAATGACTCTCAAAGAACAGATCACCGAAGACATGAAGACGGCGATGCGCGCCAAGGACTCCGAGCGCCTCGCCACCATCCGCCTGCTGCTTGCAGCCTTGAAGCAGAAGGAAGTCGACGAGCGCGTGGAGCTCGACGACGCTATGGTCGTCGCCATCGTCGACAAGATGGTCAAGCAGCGCAAGGACTCGATCGCCGCCTTCACCACCGGCGGCCGCATCGACCTGGCCGACAAGGAAGCTGCCGAGATCAAGGTGCTCGAGGTCTACCTGCCCCAGCGCATGAGCGCCGATGAAACGGTGGCCGCAGTGAAGGCCATCGTGGCCGAACTGGGCGCCAGCGGCCCCGGCGACATGGGCAAGGTGATGGGCGTGGTCAAGACCCGCCTCGCCGGCAAGGCCGACATGGGCCAGGTCAGCGCTGCCGTCAAAGCGGCCCTGACAGGCGCCTGATGAGCACCGGCAGCCCCCGCGCCCCGATCCTCAAGGCCTGTGCCTGCCTGGTCGACGCGCAGGGCCGGCTGCTGGTGTTTCGCCATCCCGAGGATGGCAACATGCAGCTCCCCAAGGGCACCATCGAGCCCGGCGAGTCGCCCGAGATCGCGGTGTGCCGCGAGCTGCTCGAAGAATCGGGCATCGACTACGCCGGCCCGCTGCAGTCGCTCGGCACGCTCGACCGCGAATGCGAAGCCGGCGTCGAGGGCAACACGCACCGCCATCCGCAGCTGTGGCACCTGTTCCTGATGCGCGCCGAGGGCGGGCTGCCCGAGACCTTCATGCACACCGCCACCGGCAGTCCCGAAGAAGAAGGCCTCATCTTCCTGTTCAGCTGGCTCGAACCCGGCGATGCCATCGACGACTTCGCCCTGCCCTACCGCCAGACCATCGAGCGCGTGCGCACGGCCCTGCTGCTCGCGGCCTGAGCCTTTTCAGCCCGCGGCGCGCGTGACCATGTACACGCCCAGCAGCGCCAGCCCGACCAGGAAGCAGCGCCGGAACACCGCCACCGAAAGCCGCCGCCGCAGCCAAGTCCCGAGCACCATGCCGCCGATGGCCGGCACCAGCATCGCGATCGACCCGCCCACCGCAGACGCCGGATAGCTCCCATTTCCGGCCAGCCCCATGGCCAGCACCACGGTCGAGGTGGTGAACGAAATCCCCATCGCCTGGATCAGCGAGTCGCGCTGGAACCCCAGCGCCTGCAGGTACGGCACGGCCGGCACCACGAACACACCGGTCACGGCCGTCACCAGCCCCGTGGCGATGCCCGCCACAGGCCCCAGCCAGCGCGCCTGCCCCTCGGCCACGTGCAGCTGCCGCCCCGTCAGCCCCCAGCCCGCATAGAGCACCAGCGCCACGCCGAGCGCCACCGTCGCCCATGCCCCCGACGGCACGCCCAGCCACAACGCGCCGCCCAGCGTGCCGACGACGATCCCCGCCTGCATGCCGCCGATACGCTCGAGCACCGGCAGGAAGCTCGCGCGCGGCCCGGTCTGCCAGACGTTGGTGACCAGCGAGGGCACGACCAGCAGTGCCGCCGCCTGCACTGGCGGCATCCACAGCGCGAGCAGCGCCATCGACACCGTGGGCAGCCCCAGCCCGATCACGCCCTTGATCACCCCGGCCAGCAGGAACACGGCCGCTGCGGCAACCCAGAAGCCCGTCAAGTCGTTCGAATGCATCATCGCGGCCGAGTCTGCCGGGCAATGCCGCACCGGGAAATGCGGTGTTCGCAGAGCCGGCCTCAGGCTGGGACTGAGGCTCTTGATGCACACTCCGCCGAACCATGCGATTCGATCTCACCGACCTTCGGCTTTTTCTCAACGTGGTCGAAGCCGGCAGCCTCACCAGCGGCGCCGGGCGTTCGCACATGACGCTGGCCTCCGCGAGCCAGCGCGTGCGCGGCATGGAAGACGCCCTCGGCAGCCCGCTGCTCACGCGCCACGCGCAGGGCGTGCGCGCCACCGAAGCCGGCCGCACGCTGCTGCACCATGCGCGCGTCGTTCTGCAGCAGATGGAACGCCTGCGCGGCGAGCTCGGCGAATACGGCCAGGGCCTCAAGGGCCACGTGCGCTTCATGTGCGGCACCTCGGCGCTGACCGAGCACCTTCCCGAGGTGCTGAGCCGCTTTCTCGCCGAGCATCCGCGCATTTCGGTCGACCTCGAGGAGCGCGCCAGTCCGGACACTGTGGAAGCGCTACGCGGCGGCCTGTGCGACATCGGCATCGTCTCGGACGCCATCGACAGCGAAGGCCTGGAATGCCACCCCTTTCGCCGCGACGACCTCGTGCTCGTGATGCCCCGCGGCCACGCGCTGGCCGGACGCCGGCGCCTGCGGCTGGCCGACGTGGTCGACAGCGAATTCGTAGGCCTGCCTGCGAACAGTGCGCTGCAGCAGCTGATCACCCAGCATGTGCGCGCGCTCGGCAAGCACCTGGCCTACCGGGTGCGCGTGCGCAACTTCGAGGCCGTGTGCCGCATGGTGGAGTACGGCATCGGCGTCGGCATCGTGCCCCAGACCGCGGCCGAACGCTGCGCGCGTTCGATGAAGATTGCGCGCGCCTCGCTCTCCGACACCTGGGCGGAACGCACGCTGATGGCTTGCGTGCGTTCGTCGGAAGACCTGCCGCTCAATGCGCGGCGCATGCTCGAGCACCTGATCGCACCGCCCGCAGAAACTGCAAAGAAGTGACCGGTGGGCGGGCGCCCGCCCAGGGGCTCAGCTGCCCGCGATCTTCATGCGGTTCACCAGGACCGACCCCGTGGTCTTGGCGCCGAAGGTGTAGGCATCGGCCCCGATGGCCTCGATGCCCATGAGCATGTCCTTCAGGTTGCCGGCGATGGTGATCTCCTGCACCGGGAAGGCGATGCGGCCCTTCTCAACCCAGAAGCCACTGGCGCCGCGCGAGTAGTCGCCGGTCACGTAGTTCACGCCCTGGCCCATCAGCTCGATCACGAACAGGCCGGTGCCGAGCTTGGCGAGCATGGCGTCGAGGTCGTCGCCGTGCTTGGTGAGGCGCGAGCTCAGCGTCAGGTTGTGCGAACCGCCGGCGTTGCCGGTGGTCTTCATACCCAGCTTGCGGGCCGAGTAGGTCGAGAGAAAGTAGCCTTCGAGGCGGCCGGCATCGACCACCTTGCGCGCCCGCGTGGTCACGCCTTCGTCGTCAAAGGGCGAACTGCCCTTGCCGCGAATGAGGTGCGGGTCTTCGGCCACATCGACGTGCTTGGGCAGCACTGGCTTTCCCAGCGAGTCGAGCAGGAAGCTGCTCTTGCGGTACAGCGCACCGCCGCTCACGGCCTGCACCAGCCCGCCCAGCAGGCCCACGGCCAGCGGCGACTCGAACAGCACCGGGCATTCGGTGGTCTTGATCTTGCGCGACTTCAGGCGGCTCAGCGCCCGTTCGGCGGCGTAGCGGCCCACGGCCTGCGGGCTGGCCAGTTCGCCGGCCGAGCGCATGGAGCTGTACCAGGCATCGCGCTGCATGTCGTCGCCCTTGCCGGCGATGGGCGCCACCGAGATCGAGTGCCGCGAGCTGGCATAGCCGCCGCGAAAGCCGTGCGTGTGGGCGCTGAAGAAGTGGCTCTGCTGCGCCGAGACGCCCGCGCCTTCGCTGTTGGTGATGCGCTTGTCGGTCGTCAGGGCCGCCTCTTCGCATTCCAGCGCCAGCCTGGCGGCCTGCTCGCTCGTCACGTCCCAGGGATGGAACAGGTCGAGTTCGGGGTGCACCTTGGCGATGTCCTCTTCGTCCGGCAGGCCGCTGACGGGGTCTTCGGCCGTGAAGCGGGCGATGTCGTAGGCCGCCTGCACGGTCTGCTTGATGGCGGCGTCGGAGAAGTCGGAGGTGCTGGCGTTGCCGCGGCGGTGGCCCACGTAGACCGTGATGCCCAGCGACTTGTCGCGGTTGCGCTCGACGTTTTCCAGCTCGCCCTTGCGTACCGAGACGCTCAGGCCGCAGCCCTCGGAGGCCTCGGCCCCGGCGTCGGTGGCGCCGAGCTTCTTGGCATGGGCCAAGGCCGAGTCGACCAGGTTTTCGAAGAAGGAGCGGCTGTAGGCGAAGCCGGAATCGGCGCGCGAGGAGGATGTCGTCATGTGGTGGCTATGATACTTGCGCCCCCCATTTCCCGTTTTCCCCCCAGCTTCCCACTGCGCATTGCACGCGTTGCAACGCCGCACGGTGCGGCCCAGAATCCACCTCATGTCCCGCAAACCCAAAAAAGGCTATTTCGTCCGTGGCCAGTTCGTAGCCGAAGGCAGCGAACTCGACCTTGAGCTCAAGCGCGAGCTCAAGGGCTCCGACGAAGCCAGCCGCACCGATCTCAAGCGCGAAAGCGACGAACTGCAGAAGCTCGGCACCGAGCTGCTCACACTGCGCGCCGGCCTGTTCGACGCACTCCAGCTCGACGAGAAACTGGTCGACGCCATCGCCGAGGCCAGGCGCATCACCAATTTCGAGGGCAAGCGCCGCCAGATGCAGTTCATCGGCAAGCTCATGCGCAAGCTGGAGCCCGAAGTGCTCGAGGCCGTGAAGCTCGCCCTGAGCGAACAGAACAGCGTGCCGGCCGCCGAAACCGCCGCCCTGCACGAGGCCGAACGGTGGCGCGACCGGCTGATTGCCGACGACGACGCCCTGGGCGGCTGGATCGAAACCCATCCCGCCACCGACTCGCAACAGCTGCGCGCGCTGGTGCGCCAGGCCCGCAAGGACATGAAGTCCGGCCCGGCCGGCGAAGCGCCGCGCCAGGGCAAGGCCTATCGCGAAATCTTTCAGCTCGTGCGCGCGCAACTGGCAGTGCACGGAGGCGCGGACCATGCGGCGGCCGCCGCCGCACAAGACCGGGAAGACGACGCATGAGCCCCTTGTCTTTCTCCCTCCCCTCCCGGGAAGGAGCAACACCATGAGCGCACCGGACTCTGTTCGCATCGGCATCGTCTCGATCAGCGACCGCGCCTCCAGCGGCACCTACGAAGACAAGGGCCTGCCTGCGCTGAAGGAGTGGCTCGGCCGGGCACTGAAGAACCCCATCGAATTCGAGCCCCGACTGATCCCCGACGAGGCCGACCGCATCAGCGCGACGCTGATCGAACTGGTCGACGCCGGCTGCTCGCTGGTGCTGACCACCGGCGGCACCGGCCCCGCCCTGCGCGACGTGACCCCAGAGGCCACGCTGGCCGTGGCCCACAAGGAAATGCCCGGCTTCGGCGAACAGATGCGCCAGATCAGCCTGCGCTTTGTGCCGACGGCGATCCTGTCGCGGCAGGTGGCGGTGATCCGTGGCAAGAGCCTGATCATCAACCTGCCGGGGCAGCCGAAGTCGATTGCGGAGACGCTCGAAGGGCTCAAGGACACAGAAGGCGTGCAGGTCGTACCCGGCATCTTTGCAGCGGTGCCTTATTGCATCGACCTGATCGGCGGGCCGTACCTCGAGACGGACGATTCGGTCTGCAAGGCGTTCAGGCCGAAATCCGCCATCAGGCGCTGAGGCGCCAGGCCTCGCGCTCGCCTTCCTCCTCCCGCCGATGCGCGATGCGGTAGAGCAGCGGCAGCACCAGCAGCGTCAGCGCGGTCGACGAAAGAATACCGCCGATCACCACCGTCGCCAGCGGCCGCTGCACCTCGGCACCGGTACCGGTGGCGATGGCCATCGGCACGAAACCCAGCGAAGCGACCAGCGCCGTCATCAGCACCGGCCGCAGCCGCGTGAGCGCGCCTTCGCGGATCGCGGCGTCCAGCGGCAGGCCGCCTTCGCGCAGGTTGCGGATGAACGAGATCATCACCAGCCCGTTGAGCACCGCCACGCCCGACAGCGCGATGAAGCCCACCGCCGCCGAGATCGACAGCGGAATGCCGCGCATCCACAGTGCCACGATGCCGCCCGTGAGCGCGAAGGGGATGCCTGTGAACACCAGCAGGCCGTCCTTGAGGTTGCCGAACATCGCGAACAGCAGCGTGAACACCAGCAGCAGCGACACCGGCACCACCACCTGCAGCCGTTCGGTGGCCGAGGCGAGGTTCTCGTACTGGCCGCCCCACACGGTCCAGTAGCCGGCGGGGATCTTCACCTTGCCCATCGCCTCCTCGGCCTCGGCCACGAAGGAGCCGAGGTCGCGGCCGCGCACGTTGGCGCTGACCACGATTCGGCGCTTGCCGTCCTCTCGGCTCACCTGGTTGGGGCCGGGCGCGATGTCCAGCGTTGCCACCTCGCCCAGCGGGATGAAGCTGGTGCGCAGGCCCTCGGCGCCCGCGCCCTTGGGCAGCGCCACGGGCAGGCGCTTGATGGCTTCCAGGTCGGTGCGAAGTTCCTCGGGCAGTCGCACGATGATGTCGAAGCGCCGGTCGCCGTCGAACAGCGTGCCCGCCTCGCGCCCGCCGACCGCCGCCGAGATCGCGTCCTGCACGTCGCCCACGTTGAGGCCGTAACGCGCGGTCTTGTTGCGGTCGATGTTCACCGTGAGCATCGGCAGGCCGGTGGTCTGCTCGACCTTCACCTCGGCCGCGCCGGCGATCTTGCCCAGCACGCCCGATACCTCGGCCGCGGTCTTGTTCAGCACGTCCATGTCGTCGCCGAAGATCTTCACGGCCACGTCGCTGCGCACGCCTGAGATCAGTTCGTTGAAGCGCAGCTGGATCGGCTGCGAAAACTCGTAGTTGTTGCCCGGCAGCTTTTCCACCTCTTCCTGCACGGCGGCCAGCAGCTCTTCCCGCGTGCGCTTCGGCTTGGGCCACTCGCTCTCGGGCTTGAGCATGATGTAGCCGTCGGAGATGTTCGGTGGCATCGGGTCCGATGCAATCTCGGCCGTGCCCGTGCGCGCGAACACGCGCTCGATCTCCGGAAACCTCGCCTTCAGCGTGCGTTCGAGCTGCTTCTGCATCTCGACCGACTGCGTGAGGCTCGTGCCCGGGATGCGAAGCGCCTGGATCGCGAAATCTCCCTCGCTCAGGCTCGGCACGAACTCCGTGCCCAGGCGCGTCGCCAGCAGACCCGACAGCACCACCGCCACCGCGGCCAGGGTAATGACCAGCGGCTTGGCCGACATGACGCGCGCGAGCAGCGGCTCGTAGCCGCGCTTGGCCCACACCATCAGGCGGTTCTCCTTCTCGCTGACCTTGCTGCCAATGAACAGCGCCACGGCCGCGGGGATGAAGGTGATCGACAGGATCATCGCGCCCAGCAGGGCAATCACCACGGTGAAAGCCATCGGGTGGAACAGCTTGCCCTCGACGCCCGTGAGCGCAAAGATCGGCAGGTACACGATCATGATGATCAGCTGGCCGAACAGCAGCGGGCGCCTCGCCTCCTGCGAGGCCGCGAACACTTCGTGGAAGCGCTCGCTGCGCGTCAGCGGCCGCCCCTTGTGTGACTGCGCATGGGCCAGCCTTCGCACGCAGTTCTCCACGATCACCACCGCGCCGTCGATGATGATGCCGAAGTCCAGCGCGCCCAGGCTCATGAGGTTGGCGCTGACCTTCTGGTTCACCATGCCGGTGAAGGTGAAGAGCATCGACAGCGGAATCACCAGCGCAGTGATCAGCGCCGCACGGATGTTGCCGAGGAACAGGAACAGGATGGCGATGACCAGCACCGCGCCCTCGAACAGGTTCTTCTTCACCGTAGTGATGGCCTTGTCGACCAGCACCGTGCGGTCGTACACCGTCACGACCTTCACGCCAGCGGGCAGCGTGCGGTTGATCTCCCGCATCTTCTTGTCGACAGCCTGCGACACGGTGCGGCTGTTCTCGCCGATCAGCATGAACACGGTTCCGAGCACCACTTCGCGGCCGTTGTCGGTGGCCGCGCCGGTGCGCAGTTCCTTGCCGATGCCGACCTCGGCCACGTCCTGCACGCGCAGCGGAATGCCGCCTGCGTTGCCGAGGATCACGTTGCCGATGTCTTCCACCGACTTCACCTGCCCCGGCGCGCGAATGAGGTACTGCTCGCCGCGCTTCTCGATGTAGCCCGCGCCCACGTTGGCGTTGTTGCGCTCCAGCGCGGTGACCAAGTCGGTCATCGTGAGGCCGTGGGCCAGCAGCTTGGCGGGGTCGGGCGCGATCTGGAACTCCTTGGCGTAACCGCCGATGGAGTTGATCTCGGTCACGCCCGCCACGTTGCGCAACTGCGGCTTGATGATCCAGTCCTGGATCTCGCGCAGGTCGGTGGGCGAGTACGGCTTGCCGTCGGCCTTCTTCGCCCCCTCCAGCGCCTCGACGGTCCAGAGGTAGATCTCGCCGAGGCCGGTCGAGATCGGCCCGACCACCGGCGAAATGCCGCTCGGCATGCTTTCCCGCGCAGACTGGATGCGCTCGTTGACGAGCTGCCGCGCGAAGTAGATGTCGATGCCGTCCTTGAAGATCACCGTGACCTGCGACAGGCCGTAGCGCGACAGCGAACGGGTCTGCTGCAAGCCCGGCAGCCCGGCCATCACCGTCTCGATCGGGTAGGTCACGCGCTGCTCGGCCTCAAGCGGCGAATAGCCGGGTGCGGCAGTGTTGATCTGCACCTGCACGTTGGTGATGTCGGGTACCGCGTCGATGGGCAGCTTCTGGTAGCTGAAGATGCCGAGTGCGGCCATGCCGAGCACGGCGAGCAGGATCAGCCAGCGCTGTTCGATGGAAAAGCGAATGATGCGTTCGAACATGCAGGCGTCCTCAGTGGGTGTGCGTGGCCGAGCTCTTGCCCTGCTGCGACTTCACGACGAAGCTGCCGCTGGCGGCATGGGCCGCGCCGGGCTCCAGTCCGCTCACGATCTCGATACGCTTGCCGTCGCTGCGCCCGGTCTGCACATGCTGCGGCACGAAGCCGCCGGGCACCCTGAGGAACACAGTCGGCTTGTCCTCCACCGTCTGCACCGCCTCGGCCGAGACGGTCACGGGCGCATCCATCTCGGAGGCCACGAGCTCGACGTTCACGAACAGGCCCGGGCGCCAGATGCGCTGCGGGTTGGTGAGCGTGACGCGCGCGGTGGCGGTGCGCGTCTGCGCGCCGATCAGCGAGCCCACGTACGACACCGTGCCACTGGCCGTCTGGTCGAACGAGGTCGAGCGGATGGTCACACGCTCGCCGATGCGCACCAGGTTCAGGTTGTTGGCGGCCACGCTGATCTCGGCCCACACGGTCGACAGGTCGGAGATGGTGAAAACGTTGACGGCTTCTCCCACCGACTCGCCGAGCGAGATGTGCTTCTCGACCACCATGCCGTCGAAGGGCGCGCGCAGCTCGTATCGGCCCAGCGCCGACGAGCCGGGCGTGGCGCCGAGCGCCAGCAGCTTCTGGTTGGCGTTGGCCACTGCGATCTGCGCCTCCTGCATCGCCTGCTGGGCTTGCAGGTAGTCCTGCTGCGCGGAGATCTTTTCTTCCCACAGCTTCTTCTCGCGCTCGTAGGTGGTGCGGGCCAGCTGCAGCCGGCGCTGCGCCGACTGCAATTCGCTGCGCTGCTCCGAAAGACCCGGGCTCGACAGCACCGCGAGCACCTGGCCACGCTTCACTTCCTGCCCCAGGTTGGCCGGCACGCTGTCGACCACGCCCGCCACGCGCGGCACCACGTGGGCCGTGCGGTCCTGGTTGAACTTGATCTCGCCGGGCAGCTGCAGCGACGTCTTGATGCGCGCGGGGCCGGCGCTCTCGATGCTCACGTCGGCCGCCTTGATCTGCTCGTCCGTGAAGGCGATCTTCTCTTCGTCTTCCTTGTGGCCGGCAGGCTCGTGGCTGGCTTCCCGCTTGCCCTCTTCGTGGTGCTCCTTGTCGATATGGCCCGAGGCTTCGCCATGGCTGTGATCGTGGTCCTTGCCCTGCGCCCCGGCTTCCTTGTGGCCTTCTTGGCCTTCTTCTTCGTGATGCTCGCCGTCGCCGTGCCCCGTGGCCTCCGAATGGCCTGCCGCTTCGGGCTTGGCGGGTGCGGGGCGCAGAATCATCGCGCCTGCGCCAAGGCCCAGCACCACGACGACCGCGATGGCGATCCACTGCTTCCTGCCCCCGCTTTTTTCAGCGAAAGGTTTGCGTTCTTCGGTGTTCATGATCTTTGGAATTCCTTGCTTGTCAGCGCGCAATGGGCGCCGTCGCGGGAGAGAAGTCGCTGGCATCGTTGCCGAGCAGCCGGTCGAGGTCGCCGGCCGCGCGGTGCGCGTCGGCCAGTGCGAGCAGGTACTGCGCACGCACCTGGAACAGCGTGCGCTGCGCATCGAGCGCTTCAAGAAAGCTGAACTTGCCGAGCTCGAAGCCCTTGGTCGCGGCCTTGTAGGCGGCTTCGGCGCCAGGCAGCGCATCGCGTTGCAGCGTCTGCGCGGTGGCGCGCGCGGAGCGCAGCCGCTCCGAAGCCTGCATAACGTCTGCGCCCAGCTGCAACTCGGCGGCGGCGAGGTCGTCGCGGGCCTTCTCTTCGCGGCTCAGGGCCTCGGCGACGTTGCCGCGGTTGGTGTCGAAGATCGGCAACGGAACCGACAGGCCCACGACCACCTGGTTGCGGCGGCTGCCACCGGTCTCGCCCTCGGAGGACGGCACGCGCTTGGCACCGAGCGACACAGTCAGGTCGGGAATGCGCCTGGCCCGCTCCAGTTCGGACAGCGCCTTGCGCCGCTCGACTTCGAGCCGCGCCTGCCGCACCGCGGGCGCGGCACCCAGGCGGCTTTCCACCTCTTGCGCCGGCACCATCGCCGGCAGTTGGTCGACCGCGCCTTCCACCTGCGTGAAGCGCGGGCTCGGGTTGCCCCACAGCGCGGCCAGCTGCCGGCGCGCCGAGCGCAGCGCGCCCTCCGCCTGCTGCAGCTCGACGCGGATGCCGGCCTCGGCCACGCGCGCCCTGGTTTCTTCCAGCGGCGAGACCTTGCCAGCTGCCACGCGGTTGGCCGCTGCGCGGGTGGCCGTCTGCGCGAGTCCGGCGGAATCCTGCGCGAGCCGCAGGCGCTCCTGCGAGGTCAGCACGTCGAAGAAGGCGGTGACCGTCGCCGCGCGGATCTCCGCGCGGCGGCCGGCCAGCGCAGAGACGGCCTGGTCTCTCGCGCGCTCGGCCGCCGTCACGCGGGCGGCGCGCTTGCCGCCCAGTTCGAGCGGCTGGCTCAGCTGCAGCGTGGTGGTGCGGTTGTCGCGGCGCAGGTCTTCCACCTGCGCATCGAGCGTGGGGTTGGGCCAGGCGCCGGCCTGGACGATGGCGGCCTCGGTGGCGTCCTGCTCGCGGGATGCCGCGGACAGGCCGGGGTTGGCCTGCAACGCCATCGCGACGGCGTTGCCCAGCGTCAGCGGGCCTGAGGGCTCCAGCGTGCGGGCCGCCGCGCCGGATGGCTGTGAATACGGGGAGCCGGCAGCGGTCGGTGTGACCTGTGAAAAAGCCGGGGGCGCCGCCATGGCCAACGCGGCCAGCGGCACGAAGAGCGTGCGCATCGAATTCTCCTGGGTTGCGAAACAACGGACAGACGAATTCGGCGAGAGCTCAGCTGATGGTGGAAATCAGAAAAGGGGGTGTTCTCTCGCCGAATCAAAGGGCGAGAGACCAGTCGGGACGGACTGGAACGTCGGAGATGTGCGAGGCGAAGCGCTCGGCGGACGTCGCGCGCAGGGCCGGGGCCACGCGCGCCACGGCCTTCGCCGGCTCCGCCGAAGCTTCTGCATGCTGCACGCTGCCGGAATGGCAGACCGCGCAGTCGCCGACCACGGCATTCGGCTGGGTGCTGGAGTTCTTCTGCGCGCCCTCCCCGCTGTGGCTGCGGTCGGTGCCGCGGGTTTCGCTTTCGTGATGGCCCCAGTGCTCGGGCTGCGTGTCGCGCTCATGCTGGCAGTACGCCGATGCCGACGCCCAGCTGAACTGGAACGGCAACAGGACGAGCAGGAAGATGAGAAACCAGCGGCGCATGGGAGCAAAAAGTATATCGGCGGCGCGCGGCAGGCTCGGGCAAAGGCCTTGCGGCCCGCGGGCCCGGCGCAATGTATGACACCGGGTGAAGGCTTCGTCCGTCAATAGGATTACCAAATCGTAATCCCCGTATCAAAAGCGCTTCGATACCATGCGTGAATGCGGATCCTTGTCATAGAAGACGAACCCAAACTGGGCGACTACCTGAAAAAGGGGCTCGAGGAGAACGGCTACGTCGTGGATATCGCTCGCGACGGCATCGAGGGGAGGTACCTCGCCACCGAGGGCGACTACGCCCTCGTCCTGCTCGACGTGATGCTGCCCGGCATCGACGGCTTTGCCGTGCTGCAGGCCATCCGCCGCACGAAGAACGTGCCCGTGCTGGTGCTGACGGCGCGCGACAAGGTCGAGGACCGCGTGCAGGGGCTGCAGCAGGGCGCGGACGACTACCTCGTCAAGCCCTTCTCCTTCTCCGAACTGCTGGCGCGCGTGCAGGCGCTGCTGCGCCGCGGCAAGCAGCAGGAATCCACCGTGCTGCGGCTGGCCGACCTGGAGGTCGATCTCGTCAGCCGCAAGTGCATGCGCAACCGCACGCGGCTCGACCTCACGGCCAAGGAGTTCACGCTGCTGCTGGTGCTGCTGCGCCGGCGCGGCCAGATCCTGTCGCGCACCACGCTCGCCGAGCAGGTGTGGGACATGAACTTCGACAGCGACACCAACGTGGTGGAAGTGGCCATTCGGCGCCTGCGCAGCAAGCTCGACGATCCGTTCGAGGTGAAGCTGCTGCACACCGTGCGCGGCATGGGCTACGTCCTCGAAGACCGCTCCTGGTCTTGACCGCCCGGCCGCACTCACTCCAGAGCCGGTTGTCGCTCTGGTTCGCCGCGCAGACCCTGTTCGGGCTCAGCGTGATCTGCTTCGCCATCTACCTCGTCACGGCCTGGAGCTTCGGGCAGAAACAGGAAGAGGAGCTCAACCAGAAGGCAGTGCTGGTGGAGCACCTGCTCAAGGAGGCCGACAAAGGCGGCGACCTCGTCTTCCTGCGGCACAAGCTCGACGACTTCTTCTCGATGCAGGACGACGTGAGCCTGTCGATCTCGCATGCGGGCAAGCAGCTTTTCCAGTCCAGTCCCACAGCCGGCAGCCGCTGGATGCGGCGCAACCTCTTGGTGCCCTGGCAGCAGAGTGGCCTGACGACGCAGTTGCAGGTTCAGCTCGGCGTGAACACGGCGCAGGAAGACCGCCTGCTGGAGCGACTCGGATGGACACTGCTGGGCGCCGTCGTGCTGGGCACGGCGCTGGTCTCGCTCACGGGCATGTGGCTGGTGCGGCGCGGCCTGCGCCCGCTCAAGGCGCTGGCCGAGCGCACCGCTGCAATGGCGCCCGACAAGGCCAACTGCCCCATCGATGCGATGGACTTCGCCGAAGAGCTGCGCCCCTGGATCACCCAGTTCAACGCGCTGCTGCTGCGGGTGCAGCGCGCCTATGTGCAGCTCGAATCCTTCAATGCCGACGTGGCGCACGAGTTGCGCACGCCGCTGGCCAACCTGATCGGCGCCACCGAACTCGCGCTCACGCGTCCGCGCGGCAACGAGGAGCTGCAGGCCGTGCTCGCGTCCAACCTCGAAGAGATCGGGCGGCTCGCGGGCATCGTCACCGACATGCTGTTTCTCTCGCAGGCCGAACGCGGCATGCCGGTGCGCACACGGGCGGCGGCCAGCCTGGCGGCGCAGGCGGGCGACGTGATCGACTTCTACGACGCCATGCTGGAAGAAGCCGGCCTGCGCGCCGAGGTGAAGGGCCACGCCATGGCCGACGTGGACGCCGCGCTGGTCCGGCGCGCCCTCTTCAACCTGCTGGGCAATGCCATCCGTTTCGCGGCGCCTGCCTCGATGATCCGCATCGAGATCGGGAGCGAGAAGAACCACAGCGAGGTCACCTTGGCGGTGGTCAATCGGGGCGAGCCGATCGACCCCGCCGCGTTGCCTCGCCTGTTCGAGCGCTTCTATCGCGCGGCACCGGCCCGCGACGGCTCGCCTCGGCACCACGGCCTGGGCCTGTCCATCGTGGAAGCCATCGCGCGCATGCACGGCGGGCGCGTGTTCGCGGCGAGCCAGGGCGGCGAGACGCGCATCGGCTTCACAGTGCGCCGCGACGGCTGAACCGCCGTCAGGACTTGGCGTGAGCGCCGTCCGACGCGACTGCTGCCTTGCGGCCGATGAACAGGTTGATCAGCGGCCCCGTCATTGCCGTGGTCACGAGCGCCATCACCAGCAGCATCGTGAACAGCTCGGGGCCGATCAGCCCGGCATCGAGGCCGATCTTCATCACGATGAGTTCCATCAGACCGCGCGCATTCATCAGCGAGCCCGTGGCGAGGCTGTCGCGCCAGCCGTAGCCCGCCATGCGTGCGCCGGCCGCGCCGCCTGCGATCTTGCCCACGGTGGCCACGCCCACGATCAGCAGCATTGCGCCAAGGCTCGCGCCCGAGAAGGCATTGGCCGTGGTGCCCAGTCCCGCCAGCGCGAAGAACAGCGGCATCAGCACGACGATGGAAATCGGCTCGATGCGCTCGGTGAGCGACTTCAGCAGCCGGTCGTCGCGCGGCAGGCAGGCGCCGAACAGGAAGGCACCGAACACCGCATGCAGGTGCAGCCACTCGGTGACCAGCGCCGTCGCCAGCAGGCCGATCATCAGCGCCGCCATCACCGTGGTCGAGGGCTCGCCCTCGGGCGCCTTGGCGCGCAGCAGCCGCGCGAAGGCTGGCTTGAGCCCGAAGAACAGCGCCAGCAGCACCACCGCCATGCCCAGCGTGGTCTTGAGCAGGCCCCGGTAGCCCTCGCCCGCGCCGACCAGCGCGACCACGACGGCCAACAGGATCCAGGCGAACACGTCGACCACGGCCGCGGCACCCAGCGACAGTTGGCCGAAGGGCGTGCGCGTCATGCCGCGGTCTTTCAGGATGCGCGCCATCACGGGAAAGGCGGTGATCGACAGCGCCGCCGCGATGAACAGCGCGAACGGCCAGAACGCGACCCCGGCCGGCGCGAGCGCCGGATGCAGCGCCGGCGCGATCGCCAGGCCCAGCGCCATCGGCACGGCCACGCTCAGCACGCCCACGTAGCCCGCCGAGCGAAGCTGCTCACGCACGCCCTGCGACGCCCGCAGCTCCAGGCCGACCACGAACATGAACAGCACCAGCCCCAGCGTCGACAGCGACGAAAGCCCCTGCAGCGACTCCTTGGAGAACAGCTGCGCATGCAGCGAGGGAAACAGCGCCCCCATCACGACCGGCCCGAGCATCAGCCCCGCCGCCATCTCGCCGACGACGCCCGGCTGGCCCACGTGGCGAAGAATCCATCCGCACAGGCGCGCGGTGATCAGGATGACGATGAGTTGCAGCAGGAGCGAAGTGACAGACATCGGGAGACGGGAGTACGGAAGGCAATGCGGCGGATGTTAGTTCGAAGCCGTGTCGTCGAGCCAGCGGTTGGCCCATTGGTTCAGCGGCGCGAGGCGCTTGACGAGTTCGCCGCCCGACTCGGTGAGCGCATAGCCTGCATCGGCAAGCTCGACCACGCCGACAGCGCGCAGCTCCTTGAGCCGGTCGTTCAGCACCGAGGGCGACATGTCGTCCGTGCTGGTGCGCAACGCCCTGAAGCTCTGCGGCAGCCCGTCGCGCAGCTCCCACAGGATGCGCAGCGTGCCCTTGCGGCCGAGCTGCTCCAGCAGCCGCATGATGGGCCGGCGCGATGCCGTGGGTTGTGCGTCTTCCATGCCGGGTCCTTCGGTTGATCGGTCGTTCGGCGAGTGTACGCGCTTGCGCTACGCATTTCGTAGCGATAGACTGCAGCGAATCGCTACGCTTTTCGTAGCGATTTCCATCATTGCATTGAAGGAACCGTCCATGGCCGACACAGCCGCAAACCCCACGCCGAGGATTCCCCCGCTCGAAGCGCCCTATCCCGAGCCCATCGGCGAACTGCTCCAGCGCATGACGCCGCCGCAGGCGCCCGAAATCCTCGCGCTGTTCCGCGTGATGGCCGTGAACCCTGCGCTGGCCGAACGCACGCTCGACCTGGGCCGCTACCTGCTGGGCCGCAAGGCGGCCATCGGCCTGCGCGAACGCGAGATCGTCATCCTGCGGGTCTGTGTCCGCTGCGGTGCCGAATACGAATGGGGCGTGCACTGGGCCGGTTTCGCCGACGCGGCCGGCTTCAGCGAAACCGACCGGCGAGTGATGGCATCGGCCGATGGCGATCTTTCATTGCTCGCACCGCGCGACCGGCTTCTGGTATCGATGGTCGACCAGTTGCACGACACGAGCAATGTGGACGATGCACTGTGGGAGGCCCTGGGCGCGCACTGGAGCCATGCGCAGCTGATCGAGCTGATGATGCTCGCGGGGTGGTATCACTCCGTGAGCTATGTGTGCAATGCGGCGCGGGTGCCGCTGGAGGCGTGGGCTGCACGCTGGTGAAGTGAAGCCGTGGCTTCTACTCTACCTTTGCGCGCGCATCAGACGCAGCCCGTTCGCCACCACCAGCAGGCTCGCCCCCATGTCCGCGAACACCGCCATCCACATGGTCGCGCTGCCGAACACCGCGAGCACGAAGAACACGGCCTTGATGCCCAGCGCCAGCGTGATGTTCTGCCACAGTACCGAATGCGCCCGGCGCGACAGGCGGATGGTCTCGGGGATGCGGCGCAGGTCGTCGTTCATGATGACCACGTCGGCCGCCTCCATCGCGGTGTCGGTGCCGGCCCCGCCCATCGCGAAACCGATGTCGGCCTGCGCGAGCGCGGGGGCGTCGTTGATGCCGTCGCCGGTCATCGCGGCGGCGCCGTAGCGCTGCTGCATGGCCTTGACGGCGTTGAGCTTCTCCTCGGGCAGCAGGTTGCCGCGCACGTCGTCGATGCCGGCGTGGGCGCCGATGGCCTTCGCGGTGGCGGCGTTGTCGCCGGTGAGCATCACGGGCACGACGCCGAGCGCACGCAGTTCCGCCACCGCGGCCTGCGACGATTCCTTGATGGTGTCGGCCACGGCGAACAGCGCGAGCACGGCCTTGTCCGATGCCAGCAGCGTGACGGTGCGGCCCGCCTCTTCATGGCGCTTCAGTTCGGCTTCGAGCGACGGCGTGCACAGGCCTCGCTCCTCGATCAGGCGGTGGTTGCCGAGCACGTAGGCCTGCCCCGCGTGCGTGGCCTGCACGCCGCGGCCGGGCAGCGCGGCGAAGTCGCCGACTTCGCCTTGCGGCCCCTTCAGGCCTTCGGCGATGGCCTTCGACACCGGGTGGTCCGAACGGCCCGCGATGCTGGCAGCTATGGTGAACACCGTGGCCTCGTTGCCCGAGGTGTCGACCAGCACCGAATCGACCAGCTTCGGCTTGCCTTCGGTGACGGTGCCGGTCTTGTCGAGCGCAACCGCCTTGAGCCTGCGCGCCTCTTCGAGGTACGTGCCGCCCTTGATGAGAATGCCGCGCCGCGCGGCCGCGGCCAGCGCGCTCACCACGGTGACGGGCGTCGAGATCACCAGCGCGCACGGGCAGGCGATGACCAGCAGCACCAACGCCTTGTAGATGGCCTGCAGCCACGTCCAGTCCATGAACAGCGGCGTGAGCACAGCCACGGCCAGCGCCAGCACAAAGACGGTGGGCGTATAGATGGCGGCGAACCTGTCGACGAAGCGCTGCGTCGGCGCGCGCGAACCCTGCGCCTCCTCGACCGCGTGGATGATGCGCGCCAAGGTGGTGTTGGCCGCCACCGCCGTCACGCGGAACTCCAGCCCGGCGGTCTGGTTGATGGTGCCCGCGAACACCGGGTCGCCGACGGTCTTGTCGACCGGAATGCTCTCGCCCGTGACCGGCGCCTGGTCGATGGCGCTGGTGCCTTCGGTGACGACACCGTCCAGCGGCACGCGCTCGCCGGGGCGGATGCGCGCAATGGCATCCAGCACCACCTCGCTGGCCATCACGGTGCGCCAGCTGCCGTCGGCCTGCTTCACCTCGGCCTGCTCGGGCGCGAGCGCCAGCAGGCTCTGGATGGCATTGCGCGCGCGGTCCACGGCGCGCGCTTCGATCAGTTCCGCGATGGCATAGAGCGCCATCACCATCGCGGCTTCGGGCCACTGGCCGATGATGAAAGCACCGGTGACGGCCACGGCCATCAGCGCGTTGATGTTCAGGCGCCCGCGCACCAATGCGGCAAAGCCCTTCTTGTAGGTGTCGAGACCGGCGAGGCCGATCGCGCCCAGCGCCAGCACCATCTCGGCCGCCATGAAGCCCTTGCTCTCGAACCCCATGAAGGAGATCGATTCGGCCGCGATGGCCAGCAGCAGTGCAGCCACCAGGCGTGCAAGCCCGATGCTCATGCCGGCGATCTTCGCGGGCGCGGCTGCCGCGGCACCCTCTGCGTTCAGCGGCTCGGGCTTGAAGCCGGCCTTGCGGATCGCGGCGAGCGCCTGGGGCAGCACGCCGTCGTCGGTGGTGATGGCCATGGTGCGTTCGCCAAGCCGGAAGCGCAGGCCCTTGACCCCCGCGACCGGCTCGAGCGCACGGCGGATCTCGGATTCCTCGACGGCGCAATCCATCGTGGGAATGCGAAAGAGCAAGGCGCCCTTGGGAATATCGGCCGCGTCGATGGCGGGCGACGAGCCGCAGACCGGATCGCCGCAGCAGGATGTTGCGGCAGGGGAATGCGCATGCCCGGGCGCGTGGTCGTGACCATGATCGTGGTCGTGGTCGTGCGGATGAAGGGCCGGCGTCACCGGCTTCAGGGCGTTCTGATTCGTCATGGCATCGATTGGAAACCCTGAAGCAGGTGTAGAGTCAAACGCTCATTCCCACTCGTTCATTTGCCGCATCATGAAAATCGGGGAACTGGCCAAGGTCGCGAACACGCCGGTCGAAACCATCCGGTACTACGAGCGCGAGCAACTGCTGCCCGAGCCCGCGCGCACCGATGGCAACTACCGCATCTACGACGAAGACCATGCCCAGCGCCTGGGCTTCATCCGCCGCTGCCGCTCGCTCGACATGACGCTCGACGAGATCCGCAGCCTGCTGAAATTCCGCGACGCGCCACAGGACGACTGCGGCGAGGTCAACCAGTTGCTGGACGACCACATCGGCCACGTGGCCACGCGCATCGCCGAACTCAAGATGCTGGAGAAGCAACTGAAGGCGCTGCGCCAACAATGCTGCGGCCCCGAATCGGCCAACGCCTGCGGCATCCTGCAGGAACTGGACACCGCCTCCCTCGCTCCTGAGACCTTCGGCCAGCACGCAGGCCATGTGCACGGGGCGCTGCACGCGCCGGCCAAGCGGGGCGGCTGATCGGGCTTCTTACTTGCCCACCAGCTGCGTGAGCTTGTCCGCCTCGAAGTTCTCGTCGCGCGCCGCATCGCCCGGCACGCAATCCTTGGTGCCCGGCTGCGCCGACAGCTTCTCGATGGCCTGCCACAGCAGCGCGATCTGGTGCTCCTGGCTCGATGCGCTGTCGATCAGCCCGCGCAGCGCCTGGCTCAGCGGGTCGTCTTCCTGCGTGATGCCGTAGGCGGAGAACTTCTGCGGCGCGGCCACATCGGCGCTTTCGCCGGTCTTCGACGGAATGATGCGTGCGGGAATGCCCACCGCGGTCGCCCCCGCCGGCACCGGCTTGATGACCACCGCGTTGCTGCCGATCTTGGCGCCATCGCCCACGACGAAGCCGCCCAGCACCTTGGCCCCCGCGCTCACCACCACATCACGCCCCAGCGTCGGGTGCCGCTTGGCGCCCTTGTAGAGCGAGGTGCCGCCCAGCGTCACGCCCTGGTAGATGGTGCAGCCGTCGCCGATCTCGGCCGTCTCGCCGACCACCACGCCCATGGCGTGGTCGAAGAACACGCGCTCGCCGAGCTTGGCGGCCGGATGGATCTCGATGCCGGTGAGCCAGCGCGCCCAGTGCGCGATGAAGCGCGCGGGCCACTTGAAGCCATGCGTCCAACAGGCGTGCGCCCAGCGATGCAGCACCACGGCATGGAAGCCGGGGTAGACCGTGATCACTTCCCATGCGCTGCGGGCGGCCGGGTCGCGTTCGAGGATGCACCGGATGTCGGCGCGCAGTCGAGTGAACATCGCTGCCTTCTGTCTGTTGTCGTTATATCGATAGGGGCGAAGCAGTCTAAGGCCGGGGGTCTTCGCGTAGGGCCGAAGGGGTTTTTTATTCAGGAGCTTTTGCCGGCCTTGGGTGCCTTGGCGGCGTCGGCCATGGCCTTGGCGATGCCACGCAGGATGTGGATTTCCTCCGGCGTAGGCTGGGCGCGGTTGAAAAGCTGCTGCAGCCGCGGCATCAGCTTCTTGGGCGCTTCGGGATCGAGGAAACCGATCTCCACGAGCGAGCGCTCCCAGTGGTCGAGCATGCCGGCCACCGCCTGCGCATCGGCCGCCTGCACGGGGTTGATGGCTTCGCGCACCTCGTAGCCACCGAGCGCGAGCCGCCACTCGTAGGCCACCACCTGGATCGCCGCGCCCAGGTTGAGCGAGCCGAACTTCGGATCGGTCGGGATGCTCAGGGCCACGTTGCAGCGGTAGACGTCCTCGTTGCGCATGCCAAATCGCTCGGAGCCGAACAGGAAGGCCACGTGCTGGTCGCCCTGTTTGGCCAGGGGTTCCAGGTGCTCCCGGGGCGTGCGCGTGGGCGGGCCGAAGTCGCGCGGGATCATGGCCGTGGCGCACAGGTGGGTGACGCCGTCGAGGGCTTCGTCCAGCGTTTCTACGATGCGGGCGTTGGTCAGCACGTCGAGCGCGCCGCTCGCGCGCTGGATGGTTTCCTCGCGCCGCAGCACGTTAGCCCAGCGCGGCGCCACCAGTACGAGGTCGGAAAAACCCATGGTTTTCATGGCGCGGGCGGCGGCGCCCACGTTGCCGGCGTGGCTGGTCTGGATCAGGATGAAACGGGTGCGCATGGCGGATTTGGAGACACGAAACGGCGGAGCCGGTAAAATCCCCCGATTCTCGCTGCCCGCATCGCCGGGCCGCCTCCGGGGGCCTCCCCACCGTTCTTCCCACAATCCAATGTCGTCCCCCAACCTGCATCCCATGCTCAACGTGGCCGTCAAGGCCGCACGCGCCGCCGGCGCGATCATCAACCGCGCCGCCCTCGACGTCGAGGCCGTTCGCATCTCCCAGAAGCAGGTCAACGACTTCGTCACCGAAGTCGATCACGCCAGCGAAAAAGCGATCATCGAGACGCTGCTTGGCGCGTACCCGGGGCACGGCATCCTGGCCGAAGAATCGGGCACCGAACACGGCGCCAAGGACTCCGACTACGTCTGGATCATCGATCCGCTCGACGGCACCACCAATTTCATCCACGGCTTCCCGGTGTACTGCGTGTCCATCGCGCTGTCGGTGCGCGGCAAGATCGAGCAGGCCGTGGTGTACGACCCCACCCGCAACGACCTGTTCACCGCCACCAAGGGCCGCGGCGCCTACATGAACGAGCGCCGCATCCGCGTCTCCAAGCGCACCCGCCTCAACGAGTGCCTGATCTCCACCGGCTTCCCGTTCCGCACCGGCGACAACTTCAAGCAGTACCTGGCCATCATGGCGGACATGATGCCCCGCGCGGCCGGCCTGCGCCGCCCCGGCGCCGCCGCACTCGACCTCGCCTACGTGGCGGCCGGCTTCACCGACGCCTTCTTCGAGACCGGCCTGAATCCCTGGGACGTGGCCGCGGGTTCGCTGCTGGTGACCGAGGCCGGCGGCCTGATCGGCAACTTCACGGGCGAGCCCGAGTTCCTCGAACAGCGCGAATGCCTGGCCGGCGCCCCGCGCATCTACGGCCAGCTGGTGCCGCTGCTCGCCAAGTATTCGAAGTTTGCCAACGTGGACGACAAGCTGCGCGCCAGCGACCGCGTGCGCGCCGTGTCCGCCTCGACCAAGTCGAATGCCGCCGACGCCTCGGTCGACCTGTACGCCCGCAGCACCGTGGTCGACTTCGCGGATGAAGCTGCCGAAGGCGCCGCCCCGGCACCCGCCGCCGCACCCGCCCCCCGCAAGCTCACGCGCATCCGCCGCGACGCACCCGCCGCCAGTGGCCCCTCCGAGGGCGACACGCCCGCCAAGTGACGATGCTGGGGCCCCACGCCGCGCCCCGCGTTCGTGCCGCTCTGCGCATCGCGCTGAGCCACTACGTCGCGAGCGGGCTCACCGTTGCGCTGGGCCTGCTGTTCATCTCGGGCGGCATCCACCTCTGGCTCGGCACCATTGCGGCCTCTGCGGCCGCCACCGGCGTGATCGTCACCGCGCCGCCCGACTTGCCCGGCCCACGCCGCGGCAAGTTCCTGCAGATGCTGCCGGCGCCGCTCATCGGGCTGCCGCTCTTCTTCGCGGTGCAGATGCTGCACAGTGCCCCCATCCGGCTCGGGCTGGTGCTGGTGCCCGCCACCTTCGTCGCCTTCCTGGCCATGGCCTGGGGCAAGCGCGGCATCCCGATCGCCATCGCGGTGATGTTCTCGATGGTGTTCTCCATGGCCACGCCGCCGCCCGCCGGCATGGCCGACGCCATCGAGCGCACCTGGCACTTCGGACTGGGCGCGGGCCTTTACGTGATCTGGGCCACGCTGGCCAACCTCGCGCTCAACGGGCGCTTTCGCACCCAGTCGGTGGCCGACGTGCTGTATTCGCTGGCCGCGCTGATGCGAACCGAGGCCAGCCAGTTCCTGCCGCAGGACGAGACCCGCGACGTGCGCGACACTCCCGCGCCCTTGCTGGGCCAACTGCTGCGCGAGCAGGCCGCGCTGGCCGACCAGTTGCAGGCCACGCGCGACATCGTGCTCGAGTCGCCGCGCACTCCGCGCCGCCAGCGCCTGGCCGCCATGCTGGTGATCGTGCTCGAGATGCGCGACCAGCTGCTGGCCAGCGAGCTCGACCTCGACACCCTGCGCGCCCACCCCGCGCACGCCGAGGCGCTGATCGAGATGCGCCGCGTGCTCGAAGAGCTCGCCGACGAGACCATCGCGCTGGCCGACGCCCTCATGATGGGCCGCCACCCCGAGGCCATAGCCGACCGCCGCCCACGCCTGGCGGCCATCCACGTCTCGGCCGACGACAGCGCCGACATGCACGGCGGCAGCGGCGGCCACATCGGCCCCACGGCCGCCATGCTCGCGCGCGGGCTGGCCAGCCGCATCGGCCACATCAACGACGAGGTGCTGCGCCTGTCGGCCATGGCGCGCGGCGACGCCGAGCCCAACCTCGCCGTGGTGCGCGCCAACTGGCAGCTCTTCGTGAGCCCTACCGACTGGTCGCTGCGCCCCTTCTTCACGCTGTGGAGCTGGGACCAGCCGCCGCTGCGCCACGCCATCCGCGCCGCGCTGGCCATCGCAGCCGGCTACGCCATCGCGGTGTCGATGCCCTGGGGCTCGCACGACTACTGGATCCTGCTGACCATCGTGGTCGTGCTGCGCGGCAGCCTGTCGCAGACGCTGGAGCGCCGCAACGCGCGCGTGGCCGGCACGCTGCTGGGCTGCGTGCTCGCGGTGGGGCTGCTGTCGGCGCACCCGTCGGCGCTGATGCTGCTGGTCATCGTCACGGTGGCGCAGGCCATCGCGCACAGCTTCGCAGTGCGGCGCTACCTCATTACCGCCGTGGCCGCCACCGTGCTCGGCCTGGTGCAGGCCCACATGCTGAACGTGGGCATCGCGCCGATCTTCGCGCTCTTCGAGCGCATCGCCGACACGCTCATTGGCGCCGCGCTGGCCTGGGGCTTCTGCTACGTGCTGCCCTCGTGGGAGCGCACGCAGATTCCGGCGCTGGTGTCGCGCGTGCTCACCGCACAGGCGCGGCATGCGCGGCTCGCGCTCGGCCTGGGCCAGCTCAAGGCCATCGACAGCAGCCCCGAGCTCGAATGGCGGCTCGCGCGCCGCGAGGCCTACGACAGCCTCTCGGCGCTGGTGCAGGCCACGCAGCGCTCGCTCTCGGAGCCGCGCGCGGTGCAGCCGCCGCTGGAGCCGCTCGAGCACCTGCAGGCACACAGCTACCAGCTGCTTGCGCAGTTGAGCGCCGTGAAGTCGATGCTGGTGCTGCGGCGTGACCGCCTCACGCCCGCAGAGGTCGAAGGCCCGATCAGCCGCACCGCGCAGCGCATCGAAGCGGCCATCGGAACCATTCCTACCACCGGCCCCTCTCAACCCGAGAGCGCCGGCTCGACCACCGTGGGTGGCCCGATCCCCCTGCCCGACCCGTTCGACAACGACATCAGCCCCTGGCTGCTGCGCCGGCTCGACCTCGCCACGGCACTCGCCACGCAGCTGCGCGACGACGCGGCGCGCATTCTTCAACCCCTGAACGAGACAACAGCAGCCACGACGACCACCGCCTGATGACCAAAGAGATACTTGCCCACCCCTGGTTCGGCACATGGATTGCCATCCTCGTCGCCATCCCGCTCGCTCTTCTGGTTCACCGCATCGGCGGCCTTGTCCTGAAGCGCATCACCCGCCCCGTACCCACGGTGCACGCGATGGTGATCAACTGCAACGCGCCGGCACGGCTCGTGCTGCCGCTGGTGGCGCTGCTGCTCATCTTCCAGGCGGCGCCTGACGACCTTCGCTTCATCGGCAACGTTCGCCACCTCAACGGACTGCTGCTCATCGCCGCCGCCACCTGGCTCACGGTGAAGGCCATCAGCGGCTTCGCCGAAGGCGTGCTCGCCCAGAACCCCTCCGACATCGACGACAATCTGCAGGCGCGCCGCGTGCTCACGCAGACACGCGTGCTGGCGCGCACCGCCATGACGGTGGTGCTGGTGGCCGGCGGCGCGATGATGCTCATGACCTTTCCGGGTGCGCGCCAGGTGGGCGCGAGCCTGCTGGCCTCGGCCGGCGTGATCGGCATCGTGGCCGGCCTCGCGGCCAAGCCGGTGTTCAGCAACCTCATTGCGGGCCTGCAGATCGCGCTGGCGCAGCCCATCCGCATCGACGACGTGCTCGTGGTCGAGGGCGAATGGGGCCGCGTCGAGGAGATCACGGGCACCTTCGTCGTCCTCAAGATCTGGGACGAGCGCCGGCTGATCCTGCCACTCACCTACTTCATCGAGAAGCCGTTCCAGAACTGGACGCGGCACTCGGCGCAGCTGCTGGGCGCCGTGTTCATCTACGTCGACTACGGCATGCCGCTCGCGCCGCTGCGCGCGGAGGTCGAGCGCATCGTGAAGGCCGCACCCGAATGGGACGGCCGCTTCTTCAACCTGCGAGTGACCGATGCGACCGAGCGCACCATGCAGATCCGCGTGCTGTGCACCGCGGCAACATCGGGCCTTGCGTTCGACCTGCGCTGCAGCGTGCGCGAAGGGCTGATCGACTTCATGCAGCGCGAGCACCCGCAGTTCCTGCCGAAGATGCGCATCGCGAGCGACGGCGACCAGGAATACGGACAACAGCAGCAACGAGCCGTGGCCTGATACGGCGTTGAGGCGCTCGCCGATGAAGGCGGCGCCGCAGCGCACCGCCTGGCAAGCAACCAGGTGCGCCACCGCGGCATCGTCAAGGCGACCGTGATGAAGGTGGCCTGATGCCGCCCGCCCCGCGGCGGCCCCGGTCCGCCTTGGGCAGCACGGCCACTGCCACCATGCGCTCGGCCTGCGCCTGCAGGAGGTGCAGGATTTGGTCCAGGCGCGCCGCGTCTTCGCCGCTCAGGGCGCTTATCAGCTCGGCATTGATCCTGGTGACCAGCGGAAAAAGCTCCGCGTACAGCGCGTGCCCCGCCTCGGTCAGGTCCAGCAGCACCTGCCGCCGGTCGCCCACGCGGGCCACGCGCGAGACCAGCTGTTTTTCGACCAGCGAACCGACGGCCTTGGAGGTGCGGGCGCGATCGAGCTGGGCATGCTCGGCCAGCTGGGAGGAGCCCAGTTCGCCGCGGCGCGCGAGCACCACGATCAGCCGCCATTCGCGCCGCGTGATGCCGAAGCGGCCCTCGCACAGCCGGATCACCATGCCACCCGCCACGCCGACCACCCGCGACAGCCGGTACAGCAGCAGGTCGTCGAGCGAACGGTGCTGCGTGGTCATTGGGGGTTAGTCCGGGGGTTGGTTGATTAGATCAATCGACTGTAGCGTCTCTACAGTCTTCGAGATCGAACTCCAACCCCGAGAAAACCCCGGAGACGCCGCCCCATGCCCACGCCCCTTTCTTCGTTCGACCGCCGCCACGCACTCGCCGCCCTGGGCGGGTTTGCCCTTGCGCCGCTCGCCCTCGATGCGCGGGCCCAGGCCTTCAGGCCCGGCCAGCCCATCAAGGTGCTGATCGGCGTGCCCGCCGGCGGCACGCAGGACGTGCTGACCCGCGCCATCGCGCAGCAGGTGCGCGAGGCGCTGGGCCCGCTCATCGTCGACAACCGCGCGGGCGCGGCGGGCCGCATTGCGGCGGAAACCGTCAAGACGGCCGCCCCCGACGGCCACACGCTGCTGCTGGGAACGGCCAGCATGATGACCATGTACCCGAGCGCCTACCGCAGCCTCTCGTACGACCCGTTCAAGGATTTCGTGCCGATCATCAACGCGGCGCGCTTCGAGCTGGCGCTGACCGTGCACAAGGACGTGCCCGCCAACACGCTGGCCGAGTTCATCGCCTGGGCCAAGGCGCAGGGCGACAAGCTGAGCTTCGGCTCCTACGGCTCGGGCACGCCTTCGCACTTTCTAGGCGAGATGCTCAACCGCACCGCCGGGCTGAAGATGGTGCACGTGCCCTACCGCGGCTCCACGCCCGCGCGGCAGGACGTGATGGGCGGCACCATACCCGTGTACTTCGACACCGTCGGCGGCGCGCAGCAGATGATGCCCTCGGGCCGCGTGAAGGTGCTGGCCACCAGCGGCGAGAAGCGCTCGCCGCTCATGCCCAACCTGCCATGCTTCGTCGAAGCCGGCTACAAGGACGTGGTGGCCACCGCCTGGTTCGCCTACTACGCACCGCTCAAGACACCACAAGCCACCGTCGACAAGCTGCGCGCGGAATTCGCCCGCGCCGTCAACTCGCGCGAGGTGCGCCAACAGTTGCTGCAGAACGGCATGTACCCGGTCGGCGACGGCAGCGACGCCTTGCTGAAGACCATGCGCGAGGACACCGCGCGCTGGGCGGGCATCATGAAAGCCGTGAATTTCCAGGCCAACGACTGAACAACCAAACGAACGACCGAAACGAGGAGGAACCCCGATATGCCGAATACGACCCCCATCACCCGCCGCCTGGCCACGCTGCTTGCCGCAGCCGGCTTCATGGCATCCATCGCCGCCACGGCACCCGCGGCGAGCGCGCAGACGTTCGACACCCCGCTGCACATCGTCGTCGGCTACGCCCCCGGCGGCGCCACCGACCGCGTGGCGCGCATCGTGGGCGACAAGCTTTCCTCGCGCCTGGGCGTGCCCGTGGTGGTCGACAACAAGCCCGGTGCGGGCGGCCGCCTCGCGGCGCAGCAGGTGAAGACCACCCCGGCCAGCCAGAACGTGCTGATGCTCGCCAACCCCGCCGTGATGGTGGTGGCGCCGCTGGTCTTCAAGGACAACAACTACGACCCCGAGCGCGACTTCGTGCCCGTGTCTTACGTCAACGACTACAACTTCGCGCTGGCGGTGTCCCCCACCCTGCCCGTGCGCGAGCTCAACCATCTGCTCGCCTGGATGCGCGCCAACCCCAACCAGGCCAACGTCGGCGTGCCGGCCACCGGCAGCCTGCCGCACTTCTTCGGCCTCATGGTGGGCGAGAAGGCCAAGGTGCAGACCCAGGTGATCGGCTACCGCGGCTCCGCGCCGCTGCTGAATGACCTGATCGGCGGGCAGGTGCCCATTGCCGTCGACACCGAAGACGTGGTCGTGCCGCAGCACACCGCCGGCAAGGTCCGCATCCTCGCCATTTCGGGCACCAAGCGCTCGCCCTTCGTGCCCGACGTGCCCACCTTCAAGGAAGCGGGCCTCGACCTTGCCGCCACCGGCTGGAACACCTTCTTCGCACCGGCCACCATGCCGAAGGAAAAGGTCGAACGCCTCGCCACCGTGATCCGCGAAGTCATGCAGGACCCGGACACGCAACGCAAGTTCAAGGACTCGGGCATGACGCCCGTGGTGAGCACCCAGGCGCAGACCGCCGCGATGCTCAAGGCCTACCGCACCCAGTGGGCGCCCGTGGTGCAGAAGTCGGGCTACCAGCCCTGACCACCGACAAGCAGAAGCAAAGAACCAAGCAAGCGAGAGAGCCCCAGAGAGACATGGCAAGACCCAACATCATCTTCATCGTGGCCGACGACCTCGGCTATGCCGATCTCGGCTGCTACGGCGGCCGCGACGCCGTGTTCGGCCCCGTGTCGCCCGTGCTCGACGGGCTGGCCGCCAACGGCCTGAAGCTCACGCAGGGCTACGCCAACTCGCCCGTGTGCTCGCCTACCCGCTTCGGCATGATCACCGGGCGCTACCAGTACCGCCTGCGCGGCGCCGCCGAAGAGCCCATCAACAGCAGGAGCCGCGGCAGCGCCACGCTTGGCCTGCCGACCGACCATCCCACGCTGCCTTCATTGCTGAAGGCCAGCGGCTACAGCACGGCGCTCATCGGCAAATGGCACCTGGGTTACCCGCCCAGCTTCGGGCCGCTGCGCTCGGGATACGACGAATTCTTCGGTCCGATGTCGGGCGGGGTCGACTACTTCACCCACTGCGACTCCACCGGACGGCACGACCTGTGGTCCGGCGAGGAAGACAAGGTCGAGGAGGGCTACCTCACCGACATCCTCTCGAAGCGCGCAGTCGAGTACGTGGAGCGCATGGCGAAACAGGAAGCGCCCTTTTTCCTGAGCCTGCACTACACCGCCCCGCACTGGCCATGGGAAACGCGCGACGACGCGGCCAAGGCACCCGCCGTGAAGGACAACCTGTTCGACCTGGCCGGCGGCAACATCCACGTGTACCGCCGCATGATCCATCACATGGACGAAGGCATCGGCTGGATCATGGCCGCGCTGCAAAAGCACGGCATGGCCGACAACACGCTGGTGGTGTTCACCAGCGACAACGGCGGCGAGCGCTTCTCGGACAACTGGCCGCTGGTGGGCGGCAAGATGGATCTGACCGAAGGCGGCATCCGCGTGCCATGGATCGCGCACTGGCCTGCGGTGATTGGCAAGGGCGGCGAGAGCACGCAGCTGTGCATGACCATGGACTGGTCGGCCACCATGCTCGACGCGGCCGGCGTGGCGGCGCATGCGGACTATCCGCTGGATGGCGTCTCGCTGATGCCCGTGCTGAAGGATGCGAAGCAAAGCTTCCGCAGGCCGCTGCACTGGCGCATGAACCACCGCGGGCAGGAAGCCATGCGCGATGGGGACTGGAAGTACCTGAAGGTGGACGGGAACGAGTACCTGTTCAACATTCCCGGGGATGAGCGCGAGCGGGCGAATCTGGCGAAGAAGGAGCCGGAAAGGCTGGCTGCGATGCGGGCGGATTGGCAGGCTTGGAATGCGACGATGCCGGCGATTCCGGAGGATGCGACTGTGAGCCTGGGGTATTCGATCAAGGACATGCCGCAGAGGTGATGAACGGCGGGAAGGACCGCTGCCGTGGGAAACGCGCGCATGCGAATTCCTGCGCCACAGGGATCACTGGCTTGAATCGGCAAATGTGATGGGGCTGTCTTTTCCGGAACTGCGGTGAGCGGGTGGTGCGGCCGCTCGCCGTCGGTGAATGACTGTTCGAGCTGCGCGGACCATCCGTGGTGCACTCCTAAAGTCTGGTTGTGGCCGACGCTCGAATCCATCATCCAACGCCGGGCATCGCGCTGGGCGATCTCCGCGACCCAGTCCATTTCCGATCGCTACCCAGCGCGGCATGGCAGGCCGGATTCAGTTAATGATCTCCCCCATGCCCACGCGTACGCGCTCCCTGAGCTGCAGGATGTACTCCGCGTCAAAGAGCTCCCAGGTCGCCAGTTCGCCCACGATCCGAAGCGGCTCCCGGCTGCGGTACGAGCGTGTGGGATTGCCCGGAAACTTCTTGTCGGTGACGTTGGGGTCATCCTCGAAGGCACCCGTGGGTTCGACGATGTAGACGCGGCGACGGCCCTCGCCCTTCGCCATTTCGGCGGCCAGCCCGGCGCCCTTTGGCCAGGCGGTGAAGTAGATGTGGTTCATGACGACGCGGCCGTCGTAGTTCGAGCGGAAGCCTGCGGTGAGCAGGTCGCCCACCTGGAGGTCCGCCCGCGTACCGTGGAAGTAAGGGCCGGCGCCGAAGACAGCCATCGCGGGTCGCTCCTCTGCAGAACAGAAAGCCGCGGAGTCTACTCGGGTCGATTTCCACGCGAGCACCCGCCCCCGCCCTCTGTACCAGGCCGGTTTCGCTTTCGGCTTGCGCGCACTGCGACCCGAGGCGCGGGTTCTGTGCGCCGGCACCTTGGGCGAGGCATTGGCAGTCGCCGACGCGCAGCAGACAGTCGGGCTCCCGGCTCGAACTATCGGCCCAGCGAAATGAGGCTCCACACGATGGCCACGAGCTGGGCGATGTTGATCAGGATCGCAATGACGTGGGTTCGGCGAAATCCCGGAATGGCGTCCATGTAGTTCGCCTGGATCTGCGCCCCGAGCGAGTCCATCCTGGGGATGATCTTCCTGCGCAGGGCGACGGCGATCAGCGCCAACACCACGGCACCCGCGGCGAGCCCCGCGCGCCCTGCGAGTGCAAAGCTGATGGCTGTTGCAGTCGCGGTAATGAACGCGGCGTTGTAGTAGATGTTGAAGAAGCCGCGCACAAAGCGGGCGTCGAGCGGTGTGTCGTGCTGCAGGACCAGAAGCGGGATCGAACCCATGATGAAGTAGGCCGTCGTGACGAGGAGCGCGACCGTAAAGCCCAGGGCGGCGAACATTGCAACAGGCATCTGGATTCCTCCATGCGGTGGGCCTGAGATGCGCCGGCCCCGGCGCGCTGCTTACGACGGGTCGTGGCCCGGGGCCGAGTTGATCTCGGTGGGCTTGTAGATCTTGTGCTGCGCGGTCGGGCTGCCCGCGTCGGTCACCACCAGTAGACGCCAGAGCGGTTCGCGCACGGAGCATGCGCTTTCTTCTTCGCTGAGCTTGAAGCTCGGCACGCCCGGCGCGGTGCCCTTGACCACGACGCGCAGCAGCGTCTGGCCCTTGGCGTTCGACACTTCGAGGTCGTAGCCGATGTTCTTGTCGGCGAGGTTCTCGGCCTTGTAGCCGTAGCCGGTGAAATGCTTGATGACGTACGCGATGGCGGCGGCCCGCACTTCTTCGGGCGACGCCTTGCTTGCGGCGCCATCGGCTGCACCGGCGGCTGCGGCCAGCTGCTGCGGCACGTTGCTGCGCGCCCTGGCGGTTTGCACTTCGGCCTCGGTCGGCACCCAGCCGCGCGGGCCGCGAACCAGCACAGCCAGCTTCTGCTCGGGCTCCCAGCTGGCGACGTGCCATTCGTCGTCGTCGCGCACGCGGGTGGACACCTTGGCGTCCTTGTTGCTTTCCACTTCGACGATGGCGAGGCGGTTGGTCTGCACCACGGCACGGAAGCCCTGGCCGGCGTCGAAGGTGCGCTTGAGCAAGGCCAGGCGGTCTTTGCCGCGCTGGACTTGTTGCGCGTTGCGCTCGCCGCCGCCCGCGCGGTGGTGGATGTCGAGCGACTCCAGGCAGAACCAGCGCCCGCCGGCCCCCACGTTCACCCATTCGGCCCAGATGGTGGCGATGACGTTGTCGCCGGTTGCGAGCCAGGCGTGGTCGAACGGCTTTTCGCGCGCGTCGAACACGCCCATCTTGGCAACGATTTCGACCGGCGTGAGCCGTGGTCCGGACAGTCGCTTTTCATTGATGACTGCGAGTACCTGGGGGTCGACTTCGTTTTCCATTCGGCGGGCTTCTGGGAGTTTTTAGGGGCTGGCAGTATGCCGCATCGGTTGCGGGGGCCGCCAGGCGCATGCGATCGTATGGCACGATCAAAGGATGCATGAGCCGTCACGCCGCATACCGTATCGCACCTGGCCGGGCGCGCTGGCGGTGCTCCTCGCCATTGCCGCCTATGTGGGCGGTCTCACCTTCTGGAACCGTCACACGCCGGGCAACCGGCCGTTGCCCGTGGGACAGACGGTGGACGCCGGCCAGGCCAGGTTCGTCCCCGCCGAGGGATGGGAGATGGACGTTTCCCGCTCGAAGGCAGGCCAGTCGCTGATGCTTTTCAAGGGCAGCCACAAGTTCCTGGTAACGACGCAGCCCTGGGCCGGCGGGCCGGATGGCTCGCTGGTGCGGCAGCAGCGGCTGATGGAGCGCGGCCAGCGCCTGCGCATCGATGGCGACGTGTCCGACTTCGTCACGTCGTGGGGGCTGCAGGGCAAGACCTTCGCCTACTACGGCTCCAAGCTGGCGGGCCGGTTCTGGCAGGTGGTCGACCTGCAGCGCAAATCGCTCGTGCAGATCGACTTCTACGGCGCCAACGAAGGCATGGACGACGCGCTGACCGAAGCCCGCGGCATGCTGGACTCGATGGACCTGGAGGCCGCGCAGTGAGGCCGCCCGTCTTCGACCAGGACCGGGCCCAGTGGCCGGTCGGCACCGACTCGTTCTTCCAGCCAGGGCGCGCCGCTTTCTGGCTGCTGGCGGCGCTGATCGTCAACGGGCTGTTCTACACGGTCCAGATGTTCTCGATGGGGTTTCGCGTGGTGCCCATCACCGCATTCCTGGGGCTGCTGGTGTGGGGGGCCTACACGCTGCTTTTCGTGCTGGCCTTTCGTACGCTGGACCTGCTCGAGCAGCACCCGCCGGAGGCCTACGTGCTGGCCTTCGCATGGGGCGGCATGGGCGCGGTCTATTTCGCGGCGCCGGCCAACATCGCCATCCAAAGTCTGTGCGCCAAGCTGGTGTCGCCGGAGTTCGTCGCGGTGTGGGGGCCGGCTGTTGCGGGGCCGGTCACGGAAGAGTTCCTGAAGCTTGCCGGGGTCGTCCTCCTGGTGCTGGTGGCGCGCAACCAGTTCCAGACCTACCTGTCGGTGCTGATCGTCGGCGCGATGGCGGGGCTGGGCTTTCAGGTGGTCGAGAACCTGAGCTACACGGTCAACGCCTCCATGCACTTTCCGCTGGAGAACCAGGTGTATCCGGTGCTGCTCAACCTGCTGACGCGCGGGCTGCTGAGCGGGCTGTGGAGCCACGCGGCCTACACGGCGATCGCGTCTTTCGGCGTGGCGTGGTTCCTGCTGCATCCGCATCGGCCGATGGCGGTGCGCATCGCATGCGCGCTGCTGTGCTTCATGCTCGCATGGGCGATGCATTTCATCTGGAACTCGCCTTTCCTCGAAGATCTCTTCGATGGCGGGTACGGTGAAATGGCCATCATGCTGGTGATCAAGGGGCTCCCCGCGATCATCGTGGCGGGGCTCTTCTGGCAGGTTGCCGCGCGCGAGAACGGCACGTACCTGCACGCACTGGCAGCCTGGTTCGTGCCGGAGCGCGAGCTGATCCGCGACGACGAATGGGTGCGGCTGGGCGCGCCCATGCAGCGGTACAAGGTCCGCAGGGAAACGGGCTGGACCTACGGCTGGCGCGCAAGGCGCCTGAAGACACGGCTGCAGCGTGAGCAGTTGCGGCTGATTCGCAAGGCCGCGACCTACGGGCGCGGCGCGCAGACGCTGCGGCACGAAGTGGCGGTAAAACGCCTCCGCGCCGAACTGGATCCACTCGTCGAGGTACGAACATGAAGCAGTCGGACACGAAAGCAGACCAGGGCCAGCCGGCCTCGGAACTCATCTCTGAAAAAATCGCCGGACTCGGCGACTGGCGCGGCGCAACACTCGCCAGGATGCGCAAGCTCATCACCGAGGCAGACCCGCAGGTGATCGAGGAGTGGAAGTGGATGGGCACGCCGGTCTGGTCGCACGACGGCATCATCTGCACGGGCGAGTCGTACAAGAGCGTGGTGAAGCTGACCTTCGCCAAGGGCGCGTCGCTGAAGGACCCGGCCCGACTCTTCAATTCGAGCCTCGACGGCAACGTGCGCCGCGCCATCGACATCCATGAAGGTGAAGAGCCGGACGCGGCCGCGTTCAAGGCGCTGGTTCTCGAAGCGGTCGCGCTCAATGGGGCGGGCAAGGCGAAGTCTTCGAAGAAAGCGAAGTCCTGAGTCTTCCGGCGCGACGTCCCTGACCGGCTTTCCACGGTCTGGGTGGGTGGCTCGCGATCACGCCGCCGCCAGTGTCGGCTCGCCCCGCGACGGCCGCATTTCAGGTGCGCGGCGCGCCAAAAAGTCAGGTGGCAGTCAGGCCTCCCTGCACGCCGTTCGTTTCGGCTTTTCCTGTGCTTCTTTCGACGTGGTCAGGTCGCGGGGCCTCGCTAATTCGCTGCTAAGTCTTCTGCCTTTTGACTGACATGCGGCGCTCCTAGATTCATCCGCGATCCGCAGTGCAAGCGCAGCCATCGGCTGCGCTGCTGCTTCACGCTCCCCTCCACGCTCGAAAGAAGAAATTGAAAGCCATTCAAAAAATCAGATCCGGCTTGCTGTGTCCCACCCTGACCGTGCTCGCAGCTTCGCTGCTGGCTGCGTGCGGAGGCGGAGGCGGCGGCTCGGGGCCGGTTGCATTCCTCCCGCCGCCCGCGAGCCAGCCCGCGGGCTCCGGCAACACCACCTTCAGCGGCGTGCTCGCCGCCACCGCCTTCAAGGCCGGCAGCAGCACCGATCCAGTGATTGCGGCCGGCTACTACGCAGGCGCCACGGTCTGCGTCGACAGCAACAACAACGGCCGCTGCGACAGCGGCGAGCCCGCCGCCGTGACCGATGCCAACGGCAAGTTCAGCCTCTCGCTGTCCGCCGCGTCCGCGCTCATTGCCGACATCGGCACCAACGCGAAGAACACCGCCACCAACGCCAGCGTGCCCAGGCGCGAAGTGCTGCGCGTGGCGCTCGACCAGGTGAAGGAGCAAGGCACGGCCGTGGTGGTGAGCCCGCTGTCATCCGAGGTCGCGCGCCTGATCGAAGCCAACGGCACGAGCTACGCAGTCGAGAAGCAGAACTTGGCCACGCGCCTGGGCGTGCCGGTCGACGCCCTGCTTGCCGACTTCAATGCCGCGGCCGCCAATGTGCAGACCGCCTTGCTCGGCGAGGCCAATGCGCTCAACAACCGCTTCGCCTACGCGACCACCAAGCTTGACCGCGGCGACCTGTACCCCGACGCGCTGGCCAACCCCGGCGGCGACCCGCGCCTGAGCGGCATGGCGGGCGTGACGGTGGCGACGGCAGGCGTCGCGGACAACCGCAAGCCCATCACCTTCCTGCAGGCGCAGCAGGCCGCATTCAACGTCGAGGGCATTCCGCGCTACGACAACATCTTCATCGTGATGCTGGAGAACAAGGCCACGATGTCGATCCTGAACTCGGCCTACGCGCCCAAGATCAACGGCTACCTGAAGGCCGGAAACCAGCTGGTGAGCTACTACGCCACCGGCAACCCGAGCGAGCCCAACTACACGGCGCTGGGCGGCGCGGACGACTGGGGCATCAGCGACGACAGCCAGTGGAACTGCGACGCGACCGGCGCCAATGCGGTGCAGGACACGCCCGTGCCCGACAACACACAACCGGGCCTGGCCAAGTCGCCATTCGCGGCCACCTGCACGCAGGCCGCCGCGGTGAACCACAACATCGTCGGCAAGCCGAACCTCTTCAACGCGATCACGAGCGCCGGCCTCACCTGGCGCACCTACAGCGAGTCAATGAACCCGGGCCAGGACTTCCGCACCGACAGCGTGGCCGACGCCGCCGTCACCGCGAAGGACAACGTCTACCCGCCCGGCACGCTCGGCGGCAACAACGCGACCATCGGCGACGCCACACTCACGCTGCCGCTGCCCGCGGGCCTGTACAAGACCAAGCATCACCCCGGCATGGCCTACCAGAACGTGCGCAGCGCGCCCGAATGGAAGTACAGCAACCGCACCATGGGCGGCGGCCAATGGGATGCGGCGCTGAAGAACAGCACCGACTACGCCATTCCCGCAAGCTACGACTACGACCAGCTCGGCACCGACCTGGCCAGCGGCAACGTCGGCAACCTGAACTTCCTGGTGCCCGACCAGTGCGACGACATGCACGGCATCAGCGTGAAGGGCGCCGGCGGCACCGGCACCGCGAGCGACTGCAGCAGCGTGGCGAACAACGTGTCGACCACGGCCGTCTCGCCGATCATCACGCGCGGCGACAACTACGTGGACTTCACGGTCAAGCGCATCCAGGCTTCGCCGCTGTGGAAGAACACGCACAAGCGCGTGGCGATCGTGCTGATGTTCGACGAAGGCAGCGCCACCAGCGGCTTCAATTCCTGCTGCGGCTGGAACGTGGCCAACAGCACCGTTGCCAACCCGATCAAGCAGAACGCGGACGGTACCTGGTCGGTCGATGCCACGATCAACAACTACACCAAGGGCAACCGCGGCCACGGCGAGAGCATCTTCGGCATCCTGACCAACCAGCCCGACGCGCCCAAGGGCGTATCGGACAGCGATGCCTACAGCCACTTCTCGTTCGTGCGCACGCTGCAGGACATGTTCCAGCTGGCCGACCCGGCGGTCGACGGCTCGTACATGAACCGCTCGAAGTACACCGAGGCCTTCATCGCCCAGAACATCATGAACCTGCCGGAGTACGCGGGCAGCGCGGACACGCACTTCGACAGCGTGCGGCCGATCAACCACGCCTTCGTGATCCCGGCGAGCTACACGCAGAAGCAGTCGGGCGACGTGTCGACCGCCGCGCAGGTCGGGCCGGATGCCAACCAGTTCAACGTCTGGTCGCTGAAGCAATGAGCGAACGCCGTTCGGGCCCGAAGGGGCCGGCGGTGACGCGCGCCGGCTGGGTCGGGCTGGCGGTGCTGGCCGCAGCAGGCGCGGCGGGCGGTGCGCTCGTTTCCTGCGGCGGCGGTGGCGGGGGATCGGCGGCCGCGCTGCCGACCGCCTCCGCGCCCGTCACGGCGGCGAGCGCGCCCGCGGCGGCGCCCGCTTCCGCCAGCACGCTGAGCCTCGCGGCGCAGGTGGGCCAGAAGATGTTCTTCGACAAGAACCTCTCGGGCTCCGGCGCCATGTCGTGCGCGAGCTGCCACGACCCGGCCCATGCGTACGCGCCGGCCAACGACCTCTCCGTGCAGCTCGGCGGCGAGCGCATGGACAAGGCCGGCCTGCGCGCAGTGCCCTCGCTGCGCTACAAGGACATCACGCCGCCCTACGCCGATCTGCTGGACAACCCCGACGGCATCAGCGCGCCCGGCCCCGGCGGCGGCTTCGCCTGGGACGGCCGCGCCGACACGCTGGCCGCGCAGGCCCGCCTTCCGCTGCTCGATCCGCTGGAGATGGCCAACGCGAGCAGCACCGACGTAGTGAAGAAACTGCAGGCGGCCGACTACGCACCGCTGGTCGCCAAGGCCTTCGGCGCGAAGGTGTTCGACGACAGCGACGCCGCCTTCGCCAGCGCGCTGCAGGCCCTGCAGGCCTACCAGCTGGAGGACAAGAGCTTTCACCCGTACAGCAGCAAGTTCGACCTGTACGCGGCCAACAAGATCGGCGGCACGCTCACGCCGGCGGAAACGCGAGGGCTGAAGGTGTTCACCAACCCGGCCACCGGCAACTGCGCCTCGTGCCACTACCAGGGCGCGGGCCTGAACGGCAGCTCGGCGCTGTTCACCGACTTCTCGTACGAGGCGATCAGCGTGCCGCGCAACGCGGGCATTCCGGCCAACGGCGACCTGAAGTATTTCGACATGGGCGTGTGCGGCCCGATGCGCACCGACCACGCGCCGGCCGCACCCAACGCTGCGAACGGCTTCTGCGGCATGTTCAAGGCGCCGACCATGCGCAACGTGGCGACGCGGCAGGCCTTCTTCCACAACGGCGTGATGCATTCGCTGGAGCAGGTCGTGCGCTTCTACAACACGCGCGACACGCAGCCCGAGCTGTGGTACCCCACCGTCGGCGGAACGCCCAAGGCGAAGAACGATCCCGGCTTTCCGGCGTACGGCCTCGTCACGACGCAGTACACGGGCGGCAAAGTGCAGAAGTACGACGACCTGCCGGCTGCCTACGCGGCCAACATCGACACGCAACTGCCGATGGACGGCCGCGCCGCGGGCTCCGCGCCTCCCATGTCCGAGCAGGACATCGCGGACCTGCTCTGCTTCCTGAACACCCTGAGCGATGCGGACACGGCACCGGCCACGCCCGCGAAGCCGGGGGCGTGCGTCAATTGATTTGCCTACACATGAACAACAAGATCCTTTGCGCGGCAATCGGCGCCGCCACCCTGGCCGCACTCACGGGCTGCGGCCCGCAGCAGCCCGAAGCCGACCTGCCGAACCTCACGGCCGCGATGAACGCCTACCTTGCGAAGAAAGGCGACCTGTGCCTGGGCAAGACCCAATGGCCCATCGACGTGCCGCAGCGCGAGGCAGGCACGCGCGCGCGCAACGCGGTGCAGATGCCGGTGCTGGAACATGTCGGGCTGGTGAGTGCGTCCACGGCGAAGGTCGAGAACGACAAGGAGGCCGGCGAAATCGAGGTCACCCGCTACGCGCTGACCGACGAAGGAAAGAAGTACTTCCTGGTGCGCAAGAACCAAGGCGGCCAGAGCGGCCAGGGCGACTTCTGCGCCGCTCACCTGACGCTCGACAAGATCGTCGGCTGGGAAGCGCGCAAGGACGCCAAGGACCCGGCCGAAGTCGTCGTCACCTACACCTACAGGATCGATGCCGCGCCCTGGACGGGCAATGCCGACGTGCAAAAGGCCTTTCCGATGGTCGACCGCGTGGTGCGCGGCGCCGGCACCATGCAGCTGAAGCAGAACTTCAAACGCACCGGCAACGGCTGGGTTCCGGCGGAAGTCTGAGCCGATGGATGCGGTGCTGCGTTTCTCGCCCGCGCTGAGCGACTGGGTATTGCACAACCTGCGCCAGGGCTGCGCCCCCGCGAACGTGATCAAGGCCATGCGCGCGCAAGACATGCCGCCCGAGGCCGCCAGGACCATCGTCGATGCCTTCGTGTTCGCGCTGCGCACCGGAAGCCCGGTGCCTGTCGATTCGGTAACGGTAGCGCCCCTCTACCAGTACGAGCCGCCGCGGCTGCCGCCGGGCGCGTCGATCCGCACCACGGACCGGCTCGTGCGCGTGGCCGCGCGCGCGGCGCAGCCGGCCATGGCTGTGCTCGACGACGTGTTCGACCCGCAGGAATGCGAAGAGCTGATCGCGCTCGCGAGGCCCCGGCTGGCGCCATCGACCACCGTCGATCCGCTGTCCGGGCGCGACCTTGTCGGTGAACAGCGCAGCAGCCTGGGCATGTTCTTCCGGCTGCGCGAAAACGCCTTCATCGCCAGGCTCGATCAGCGCGTGTCGGAGCTCATGAACCTGCCGGTGGAAAACGGCGAAGGCCTGCAGGTGCTGTGCTACCCGGCCGGCGCGCAGAGCATGCCCCACTTCGATTTCCTGGTGCCGTCGAACGCAGCCAACAAGGCCTCGCTGGCACGCAGCGGCCAGCGGGTGAGCACGCTCGTGAGCTACCTCAACGAGGTGGAGGAAGGCGGCGAGACCATATTTCCCGAATGCGGCTGGTCGGTGCCGCCACGACGCGGCAGCGCGGTGTACTTCGAGTACTGCAACAGCCTCGGGCAAGTGGACCATGCATCGCTGCATGCGGGCGGACCCGTGCTGCACGGCGAGAAATGGGTGGCGACCAAGTGGATGCGGCAGCGGCGCTTCGTGGCCGCTGGAGAGGCTTCGGACGGCTGACTCGCGGCGATGGGCGAGCCGCCTTCCGTGTGGTCTGGGGTATCGGTTTGACTTTATTTTAGATATATCTAAAATAATTTCGATGTACATCATGAAGGATGCTCGCCATGAGACATTTCCACTCCAGCCATCACCACTGCCGCACCGCCCGCGGCGAACATGAAGACGGCCTTTCCGGCGGGCGCGGACAACACCGCGGCGGTGGCCGTGGCGGCGCACGCGTGTTCGGCCACGGCGGCCTGCGCTTCGTGCTGCTGCAGCTCATTGCCGACAAGCCGGCCCACGGCTACGAACTGATCAAGGCCATCGAAGACCGCCTCGGCGGCAGCTACGCGCCGAGCCCCGGCGTGGTCTACCCCACGCTCACGCTGCTCGAGGAAATGGGCTACCTCAGCGTGGAAGCCGGCGACGGCAGCGGCCGCAAGCGCTACAGCGTCACGGCCAGCGGCCAGGAATTCCTCGCTGCGAACCGCGAGATGGCCGACGCCATGATGGCCCGCATGAGCGGCGGCGTGGACGGCGCCGGCCCGCGCGGCGGACGGCCGCCGCAGGTCACGCGCGCCATCGAGAACCTCAAGCTCGCAATGCGCATGCGCCTGTCGGGCGCCGCGATGACCGAGCAGCAGGCGCATGAATTCGCCGCGGTGCTCGACGCCGCGGCCCAGCAGATCGAAAAGATCTGAGCCTGCGCCCTCCCCCGAATCTCAACCCGTCCTGTTCACCACAGGATTCCTGCAATGACTGACTCCAGTAACTCATCCGCCTCCACCGCGCCCGACCGCATGCCGCGCCGGGTGCGCCACGACCTGCGCTTTCGCCGGCTCACGGTGAAAACCGCGCGGCGCGTGACGCCGCACCTGATCCGCATCACCCTCGCGGGCGACGACCTCGCGGGCTTCACCAGCCCCGGCTTCGACGACCACGCGAAGATCTTCTTTCCTGATGCCACCGGCAAGCTCACGCTGCCCACGGCCGGCCCCGAGGGCCCGATCTGGCCCGAAGGCCGCCCGACCATGCGCGACTACACGCCGCGCCGCCATGACGCCACGGCCGGCACGCTCGAAATCGACTTCGCGCTGCACGAAGCCGGCCCCGCCACGCAATGGGCCGAGCAGGCCAGGCCCGGCGACGTCGTCGGCGTGGGCGGCCCGCGCGGTTCGTTCATCGTGCCGACCGAATTCGACTGGCACCTGCTGATCGGCGACGACACCGCCCTGCCCGCCATCTCGCGCCGCTTGGCTGAGCTGCCGGCCGGTGCGCGCGCGGTGGTGCTGGCGGAAGTCGACAGCGAAGCCGACGAGATTCCGTTCGACACGAAGGCCGAGCTCACGCTCAGGTGGGTGCACCGCCGCGGCACCGAACCGGGCCTGAGTCCTGTGCTGCTCGACGCGCTGAAAGCGATGCAGCTGCCGGCCGGCGACTTCCATGCATGGGTGGGTTGCGAATCGGCGATCGCCAAGGCGCTGCGCGCGCACCTCGTGGGCGAGCGAGGCGCGAACCCGAAATGGACACGGGCCTCGGGCTACTGGCGCCGCGGCGCGATCGCCACGCACGACACGCACGACGAGTAAGGTCTTGCTCCTTCCCCTCCCCGGGGAAGGAAAAAAACCGGGGCAGCCCCGCCCTCACAGCCAGCCGGCGCGCTTGAACCGGTAGTAGAGATAGCCGCAGGTGCCGGCGATCAGCCCCAGCGCCACCGCATAGCCGTAGCGGAATTTCAGCTCCGGCATGTTCTCGAAGTTCATGCCCCAGATGCCGGCGTAGGCGGTGCACACCGCGAAGATGCTGGCCCAGGATGCAAGGCGCTTGGTGACTTCGCTCTCCTCGATGGTGACCATCGACAGGTTCACCTGGACCGCCGTGCCGATGGTGTCGCGCATGGCGTCGATCGAGCCGTTGATGCGCCCCAGGTGGTCGCCCACGTCGCGGAAGTACTCCTGGGAACTCATGCAGATCTGGGGCACCCGCCCGCCGTGCAGCTTGCTGGCCGCCTCCAGCAGCGGCGCCACCGCGCGCTTCAGGATCATGCTGCGCCGCTTCAGGTCGTACAGCTGCTTGATCTTGTCGCGCGCCACGCCGCCCTGACCGAAGATCTGCTGCTCGATGGCCTCGAGCTCCACCTCCAGCGCGTCGATCACCGGGAAGTAGCGGTCGACCACCGCGTCCATCAGCGCATACAGCACGAAGCCCGCGCCGTTGCACAGCAGCTCGGGCTCGCGTTCGCAGCGCTCGCGCACGCCCAGAAAGCCCTGCTTGCTGCGGTTGCGCACCGACAGCACGTAGTTGGTGCCGACGAACACGTCGACCTCGCCCACGTTCGTGCAGTGCTCGCCCTCGGGCGAAGGCTCCACGAGGTGCATGACGACGAAGAGCGAATCGCCGTACTCCTCCACCTTGGGGCGCTGGTGGCCATGCTGCGCGTCTTCCACCGCGAGCGGATGCAGGCCGAATTCCTGCTGCATCTCGGCCAGCTCCCCTGGCGTGGCGTCGCTCAGTGCCACCCAGACAAAGCACCCCGGCCGGCTGATGTATTCGCTGATGTCCTCGACCGGAATGTCGGCGAGCTTGGCACCGTTTTCATAGGCCACGCAGTTGATCAGCATCGGTACCCCACAAAGTTCGCAGTCATAAGCTGCCAATGGTGCCATGCGGGCGAAGGAGTACGCATTCGGGGAAGCGATCCACGGCAGCTTCAGAGAAGACGCCGAGACCCGAGAAAAGCAGGCTCATACGGCGGACCGGCATGTCGTCGAACTCGGGCAACCGGCTCGAGGCGGTCTGGACGCTGGAAATCGAGATCGCCCCCCCGGGAATCGCTCTGACGCGCGAGCAGACAATCCGGGTGTCCTGATGGCCCTGCGAAAGGGTGGCGCCGGGCAGGCCACAATAATGGGTTGATCTTTCGCCGCGTTGCCCCCAGGGCAACGCCGGACAGCCTCTTTTCTCCATGTCATCCATGGCTTATGCAGACAACCAATGACGGACAAAACACAGTTGGCGGCAACTGATCTTTCGGGCCACACGCCGATGATGGCGCAGTACCTCGGCCTCAAGGCCAACCATCCGGACACCCTGCTGTTCTACCGGATGGGCGATTTTTACGAACTCTTCTGGGCCGACGCCGAGAAGGCCGCGCGCCTGCTCGACATCACGCTCACCCAGCGCGGCCAGTCGGCCGGCCAGCCGGTGGTGATGTGCGGCGTGCCCTTCCATGCGGTCGACACCTACCTCGCGCGGCTCATCAAGCTGGGCGAATCGGTGGCCATCTGCGAGCAGGTGGGCGAGGTCGGCGCCAGCAAGGGGCCGGTGGAGCGCAAGGTGGTGCGGGTGGTCACGCCCGGCACGCTGACCGACTCCGAACTGCTCAACGACAAGAGCGAATCGCTGCTGCTCGCGGTGCATGCTGGCTCGCGCAATTTCTGCGGACTGGCCTGGCTCAGCGTGACAGGTGCCGAACTGCGGCTGGCCGAATGCCCGGCCGACGCGCTCGAAGCCTGGATCGCGCGCATCGCGCCGAGCGAGCTGCTCTACAGCGCCGAAGTGACGCCCGCCTTCGAGCAACGCCTGAAGGCCGCGCGCGCCACCACGCCGTTCACGCTGTCGCTGCGACCGGCGTGGCAGTTCGACGGTGGCCTGGGCGAACGCAAGCTCAGCGAGCAAATGGGCAGCAACAGCCTCGCCGCCTGGAACGCGGAGTCGCTCACCAACGCGCACGCCGCGGCCGCCGCGCTGCTGGGCTATGCGGAGCACACGCAGGGCCGCGCGCTCTCGCACGTGCAACGCCTCTCGGTCGAGCGCGACGGCGACCTGATCGAGCTGCCGCCCACCACGCGGCGCAACCTCGAACTGGTGCAGACGCTGCGCGGCGAAGACTCGCCCACCATGTTCTCGCTGCTCGACACCTGCATGACGGGCATGGGCAGCCGGCTCCTGAAGCGCTGGCTGCTTTCGCCGCGGCGCGACCGCTCCGAGGCGCAGGCCCGGCTCGAAGCCATTGGCGCACTGCAGGCCACGGTGCTGGGAGGCACGGCTGCACCCTGGCGCACGCTGCGCGAGCAGCTCAAGAACACGAGCGACGTGGAACGCATCGCCGCGCGCATCGCGCTGCGCCAGGTGCGACCGCGCGAACTGCTGGCGCTGCGCCTGGCGCTGTCGAAGGCAGAACAGCTCGCGCCGCTGCTGCCCGGCGCCGCCGCACTGCTGGCCCGGATCGCCGAACGCCTCGCCCCGCCACCGGGCTGCGCCGACCTGCTGGCCAGCGCCATCAAGCCCGACCCATCCGCGCTGGTGCGAGACGGCGGCGTGATCGCCACCGGCCACGACGCCGAGCTCGACGAGCTGCGCGCCATCAGCGAGAACTGCGACGACTTCCTGCTGAAACTCGAGATCAGCGAGCGCGAGCGCACCGGCATCAGCAACCTGCGGGTGCAGTTCAACCGCGTACACGGCTTCTACATCGAGGTGACGCAAAGCGCGCTCTCCAAGGTGCCCGACAACTACCGCCGCCGCCAGACGCTGAAAAATGCCGAGCGCTTCGTCACGCCCGAGCTGAAGGCCTTCGAGGACAAGGCCCTGAGCGCGCAAGACCGCGCGCTGGCCCGCGAGAAATGGCTGTACGAGCAGCTGCTCGACGCGCTGCAGCCCTCGGTGCCCGCGCTCACGCAGCTGGCCGGCGGCATCGCCACGCTCGACGCGCTGTGCGCACTGGCCGAGCGCTCGCACACGCTGCACTGGCGCGCGCCCAGCTTCGTGGCGCACCCGTGCATCGAGATCCAGCAGGGCCGCCACCCGGTGGTGGAGGCGCGGCTGGCAGAGAAGTCGTCGGGCGGCTTCATCGCCAACGACACGCAGCTTGGGCCGCAGCAGCGCATGCAGGTCATTACCGGTCCCAACATGGGCGGTAAGTCGACGTACATGCGGCAGGTGGCCATCATCGTGCTGCTGGCCTCCATCGGCTCGCACGTGCCGGCGGCCGCCTGCCGGCTCGGGCCGATCGACGCGATCCACACCCGCATCGGCGCGGCCGACGACCTTGCCAACGCGCAGTCGACCTTCATGCTCGAGATGACCGAAGCCGCGCAGATCCTGCACAGCGCCACGGCCCAGTCGCTGGTGTTGATGGACGAGATCGGCCGCGGCACCAGCACCTTCGACGGGCTGGCGCTGGCCGCGGGCATTGCGGCCCAGCTGCACGACCGCAGCAAGGCCTTCACGCTGTTCGCCACGCACTATTTCGAGCTGACCGAGTTTCCGGCCACGCACCATGGTGCGGTGAACATGCACGTGAGCGCCACCGAGGCGGGCCGCGACATCGTGTTCCTGCATGAAATGCAGCCCGGCCCGGCCAGCAAGAGCTACGGCATCCAGGTGGCGCGGCTCGCGGGCATGCCCGCGGCGGTGGTCAACCATGCGCGGCAAGCGCTGGAAGCACTCGAATCGCAGCATGCGCAAACTCGTGCACAGGTCGACCTGTTCGCTCCGCCCCCGGTAGCCGAAACGCCGCTGGCCAGCGCCGTAGAATCCGCGCTGGCTGCGCTCGACCCCGACACCATGAGCCCGCGCGAGGCGCTCGACGCCTTGTATGCCCTTCAAAAACTGAATAAACGTGAACTCGGCGCCGCATGACCGGGCACCGTTCATGCAAGATGAACTCATGACTTACTGCGTAGGCATCAAACTCAACGCCGGCCTGGTGTTTCTCTCCGACTCGCGCACCAACGCGGGCGTGGACCACATCAGCACCTTCCGCAAGATGATCGTCTACGAGCAGCCGGGCGACCGCGTCATGGTGCTGCTGTCGGCGGGCAACCTGAGCATCTCGCAGTCGGTGCGCGAAATCCTCCAGATCGAGGAACTGCGCGAAACCCGCGAGGACGGCACGCAGGGCGACCCGATCACCATCTGGAACGCCAAGAGCATGTTCGATGCCGCGCGCGTGCTGGGCTCGGCGGTGCGCCACGTGTACGACCGCGACGCCGAAGCGCTCAAGCATGCGGGGCTGGACTTCAACGTGTCCTTCATCTTCGGCGGGCAGGTCAAGGGCGAGGGCATGCGCCTGTTCCTGGTCTACGCGGCGGGCAACTTCATCGAAGCGACCACCGAGACGCCCTACTTCCAGGTCGGCGAATCGAAATACGGCAAGCCCGTGCTCGACCGCGTGCTCACGCCAGAGACCCCACTCGACGAGGCCGCCAAGTGCGCGCTGGTGTCGATGGACTCGACCATGAAGTCGAACCTGTCGGTCGGCCTGCCGCTCGACCTCGTGGTGTACGAGGCCAACAAGCTCGAGACCGACCGCGTGATCTGCATCGACGCCGACAACCCCTACTACCGCATGATGCACAACAGCTGGGGCCAGAAGCTGCGCGAGGTGTTCGACAGCATCGAAGATCCGGTGTGGGACGACAGCCATACCGAGCATCCTCTGAAGATGCCCGCCACGCGGCACAGCGCGCTGCGCAAGATCTCCACGCCCGACGAAAAACTCATCTGAAGCCCGGTGCGGCTGTGGTGATGCCTCCCGTCGTCTTCTCGCACGGCAACAGTTTTCCCGCGAGCACCTACCGCGTCGTTCTCGACAGCCTGCGCGACCGCGGCTTCGAGGTCGACGCCATCGAGAAGTTCGGGCACGACCCGAAGTATCCCGTCACCGACAACTGGCCGCACCTCGTGCAGCAGCTGGCCGACTTCGCGCAGCAGCACGCCGGCCGCGCCGGCAGACCGGTGTTCCTGGTCGGCCATTCGCTTGGCGGAATCCTGAGCCTGATGTGCGCGGCGCTGCACCCGCAGCTCGCTTGCGGCGTGGTGCTGCTCGATTCGCCGATCCTCAGCGGCTGGCGCGCGAACACGCTCAATGTGGTCAAGCGCACGCCCCTCATGAAGAGCGTGTCGCCCGGCGCCATCAGCCACCGGCGCAGGAACAGCTGGGCACACCGGGAGGCGGTGTTCGAGCACTTCCGCAGCAAGAAGGCTTTTGCCAAGTGGGACGAGCAGGTGCTGCACGACTACATCGACCACGGCACCTTCGAGGGGGAAAACACGCGCGAGCTGAGTTTCGACCGCAACGTGGAAACGGCCATCTACAACACCTTGCCCCATAACCTCGGTGCCCTGCTGCGCCGCCACCCGCCCAAGTGCAAGGTGGCCTTCATCGGCGGGCGCCAGTCGGTGGAGATGAGGCAGGTAGGCATGGCGATGACCGAGCAAGTCACCAAGGGACGCATCGCGATGCTCGACGGCGGCCATCTGTTTCCCATGGAAAAGCCGCTGGCCACCGCCGCTGCCATCGAGGCGGCGCTGCGCAACCTGCTCTGAGCGGCCGCCGCGCCGTCACTCTTCGGCAACGTGCGCCCCGGGCCGCCTGCCCGAATTCCATTGGCCCCCGAGCGCCCGCTCGACCTGCGCCGCCAGCTGCAGCAGCAGCCCGTCGTTCGCCTGGGCAGCCTGTGCCTGGATGCCCAGCGGCAGGCCGTTGTCTTGCGCGGCCATCGGCAGCGAGATGCCCGGCATGCCGCACAGATTGGCCAGCGGCGTGTAGGCGAAGTTCTGCCAGAGGTTGGCGAACCAGTCGTATACCGATGGGTTCGTGCTGGTCGTGAGGTACTCGCTGGTGCCCACCTTCGGCGTGGGCAGCGCGGTGATGGGCGTGAGGATGATGTCCCAACGCTGGAAGAAGTCGCCGAAGGCGCGCGAAGTGGTGTTGAACACCGCCTGCATCTTCGCTCGCTCGGTGTACGAAGTGTGCAGCCCGGCTTCCCAGATCTTGATGTTGATCGGCTCCAGCAGCTCGGCCGGCGGGCGCTCCAGCCCCAGCCGGTGCAGGTGGCCGTCGATGACCTGCGCGAAGTTGCTGATGTAGCAGGTGGTCTGGGCGTCGAAGGCGGCCTTGAAGTCGACCGCCGGCAGCACCCATTCCACGTGATGGCCCAGCCCCTCGAGGAACTTGCCGACACGCTCCAGCTCGGCCACGAAATGCGGCGTGGCGCGGAAGTCGCCCCACTCATGCGACAGCGCGATGCGCAGCCGGCCCGGGTCGCGCCGGATGAGCTCGCTGTACGGCTCGGCCGGCGACCAGAAGGGCATGAACTCGCCGGGCGCGCCGCCGCGGCAGTGGTCGACGAAGGCGGCCGTGTCGCGCACGGTGCGGCTGTGGCAGCCCTGGATCGACACCAGCCCCGAAAGATCGGACAGCCCCGGCGCCAGTGAGAACACGCCGCGCGACACCTTCAGCCCGATGTTGCCGTTCACGCCCGCCGGAATGCGGATGGAGCCACCGCCGTCGGTGGCATGCGACAGCGGCAGCACGCCGGCGGCCACGATCGCCGCCGTGCCGGCCGACGAGCCGCAGGTGGTGTATTCGAGGTCCCAGGGGTTGCGCGTGACGTGGAAGGCGTTCTCCGCCGAACTGCACACGCCGAACTCCGGCGTGGTGCTGCGGCCCACGATGTTCAGCCCCGCCCTGCGCAGCTGCTGCGTGAGGAAGCTGTCGGCCGCCGGGCGATGGCCCTGCATCATCATCGAGCCGAACTCCTGCAGCCGGCCCTTCAGCGTGGGGCCCAGGTCCTTCATCAGGTAGGGCAGGCCCGCGAACACACCTTCGGGGTTCATGCCGTCCTTCAGCGGGTCGGCTACCACGTCGTCGAAAACCTCGACGACTGCGTCCAGCTGCGGGTTGACCTTCGCGATGCCGGCTGCGGCCTGCGCGGCCAGTTCCGCCGCCGTCACGTCGCCCTTGCGCACGCGTTCGGCCAAACCGATTCCGTCGTGATCAGCCCATTCGCTCCAGCTCATTGCCAACGTCATTTCGCGGTGCTCCATTTCTTGTTCGTCGAGGAAAGTGCGTCCGATTTTGCCGAGCGTGTCGGCGCGACGCATACTCGTGCGTCCTTGGGTGAGCAGGAACGAAGGACAAGCAAGCGCGCCGCATGACCGACGACGACACCGCCTGGATCGCCACCACGTTGACCGCCTCGCGCCCGCGCGCGGTGGCCGCGCTGCTGCGCTACTTCCGCGAGCTCGACATGGCCGAGGAAGCTTTCCAGGAAGCCAGCCTGCGCGCCCTGCGGCACTGGCCCGCGAGCGGCCCGCCGCGCGATCCGCTGGCCTGGCTGATCTTCGTCGGGCGCAACGCGGCGCTCGACGAGGTGCGCCGGCGCGGCCAGCACGAGCCGCTCCCCGAGGACGACGCGCTCGTTTCCGACCTCGACGACACCGAGGCCGCCCTGGTCGAGCGGCTCGACCAGGCGCACTACCGCGACGACGTGCTGCGCCTGCTCTTCGTCTGCTGCCACCCCGAGCTGCCGCTGACGCAGCAGATCGCGCTGGCATTGCGCATCGTCTCGGGCCTGTCGGTGCGGGAGATCGCGCGCGCCTTCCTGGTCGGCGAAAGCGCGATGGAGCAGCGCATCACCCGCGCCAAGAAGCGCGTGGCCTCGGCCGGCATTCCCTTCGACACGCCGGGCCGGCGCGAACGCGACGAGCGGCTGGCGGCCGTGTGCACCACCGTCTACCTGCTCTTCAACGAAGGCTATTCGGCCAGCGGCGGCGAGGAGCACGTGCGCACCGCGCTCTGCGAGGAGGCGATACGCCTTGCGCGGCTGCTGCTCGAACTGTTCCCCGGCGAGCCCGAGCTGATGGGCCTGGCCGCCCTGCTCCTGCTGCAGCATGCGCGCGCCGATGCGCGGCTGGATGCCGGCGGTATGGTCGTGCTGCTCGAAGATCAGGACCGCGCACGCTGGAACCGTGCGCTCATCGCCGAGGGGCTGGCACTGGTCGAAGGCGCGCTGCGGCAGCGCAGGCCCGGCCCCTACCAGCTGCAGGCCGCCATCGCCGCCACCCACGCGCAGGCCGCGCACGCCGGGGACACGGACTGGGCCGAGATCGACCGCCTCTACGCCGCGCTCGAAACCCTGCAGCCATCGCCCGTCGTCACGCTGAACCGCGCGGTGGCGGTGCACAAGCTGCACGGGCCGCAGACCGCGCTGGCGCTGACCGAACCGCTGGCCGGCGCGCTCGACGGCTACTTCCACTTCCACGGCCTGCACGGCGCGCTGCTGATGCAGCTGGAGCGCGCCGACGAAGCCCGCGCCGCCTTCGCACGCGCCCTCGGCATGGCCCGCACGGCAGCGGAGGCCGCGCACATCCGCACGATGCTCGACCGCCTGGGCTCGCCCGGCTGACTCCATCCATCCCACCCGCCACGAACCACGGAAAGAAAAGGAAGACCATGCTCTATTCCATCCTCATCTACGGCTCCGAATCCGCGGTGGCCGCCTGGGAGCCCGGCGTCGAAGAGGAAATGCTCGAACGCCACACCGACCTGCGCGAAGACCTGCACTCGCAGGGCCGGCTCGGCACCGTGCTGCGGCTGATGCCGAACGTGGCGACCACCGTGCGCCAGGCAGGCGACATGCACCCGCTGGTCACCGACGGGCCCTTCGCCGAGACGAAGGAACAGCTCATGGGCATCTACATCGTGGAGTGCGAGTCGGTCGAGGAAGCGACCCACGCCGCGCACCGGCTGGCCTTCGAGGGCGGGGTGTTCGAGATCAGGCCGGTCACCTGGTACGACCCGGGGGTGATCGCGGCGCGCATTCCGCAGGTCTGAGAAAAAAACTGATCGGCGATGTCGGATCGGGCCGCCGGTCCGCGTCCTTGGTTGGAACGCCCGCATGTCGCGGGCGGCAATCCGAGGAGAAGCGATGTCGCAGACGTTCAGCAACAAGTGCGTGGTGGTTCACGGTGGCAGCGGTGCCATCGGCGGCGCGGTGGCCCGCGCCTTCGCACGTGAAGGCGCCAGGGTGTTCATCACCGGGCGAAACCGGGCCAGGCTCGATGCGGCGGTGCGGGCCATCGAGGCCGAGGGCGGGCGCGCCGAGGCCGCCATGGTCGATGCGCTCGACGAGCAGGCCATGATCCGCCACGCCGCCGAGGTGGCCGAAAGCGCAGGCGGCATCGACATCGCGCTCAACGCCATCGGCGTGACGCACGTGCAGGGCACACCCCTGTCGGCGCTGGCGCTGGAAGACTTCTTCCTGCCCGTGCAGGCCTACACCCGCGGCTGCTTTCTCACGGCCAAAGCCGTGGCGCCGCACATGGCGAAGCGCGGCGGGGGCGTGGTTCTTTCGGTGTCCACGCCGGCCTCGCGCCTGCCGGGGCCGGGCTACCTGGGCCACGCGGTGGCCTGCGCGGGCGTGGAGGCGCTTTCGCGCCACATGGCGGGCGAGCTGGCGGCCTTCAACATCCGCACCGTGTGCATCCGCTCGCACGCCATTCCCGAGGCGGTGACGGCAGGCTCGCACGCCCGCGAGGTGTTCCGCCCGGCCGCCGAGAGCATGGGGCTCACGGTGGAACAGATGCTCGCGGCCAAGCCGCCCGGCCTGCTGGTGCAGCGTCTGCCCTCGCTCGACCAGATGGCGGCCGCCGCACTGTTCGCGGCCTCCGAAGGTGCGGGCGCGATGACGGGCGCTGTGCTGAACCTGAGCGGGGGTGTCACGCTGGACTAAGGTGTGGTCAGGGCGGGCTCCCTAGAATCGCCCGGGTCATTCCCGAACCTCGCCGATTCCGCATGCAGCCTGAATTTCCGTCAGCGCCCGCGCTGGCCGACGCACTGATCGTCGACCCGTTCTATCTCGCGATCTCCGTCGATTTCGAGCACGACATGCCGCAGCGCAAGGCGGTGCTCGCCAACTACTTCGCCTACTCGCTGGGCGAGGCCGCGCGCACTGGCCGCTACCTCGCCGCCGAAGACGCCCGGCTCGGGGCGGCGGCCTGGCTGCTGCCTCGCGCCGATGCGATCGATGCGGCCGAGTCGGCGGCGAAGAGCGACTACCTCGCCAGCGCGCTGGGCGCGCGGGGCCTCGGCAACTACCGCCGCATCGTCGATTTCATGGCCGCGCGCTCGCCGGACATGGCGCCGGCGCATGCCTGGTACCTGTCGATCCTCGGCATCTCGCCCGATGCACAGGGGCGCGGGCTGGGCGCAAAGCTGCTGGCGCCTACGCTGGCCGAGGCCGACGCGGCGGGCGTGCCCTGCTTCCTGGAAACCTTCACGCCGCGTAGCGTGGCCTTCTACGAGCGGCTGGGCTTCCGCGGCGAGGCGGAGCACCTGGAGCCGGTCACGAATTCGACTTACCTGATCATGTGCAGACCTACCCGACAATAGTTGGCAGCAAGTCTGGAAAAATAAGCAAATACCTTGCGCCCGGCTCGCCGGCCTGGCCGAAGAATCCGCCGCATGCCCCCCTTTCCGACCGAAGACGCCGAACCCGTTTCGCTGAGCCCCACGCTGATCGTCGAGGACGAGCCGGCCATGCAGGAGCGTCTGCGCTACGTGCTGTCCACCCTCGGCTGCGACGAGAACCGCATTTCGGTGACCGACAGCGTCGCCGGCGCCCGGCAACTGCTCGACAAACAGGGCTACGGCGTGGTGCTGGTGGACATCGGCCTGCCCGACGGCAGCGGGGTCGAGCTCATCGGCTGGCTGCAGGCGCACCACCCGGGCGTTCCGGCGGTGGTGATCTCGGCCTGGCGCACGGAGGAAATCATCTTCGCAGCCCTGCGCGCAGGCGCCATCGGCTACCTGCTCAAGGAGCGTGACGACATCGAGCTGGGCATCGCGCTGCGCAGCATCGAACAGGGCGGCGCGCCCATCGACCCGAGCATCGCCCGCCACATCCTCGCCTGGCTGGCGACACACCAGCCGCCGCCGGCCGAAGCGGCGGTGCAGGCCTCCGGCAAAGCACCGGCCGCGCTCACGCCCCGGGAGCGCAAGATACTGGAGCTCGTCTCGCAAGGCCTGAGCAACCGCGACATGGCCGAATCACTGTCGATCTCCAGGCTGACCGTGGAATGCCACACCAAGAACATCTACCGCAAGCTGGCCGTCAGCTCGCGCACCGAAGCCGTCTTCGAGGGCCGGCGGCACGGCTTGCTGCGCTGACCTGACCCGCGCCGGCCTTCTTCCCTGCCCTTCACCATGCATAGCCCGCCTGAACGCGGGCGGCAATTCGGTTGCTGCTGCCGCTGCTGGTGGCCGTGGACACACCCAGCCCCAGGTTCAGGTTGTCGTTGACCTGGTAGCCGAAAGCGAAGCCGATGGCGGATGCGCCGGCGTAGTTGCCCGCGGCGGCCCCCATCCACTTCCTGCCTGCCGCAAGCGTCGGCATGGAGGGCATGGCGAGCGCCGCTGCAATGCCCTTTGCGGCAAAGGCATTCGCCTGGCTGGTCGCGCTGCTCACCGCCTGCTGCATCTGGTTGACGTTGACGGCGTCGGTGCCTAGCACGCCGGGCGCAACATTCGCAATGCCGCGCAACTGCCCGGTGGCCGCGTTGCCCACCGACACGGTGTTGTCGCGATCGGCCACCGAGCCCTGGCCCAGCGCGACCGCATTGCTGCCCGAAGCCAGCGTGTTGGCCCCGACCGCCACGGCGTTGTTGCCGGTGGCCACCGCGTTGTTGCCTACGGCGGTGGTGGGATCGGCCAGCGCCCTGGCGCCTGCACCGATGGCGACCGAGCCGGCATGGCGGGCCTCGGCGCCGCTGCCGACGGCGGTGGTGCTGTCCCCGTTGGCCGTGGCATTGGTGCCCATCGCCGTGGCGCCCGCACCGGTGGCCTTGCTGCCCGTGCCGCAGGTCACGCTGCCTCCGCTGAAGCTGCACAGGCCGTTGGCGAAGGCCTGATTCATGACGCTCTGCAATGCGGCCACCTGCTGCACCGTGAAGCTGTTGGAGGTCGCCACGGCGCCTTGCTCGGCCTGCTGGACCTGCCCGACGTTGGCGGCATCCGTCATGGCCGTGCCGGCGCGAACGTTGCTGAGCGTGGTTCCCGCGCCGCCGTTGGCATTCAGGCTGACGGTCGCGCCACCCGGACCGTACTGGACCGAGTTGTTCGCCACGCCCAAGGCAGTATTCGCCGTGCCCTGGGCCGCTGCTGCCGCAGCCTGGGCTCCGTTGGCCGTGGTCTGGGCCGTGCTCGCGTTGGCGAGCGCGGTGTTCGCCGTTCCTTGGGCAGCAACAGCCGCTGTCTGGGCTCCGTTCGCCATGGCCTGTGCCGTGCCTGCATTGGCAAGCGCGGTGTTCGCCGTGCCCTCGGCCACCGTCGCTGCGGCCAGGGCAAGCCCAGCCATGGCCGTTGCGCCGCTGGCGGTTGCCAGGGCGGTGTCGGCGGTCTCTCGCACCGAGTACAGCTGGCCGCCGTTGACCGCGTCGGTGCTCGTGGCGGTCACCGATCCCGCACTGACGTTGACCAGGCCGCGCGTTTGGCCGGTGGACCCGAAGGAGACCGTATTGGCCGCCGTGGCAACGGAGTTCGCGCCAATGGCCACGCTGCCGCTCGCACCGCTTTCGACCCGACTGCCCGAGCCGATCGCCACACCGCCTGTCGCAAGCGCCGCCGCGCCCGAAGCGCCACCGTTCGCGCCGCCGATCGCCGTGCTGCCATTGCCGGACGCCACTGCGCCTTGGCTGGTGCCAGAGGCGCTCCCGATGGCGACCGCCGAGTTGCCCGTGGCCTGCGCGCCGCTGCCGCCGGCGCGGCCGGGGAAGCCGCAGCAACCGTCAACGCCGGCGCCGCCAGCGCCGACGGCAATGGCGCCGGAAGACGTGGCCTGCGCGCCGCTTCCCCCTGCCCCGCCCGTGCCGCCCGCGATACCTTGCCCCGCGGTTCCACCGCCCCCGATGGCCGTCGAACCATTCGCGGTCGCACTGGCGCCAACGCCGCCCGTTCCACCTATTCCGCCAGCAGTTCCGTTGCTGCCATCGCCACCCGCGCCGATCGCAGTGGAACCGTCTCCTGAGACCGTAGCCGCGGCGCCGCCGGCGCTCGACGACCAGCCGGGTTGGGCGGGGCCTGCGTTGCCCGCGCCACCGGCGGCATAGCCGGCGGCATGTGCGCTTCCCGCGAAAGACAAGGCAATCGCCAGCAGCTGCGCGTGGATCCGGATGGACATCGACTTCTCCCTCCATGAACAACCAAGACAAAACATGGCAAAGTGTGTCTTTTCGTTTTCATCGAGGCCATCCCCGAGAACTGGTAAATGAAGGATCTGGATCGGATGAGGAGCCGGCAGCCCGCATCGCCCGCACAGGCATTGCTTGCCGCGTTGATGGGCGCCCTTCTTTTCTTCCTCCTTGTTTCCATCCCTGCGAGGACGCTCGCGCAGCAGCCCCCACCTCCCGACCTCCGCGTCGAAGCGGTGCGAGGCACGGGCTGGAACGAGACCAGCCCGCCGACCGACGGATGGACGCGCGTCACGCTGCCCGACAGCTGGGCCGAACGCTGGCCCGGCTTCGACGGCGTGGTCTGGTACCGGCTGACCTGGGACCAGCCCGCGCAGACCAACGAAACGGGCCTGCTGCTGCACTACCTCAACATGGCCGGCGAGGTTTCGCTCAACGGCACGCCGATTTCGCGCGACCAGAACCTGGTCGAACCGCTGACCCGCGCCTGGAACATGCCGCGCTACTGGCTGCTGGCGCCGCCGCTGCTGAAGCCGGGCGCCACCAACATGCTGACGGTCCGCGTCTCGGGCCTGTCTGCCTACCAGGCCGGCCTGGGCCCGGTCAGTCTCGGCAGGCCCGCCGCCGTGCAGGCGACCTACGAGCGGGAGCGGTTCGTGCGCCGCGACCTGCAGGTGCTGGGCCTCGCGGTCAGCGCGGCGGTCTCAGGGTTCTTCGCCGCGCTGTGGCTGCTGCGGCGGCGCGAGGCGGCCTACGGATGGTTCGCGCTGATGTCGGTGCTGTGGCTGCTGTTCGGCTACAACCAGATCGCCACCAGTCCCTGGCCGTTTGCCTCCAACCACGGGTGGCAGGCGCTCAACACTTCGCTGCTTCTGGTTTTCGGCGTGTCCTACATCGTCTTTGCGCTGCGCTTCTGCGCATCGCGCATGCCGCGCCTTGAAGCGGCGGCACTGTTGGTCGCGCTGGCCGGCGTGCTCGACCTGTGGCTGGCGAGCGGCCTGGACCTGCCGGTTCACCGCGCCATCTGGACGCTGGTGGGTGGCCTCACGGTCATTGCGGTGAACAGCGCATCGATCGTGCACGCCCTGCGGCACCGCGCGAGCCCGATGCGTTCGCTCGCGCCCTTCATGGCCGTGTCGGCGGCAACGGCAATGCACGACCTGCTGGTGTTCATGCAGGTGATCCACAGCAACATCTACTACACGACCATGTCGTCGTACGTGCTGCTGCTGGGCATGGCGCTGACGCAGGCCGGGCGCTTCGTGAGCAGCCTGAAGCGCATCGAGAACTTCAACACCGAGCTCATCGAAGAGGTGAACACCGCCAAGGCCGAACTGGCCGCCACGCTCGCGCAGCAGCATGCACTGGAGCTGGCGCATGCGCGCATCGGCGAGCGGGTGAACCTCGCGAGCGACCTGCACGACGGGCTGGGCGGCATGCTGGTCGGCAGCATCGCGACGCTGGAACGCAGGCCCGAAGAGCTTTCCGCGCCCGCACTGCTCGCGATGCTCAAGAGCCTGCGCGACGACCTGCGGCTGATCATCGAGGCCGCGGGCCAGCACGACGGGGCGCGTGCATTCGGCGAGCTGCTCGCGCCCTTGCGCCATCGCACCTCGCAGCTGCTCGACGCGAACGGCATCGACTGCCGCTGGCAGGTATCGAACATCGAGACGCTCGAGCTGCCGCCGTCACAGAGCCTCGACCTGCTGCGCTTCCTGCAGGAAGCGCTGACGAACGCGCTCAAGCACAGCGCAGGCCGGCACGTGGACGTGGCCGTGACCCGCACCGGCGCGGGTCTGCAGCTCAGCGTGCGCGACGACGGCCGCGGCTTCGTGGTCGATGGCGCCGACAAGGGCGCGGGTGCCGGACTGCGCAGCCTGCGCGCCCGGGCGCGGCGCCTCGGGGCCGAACTGCGGCTGCAGTCGCGCCCGGGCGAGACGCGGCTGACGCTTCAGGTGCCGCTGGCGGCAAAGGCAAGCTGAGCGCCGCGCAAAGTTACTCCGCCCAGACCACCGCTCCGCTCCACGCGGTGGCCAGCACCACGATGCCGAAGGCGATGCGGTACCAGGCGAACGGAATGAAGTTGTGGGTGCTGATGTACTTCAGCAGCCAGCGCACGCACAACCATGCGCTGATGAACGAGAACACCAGCCCCACCGCGAACAGCGGGAGGTCGGCCACCGACAGCAGCGCGCGCTCCTTGTAGAGGCTGTACACGCCGGCGCCGATCAGCGTGGGAATGGCCAGGAAGAACGAGAAATCGGTCGCCGCCTGCCGCGACAGCCCCAGCAGCATGCCGCCGATGATGGTCGAGCCGCTGCGGCTGGTGCCGGGGATCATCGCGAAGCATTGCACCAGGCCGACCTTGAGTGCGTCCCAGGGCGACATGTCGTCGACATGCTCCACGCGCACCGAACCCGGCGGCCGCTTCTCGGCCCAGAGGATGATGAAGCCGCCGATGATGAAGGTGCTCGCCACCACGGTCGGGATGAACAGGTGCGCCTTGATGGCCTTGCCGAACAGCAGGCCCAGCACCACCGCGGGCAGGAAGCCGATGAAGATGTTCAGCGCCAGGCGCTGCGCCTTCGGCTGCCGGGGCAGCGCGACGACGGTCGACTTGATCTTGTGCCAGTAGACCAGGATCACCGCGAAGATCGCGCCGGTCTGGATGGCGATGTCGAAGACCTTGGCCTTGTCGTCGTCGAAACCGAGCAGCGAGCCCGCAAGAATCAGGTGGCCGGTCGACGAGATCGGCAGGAATTCGGTCAGCCCTTCGACGATGCCCATCACGGCGGCCTTGACCAGCAAAACAATGTCCACGCGCACTCCTTTGAAGAGCGGCCATTATCGCGAGGGAGCAGTCAGGCGCCATTCAGGCTCCCCTGTTCGGGTGATGTTCAGACCCGGTGCGTTGGCACACAGTCGGTCATGTTCGGGCATGTGTGGCGCCCGAAGGAGCCTTGACCAATGCGAACGTTCACGCCCAACAATGGGCTCGAAGAACACGCCTCGACCGCCGACGACCACGGCGAAGACCGCCGGAAGAACGCGCAGGATCTCGAGCGCGAGCAGCGCGCCTCGATGCGGCGGGTGGCCGAGGCCACCGGCGCATCGGCCAGCGAGCTGCAGCAGCTGATGCAGCGGCTGCTCGACATCGACCGCTCGGGCACGAGTGTCGGCATCGTGGCGCAGGGCCATATCGCGGCCGACCGCATGCAATCGGGCATGCCGGTGCTGGACCTCGGCGGCGGCAACATGGCCGAACAGCAGGTCGACGCCATGCAGAGCATCGATTTCCGGCTGCTCGAAACGCTGGACCCGGCGCGCGACAAGAAGTGGTACGCCCGCTGGAAGTTCTGGAGCTTCATCCTCGGTGCGGCCGGCCCCGAGGCCGCGCTCACGCTGCAGGGCCTGGCGCTGCGCCCCACCGAGCCCGGCGATGCGCACGCCGACCTGGTGGCCAAGGCGCGCAAGGTGCTGGAAAGCTGGCGCCGCACCTCCGAGCCGCTGTTCTGGGCAGCCGTCGAGTGCTACGTGCGGCAGCAGTCGTTCTCGCTCGAAACGCAGGCCTACCTGATGCACTGCATCGCCGCCGTGTTCGCGGGCACCCCGATGAAGCTGTCGAACGCGCAGAGCGAGCAGCTCGCGGGCGTGCTCATCGACACCTATTGCGATGCGTTGGGCACCTCGGCGTGCATGCCCTCGGCGGACATCTACCGGCGGCTGTCGCAAGGCCTGGACGCAACCGACCGCGAAACCGGCATCCCCCGCTACCTGGGGCGCAGCGACGCGGCGCAGATCGCGATGACGGTGCTGTTCTCGGTCATCGAAGGCTCGCGCTCACGCTGACCCGGGCCCGATGCGCCGGCGCAGTGCGCGCACTGCGCTGTCGACCGTAGTCAGCACCGGCAGGCCGCTGGCCGTTTCGCAGGCGGCGCGCGCCTGCGCCATGCTGAACTGGGCCAAGGCAATGCGCGTGCAGCCGCGCTTGCTCAGGGCCACGGCCTGCGCGGCGATCAGGGCGTCGTGCTGCTGCGTGTCGCCGGCATTCAATGCGTCGAGCGCGCCTTCGGCCAGCGCGGGTTCGATTGCCGTACCCCGCGGAAACTCGGGCGGCATGGAGGCCAGCGTCGGCGCGAAGGTGGCGATCAGCCCGAGCCGCCCCTGCCCTTGCGCCACCTCGTCGATCATGGCCTCGTTGGGCTTGAGCACCGGAATGCCCGCATGGCGCCGCGCCACCGCCTCGATGCACGGCCCGAAGGCCGAGCAGGTGAAGAGAATGCCCTGCGCGCCCGTGTCGACCGCGTACTGCGCGAGCCGCTGGAAGCGCTCGTGCATGGCGCCGTCGAGCCCCTTGCTGCCGTTGCGCGCGAGGTCGGCCGACAGGCTGTCGTCGAGCAGGTTCATGCGCCGAGCCTCGGGCCAGTCGCGCGCGAAGGCGTCGTTGATGGGCGCGACCGAATGCGACAGGGCGTGGATCAGGGCAATGCGAGTCATGGGGTCACGGGGGTTCAGATGCCTTTCGACGAGGGGTTCGCGAAGGCGTCCTTCGTCTCGGCGTTGAGCGGGTAGTTGATGTTGATGCCCTTCGGCGGGATGGGCGACATGAACCACTTGGCATAGAGCTTTTCCATCTCGCCCGACTTCATCATGCCCGACACCACGCGGTCGACCAGCGCCTTGAAGGCCGGGTCGTCCTTGCGGAACATCAGCGACTGGTTCTCGGTGCGAAGGCTCTCGCCGGTGATGAGGAAGTCCTTCGGGTTGCGCGCATTCGCGATCCGCCCGGCCAGCAGGATGTCGTCGAGCACGAAGGCCTGGGCGCGGCCGCTTTCCACCAGCAGGAAGGAGTCGCTGTGGTCCTTGCCCGCGAGGTTGGTCACGTCGAGGCTGCGGCCCCGGTCGGCCTCGCGCAGCAGGCGGAACGAGGTGGTGCCGGTGGTGGTGGCCACGGTCTTGCCCTGCAGGTCGGCGATGCCCTTGATGCCCGAATCGGCCTTCACCAGCATGCGCACGTTGTAGCGGAAGATGTCCGGCGAGAACGCCACCTGCTTCTGGCGCTCGACCAGGTTGGTGGTGGAGCCGCACTCGATGTCGACCGTGCCGTTCTGCACCAGCGGCATGCGGTTGGCGGAGGTGACAGCCTGGTACTTGATCTCGATGGCGGGCAGCTTCAGCTCGGCCTTCACCGCCTCGACGATGCGGTTGCAGATCTCGATGCTGTAGCCCACGGGCTTGAGGTTGCCGTCGAGGTACGAGAAGCCGAACGACGACTCCCGGTAGCCGAAGGTGATGGCGCCGCTGGCCTTGATCTTGGCAAGCGTGTCGTTGTCCTGGGCCTGTGCGGCCGTGAGCGGCATGAGGGCCGCGAAGAGCATCGCGAGCGCGGTGGCACCGAAGGGAAACGGCAGACGAAGCTTGGGCATGGAACGCTCCTCGGAAGGACGGTTGAAGGAAAAGAGAACTGAAAAAGTGGTGCTCAGCGCGCAGCTGCCGCAGCGGCGCGCGTGACAGCGTCGATGGAGGCCGCGAGCCGCGCGGTGATCTCCTGCAGGTCCTGCCGCGTGGCGATGAAGGGCGGTGCCAGCAGCACGTGGTCGCCCTGCCGGCCATCGACCGTGCCGCCGAAGGGGTAGCACAGCAGGCCACGCGCCATAGCGTCCTTCTTGACGGTGGCGTTGAGCTTCAGCGCCGGATCGAACGGCGCCTTGCTCGCACGATCGGCCACCAACTCGATGCCCCAGAAGAAGCCGCGGCCACGGATGTCGCCCACGTGCGGGTGCGCGCCCAGCGCCTCGGCCAGCATCGCGCCGAACGCAATGCCGCCTTCGCGCACCTTGGCCACCAGCCCGTCGCGCCGGATCACCCGCTGCACCGCGAGCGCGGCGGCACAGGCCATCGGATGGCCGAGGTAGGTGTGGCCGTGCTGGAAGAAGCCGCTGCCCTTCGACATGGCATCGACGATGCTGCGCTGCGCCAGCACCGCGCCGATGGGCTGGTAGCCGCCGCCCAAGCCCTTGGCGACGGTCATCAGGTCGGGCACCACGCCCTCCTGCTCGCAGGCGTGCAGCGAGCCGGTGCGGCCCATGCCGCACATCACCTCGTCGAGGATCAGCAGCACGCCGTACTTGTCGCACACCGCGCGCACCGCCTTGAAGTAGCCCGGCACGGGCGTGAGCACGCCGGCCGTGGCACCGCCGACGGTCTCGGCCACGAAGGCGATCACCCGATCGGCACCCTGCGCGAGGATGGCCGCCTCGAGTTCGGCAGCGAGGCGCAGGCCGTACTGTTCGGCGCTTTCGTCGGCGCGCTGCTCGCGGTACGGATAGCACGGCGCCACATGCGTGGCCGGCACGAGAATCGGCGCGAAGGGCTCGCGCCGCCACGCGTTGCCGCCCACCGCCAGCGCGCCGAGCGTATTGCCGTGATAGCTCTGGCGGCGCGCGATGAAGTGCGTGCGCTGCGGCTGGCCAATTTCGACGAAGTACTGCCGCGCCATCTTCAGCGCCGACTCCACCGCCTCCGAACCACCGCTCACCAGGTAAACGTGGCTCATGCCTTCGGGAGCGGAGCCGATCATCTCGTCGGCCAGCTGTTCGGCCACCTCGCTCGTGAAGAAGCTGGTGTGCGCATAGGCCAGCTTGTCGAGCTGGGCGTGCATGGCGGCCAGCACCTCGGGGTGCGCATGGCCCAGCGACGACACCGCGGCGCCGCCCGAGGCGTCGAGGTATTCGCGGCCTTCGGCGTCACGGATGAACATGCCGTGGGAGCCGGCGGCTACGGGCGGGGTCTGGCGAAGGTGGCGGTGGAAGACGTGCGTCATGGTGTTTCGGATGCTTGGAACCAACGTTTCGCCCGGATTATTGTTTGGAACATTTGTTTCGTCAACTGTTCCCGTCTTCCACCTCCGGTACATTTGTTCCAACCGCAGCCGAAGAGAGACGGAGCCATGAGCGCCGCCGCCGGGCCGTCCCAAGCAAGCGCGCACCGCAGTGCGAAGCACGGAGGTCATCCAATGAACACCAGAGAGCAGATCCGCCAGCGTTTCAACGAACTGAGCCCCGCACTGCAGCAGGTGGCGCGCTACGTGCTCGACCATCCGAACGAGGTGGTCACGGGCTCGATGCGCAACGTCGGCACGCGTTCGCAGAGCACGCCCGCCACGCTCGTGCGGTTCGCCCAGCATCTGGGGTTCGGAGGCTGGCCGCAGCTCAAGGAAGCATTTGCCGCCGACATGGGCCTGGGCTCCGAAACCTACGGCGGGCGCGCCAAGCAGCTCGTCGGCCGCGCGAAAGATCAGACGCTGACGGGCGAAATGTTCGAGGTGCAGCGCCGCAACCTCGAGGCCACCCACCAGCAAAGCGAGCAGGCGCTGCAGAAGGCCTGCGTGCTGATCGAGAAGGCGCCGGCCGTGCACGCCGCGGGTTTCAGGGCGTGCTTTCCGATCGCCTTTTCATTCGTCTACGTGTACCGGCTCTTCCGCGCCAGCGTGCACCTGGTCGACGGCCAGGGCGGCTCGCTGGAGATGCAGCAGCGCGCTTTCGCCAAGGGCGACGCGCTGGTGGTGGCGAGCTTTGCGCCCTACTCGCGCGAGGCGCTGCAGGTGGCGCAGGCGGCCCGGGCGGCGGGCTGCCGCATCGTTGCCATCACCGACAGCGCGGCCTCGCCGCTGTCGCTGCTGGCGGACGAAACCCTGCTCTTCACGATCAACAGCCCCTCGTTCTTCCCCTCGGTCGCGGCCGGGGTGGCGGTAACGGAAGCGCTGGTCGAGCTGCTGGCCAGCCGCGCCGGCAAGCCCGTGATCCGGCGCATCGACCAGGCGGAGGCGCAACTGTTCGAATCGGGGGCTTACCTCACGGCCCCGGCGGCGCGGGGCAGCTAGCTTCCTCCAGCGGAACCCTGCCCGCGATGGTGTATCCAACCGTTGTCGCGGCGCCTTGTCGCGACAGGAGGTAATGACCATGAAGCAAGTGAAGCATTGGCAAGACCCTGTCAACGCCGTCGCCGGCGCCTGGCTGATCGTCTCGCCCTGGGTTCTGGGCTTTTCGGGCACGACGGCCGCCATGTGGACGATGGTTGCGACCGGCATCCTGCTCGGCGCGGTGGCGCTCGGTGCGACCTTCGTGCCCCGGCAGTGGGAAGAATGGACCGAGGTGGGCCTGGCAGCCTGGCTCGCGGTTTCGCCCTGGGTGCTCGGTTTCCGCGGCATCGAGATGGCCATGGTCAACGCGGTGCTCGTGGCCGCGGTGATCCTGGTGCTGGCGCTGTGGGTGCTGGTGACCGACAAGGACTACCTGGGCCACACCATCGACCGTACGGCGCATTGACCGCCCGGACGTCGTGACATTGCAATCAGGCCCGGCGAAGCGCCTGCGCTGACCCGCGGGCTTGCGGATGGGCCTCGCGCCCATCCCCGGCATCGCCGCTCTACTGCGTGCGGGAAGCGGCGGGGTGCGGTGCTGCCGCATCCGCCTTGGCGTTGCCCTCCATCCACCCGGCCTGCCATCCGCCACCCATCGCCTGGATCAGCGCGACGGCAGTGTTCTGGCGATTGACCTGCAGTTGCACCAGCGTGCGCCGCGCGCTGAGCGCGGCAGCCTGTGCCGTGACCACGTCGGTGTAGCTCACCTGTGCGGCGCGGTAGCGGTTGAGCAGCTGCTGCTCGGTCTTGTCGGCCGCCGCGGATGCCTCGCGGCGCAGGCCCTCTTGCTGCGCGAGCGTTGCGCTGGCGGTGAGCTGGTCTTCCACGGCCTGGAAGGCGGTGAGCACTGTCTGGCGGTAGCGCGCCACGCTGGACTCGTAGCCGGCCTTGGCGGAATCGACATTGGCCGCAATCGCGCCCGCGTCGAATATCACCTGTGCCACCGACAGCCCGAGCCCCCACAGTGTGTTGGCCGAACCGAACAGATCCTTCACGCGGCTTGCGTTGCTGCCCACCGAGGCCGTGAGGCCGATGTTCGGGAAGTACGCCGCGCGCGCAATGCCGATCTGCGCATTGGCCGCCGCCACCGAGCGCTCGGCCGCCGCGATGTCGGGCCGGCGCTGCAGCAGCGTGGAAGGCACGCCGAGCGGCACGCCGGGCACCATGGGCGTCCATTGCGCGGCCGGCAGGCTGAAGTCGGCGGGCGCCACGCCCAGCAGCATTGCAATGGCGTGCTCGTAGGTGGAGCGCGTGCGCTGCAGGCCCACGCGCTCGGCCTTGGCATTGACGAGCTGCGTCTGCGCCTGCAGCACATCGGTCTGCGCGGCGATGCCGGCCGCATAGCGGTTGCTCGTGATCTCGAAGGCGCGCTGATAGCCCTGGATGGTCTCGTCGAGCAGCACGATCTCGGCATCGGCCTCGCGCAGGGAAAAATAGTTGGTCGCGAGGCTGCCAATGGCCGAGAGCCGCGCGGCCGCAAGATCGGCCTCGCTCGCCTGCGCGTTGGCCTGCGCGCTGCTCACGGCTTCGCGCAGGCGGCCCCACACATCGGGCGTCCAGCTCGCGCCGAGCGTGACCGAGAAAGTGTTCGCCGGGCTCGACGTGCTGCTGCCACCCACCGTGCCGGAGCGCTTGCCCGAACCGTCGAGCGACACCGACGGGAACAGTGCCGCCCGCTCGCCGCGCACCAGCGCCTGGGCCTGCGTGTAGTTGGCCACCGCCGCGGCGATGTTCTGGTTCGACACCTGCACGCGGCCAGCCAGTTCGTCGAGCGCGGGGTCAGCGAACAGCTTCCACCACTCGCCGCGGTCGAGCGCATCGGCCGGCGCGGCGGGCAGCCAGCCTTCGGCGGTTTTCTGCTCTTTCCAGTCGATGGACGCGGCGGTGGTGGGCTGCACGTAGCGCGGGCCGACGGCGCAGCCGGCGAGGGCCGCGGCGAGCGCGAGCGCCGAGAGCGAAAAGCGCGAAGTGGAAAGCAGTGCGTTCATGGCGGTGTTGTTCTCAGACGGGCGTGGCACGGCTCAATTCGTGTTCATGTTTGCTTCGGCGGCGCAGCTTGTCCAGCAACAGGTAGACCACTGGCGTCGTCAACAGGGTCAACAGCTGGCTCGCGATCAGCCCGCCGATGATGGCCACGCCCAGCGGCCGGCGCAGCTCGGCGCCCTCCCCGAAGCCGATGGCCAGCGGCAGCGCGCCCAACGCGGCTGCCAGCGTGGTCATCAGGATCGGTCGGAAGCGCAGCAGGCAGGCCTCGCGGACCGCCTCGAGCGGCGTGAGCCCGCGCGAGCGCTCCGCCTCCAGCGCAAAGTCGATGATCAGGATGGCGTTCTTCTTCACGATGCCGATCAGCAGGAACACGCCGATCAGCGCAATGATCGAGAACTCCATGCGGAACATCAGCAGCGCCAGCACCGCGCCCACGCCGGCCGACGGCAGCGTCGACAGCACGGTGATCGGATGCACCAGGCTTTCATAGAGGATGCCCAGCACGATGTAGATCACGACCAGCGCCGCCAGGATCAGCATCAACTGCTGCCCCTGCGACTGCTGCGCACTGGCTGCCGTGCCGGCGAACGCGCCGCGCACGTTGGTGGGCATGGCGATGTTGGCCTCGGCCTTGGCGATGGCCTCGCGCGCGTCGCCGAGGTTCGCGCCCTCGGCAAGGTTGAACGAGATCGTGGTCGCCAACTCGCCGTCTTCATGGCTTACCGAGGTTGCGACGGATTGCTCCTCGAACTTCGCCACCGCCGACAGCGGCACCAGGGCGGTGGGCGTGTTGCTGAGCACGTTGCCGGTCGACGCGCCGCGCAGGCCCGCGTTGGCCGAGACCGGCACCGTCGCGCTCGCGGCCGTGGCCGATGCCGCCGAACTGCCGGAGGACGACGTGGTACCCGTCGCCGCCGCCACCTGCGTGGTCACCGTCTGCCCGCCGATCACCGAGGTCTTGGTCGCCGGCACGTACACATCGCTCAGCGAATTGGGGCTGCGCGTGTAGCGCGGCGCCCACTCCATCACCACGTGGTACTGGTTGAGCTCGGTGTAGATGGTTGCCACCTGCCGCTGGCCGAAGGCGTTGTAGAGCGCGTTGTCGATGGCGGTGGAAGTCAGGCCGAGCCGGCGCGCGCTGTCCGGGTCGACCTTGGCCACCGTCTCCACGCCGTTCTGGTCCTGGTCGGTGTCGATGTCGGTCAGCACCGGCTGCAGCTTCAGTTCGTCGGACAGCTTGACGGCCCAGGTGCGCAGGTCGGCCAGGCTGTCGCTCTTGAGCGAGTACTGGTAGGTGGAATTGCTGGCGCGGCCGCCCGAGCGCACGTCCTGCACGGGGCCGAGGAAAACGCGCAGGCCGGTCACCTCGTTGAGCTGCGGCCGCAGCCGCGCGATCACGGCCAGGCCGCTTTCCGTGCGCTGGTTGGCCGGCTTCAGGTTGACGAACATGAAGCCGCCACCCGCACGCGATCCGCCGGTGAAGCCGATCACCGTGTCAACCGCGGGGTCCTTGCGGACGATATCGATCACTTGCCGCAGCTTGTCGGCCAGCGCCTGCGACGAAATGCTCTGGTCGGCGCGCAGCCCGCCATTGAGCTGGCCGCTGTCCTGCTGCGGAAAGAAACCCTTGGGCGCGGCGCTGAACAGGTAGACGTTGAGCCCGACTACTGCCACCAGAATGAGCATGACGAGCGCCTTGCTGTCGAGCGCCCAGTCGAGGCTGTTCTCGTAGCGCTTGAGCACCCAGTCGTAGCTGCGCGCCGCCATGCGGCCGAGGCGTCCCTGCGGCTTGTTCTTGTCGTGCTCGCCGCCGGGCTTCAGGAGCCATGCGCACATCATCGGCGTGGTGGTGAGCGAGATGACCAGCGAGATCATCACCGCCGCCGACAGCGTGATCGCGAACTCGCGGAACAGCCGCCCCACCTGCCCGCCCATGAACAGCAGCGGAATGAACACCGCCACCAGCGACACGCTGATCGACAGCACGGTGAAGCCCACTTCCTTCGCGCCCAGCAGCGCCGCCTTCATGCGCGTCATGCCCGACTCGATGTGCCGGCTGGTGTTCTCGAGCACGACGATGGCGTCGTCCACCACGAAGCCCGTCGCCACCGTGAGCGCCATCAGGCTCAGGTTGTTGAGGCTGAAGCCCAGCAGGTACATCACCCCGAAGGTGCCGAGCAGGGCCGCCACCGTGGCCACCGCCGGCACGATGGTGGCGCGAACGCTGCGCAGGAACAGGCTGACCACCAGCACCACGAGCAGCACCGCGGCGATCAGCGTGAACTCGACCTCGCGCAACGAGGCGCGGATGGAGTTGGTGCTGTCCGACGCGACCTGCAGCGTGACGTCGGGCGGCAGTTGCGCCTGCAGTTCGGGCAGCAGCGCGCGCACGCTGTCGACGGTTTCGATGATGTTGGCCGAGGGCTGCCGCGTGATGAGGATGACGATCGCCGGCTGGCCATTGAAGAGGCCCAGCGTGCGCGTGTCTTCCACGCCGTCGAGCACCTCCGCCACGTCCTGCAGCCGCACCGCCGCGCCGTTTCGCCAGGCCACCACCATCGAGGCGTAGTCGCTGGCGCGCAGGGCCGGCGTCTGCGTGTAGATCTGGAGCTTGCGGCCTTCGCCCTGCACGATACCCTTGGGGCGGTTGGCGTTGGAGGCCTGGATGGCGGCACGCACGTCCTCGGTGCTGATGCCGTAGCGGTTGAGCGCGAAAGGCAGCAGTTCCACGCGCACCGCGGGAAGCGAGCCGCCGCCGATCTCCACGTCGCCCACCCCGTCCACCTGCGACAGTCGCTGGCTCACGATGTTCGAGACGGCGTCGTAGATCTGGCCCGGGGTCTTGGTCTTGGACGTGAGGGCCAGGATGATGACCGGCGAGGCCGCCGGGTTGGCCTTGCGGTAGGTCGGGTTGCTGCGCAGCGTGGCGGGAAGGTCCACGCGGCTGGCGTTGATGGCGGCCTGCACTTCGCGGGCCGCGCCGTCGATGTTGCGGCTCAGGTCGAACTGCAGGGTGACTCTTGAGGAGCCTACCGAGCTGGTGGACGTCATTTCGTTGACGCCAGCGATGGTGCCCAGGTGGCGCTCCAGCGGGGTTGCCACGCTGGTTGCCATCGTCTCGGGGCTTGCTCCCGGGATGGATGCTCTTACCGAGATGACCGGGTAGTCGACCTGGGGTAGTGGTGAGACGGGGAGGACGAAGAACGCGGCGATGCCTGCGAGGGCGACGCCGATGGTCAGCAGGACTGTGCCTATGGGGCGGCGGACGAAGGGCAGCGAGAGATTCATCGCTGTGCCCCCTGCTCGGGGCGCAGGCCAGGTCTCGGCCCCGGATAGCAAACCAGGCACCAGGAGTCAGACAGCATCAAACCGCCTCCTCCTCGATCACGACCCGTCGAGAGCTCCCCCCACCCAGCCGGTCAAACGCCAGGTAGATCACAGGCGTAGTGAACAGCGTCAGCAACTGGCTGACGATCAGCCCGCCGAAGATCGCCAAGCCCAGAGGCCTGCGCAACTCGGCGCCTTCCCCAAAACTCAACATCAAAGGAATGGCAGCAAACAAGGCGGCCAGCGTCGTCATCAAGATGGGCCGGAAGCGCAGCAAGGCAGCCTGATGAATGGCTTCGCGCGCAGACTTGCCCTGGGTACGCTCCGCATCGATAGCGAAGTCGATCATCATGATCGCGTTCTTCTTCACGATGCCGATCAGCAGGATGATCCCGATGATCCCGATCACCCCCAGGTCGTTGCCCGTGATCATCAACGCGAGCAACGCACCGACCCCGGCAGAAGGCAGCGTGGACAGGATCGTCAGCGGATGCACGTAGCTCTCGTACAGCACCCCCAGCACGATGTACACGCAGACCACGGCGGCAAGAATCAGCCACAGCTGGTTCGACAGCGACCTCTCGTAGGCCCCTGAAGCGCCCAGGAAAGTCATCGTCACGCTGCCCGGCAGCCCGATCTCCTTGGCCGCCGCGCGAATCGCATCGACCGAGGCGCCAAGCGAAACCCCAGGTGCGGTATCGAAGTTCAGCGTGCTCGCCGGGTACTGCGCCACGTGCGTGATCTGCAGCGGTGCCTGCTGCTCGGTGATGTCGGCGATGGCGGACAGCGGCGTCGCGGTGCCGGAGCCCGCGATCAGGCTCAGCTGCCCGAGCGTCTGCGGCGTGTTCACCATCCCGGGCTGCGCCTCGAGGATCACGCGGTACTGGTTCGTCTCGGTGAAGATCGTCGACACGATGCGCTGGCCGAAGGCGCTGTAGAGCGCATCGTCCACCGTGCTCGCGGTGATCGACAGCCGGGCCGCCGTATCGCGGTTCACGTTCACGAAGGCGGCCAGCCCTTGCGCCCCGGCATCGCTGCTCACGTTGCGCACCTTGTCGGAGTCCTGCAGCTTCGCCACGAGCTTCTTCATCCACCCGGTGATCGTCGCGCTGTCCACGCCTTCGAGCGAGACGCGGTATTCGGTCGGCCCGGTCTCGGCGTCGATGGTCAGGTCTTGCGTGGGCTGCAGGTACAGCGTGACGCCGGCCACCTGCCGCGCGCGTTCGCGCAGCCGGTCCATCACCTTCTGCTGGCTGTCGTGGCCGGACTTCAGGTTGATGAGCATGCTGCCCGTGTGCAGCATGGTGTTGTTGGCGGCGTCCACGCCGACAAAGGAGCTGAGGTTCTCCACGTCGGGGTCGTCCAGAATCGCGCGGGCCGCCTGCTGCTGCAGCTGCGACATGCGGTCGAACGACACGTCCTGCGCCGCCTGGATGCGGCCCTGCAGCTGGCCGGTGTCCTGCGTGGGGAACAGGCCCTTCGGGATCGTGAGGTACAGCACCACGGTCAGCACCATGGTGAGCAAGGCGACCAGCAGCGTGAGCGGCTGGTGATCGATCACCCAATGCAGCGAGCGGTCGTAGCGCAGCATCACGCCTTCGAAGAAACGCTGGGCACGCGCGCCGAAGCCCGTGCCGCCTTCTTTCTTCGGCTGGTGCTTGAGCCAGCGCGCCGACATCATCGGCACGAGCGTGAGCGAGACCACGGCCGAGATCAGGATGGTGATGGCCAGCGTCACCGCGAACTCGCGAAACAGCCGCCCCACCACGTCGCCCATGAAGAGCAGCGGGATCAGCACGGCAATAAGCGACACCGTCAGCGAGATGATGGTGAAGCCGATCTGCGTCGCGCCCTTGAAGGCCGCCTGCAGGGGCTTCTCGCCCTCCTCGATGTAGCGCGCGATGTTCTCGATCATCACGATCGCGTCGTCCACCACGAAGCCGGTGGCGATGGTCAGCGCCATCAGGCTCAGGTTGTTCAGGCTGTAGCCCAGCATGTACATCAGGCCGAAGGTGCCGATGAGCGAGATGGGCACCGCGACACTGGCAATGACGGTGGCGCGCAGGCTGCCGAGAAAGGCGAAGATCACCAGCACCACCAGCACCACGGCCAGCACCAGTTCCATCTCCACGTGCTGCACCGAAGCGCGGATGCCCGCGGTGCGGTCGCTGAGCACTTCGATCTTCAGGCCCGCGGGAAAGCCGGCCTGCAGCTCGGGCAGCAGCTTCTTGATGGCGTTGACGGTGGCGATCACGTTCGCGCCCGGCTGGCGCTGCACGTTCAGGATGATGGCCGGCGTGAGCTTGCCCTCGCCGGCCTCGGCGGTCCCGGGCTGGAGCCGGGCCGTCCCAAGGCAGTCGCCCCCCTTGGGGGGAGGTTGCGAAGCAACTTCGGGGGGGCACTTTGTCCCGGCCCATGCGCCGAGCTGCGTGTTCTCGGCGCTGTTGACCACCTGCGCCACGTCGACCATGCGGATCGGCGCGCCCTTCTTGTAGCTGACGATGAGGTTCTTGTAGTCCTCGACCGTGAGCAGCTGGTCGTTCGAGTTGATGGTGTAGGCGCGCTTGGGGCCGTCGAAGCTGCCCTTGGCGCCGTTCGAGTTGGCCGCGCTGATGGCGGTACGCAGCGTGTCCAGCCCGATGCCGTTGGCGGCGAGGGCCTGCGTGTTGGCCTGGATGCGCACGGCCGGGCGCTGCCCCCCGCTGAGCGACACCAGCCCAACGCCCGAGACCTGGCTGATCTTCTGTGCGAGTCGCGTGTTGACGAGGTTCTGCACCTCGGTGAGCGGCAGCGTGTCGGACGTGACGGCCAGCGTGAGCACCGGCGCATCGGCCGGATTGACCTTGGCATACACCGGCGGCGCGGGCAGGTCGGCCGGCAGCAGCGAGCCGCCGGCATTGATGGCGGCCTGCACTTCCTGCTCAGCGACGTCGAGCGTCTGGCCGAGCGAGAACTGCAGCGTGATGATCGACACACCCGCGGCGCTGGTCGAGCTCATGCGGTCGAGCCCCGACATCTGGCCGAACTGGCGCTCCAGCGGCGCAGTGACGGTGTTGCTCATCACCTCGGGGCTGCCCCCGGGGTAAAGCGTCTGCACCTGGATGGTCGGGTAGTCGACCTGCGGCAAGGCCGACAGCGGCAGGAAGCGGAACGCCACCAGGCCGGCCAGCACGATGGCGACCATCAGCAGCGAGGTCGCCACCGGCCGGAGAATGAACGGGCGTGAGGGGCTCACCGGGAGGTCTCCGCGCTGCAGCGGCTATTGCCTGTCATGGGCCGCGCCTGCCCTGTCCGCCCTCGCCGCGGCCTTCGGACATGCGCTGCCAGCGCTCCAGCGCCGCCGGGTCGCCGCGGTCCAGCGCCTCGAGGAAGCGCTTGCGGCGCTCCAGCTGTTCCGGGTTGTCCTTGACCGAATCGAGCATGCGCTGGCGCTGCTCGGCGGTCGGGAGCTTGGCGGGAGGCGCGGATTCCGCCGCGGGGGCGGCGGGGGCCGCAGGGGTAGCAGGAACCGCTGCGGCCGGGCCCGATGCGGCACCCTTCGGTGCCGCCGCGCCGCCGCCGCCGGCACCACCCTGGCGGCGCCCGCCACGAGCCGTGCCGCCCGCGGGCGCCGATGCCGCGCCGGCCGGGCGCTCGGCCTGGGTCTGCACCCGCGCGCCATCCTTCAGCCGGTCGCCGCCTTCGGTCACGACCTGTTCGCCGGCCTTCAGGCCCGACATGACCGCCACGTTGTCCACGCTCGATTCACCGCGCGTCACCGGCCGCTGCGACACCGTGCTGTCGTCGTTCAGCACATACACATAGTCGCCGTTGGGGCCGTGGCGCAGCGCCGTGACCGGCACCACCACCGCGCTGCTCACGGTGCGCAGCAGCAGCCGCAGGTTGACGAACTGGTTCGGGAACAGCGCATCGTCGGCATTGGAGAAACGGGCCTTGGCCTTGACGGTGCCGGTCGCGGTGTCGACCAGGTTGTCGAGGGTGGCGAAGGTACCGTTCGCGAGCCGGCGCGTGCGCGTGCGGTCGAAGGCGGTGGCATCGAGCTTGGCGCCCTGCGCGAGGCGCTCCTGCACTTCGGGCACGCGGTCTTGCGGAATGGCGAACTCGACGTCGATGGGTGCGATCTGCGTGATGGTCGCCACGCCGTTGGTACTGCCGGTCGAGATGTAGTTGCCCGCGTCCACCGGCCGCAGGCCGATGCGCCCGCTCGCCGGCGCGGTGATGCGGCTCCAGGCAAGGTTGAGCTTGGCCGTGTTCTCGTTGGCGCGGTCGATGGCCACAGTGCCTTCGAGCTGCTTGACCAGCGCGGCCTGCGTGTCCACGTCCTGCCGGGCGATGGAGTCCTGCCCCAGCAGAGTCTGGTAGCGCTGCAGCGTGACGCGCGCCGCCGCCAGCTGCGCCTCGTCGCGCTGGCGCGCCCCGGAGGCCTGCGCCAGCGCGTTCTGGAACGGCTGCGGATCGATGGTGGCGAGCACGTCGCCCTTCTTGACCATCTGCCCTTCCTGGAAGAGCACGGCCGTGAGCACGCCCGACACCTGCGGCTGGACGATCACGTTGGCCAGCGGCGTGACGGTGCCCAGCGCTTCGAGTTGCACGGGGATGTCGGCCTGCCTGGCCGTGGCGACGCCCACCGTGCTGGAGGCCCCGCCACCGCCGCCGCGCCCACCCGGGCCACCCGGGCCGCCCGGACCACCGGGCCCGCCCTGCCGGCCGGCACCGGGGCCGCCACCGGGACCGGGAACGGGCGTCTTCGACCGCTGGATCAGATACCAGGCGCCCCCGCCCAGTGCCACGAGCAGCAGCAACGTCAGCAGCCCGCCGACCCAGCGGCGCCTGCGCACCGTCGGATGTGTGGGCGAGACGGTGGGAGGCAGGGGCTCGGGTGGTTTTTCTTGTTCCATGGACGGTGCGTGCAGGAAATGCAGGGCAGGAGTGCGGACCAGCGTAGTACAGCGCGGAATGGTAGTCCGGCTGTTTGCTATGCCGTAAAGCGACGGTAAAGCTGCCCGCCGACATCCGCGATCAAGCGCAATTCACGCCTTCGGGCCGCAGTTCGCGCCGCCCGCATGCATTTCGTCGCACGCCCGTGGCAGGAATGGGCGAGCGTCGGCACAGTCCGCTGCATCGATTCGACCTTCCACTTTCAACGGAGCGCAACCATGCTGATGCAAATCATCCTTCACACGCCCAAGTGGGTCTTCGCCGTGTTCTTCCTGCTGCTGTGGCTCGGCGCCAGGCAGCTGCTCGCCAACAACGTGAGCCTGACGCGCGTCACGCTGATGCCCGTGGCGATGGGCGCGCTGTCGGTCTATGGCGTGGTTTCCGTCTTCGGCGATTCCTTCGGCGCCCTGCTCGGCTGGGCCGCCGCGGCGGTGGCGATGATGGCGCTGGTGCTGCAGCGCCAGCTGCCCGCCACCACCCGCTACGACGCGGCAGCGCGCCGCTTCCACGTGGCCGGCAGCCCGGTGCCACTGATGCTCATGATGGGCATCTTCCTGACCAAGTACGTGGTGGGTGCGGCCCTGGCCATGCACCCCGAACTGCGCCAGCAGGCAGCCTTCGGCCTCGTGATCCCGGTGCTGTACGGTGCCTTCAGCGGTGTCTTCGCGGCCCGTGCGGTGCGCCTGTGGAAGCTGGCCATCCGTACTGACGCCATGACAGCCACGGTCGGCGCCGCCTAAGATCCCGAGCCGCAGCCCCCCAGGAAAGCACCGCCATGAACGTACTCCTGCTGATCCTCAAGATCTCCGTCACGGTGGTGCTCGCCGCCTCCATCGCCGAGGCGCTCGTGCTGTCCTGGCGCAACGGCTGGCGCAGCTACGACTGGAAGGCGTCCGGCATCTCGGTGGTCGACTTCCTGGTGCGCGAATACCCAATGCGCTGGCTGCTGCCGCTGGCCTTCTGGAGCGGCGCGATGGACTGGTTCTACGCCCACCGCCTCTTCACCCTGCCGATGGACCACTGGACCGGCTGGGCCGCCTGCTTCATCGGCCAGGAGTTCTGCTACTACTGGTACCACCGCGCGGCGCACCGGGTGCGCTGGTTCTGGTGCACCCACGCCATCCACCATTCGCCGAACCAGCTGAACCTGTCGGCCGCCTACCGCTTCGGCTGGACCGGCCGCCTCACCGGCACACTGGCGTTCTTCATGCTGGCGCCGCTGCTGGGCATGCCGCCGCGGGTGATCCTGCTGATGCTCACGCTGAACCTGCTGTACCAGTTCTGGATCCACGCGACCTGGATCCCGCGCCTCGGGCCGCTCGAATGGGTGCTGAACACCCCCTCGGCCCACCGCGTGCACCACGCCTCCAACCTGGAATACCTGGACGGCAACTACGGCGGCGTGCTGATCGTGTTCGACCGCCTGTTCGGCACCTACATTCCCGAGCGCGCCGACATCCCCTGCCGCTACGGGCTGGTGAACCCGGTCACCTCGTACAACCTTTTCGAGATCGAGTTCATGCACTGGCGCGCGCTGTTCCGCGACCTGGCCTCGGCCCGCTCGGTGCGCGCCTTCGTCGGCTACCTCGTGAAGCCGCCGGGCTGGAAGCCCGACGGGCCGGGCGAGACGACCGAGGAGCTGCGGGAGCGCGCGGCCTTGCAGGCGACATCGCCGCCATCGCTGGCCGCCTCAGATTTCATTCCTGTTCAATACAAGGAGTTGTCATGAACCACATTGCATCGAATCCCACCCGCTCCGACGTCGAGCGCCTCGCCCGCCGCCGCGCCGGCGCCAAGATGGGCTGGTACATCCACGCTTTTGTCTACGTGCTGGTCAACCTCGGCCTCGTCGCGCTCTCGGCTGCCCATGGCCGCAACTGGGCGATGTACCCGCTCATGGGCTGGGGCCTGGGCCTGCTGATCCATGGCGCCGTGGTCTGGTTCGTGGCCGGCGGCGGCTTCTACGACAGGCTCGTGGAGCGCGAACGCCGCGCACTGGGTGCCGGGGACCGCGGGTGAATCCAGGCCTGCCTGCTGCAAACAACAGGTTCACGCCCGAGAACCTGAGGAGCATGCTGCGGCATGGCCTGATCACCGCCGTCTTCTGCTGCCTCATCGCCACCGCGATGACCCTCACCGGCGGTGGCAACTGGGCCGGCCACCTGGTCTATTCGCTGGCGATCGGCACCGTGAGCTGGCTGTTCATCGACTTCGGCCGGCTGCTGATCAGCGGACACCGCGAAACCCTCTGGCCAGGATGGCCGGCGGGTTTTCTCCTGATCGCGATGGGCATGGTCGTCGGCTTCTTCGTCGGCAACCTCATCGGTGACGCCTGGTTCGGCGCACCCCGATTCGACTTCCTCGAACTCAAGGGCCACAAGCTGGCCACTGCCGCCACGATCACCATCATCGCGACGGTCGGCATGTGCTTCTTCTTCTACAGCCTCGGCAGAAGCAAGCACATGCAAGGCCAGATCGAGCTGGCACAGCGCAATGCCACGGAGGCACGGCTCAAGCTGCTCGAGACGCAGCTCGAGCCGCACATGCTGTTCAACACGCTGGCCAATCTGCGCGTGCTGATCACCGTCGACCCGCCGCGCGCCGTGGCCATGCTCGACCGGCTCAACAGCTACCTGCGCATGACCTTGAGCGGCTCGCGCGCGCTGTCGCATCCGTTGTCGGCCGAGTTCGAGCGGCTGGGCGACTACCTGGAACTGATGTCGGTCCGCATGGGCGACCGGCTGCACTACAGGCTCGACCTGCCGCAGGATCTGCGCGATGCGCCGGTGCCGCCGCTGCTGCTGCAGCCGCTGGTGGAAAACAGCATCCGCCACGGACTGGAGCCGAAGGTGGAAGGCGGCGAGATCGTCGTGCGCGCCCGCAGGCAGGCCGGCCTGCTGGTGGTCGAGGTGAGCGACACCGGCGTGGGCCTCGATGCCGCACCGCCTTCTGAAGGCAGCGGCTTCGGGCTCGAGCAGGTGCGCGAGCGGCTGGCCACGGTATACGGCGCCCAGGGCCGCATGAGCCTCTCGCCCTCGCCCGCCGGCGGCACCTGCGCCACGCTGAGCTTCCCCACGCCCGTCTGAACAACCTCACCCACAACAACAACCAGATGACCCCGACCGCCCTCATTGCCGAAGACGAAGCCCTGCTCGCTCAGGCCCTCAAGGCCGAACTGGCCGCCGCATGGCCCGAACTGCAGATCGTCGCCACGGCAGGCGACGGCCGCAGCGCCGTGCGCGAGGCGCTGCGCCTGCTGCCGCAGGTGCTGTTCTTCGACATCCGCATGCCCGGCCTCGACGGCCTGGGCGCCGCCGCCGAACTGGCCGACAGCTGGCCCATCGACGAGGCGCCGATGCCCCAGCTGGTGTTCGTGACGGCCTACGACGAATACGCCACCCGCGCCTTCGAGGCCCAGGCCCTCGACTACGTGCTCAAGCCCGTGCAGCCCGGGCGCCTGCGCAAGACCGTAGGCCGGCTGCAGCAGGCGCTGTCCGCACGGCAACCTGCGCCCACATCGGCCGTGGCCAACGAAGCGCTCGAACGAACGCTCGCCCAGTGGCGCCAGGTGCTGACGGCCGCTGGAGCCGGCGCGGCAGCAGCGGCCACCACCCCGCTGCGCATGATCGCCGCCAGCGACGCCGGCGGCAGCACCGTGCGCATGGTGCCCATCGATGAAGTGCTGTACTTCGAAGCCGCCGACAAATACCTGCGCGTGCTGACCGCCTCGCACGAATACCTGATCCGCACGCCGCTCAAGCAATTGCTGACCCAGCTCGACGCCGACACTTTCTGGCAGGTGCATAGGGCGGTGGTGGTGCGCAGTTCGGCCATCGAATCGGTGCACCGCGACGAGGCCGGCAAGCTGCACCTGATGCTGCGCGGCAGGGCCGAGAAGATCCCGGTCAGCCGCCTGTACGCCCATCTTTTTCGCGCCATGTGAAATCGGCTGGCGCGCCCAAAGAAAAAGCCGGCCCTTCGGGGGCCGGCTTTTTCATTCAGTCACGAATGGCGTTGCAATTTAGCGCCAGTGGCCATGGCCGCGGTAGTAGCCTCGACCGTAGTAGCGCGGGCCGTAGTAGGCCGGCGGGCCGTAGTAGACAGGGGCCGGACGGTAGTACACGGGCGGCGGGTTGTAGTAGACCGGGGCCGGGGGTGCGTAGTACACGGGTGCCGGCGGCGCATAGACCGGCGCCGGGTAGTAGGCCGGAGCGCCCACGCCCACTGCCACGCCGGGAAGGCCGACACCGACCGACCAGCTCACGTCGCTACGGGCGCTGGCTGAAGTGGCGGCAAACAATGCACCGGCTGCCACCACGCCTGCGGTGGCCCATTTGAAGAAAGTTGAACGTGTGAGGCTCATGATCCTGGACTCCTTGTTTCGGTGGGCTGCGTTCGGATCTGAACCGCCCATGGATGTATTGAACGCGGCAAATGCAAAGGGGGTGCACCGGGCATTGTGAAGAACGTTGCCAAAGGTAACCTATAAGGGGTGCCCTCTAGAATGAGGCAATGACCTCCCCGACCGACAAAAACGGCGCCAAAACGACCGCTGCACCAAGCAATTTCCTGCGCCACGTGATCGAGAACGATCTCGCACAGGGTGCTTATTCTGGCCGCAAATGGGGCGGATCGCCCGGCAACGCCACCCACCACGCCCAGGGCATGGCCGACCCGGCCAGGGTGCGCATGCGCTTTCCGCCCGAGCCCAACGGCTACCTGCACATCGGCCATGCCAAGAGCATCTGGCTCAACTTCGAGCTGGCCAAGGAATACGGCGGCGTGAGCCACCTGCGCTTCGACGACACCAACCCCGAGAAAGAAGACCAGGAATACGTCGACTCGATCCGCGACGCGGTGAACTGGCTCGGCTACGAAACCTACCTGGCCGACCGCCCCAGCGCCCCCGGCACGCTGCAGCCGCACGAGTACTTCGCGAGCAACTACTTCGACTTCATGTACGAGGCGGCCGAATACCTGATCGGCGCCGGCCTCGCCTACGTCGACGAACAGACCGCCGAAGAGGTGCGCGCGAACCGCGGCGACTTCAACACGCCCGGCACCGACAGCCCCTTCCGCACCCGCACGCCCGAGGAAAACCTCGCGCGCTTTCGCGCCATGCGCGACGGCCAGGTCGCCGATGGCGCCGCCATCCTGCGCGCGAAGATCGACATGGCCAGCACCAACATCAACATGCGCGACCCCGCGCTGTACCGCGTGCGCCGGGCCACCCACCACAACACCGGCGACAAGTGGTGCATCTATCCGATGTACACCTACGCGCACCCCATCGAGGACGCGCTGGAACAGATCACCCACAGCATCTGCACGCTGGAGTTCGAAGACCAGCGTCCCTTCTACGACTGGCTGCTCGATCGCCTCGCCGAAGGCGGCCTTGTCGCCAGCCCGCACCCGCGCCAGTACGAATTCGCCCGCCTCAACGTGACCCACGTGCTCACCAGCAAGCGCAAGCTGCGCCAGCTGGTCGAAGAGAAATACGTCGACGGCTGGGACGATCCGCGCATGCCCACCATCGCCGGCCTGCGCCGCCGCGGCTACACGCCCGAGGCGCTGCGGCTGTTCTGCGAACGCAGCGGCACGACCAAGTCGGGCGGCTGGATCGATTACGCCAGCCTCGAGGCCGCGCTGCGCGACACCTTGGACCCGATCGCCCCGCGCGCGATGGCCGTGCTCGACCCGGTCAAGCTCGTAATCACCAACTGGGGCGAACTGATGGGCGGCGACGGCACGCTCGACGACTGCTCGGCGCCGGTTCACCCCCATCACCCGGAAATGGGCCATCGCGAGTTCAAGCTCGGCCGCGAGGTATGGATCGAACGCACCGACTACGAAGAAGTGCAACCCAAGGGCTTCTTCCGCCTGTTCCCGGGCAACAAGGTGCGGCTCAAGTACGGCCACGTCATCGAATGCACCGGCGGCACCAAGGATGCGAGCGGCAAGCTCGTCGAAGTGCAGGCCACGCTGGTTCCGGACACCAAGAGCGGTACGCCCGGCGCGGATGCGATCAAGGTAAAGGGCAACATCACCTGGGTGGCGGCCGCGGATGCGGTGCAGGCCGAGGTGCGGCTGTACGAGCGGCTGTTTGCCGCGGCCCATCCGGGCAGCGGCGAACTGCTGGAGGAACTGAACAAGGCGAGCCTGGAGGTGTGCTCGGCGTTCGTCGAGCCTTCGCTGGCCAAGGCCGAAGCGGGTGTCGGCATTCAGTTCGAGCGGCATGGGTACTTCGTGCTCGACGCGAAGGCCAGCGCGGACGGCAAGCCCGTGTTCAACCGCGCGGCGGGGATGCGGGACAGCTGGGGCAAGTAAGCCCTGCGCCGCTATTCGGGCCGCTTGTAGACCACGCCCAGCACCGCACTGTTCTCGTCGGTGGTGCAAACGGCGGACCGTCCCTGCGGCCCGACCTTCAGGTTGATCGTGTAGACGCCGTCGCGCGGCGTCGTGCCGCTGTCCACCACGATGCTGCCCGGGGGCACACGCAGTTCGCGCGCGGCCGCAGCGACGCAGTTCTTGACGCTCGCCTCGGGCGCGCCGCCGACGCGCAAGGATGAGCTGCTGCAGGCGGCCATCGAAAGGCCTGCCGCCGCCACGCACGCGAGATGGATGTGGCTTCGCATCGTCATGCCGGGTTCTCCTGTGTGATAAGCCGATTGGAATCTCCAAGGCGGCCCGAATGCTGCAGGACAGACCCGGGCTATCCTGTGCGCTCATGACTTTTCCGAGCTCTTCCCGCCTGATCCGCTTCAACAAACCTTACGGCGTCCTCAGCCAGTTCACGCCCGAGGGCCGCTGGCGCGGCCTGAAAGACTTCATCGACATCCCCGGCGTCTACGTCGCCGGCCGGCTCGATGCCGACAGCGAGGGCCTGCTGCTGCTCACCGACGACGGCAAGCTCCAGGCACACATCGCCGATCCGCGCTTCAAGATGGAGAAGATCTACTGGGTGCAGGTGGAAGGCGAGCCGACCGAAGCGGCGCTCACCGCCCTGCGCTCGGGCGTGCAGCTCAACGACGGCCCCACGCGCCCCGCGCGTGCCCGGCTGCTCGATCCGCCGCCCGAGGTGTGGGAGCGGCAACCGCCCATCCGCGAGCGCAAGAGCATTCCCACCGCGTGGATCGAACTGGCGATCCGCGAGGGCCGCAACCGCCAGGTGCGGCGCATGACGGCGGCCGTGGGGCTGCCGACGCTGCGGCTGATCCGCGCTGCCATCGGGCCCCACACGCTCGAAGGCCTCGCGCCCGGAACCTGGAGCGGATAGCGCCCTCCATCCAACGCATTCCCCACCTTCTCTTCACATGAAGCAAACGCCCTCTTCCTTCCCCGCCCCTACCGCCCTCAACCGCCGCAGCGCCGTGCTCGGCACCATCGGCCTCATCGCCACGATGCACGCCGACGCCGCGACCAAGTCGGCGGCAAAGAAGCAGCCAGCCGCAGCACCCGGCGTATGGCCGCGCGCCTCGCAGGTGCCCGGTGGCATCGCCCGCCTGTCGCTGGGCCCGTCGGCCAAGCGGCCGCAGGCCTTCGCGGGCGACATCCCCTTGCTCGTGGTGGGCGACACCATCGAATGGACTGCGATCGTCGGCATCCCCCTCGCGACCGAACCCGGCGAGGCGAGCATCACCGTGCGCGCCGAAGGCAAGCCCGAGCGCCAGATCGCCTACACCGTGGCCCCGAAGCAATACCGCGAACAGCGCCTCACCGTGGCCCCGCGCACCGTCGACCTGTCGCCCGAGGACGAGGCGCGCTACGTCAAGGAACGCGACCACCTCACCGGCGTGATGGCCACCCTCACCGACATGCGCCCCGACACCGTTCTGCAGATGCGCGTGCCCGTCCCCGGCCGCCGCTCCAGTTCCTTCGGCCTGCGCCGCGTGTTCAACGGCCAGTCGCGCAATCCGCACAGCGGCATGGACATCGCGGCCGGCACCGGCACGCCGGTGCTCGCGCCCCTGCCCGGCAAGGTGATCGACACGGGAGACTATTTCTTCAACGGCGGCACCGTCTGGCTCGACCACGGCGGCGGCCTGCTGACCATGTACTGCCACCTGAGCCGCGTCGACGTGAAGGTCGGCGACGTGATGAAGACCGGCGAACCATTGGCCGCCGTCGGAGCGACTGGTCGCGTGACGGGGCCGCATCTGCACTGGTCGGTGATGCTGAACCGGGCGATGGTGGACCCGGCGTTGTTCATTGCGGTTTGAGATCGAGCGAGCAGCCGCACCACACTCCAACATCGCGCCGGCATTCGCGAGATTGCACTGAGTCACCACGTCAATGGCGTGTGGGTGTTCGGCTCTGGATCGCGCGGCGAGGACGGGCCTGACAGCGACCTCGATCTGCTGGTCGAACCCACCGCGCAAACCACCCTCATGAACGTTGGAGCGATCAGGTTCGAATTGAAGAGCCTGCTTGGCTTGGAGGTTGACGTGCTGACGCCCAACGGTTTGCCTCCGAAGTTTCGCGATCAAGTACTACGCGAGGATGTGCCGGTATGACCGGAAAACGCAAGATGCCGTGGTGCGCAACCTCGAAGTAATCGGTGAAGCCGCGAAGCTATTGGAGACCTGAACCTCAGTGCCTCAGATCGGCTTGGTCAGATAAACCGCCTCGCGCCCGACGATCACGCGCTGCGCCGGCATGAAGATCGTGCAGTCGTCGCACAGCGCGCGGATTTCCTCGTCGCCGTTGGTCGCGATCAGCTCGCCCTTGGCGAATGTCTCGAAACCGATGAGCGGGCGCACGAAGGCGAAGTCGGGCGACTTGATGACGTAGGTCTGCAGCAGCTGGAAGCGCCGTTGTGGCTCGGGCGGCGGGCTCGCCGGGTCCTTGTCGACGAGGCCGAAGTACGCGAGGAAGTCGTACGTGACGGCCGTCGCCAGTTCCGATGCCGAACGCAGAAAGTGCTGGCCGCACTCGACCACCATCGCCACGCCCTTGCCGTCCGGCCCGCCGTGGCTGCCGTACTGGATCAGCGGGGTGCCCGAGCCCAGGCCGTCGGGCATCACGAGGTGCACCGAGGGACGGCCGATGGCCAGCGCGACCTTGGCGTTGCGCTCGAACGCCGGGTAGACCCAGAACGGCACGACGGGCTGGCTGGTCGAGTGGATGTCGAGGATGTGGTCGGCCGCATCGACCACTGGGCGCAGGATGCGCGCACGGCTCAGCTCGGGGCTGTCTTCGCTGCCGTCCAGCCACTCGGGCGACCAGATGCGGTTGAGGTTGTGCACGAGCTGGCGGCTGTCGAAGGGGAGCGCCTCGTTGAAGGACTCGTACGCGGCCACGTTGGCAAAACTCACGGTAAGCGTGCCGATCTTCGGGCGCACGTTGTTGTCGAGCAGGTGCGTGGCCGCCGTCATGCCGCAGATCTCGTTGCCATGCGTCAGCGCGTTGATCAGCACGTGCGGGCCGGGCTTGCCGGACTCGAAGCGGTGCACGTAGTCGATGCCGACGTTGCCCTTGCGGTACGCAGAAAGGTCGCGGGGGAGGACTTCGAGGGCGGGGGGAGATTGGGTCATGGGGCGAATGGTTAAGGCGAAGCGGTCGGCCAGTTTGCTACAGGACGCGCATTCGCGCCGAGGGCGCAGCAACACCGGGCCGTGCCGCTCGGGCTTCATCCATTCAGCCGGCTATCGCACCTGCTGGTAGTCCACCGGCACCCACACGTAGCCCTTGCCCTCGGCCCGCAGGTGCCCCAGCCCCGGGAACGGCAGGTGGGCACTGCCCACGAGGTAGCGCCCCTTGGCCGCGTCGGCGTACGCCTTCTTGCGCTCCACGGCGGCAGGCTTCGAGTCGACGTCGAACGAGATCGTGACCTGCGGCTGCGCGAACTGCACGGCGGCAACGTGCATCAGGTCGCCCCACAGCACCAGCTTCTGGCCCTTGGACTCGACGACGTAGATGTTGTGGCCCGGCGTGTGGCCATGGGCGGGCACGGCCCTGATGCCGGGCAGCAGGTCGGTGCCGCCCTTCATGCCCTTGAACTTGCCGGCTTCCACGTACGGGTTCAGCGACGCCATCGCGCCCCGGAAGAAGTCCTTCATCTCGGCAGGGGCCTTCTCCAGGTTGGCCTTGCTCAGCCAGAAGTCGGCGTCTTCCTGCCCGGCGTGGATGGTGGCGTTGGGAAACACCAGCTTGCCGTCCTGCACGAGGCCGCCGACGTGGTCGCCGTGCATGTGGGTGATGAGCACGTCGTCGACCTGGTCGGGCTGGTAGCCCGCGGCCTTGAGGTTGGCCTGCAGGCTGCCGAGGGTGGGGCCGAACAGGCCGCCGGCGCCGGTGTCGACCAGCACCAGCTTGCTGCCGGTGTTGATGAGGTAGCCGTTCACCGAGGTGGGCACGGCATCCTTCTCGAAACCGCGATCAAGCAGCTTGCCGACCTGCGCCTGCGTGGTGTTGGTGAGCAGCTTCTTGGGTTCGAGGTCGAGAGTGCCGTCGAACAGCGCAGTCACCTCGAAGTCGCCGAGCATCATCCGGTAGAAGCCGGGCGCCTGGGTCTTGACCTGAGGGGCGCCGGCCTGCGCCGCGAACGAAAGCATCAACAGGCTGCCGGCCAGTGCGGCGATGCCGCGGCGCAGCCAGCGGGCGGGTGTTCTTGTCATGGGTTCTACTCCTCGGCGGTTGTAAGGGGCGCCGAGAATAGCCCAAGCAGGCCCATCCTGCTGCGATGGCTGGCGATTACCAGTTGACCTCGCGCTCCGGCGTGGCCGAGATGTGATGGATCGACAGGTCGGCGCCGTCGTACTCCTCCTCCTGCGACAGCCGCAGCCCCACCGAAGCCTTGAGCGCGCCATACACCGCCGCACCCGCCAGCGCGGCCCAGGCCACGCCGATGACGGTGCCGATGAGCTGCGCCCACACGTTCACCCCGCCGATGCCTCCCAGCGCCTGCGTGCCGAAGATGCCCGCCGCGATGCCGCCCCAGGTGCCGCACAGGCCGTGCAGCGGCCACACGCCGAGCACGTCGTCGATCTTCCATTTGTTCTGCACCAGCGTGAACATGTAGACGAAGATCGCGCCCGCCACGCCGCCCACCACCAGCGCGCCCAGCGGATGCATCAGGTCGGAGCCGGCGCACACGGCCACCAGGCCGGCGAGCGGGCCGTTGTAGACGAAGCCGGGGTCGTTTTTGCCCATGGCCAGTGCGACCAGCGTGCCGCCGACCATCGCCATCAGCGAGTTGACGGCCACGAGGCCCGAGATCTTGTCGATGCTCTGCGCGCTCATCACGTTGAAGCCGAACCAGCCCACGCACAGCACCCACGCACCGAGCGCGAGGAACGGGATGTTCGATGGCGGATGCGCGCTCAGCGAGCCGTCGCCCCTGTAGCGGTTGCGCCGCGCGCCCAGCAGCAGCACCGCCGGCAGCGCGAGCCAGCCGCCCACCGCGTGCACCACCACCGAGCCCGCGAAGTCATGGAACTCGTGGCCCGTGAGCGAGGCGATCCAGCCCTGGATGCCGAAGTGCTTGTTCCATGCGATGCCCTCGTACAGCGGGTAGACGAAGCCGACGATCACCGCAGTCGCGATCAGCTGCGGCCAGAACTTGGCGCGCTCGGCAATACCGCCCGAGATGATGGCCGGGATGGCTGCCGCGAAGGTGAGCAGGAAGAAGAACTTCACCAGCTCGTAGCCGCTCTTTTCCGCCAGCTCGGTGGCACCGACGAAGAAGTGCGTGCCGTAGGCCACGCCGTAACCCACGAGGAAATACACGATGGTCGACACCGAGAAGTCGACCAGGATCTTCACCAGCGCATTGACCTGGTTCTTCTTGCGTACGGTGCCCAGTTCGAGAAAGGCAAAACCGGCGTGCATGGCCAGGACCATGATGGCGCCGAGAAGGATGAACAGCGCATCTGCGCCCTGTTTGAGTGCGTCCATTGAAGCTTCTTGCTGATTTTTGATTCGAATTGGTGCGTCGCACCTGAATGACCTGGAGCGGTCGATCGATGAAGCAAAAATGGTGCCCGAAGGCTCTTCGATGGTGCGCAATGAACCAAAACGGACTTCCACGAGCCCGCCACGCACCGGATCAGCCCGCGCCGGCGCGCAACGCGTCCCGGTGGCGGCGGCTGCAGGGCACGGTGGTGCCGTCGTGCATGTGCAGCCGGGCATCGCCGCCGTCCAGCGGCTCGATTTCCTTGATGCGGCCCAGGTTCACCGCATGGCTTCGGTGCACCCGAACGAAGCGGACGGGGTCGAGCTGCGCCAGGAAGTCGGTCAGCGTGGCGCGCAGCAGGTAGTCATGGCCGTTGACGTGCAGGCCGACGTAGTTGCCCTCGGCCTGGAGCCAGTCGATGTCGGTGGCGGCGATGAGGAATTCGCGGCGCAGCTTGCGCACCAGGAAACGCTCGGGGCGCACGGGCGGCGACAAGGCTTCGGGCTCGGCGGGTGCGGCGCCCTCCTGTTCCGCCGGAGCCTCCGGCGCATCGAGCACCCGCGCCTCGCCCTGCAGCCGCAGCATGAACAGCCGGTAAGCCCAGATGCCGAAGACGATGCTTGCGTACACACGCACGTCCTTCAGGTACTCGTAGCCCCATTGGTCGATCCAGCCGCCGAATTCGTAGCGTTCGCCGGCCAACGCGTAGACGACTGCGCGCAACCCGAACATGCCCACCACGTGGACCACGCTGAACGCCACGCTCGCCACCGCATGCCAGGCCAGGAAGCGCACCCAGTGCCCGCGCACCAGCGGCGACAGCCGGCGCTCGACGGCGACCAGCGCCGGGATCAGCAGCAACAGCACCAGGTGGCTCGATCCTTCCCAGGTCGCGACCTCCCAGTTGGCGCGCGGCAGGGCGCGCGCGCGCATGTCGACGATCGCGACCATCGTGCTGAACACGGCCTGCAGCGTCATCAACACGATCCAGAAGGCCACCTCCACGGGACGGCGGATCGGCTCGTAGCGCTCGTAGAGGTTCCTGCGTGGGTCTCCCATGGGGCGGAATTCTCCCGAAAACGGGCCTTTGGGGGCGGTGAATTTCGTCCCTCGAGACCACCGCTCGTCACAAAGCGGGGGGCATCCGTCCCCCGGATGCGCCGCGCGGGGAACACGGGCCCGAGCATCGCGGCTTCTTTGCTTCGAGGAGCTTGCGATGAACACCGCCGCCGACCCGTCCGCCCATCGCCGCCACGACATCGACGCCCTGCGCGCGCTGGCCTTCCTGTTCGTCATCCTCTATCACGTGGGCATGTACTACGTGGCCGACTGGCCCTGGCACCTGAAGAGCCCGCACGCGGCCGAATGGCTGCAGTGGCCGATGCGCGTCCTGAACCTCTGGCGCATGGACCTCGTCTTCCTGGTCTCGGGCGTGTCGCTCGGCTTCCTGAGCCGGGGCCAGGGCACCTGGGGCCTGCTGCGCAGCCGGGGGCTGCGGCTGATGCTGCCACTGGCCTTCGGCATGGCGGTGATCGTGCCGTACCAGGCCTATGCGCAGGGGGTGGCCAACGGGCTGGTCGCGCCGGGCTTCGGTGCCTTCGTGCTGCGCTACCTGTCGATGGCCGAACCGTGGCCGAAGCGGGCCTTCGACGGCGCGGAGTTCGGCATCACCTGGAACCACCTCTGGTACCTGCCCTATCTGTTCACCTACACGGCGCTGGTCGCGCTGACACTGCCGCTGTGGAATTCCGCCGCCGGCCAGTGGCTGCGACGCGGCTTCAACGGCCTGCGCGGCTGGAAACTGCTGTTGCTGCCTGCCGTGCCGCTGCTCGTCTTCACCACGCTGCTGGCCTCGCGCTTTCCCCCCACGCACAACCTTGTGCGCGACTTCCACCTGCACAGCCTGTACTTCACGATGTTCCTCTACGGCTACTGGATGGGCGTGGACACCGGCGTGTGGAGGGAACTGGAGCGGCTGCGCCGGGTGTCGCTCACGCTTGCGGTCGCGGTGATCGCCGCCTTCATCGCGCTGCGGGCCGGCGCGAAGGGCCCGGCGTCCGGCCTGCCGATGGACACGCTGCGCATGCTCTACCTGTGGCTGGCCGTCGCGGCCATCCTCGGCCATGCCCACCGCCACCTGAACCGCCCATGGCCCTGGCTTCGCTGGGCCAACGAGTCGGTGTACCCGTGGTACGTGCTGCACCAGACGCTGATCATCGCTGCCGCGAGCGCGCTGGCACCGCTTGCGCTCGGCCCGGTGCTGGAGCCCGCGCTGCTGGTGGCGCTCACGGTGCTCGGCTGCTGGGCGCTGACCGACGGTCTGATCCGCCGCGTGAACTGGCTTCGGCCGCTGTTCGGGCTGAAGCTCAGGCAGCCGGCTTCGCCGCAGCCTCTTCCACCGGAACCAGGATGGCGTTCCCCGTCGCCACGAGCTTGAGCGCATCGTCGCCTCCGCCTTCGGGTTGCGCATAAAGCTCGGACGCAACGAACACCTGCTTGCGCCCGGCCTTCGCCACACGCGCGCGTGCCACGAAGGCTTGACCCACGGCCGGTGACATGAAGTTCACCGAGAAGTGCGACGTCATCACGCGGCCGGCCAGCGAGGCGGCTGCGTAGCCGCTCACGGTATCGAGCAGTGCGGAGATCATCCCCGCGTGGAGGAAGCCGGCGTACTGCCCCATGTCTTCCTTGCGCCATTTCATGCGCAGCTCGGCCTCGCCGTTGCCGGCCTGGGTGGCCTCAATGCCGGCCCAGCGATTGAAGGATGCGGTTTCGTTGAGAGCCTTGAAGGTTTCGAGCATGGCGTGTCCTTTGCGGGGGCGGGTGTGAGAAGCGGTTCAGGCCACTCTACGAACCACGCAGGACAGGCGCCGTCACGCGCGTGACGGGCGGGGCAGTGAACAATTGCATTGGCGACAGCGGCGCTCTTCGCGCCGGAGTGGCGAGTCTCGGGGCGTCGGGCGCCTCTCAGGCGTCCTGTTCGGGCGCGATCTCGGGCTTCGGCTTGCCCTTGTGCTTGTGCTTGCGCGCGGCCTTCTTCGCCGCGCGCTCGGCATCGGCACGCTGGCCATCGGCCAGCCACAGCGTGAACTCTTCCGGCGTTTCGAGCGTGATGCGCCCCAGGTTGCCCGCGCGAAACTCGTGCATCACGATCTCCGCTGCCTTCTGAAGGTTGACGCGGCCCTTGCCCAGCAGCGCGCCGCGCTTGCGGCCGATGGTGTCGAGCAGCGCCTCGTCCTTCATGCCGGCCATGGTCTCGGTGTCGAGCTCCACGAGCTTGAAGCGCGCGGCCACGCCCGCGGCGTAGTGCGTCTTGAGGTAGTTGAGCAGCTCCAGCGCCACCTCTTCCTCGTCGAAGGCGTTGCGCCCCACCGCGCCGCTGGCCGCTAGGTTGTAGCCGCTCTTGGGCACGATGATGCGCGGCCACAGCATGCCGGGCGTGTCCCACAGATAGAAGTCGTCGGCCAGCGTGATGCGCTGTTCGAGCTTGGTGATGCCGGCCTCGTCGCCGGTCTTGGCCTTGCGTCCGCCGGTGAGCGTGTTGATGAGGGTGGACTTGCCCACGTTGGGAATGCCGCAGATCAGCACGCGCATCGGCTTGGCCATGCCGCCGCGGTTCGGTGAAAGCTCATGGCAGGCCTTCACCAGTTGTTGCGCGGGCGTGGTCTGGCTCGCATCGAGCCCGATGGCGCGCGTGGCAGGCAGCGCGTTGTAGTGCGCCAGCCAGAGTGCGGTGCGCACGGGGTCGGCCAGGTCCTGCTTGTTGAGCACCTTCAGCGTGGGCCGCCCGGCCGTGAGCTCGGCCAGCATCGGGTTGGCGCTGGAACCGGGCAGGCGCGCATCGAGCAGTTCGATGACCACGTCGATGTCCTTCACCCGCTCGGTGATGGCCTTCTGGGTCGCATACATGTGACCGGGGAACCACTGGATCGCCATCGGTTGGCTCTTTCTTTCGCGCTGTCTGGGAATGGGTGGCCACCGAAAGGGGGCCGGGTGCGCATTGTGAACCGGGAACCTGAACGGGACCTTGTTGCTACGCTTTCGATAGCTGGATGCGGGCATTCTGCCTTCGCTTCGGGCCTGTTCGATCCTAGAATCCGCGCGCTGCCCCGCGCAGCCACTCCAACAACTTCGAGGGAAATCCATGTTCAAGCGCCTTGCCGCTGCCGCCTTGCTGGCAGCCATCGTCGTGCCCGCGACCGTCACCGTCGCCCATGCCCAGCGGCCTTCTCCTCCCCCCGGCCCCATGATCAACGGCTACCTGTGCTGCAACATGCGCACCTACGGCGACTCGATCAGCGACATCAACTACGACGAGCAGGGCACGAGCATCGTCGCGGTGGGCACGCCGGCGCGCATCACCGCGTACGACTTCCGCTGGTTCAACCTGGATCTGGCCGGCAAGCCGCAGCGCATCAAGAACGACTACAGCCGCAACATCCCGTTGCCTGCGTTCGCGCAGCGCTATGTGGTGACCGAAGACCCGAAGCAGAAGATGGCGGCCTTCCCGCCCGCCGTGCGCAACGCCATCCTCGCCGTGAAGGTGATGCCCGGCATGACGCGCGAGCAGGTGCTGATGGCCATCGGCTATCCGGTTGCCAGCGAGAACCCCAGCCTCGACGCACCGGTGTGGCGCTACTGGCGCGACAGCTGGTCGGAGTTCCAGGTGCAGTTCGACGAGAAGGGCCTCGTGAAGACGGTGGTGGGCGATCCCGTGGCGTTGAGCCGCGTGCTGGCCGCAGCGCCCGCCCAGCCTTAAGTCCTCTCGCATTGCGCGTGCGTTGCAAACACGCGCAATCCCCTAGTGGGTTTGCATCGCGGGGGCAGTCATCGCCCCTATGATTTGACCGAGTGCGGCGCCCGAGCGTCGGTCGAATCGAAACCCTTTGATGGAGTTACCTGCGATGAAACCCGTCTCCGAACTGCTCAAGCGCCATGATTCCGCAGCATGGCGCACCTCCCCCGACACCAGCGTGTTCGATGCGCTGTCCACCCTGGCGCGCTTCGAGGTGGGCGCGCTGATGGTGATGGACGGCGAGAAGCTGGTGGGCTTCCTGTCCGAACGCGACTACACCCGCAAGGTCGCCTTGCAGGGCAAGAACTCGAAGGAAGTGAAGGTACGCGACATCATGACGCCCGACGTGATGACCGTCACCCCGCAGACCCGCACGCGCGCCTGCATGACGCTGATGAGCCAGCGCAAGTTCCGCCACCTGCCGGTGGTCGACGGCGACAAGGTGATCGGCATGATCTCCATCCAGGACCTGATGGACGACATCATCTCGGACCACGAGGCCACCATCGAGCAGCTGACCACGTACATCCAGAGCTGAACCCCTGTTGCCCGCTTTGCGGACCCTGCCCGGCGCATGGGTAGGGAACAGGCCTACGCACGCCGGGGCACAGGGGGGCGCACAGTGGGCCTTCGTTCATCCATCTATCCAGCAGGAATATTGCATGCAGATCCAGGTCAACACGAGCAACGGCATCACGAACAAGGACGCGCTGGAGCGTTGGGCCGACACCGAGATCAAGCAGCACCTGAGCCGTTTCGTCGACGACGTGACGCGCGTCGAAGTGCACTTGAGCGACGAGAACCACGACAAGACCGGCGGCGGCGACAAGTGCTGCGTGATGGAGGCACGCCTGGCGCACCACCAGCCGCTGGCGGTGACGCAGCACGCTACCAGCCTCGACGAGGCCTTCCGCGGCGCGGCCGACAAGCTCAAGCGCTTGCTGGACAACACGCTGGGGCGCCTGCACAACCACCGCGACCGCGGCTCGATCCGCACGGACCCGGGCTTCATCGCCGAGTAGGTCCGCTCACCTGCCCTTGCGCTTCGGCGGCTTCAGGCCGGGCGTTTCGGCGGGAACGAGCGGCGGGCGGCGGCCGCTGGCCATCCATTCGTCGTAGAAGCCGATCTTGCGGTCGACCAGCGACAGCGCCCGCTTCCACTCGGCAATGGTCTGCGTCACGCGCTCCCGGTGCGCGGCGAGCATGTCGCGCCGCTGGCGCAGCGTGACCTTGCCCTGCACTGCCAGCGCGGTGTATTCGCGCATCTCGGCAATCGACATGCCGGTGCGGCGCAGGCGCTCCATCAGGTCGAGCCATCCGACGTGCAGCTCGACGTAGAGGCGCCGGCCGCCCTCGTCGCGCGCCACGCCGGGCACCAGGCCCTGCGTCTCGTACCAGCGGATGGCGTGCACCGTGCGGCCGGTGCGCGTGGCCAGCTCGCCGATGTGGAAAGGCGTGCCGCCGTCAGCCGGCATGGGCGGCAACGGCGGCCGGGGGCGCCTGCAGCGCTTCCTGGACCAGTGCGGTGTCGAAGTACTCGGTCAGCTCTTTCACCTTGCCTCCTTCGAGTCGGTAGACGTAGCAATAGTGGTTGTTGTAGCGCTTGCCGGCCTTGGTGGGCACGTCGCCGCTGAACAGCACCACCACGCGGTCCCCCTCGGCGATGATGCGCTCGGTCCTGCTCACATAGGGCGCCGCGAATTGCGCGAAGAGCGGGTTCAGCAGCTCCTCCCGGATCGCCTTCTTGCCCCGGTAGGTGCGCGACCACGGGGTGGTGCCTTCGAGCTTCCAGCTGGCGTCGTCCGCCAGGCTGTCGACGAAGGCCTGGCCGTTGCCCTTGTCCAGCTCGTCGTGGATGCGCTGGACCAGGGCCTTGTTGTCGATCGTGTTCATGGCTTGATTTCCTTGGATTGAATGAACCGGCGATTCCGGAAAATCCATTGGAAATGCTCGAGTGCACTCGAGGTCAAGCGCCATGGACACCATGGGCGTCGATCAGCCCCTCTTCGCGTTCGCCATGCCCTTGGCGACTTCGTTCGCGCCCTGCGCGGTACCGCTCTGTGGCACGGCCTCGCCTTCGCGCTGCGTGACCTCCGACAGGCGCGCCGCCAGTTGCTCCGGCGTGTCGGCGTCAATGCCCAGCCAGACGCCCTGCGTCAGCGTGATGTGCGCGGCCTCGAAGGTGCCGGCGCCCGCGCACAGGATGGTGCGGTTGGGCGCATCCTGCGCGGCCAGCACCAGCATCGCGGGCACCACGGCCTCGGGTCGGAAGGCCTCGAGCATTTCCTTGGGGAACAGGTCCTCGGTCATGCGCGTGGCGGCGGTGGGCGCCAGGCAGTTCACGCGGATGTCGTTCTTCGCGCCTTCGATGCTCAAGGTCTGCATCAGGCCCACCAGCGCGAGCTTGGCCGCGCCGTAGTTGCTCTGGCCGAAGTTGCCGTACAGGCCCGACGACGAGGTGGTCATCACGATGCGGCCGTACTTCTGCTCGTTCATGAGCGCCCAGACGGCCTTGGTGCAGTTCACTGCGCCCATCAGGTGCACGTCGACCACCAGCTTGAAATCGGCCAGCTCCATCTTGGCGAAGCTCTTGTCGCGCAGGATACCGGCGTTGTTGACCAGGATGTCGACGCGGCCCCAGGCATCGACCGCCTGCTGGACCATGGCCTGCACCGCCTCGAAGTCCGTGACGGACGCGCCATTGGCAATAGCTTCGCCGCCCGCGGCCTTGATCTCGTCGACCACCGCCTGCGCGGCACTCACCGAACCGCCGGAGCCATCGCGCGCGCCGCCCAGGTCGTTGACCACTACCCTCGCGCCGCGCGCGGCCAGCGCCAGCGCATGCTGGCGGCCGAGGCCGCCGCCCGCGCCGGTCACGATGGCCACGCGGCCCTTGAAGTCGATGCTGCTGTTGTTGCTCATTTCTCTCTGTCGCTTTCCTGGGAGTTGCTCGGCGCCGCCTCGGGCGGCAGCGTGGCGTTTTACCCCAGAAGGCGTACGACCCCAGTCGTGCGCGCGTCACCCGGGAGAGCGCACCTTCTCGCAGAAGGCCACCAGCTGGTCGAGTTCGGCCGATTTGTCGAAGAAGGCATCGGCGCCCAGCGCGCGCGAACGCTCGCGCATGTCGGCGGTGGCGTAGTTGCTGAGCACGACCACCTTCTGGTGCGGCGCCCGGTGACGGCAGGCGCGAATCACGCCGAACCCGTTGCCGCGCTGGAGGAACAGGTCGATGATGGTCAGGTCCCAGTCATCCTTGGAGCCGTGCAGGCGCAGCCAGTCGATGGCCTCCTGCTCGGTGCTCGCGGAAGCCACGACTTGTGCCTCGGCCAGGTCTTCCAGAAAACCGGCCAGGTTCTCCCGGATCACCGGGCTGTCTTCGACGAGATATGCCTTGAACCGCATGGCGGCCATCTTCGCCCCGGCCCGTTTGCACGCGGTGGGCAATGCGGGTCAATGCCTGTAGGTCATCCGCCACCCCCCCTGTCGTCAAGCGAAGGGGCTCGAAACGAAGACTGAACCAAAGTCCTAAGCGGCGACGGCCATGCGGCCGCGTGACACGCCCAGGCGCGCGGGCGAGACGTACTGCTCGCGATAAATTTCGAAGGGCATGGTGTCGGCCGCCTCGATGCGCTTCTGCTCCTGCAGCGACTCGGCCGTCATCTGCTCGAATTCGGCTTGCTGCGCGGCCGGGAACGGCAGCCCCAGCAGCGTGGCGCGGGTCTGCTCGGACTGGGCGCGCACGAAGCCGATGAAGGAGTTGCCATGGTCTTTCTCGACGGCTGCGAGCACGCGGGCCGAGGGCAGGCTGTCGGGGTTGTGCAGCGCGGCCCTGGCGGCGCGCACCGCGTCGGCATGCGCCGTGCCGCCCTGCGCCGCGTCGAGCGCGGCGGCGATGGGCTGGCACTGCTCGACCAGCTCCAGGCCCCAGTCGGCCAGCGCCACCTCGCGCCCGCCGCGCAGCAGCTTCAGGCCCGGCTCGCGGCCGCGCGCGGCCGTGAGGTGCTGGTTCTGCGCGAGCTCGGCGATTTCCTGCGGCGTGTCGTTGGGGCTGTCGCTCAACAGGCAGTGCAGCAGGAACACGTCGATGAAGCGCATGGTCTGCGCGTTGATGCCGACGGTCTCGAAGGGGTCGAGGTCCATCAGGCGCACTTCGACGTACTCCACACCACGCTCGCGCAGCGCATGCAGCGGGCGCTCGCCGGGGTTGATCACGCGCTTGGGGCGGATGGTGCCGTAGAACTCGTTCTCGATCTGCAACAGGCTGGTGCCGAGCTGGTTGTAGTCGCCGCCGAGGTTGCGGATGCCGATGGCTTCGTACGCCGGCCACGGGCGCGTGAGCGCGTCCTGTAGCGAGGCGGCGTAGCCCTCGAGGCTGTTGTAGCTCACGGCCAGCGAGGCCTGCGCATCGCTCTGGTAGCCCAGGCGGCCCATGCGCAGCGAGGTGCCGTGCGGCATGAACATGCTGCCGTCACCCAGCGGCTGCAGCTCGTGCGGACGGCCCGCCACGAAGCTCGAACACAGGGCCGGCGAAGCGCCGAACAGGTACAGCAGCAAAAAGGCCTGGCGACGGAAATTGCGGATCAGCGCGAAGTACTGTTCGCTCGACACGTCGGGCAGCGACCAGTTGTAGTGGATGCCCGAGATGGTCTGCATGCGCCGGCCGTAACGGTGGCTCAGGCCCATGCGGTAGACGCTCTTGGCGCGGCCCACGTTCGAGGAGCCGTAGCGGCCGATCGGAATCGTCTCGTCGGTCGGCAGGCCGCAAGGCATGCTCGACACCCAGAGACGCTCGTCGCCGAGCTGGTCGAGCACGCGGTAGGTGAACTGGTGAACCCGCGTCAGTTCCTCGAGCGCCGATTCGACGCCCGCATGCACGCCCGTGATGAGTTCGAGCTGCGATTCGCTGAAGTCGGTGGTGATGTGCGGATGCGTGAGCGCCGAGCCCAGGGCGATCGGATGCGGCGTCAGCGCGAGCTTGCCGTCGGGCAGCGCGCGCAGGCTTTCCTTCTCGATGCCACGCCGCATGCCCTTCAGTCGTGCGGCTGAAAGTGCAACCAGCCTCTCCTGCAATCTGTTGCTCATATTGTTATACCCATCAATCTTCTGAGGGGCTGGAAGGTAGCACGGGCGCGCGGGCATTGCTCGTGCAGGGAATCCCTCGCCCCGCTACCCTGTAGCTCGCTATGTTTTTGATAGCTTTCTGCATAGGCCGAGCTTCGGATGGCGCACGAAGCTCAGGCCCCGGCGCGGCCTGCCGACAGGTCGATCTCGCTCGACTCGTAGACGTGCATCTCCGGCGTGCCGTCGGCCATGGCCGCGAGCGCCTTGCCGAAAGCCCGCGAGGCATCCACGCGGAAGTGCGCCTGCAGCGCGGCCATGTCGCTCCACCGCTCCACGAAAGTCAGGCGCAGCGGCTCCTGCACGTCGGTCGAGACCTCGTGCGAGATGCAGCCGGGCTCGGCACGCGAGCGCAGCACGTGCTCGGTGCTGATGGCGAGCATCGCCTGCAGGGTGTCGGGCTTTGCCAGGGCGTGTCCGATGACCAGAATCATTTTGTTGCCTCCTTCGACAAGGTTCGGCCGAGCACCCGCAGCAGGAAGCTGTTGAGGTCGGCGATTTCTTCCATGCACACCGAGTGCGCCATCGTGTATTCGTGCCACTCGACAGCATGGCCCAGAGCGGCCAGCGCGTCGCGCGAGCGCATCGCGGCGGCCAGGGGCACCACGGGGTCCTGCCGGCCATGGGCAAGGAACACGGGCGTTTCGTGGTTGGCTGCGTGCCGTTCGGCCGCCGTGGTGGCCGCGATCGGCAGGTAGCCGGAGAGGCCGACGATGCCGGCCAGGCGCTCGGTGTGGCGCAGGCCCGTCATGAGCGCCATCGCGCAGCCTTGCGAGAAGCCGGCCACCACGATGCGGCTGGCGGCGATGCCGCGGGCCTTTTCATTCGAGATGATCGCTTCGATGGTCGCCTGCGAGCGGCGCAGGCCGGCCTCGTCCTCCTGCGCCGCCAGGTCGGGCAAGGCGATGTCGTACCAGGCCGGCATCCGGTAGCCGCCGTTGATGGTCACGGGCATGACCGGCGCATTGGGGAACACGAAGCGCACCGGGCCCACGGGCGAGAGGTCGAGTTCGTTGGCGATGGGCACGAAATCGTTGCCGTCGGCGCCGAGGCCGTGCATCACGATCACCGTGGCGGTGGGATTGGGGGCGGTTTCGATCTCGATGGGAGGACGGGACATGGTCGGACAAAGGTATTCAGGAACGCGGATGGCCAGACCTTAGCGCATTCGGGCCCGGCCGAAGGCGCCGATACGGCCGGTTGGCTGACTTGCACATCGTTTCGCCGCCCGCGGCGCCGCGGAATGCAACACAATGGCGTTTCGCATATGAAGACCACCACCTCGCATCCGAAGCCCTGTCCCGCCGCCCCGTTCGACAGCGAAATGCTGCTGCGCGGCAGCGGCCTGCGCGTGACCCGCGCTGCGCAGACCGTGCTCGAACTGCTCGAACACAATTCGCAGCCGCTCACGCACGAGGAAGTGGCCGCTGCCTATACGGCGGCCACAGGCGAAGCACCCGACCGCGTCACCGTCTACCGCGTGCTCGACCGACTGGTCGAGGCGGGCCTGTGCGACCGCCGCGTCGGCGCCGACCGAGTCAATCGTTTCTCGCGCCACGTGGAGGCCGAGTCGGGCAACACCTTCGAATGCGACCAGTGCCACAAGGTGCTGGCGCTGCCGTCCGACCCCGAGCTTCCGAAGGTGATGGGCCGGCTGGGCCGGGCCTTGCGCAAGCAGGGCATCGATACGCGGCACACCGCGCTGACGCTGCACGGCACCTGCGGCGACTGCGCCCGATAGCGCTTTTCACGCGTTCCACGAAGGGAACGGGTCCGGGAAGTTCCGCCACCACGAGGCGCCGAAGCGCATTTCATCTTCCGTGAGCAGGCAGGCATCGAGCCGGGTGCGCAGCGCTTCCTCATCCATGCCGATGCCGATCAGCACCAGCTCCTGCCGGGCGTCGCCCGTGGCCGAGTCCCAGTTCTTGCGGATCAGCTCCAGCGCGTCAGGGTCGGTCGGCCAGTGCTCGCGCGGCACCGCCGCCCACCAGAAACCCGCCGCGCCATGGCGGCAGGCGCCGCCGGCCTGCGACCACGAGCCGGCGCGCGTGGCGCGGCTCGCGAGCCAGAAGAAACCCTTGGAGCGCACCACGCCTTCCCATTCGCTGTGCACCAGCTCCCAGAACCGCTTGGGATGGAACGGAATGCGCGAGCGGTACACGAAGCTGCGGATGCCGTATTCATCGGTTTCCGGCAGGTGCTCGCCGCGCAGCTCGGCCAGCCAGCCCGGCGCCTGCTCGGCCTGCCCGAAGTCGAACAGGCCGGTGTCGAGCACGCGGTCGAGCGCCACGCGGCCGAACTCCGACACCTCGATGCGCGCGCGCGGATTCAGCCTGTGCAATATCGCCATCAGCCGCTCGCGCTCCTCGCGCGTGACGAGGTCGGTCTTGTTGACCACCAGCACGTCGCAGAACTCGATCTGCTCGATCAGCAAGTCGACCACCGTGCGCGTGTCTTCATCGCCGAGGGACTGCCCCCGCTGGCCGAGGCTGTCGGCCGAGCCGTAGTCGCGCAGGAAGTTGAAGGCGTCGACCACGGTCACCATGGTGTCGAGCCGCGCCACGTCGGCCAGGCTCTTGCCGTCCTCGCCAGCGAAGGTGAAGGTCTCGGCCACGGGCAGGGGCTCGGAGATGCCGGTGGACTCGATCACGAGCTGGTCGAAGCGGCCCTCCTTCGCGAGGCGATGGACCTCGAGCAGCAGGTCTTCGCGCAGGGTGCAGCAGATGCATCCGTTGCTCATCTCGACCAGCTTCTCGTCGGTGCGCGAGAGCTGGGCGCCGCCGTCGCGCACGAGCGCAGCGTCGATGTTGACCTCGCTCATGTCGTTGACGATGACCGCCACGCGCCGGCCCTCGCGGTTGTGGAGGATGTGGTTGAGCAGCGTCGTCTTGCCGGCGCCGAGAAAGCCGGAGAGCACGGTGACGGGAAGGCGGTCGGCCATCGGGGCGGTCTCCATATATGCAACAGAATTGCATTATATGAAGCAACGCAACCATGTTGCGTTTTATCCCCCTGAGGGGCCCTATCGCTCAGTAGGACAGCTTGGGATACCAGTCGGTCCCCCGCCCTTCGGGCGTCATGTCGAGCAGGTTCCATATCGGCATCGCATCGGGCGCGCCGCGCGGGTCCTGCCCGGGGTCGGAGGTTCCAGCGCCCATCTCGCCGCCCCAGAAGTGGCGGATCGTCCCGCCGTCGCGCCGGAACACGTTGAATGCCGGGTTGTCGCCGCTTTCGGGCATCTCGCCGGCGTAATCGCGGTTGAAGGTGTTGCCGGCCGATGAATACAGCGGCAGGTGCCGCCAGCCGCGCTCCCTGGCGAAAGCCGTCATCCGCTCGATCGGCGAGCTCGCGACGACCGCGAACGCCACGCGCTGCAGGATGTCGGGCATCTCGCCGTCGTAGGCGCTCAGCAGCGAGGTGCACATGGGGCACGGACGCTCACGTTCCGGGCCATACATCCAGTTGTAGGTGATGAGCGTGCCGTGCTCGCCGAAAAGTTCGGAGAGCCTGACCGGCCCACCGGCTCCCTGAAACTCGTAGTCTTGCGGCACCTCGCCACCCGGGGGCAGTGCGCGGCGCATTTCCGCGACGCGTTCGATGCGTCGGCGCAAATCGATCTCCTCGGCAAGGAGTTCCGTGCGAGCCCGCCGGTAGGCGACGCTTTCGCCCGGGAACCGGACGGAATTGGAACGGGCAAGCCGGCTGGCGGATACCAGTTCGGTGGCTTCGGCTGGGGCGGACATGGCAGGTCACCTCCTGGGGTGATTGAAGGGATTGACGTGCATGGTGCACCCGCGCGCAGGCCGTTGCCGGTACGCGCTTTTCCCCGGTCGGGCGCGAACTTGTCCTACGGCCCTACCTGCATCTCGAAAGCCGCGACCTGCCTTCCATCGATGTCGGTGAAGCCGTACTCGCGCGCCAGGTCGGCAACGCGCAACACCTCGCCGCTTTTCTCCAGCACCCTCGCATCGCCCGCCAGCGCCGCGACCGCCCGCCCCAGGTAGCGCGGCGATTCGGTGCGCGCCAGCTCGGGCCGCTGTTGCCAGTGCGCCTCGTCGGTCTTGTGGCCCGCGAGCACGAACTCGGTGCGCATCCAGCCTGGGGACACGGCAACCGAGGCCACGCCGTGCGGCTTCAGCTCCTGCGCGATGCCGAAGGCCAGCCGCGTCATCGACGCCTTGGCCAGGTCGTAGAAGAGATTGCCGCGCAGGTAGTGGCCGCGGTCCCAGAAGGTGGTGGTGACGATCAGCCCCCTCTTGCGCCGCACCATCAGCGGCGCGGCGCAGCGGCTCGCCACGAGGTGGTTGCGCACGCCGCGGTCGAACATCGCGTCCCAGTTGGCAAGGGGATGCTCCCAGAACGGCGCGTCGAACACGCCCGTGAATGTCTCGTGGCCGCCCCAGGCGTTGTTCACGAGCAGGTCGAGGCGGCCTGCCTCGCGCTCCACGCGGGCGAAGAGCGCAGCCACTTCCTGTTCGTTCGTGTGGTCGCATCGCACCGCGATGCCGCGCCCGCCCTGGCGCGTGACCTCGTCGGCGGTGTCGTCTATGCTGCCGGGCGCCACGGCCATGTCCGACAAGGCGAGCAACTGGCCGTAGGTATCGGCGGGCCTTTCGCGCGTGCTGCGCCCGGTGACGTACACGGTGGCGCCGGCCGCACCCAATTCGACCGCGATGCCGCGCCCCGCGCCGCGGCTCGCGCCGGTGACCACCGCCACGCAATCCTTCAGCGGGCGTAGCGTGCCGGCGGGCAGGTTCGATTCAGGCCCGTGCAAGGGGTCGTCGTCGAGCCGGAGGAAAAGGTGTTCGGGCATGCGGCGATTGTGTGGAAAAACCTGCCCGCACGCGACCGGGCACGGTCACCGAAAATCGGCCGCTTCGCCTGTACGCCGCGCATGCCCAACGCTCTCCCCGTCCTCTATTCGTTCCGCCGCTGCCCCTACGCGATGCGCGCCCGCCTGGCGCTGGTCGCGAGCGGCCAGCCTTGCGAGCTGCGCGAAGTGGTGCTGAAGAACAAGCCCGCCGAGATGCTGCAGGCCTCGCCCAAGGGCACGGTGCCCGTACTGCTCACCGAAGACGGTACGGTGCTGGAACAAAGCCTCGATGTGATGCTGTGGGCCCTGCGCCGCAATGATCCGCGGCGCTGGTTGCAGCCCGGCACCGGCACGCTGCAGGACATGCTCGCGCTGGTCGGCGCCTGCGACGACGACTTCAAGCCCCAGCTCGACCGCTACAAATATCCCGACCGGCATGCGGATGGTGGGAAGCCCGCCCGCGAGCGCGGCGCCCAGTTCCTGCGCGGCCTCGAAGCCAGGCTGTCGGCCACGCCGCATCTGGCCGGCGCCCACGCCACGCTGGCCGACGCCGCCGTCATGCCCTTCGTGCGCCAGTTCGCGATGGTCGACGCCGCATGGTTCGATGCCCAGCCCTGGCCCCGCCTGCAGGCATGGCTGTCGGACTGGACCGTCTCGGACCTGTTCGAGCGCGCCATGCACAAGTACGCGCCCTGGAAGGCGGGCGAGGCGGGTGTCGACTTTCCTCCAGGCTGAGGACCGCGCACCGTGCCTGGAGTTCGGCACGCTGCCTGATGGAAGCAGTCAGCCGAAGTCCGGCGCGCGCCGTTCGCGCAGTGAGGCCACGCCCTCGCGCACGTCGGCGCCCGCGAAGCCCATGAATTCGAGCGCCAGCGAGGCATCGAAGGTCGGCCCGGCCTGGCGCAGCCAGTTGTTCAGCGCGTACTTGGTCAGGCGGATCGCGCTCTGGCTGCCGGCCGCGAGCCGGTCGGCCACCTCGTAGGCGCGCGGCAGCAGGTCGGACTCCTCCACCGCGAGCGACACGAGGCCGATGCGCTCGGCCTCCTCGCCGCTCACCGGCTCGCACAGCAGCAGGTGGTACTTGGCCTTGGCCATGCCGCACAGCAGCGGCCAGACGATGGCCGCATGGTCACCCGCCGCCACGCCCAGGCGCGTGTGGCCGTCGACGATCTTCGCGTTCTTCGCGGCGATGGAAATGTCGGCCAGCAGCCCCGCCACCAGCCCCGCGCCCACGGCCGGGCCGTGCATGGCGCTGACGATGGGCTTGTCGCAATTGATGATGTTGTAGACGAGGTCGCGCGCCTCGCGCCACACGCGCTGGCGCACCGCGTCGTCGGTGGTCATGTCCTGCACCATCGCGAGGTCGCCGCCGCCCGAGAAGCCCTGGCCTTCGCCCCGCAGCACCGCGCAGCGCACGCTGTCGTCGGCCGATGCGTCGCGCCAGATTTCGGCCAGCTCGCGGTGGCCGTCATGGCCCGCCGTGGGCAGCTTGCCGTTGGCGGCCCGCATCTGGATGTCGAGCACCGCGCCATTCGCACCTCGGCGCGTGATGGCGAGGGTCTGGTAGCGGGCGTAGTCCATGGCGGGTGCCTCTTTCTTTCGTCTACTTTTTCGCGGCCGCTTCGCGGCAGCGCTGCACATTGGCATCGAAGCGCGAGGCCAGCCCCGGTTCGCACTCGTCGGAAGGCGTGAGCCTGCACATGCCGACGACCACGTAGTCCATCACCGCCGACGTGCACATCGGGTAGGCCGCGAGATCGGGATTGGCCTTGACCTTGAAGCCCCAGCGTTCCGAAAACTGCACCGTGCGGATCATCGCGCCATGGAAGAAGCTGCGGTCCCTCGCGGCGATGGCGGCTTCCATGCGGGGCAGCTCCTCGTTCAGGTACCCGACCGAATCCATCGGAAAGCCAGACGGCTCCTGCTGCGCGGTGGCGAGGGACGCAGCCAGCACGAGGGGCAAGGCGGCAAGGGCGCGCAGAGCGGAGGTGAGCGCGGAACGTGGGAAAGTGCGGTGGAGATGCATGGCTTCGAATTCTGCAATGTTTTGAAGCACTTCTGAATGCACGGCGATGCGCGGGCGCGACGCCCTACCTTCCCTTCTTCTGCTTGTCGTACTTGCGCCAATACTGGAATTCGTCCTCGTGCACTTCGAGGTCGACCTCCGAGATGCGCGATTGCAGGCGCTCCTGCACATCCGCCACGGCCTTGTTGTAGACAAGCGGGCCGACCTCTTCGAGGAAGAAGCCGAGCAGCGCGCCGGCCGCGATGTTGCCGATCGGCTCCTCCATGTTCTCGCGGAAGTAGCGCTCGATGGAGGTGATGGCCTGCTGGCGCGCTTCCTTCGGTATCTCGATGGTCATGTGGGCCCCGGGGAGTGAATCGATCGATTGTGCCGGGCGCGGGCCTGGCGGCGAAGCCGCGCCGTTCGCTACCATGCGCGCACAACAACACCGGAGACAGACAGCATGAAGTTCCGCCCCGCCGCACTCGCGGCCCCCGCCCTGGCCGCCGCCCTTGCAGTGCTTGCCGGCTGCGCGAACATGACGCCCACCGTGCCGCAGCGCCAGCTGATGCTGGTCGCCAACGACGAGAAGCAGTCGTGGAACGACGCCGGTGTCGTGGCCCTCGGCCCGATGGGGCGCGACACGGTGCAGGTGCTCGACATCGGCACCGACCCGTTGGCGCCCAAGGTGCTCGGCACGCTGCAGCTGGACAACACCATCGCCGGGCCGCCGACCAACCTCGCGATCACGCCCGGCGAAACGCTGGCGCTGGTCGCCAACTCGCTCAACGTGATCGAGGAGAACGGCGCGCGCAGGCAGGTACCCGACAACCGCCTCTTCGTGATCGACCTGACCACCACGCCGCCCAGGCTGCTCGACACGCTGCAGGTCGGCAAGCAGCCCTCGGGCCTGTCGATCAACCGCGCGGGCAACCTCGCGCTGGTGGCTAACCGCGCCGACAACTCGGTGAGCGTGCTGCGCATCGCGGGCAAGAAGGTGACGCTGATCGACACCGTGGCCATGGGCGATTCGGTGGCGCACGTGCGCTTCACGCCCGATGGCAAGCGCGCGCTGGCTGCCAAGTTTCCGAGCCACAAGATCGCGCTGCTCGACGTGAACGGCGAGAAGGTCAGCTACAACAAGGTCGACCTCGCCGCCGGCCTGTGGCCCTACAACGTCGACGTGACGCCCGACGGCAAGCTCGCGCTCACGGCCGACAACGGCAACTCGGGCGCCTCCGACGGCCAGGTCGACACGGTGAGCGTGATCGACCTCGAAGCCGCGCCGCCACGCGTGGCCGACAAGGTGGTGGTGGGCGACGGCCCCGAAGGCCTCGCCGTGAGCCCGACCGGCAGGCATGCGGTGGCGGTGATCCTGCGCGGCAGCAATGCGTCGAAGAGCGCTTACTTCTACAACCGCAACGGCTCGGTGGTCCTGCTGAAGATCGACGGCAAGAAGGTCACGCGCGCCAATGAGGTGGAGGTGCGCGGCCTGCCCGAGGGCGCGGTGTGGAGCGCCGACGGCAAGTACCTCTACGTGGGCAACTTCATCGACCAGGACATCACGATCCTGCGGCTCGATGGCGACACGCTGGTCCCGACGGGCAAGTCGTTTCCGCTGCAGGGCCATCCGGCCGCGATGCGCGGGACAATGACGCACTGATCGATCCACACTCCCCCGCACGAAAAAGCCATGGCGCAACCCAAACGACAACTCCGCACGCTCGAGCGCGGCATCCTCTGCCTCGTGATCGGCGTCGCCGTTCTGCTGGGGCCGCGCTTCCTGCAGGGCACGCGCTGGTTCGAGATGGTGGCAGGGGCCTATCTGGTCGGCTGGTTCGCGGTGGTGCTGGGCGTGGCGTTGATCGCGGTCGAGCTGGTGAAGCGCGGCAAGCCGCGCCAGTAGCCAACAACCTGGCCTCTCAGGCCTTCTTGCCGCGCAGCTTGCCGACCAGTTCCACCACGGCCAGCACGATGGCGCCGGCCACGAGGCCCACGCCGGCGTTCACGCCCATCGAGCCCAGCGTGCCGAACACGCCGCCCGTGGCCGTGGCCCAGCCCTCGACCGCATGGCCCAGCGCCGGCAAGCCATGCACCAGGATGCCGCCGCCCACGAGGAACATCGCGGCCGTGCCGGCCACCGACAGCGCCTTCATGAGCCAGGGTGCCGCAGCCAGGATGCCACGGCCCAGGGCGCGCGATGCGGCGCTGGCGCGCTGGCTCAGGTAGAGGCCCGCGTCGTCGAGCTTCACGATGCCGGCCACGAGGCCATAGACGCCGATGGTCATGATCAGCGCAATGCCGACCAGCACGGTCAACTGCGTCGTGAAAGGCTGGCCCTGCACGGTGCCCAGCGTGATGGCGATGATCTCGGCCGAGAGAATGAAGTCGGTGCGCACCGCGCCCTTGATCTTGTCCTTCTCCATCGCGACCACGTCGACCGAGGCGTCGGCAACGGCCTTCTCGTGGCGCTGGGTGTCGGCTTCGTGCTCCTTCTTGTGCAGAAACTTGTGCGCGAGCTTCTCGGTACCTTCGAAGCACAGGAACGCACCGCCCACCATCAGCAGCGGCGTTACCAGCCACGGCAGCCAGGTGCCGATGGCGAGCGCCGCGGGCACGAGGATGGCCTTGTTGACGAACGAGCCCTTGCACACGGCCCAGACCACCGGAATCTCGCGCTCGGCCTTGACGCCGGACACCTGCTGCGCATTGAGCGCAAGGTCGTCGCCCAGCACGCCGGCCGTTTTCTTGGCGGCGACCTTGGTGAGGATCGACACGTCGTCGAGAACGGTCGCGATGTCGTCGAGAAGCAGGAGCAGGCTGGTGGCCATGGGGCAAGATCAGGGCTGAAAAAGAAGCGGCGAGCTTATCCGCAGCCGCCACCCGCCCCCTGCAATAACCGTACGCGGGCGCCCTGAACGGGAGCCGGCATGCGAGCTTGCCGGCGAATCAGAGAGCGCCGAGCGCAATGGCCAGCATCGCGGCCAGCGACACGCCGAACAGCGCCAGGCCCACGCGGCGGCGGCGGTGCGTAAGCATCCACAGCGCCACACCCGAGATCGACAGGAAGATCAGGCTGCCGGCCAGCGTGTCGACCAGCAGGATCCACGGCAGCGGCATGCTGCCGCCCTTGTGCATGTTGGTAAGCGTGGCAACGAAACCATTGTGCGTAGTGGCGACGCCGACCGAGCGGTTGCCCTGCCAGTACTCGGCCTGCACGATCTCGTTGGGGCCGCCGAAGTTGAACACCCAGTGGGCCGGCTGCATGAGCGCCGGGGCGCTCTTATCGCCCGTGTCACTCTTGTCGGCCCAGGCGACGGGCTTGGCCGGTTCGATGCGCGAGGTGCTGGGCGGGCCGCTCATGCGCAGCGCCCCCTGCAGCCACAGGCTCATCGCCTCGGGCGTTGCCGGCACCGGATCGGGCAGCGCCAGCTGGGCGCGCGTGCGCTCCTGGGCCTGCGGCAGCTTCAGCACGTTGCGGTGGTTGAGCCAGATGCCGCTGAAACCGAACAGCAGCCCCAGCACCGCGCCCCACAGGCCGAACCAGCCATGGGTGCGGCGAATCCATTGCACGGCGGCGGTGCGGCGCTGGTGCGATCGCACGCGCGCGACGTGGCCGAGGGTGCTGCCGCCGGCGTCCATGTCAGGAAACGTCGCGCTTGAGGCGGATTTCCTCGACGCGCACCGTGCCCAGGGCGGTGGTCTTGGCGGTCTTCATCTCGCGCTTGAAGCCGGCGAGTTCGTGGAAGCGCATGGCGCGATCGTTGCGGATCGGCACCCAGATGGTGACCGTCGTGCAGCCCTCTTCTTCCAGGCCTTCGCGCGCGGCGTCCCAGAGGGCCACGCCCACGCCCTTGCCCCAATGCTCGGGCTTGACGTAGATCGCCCAGATCTCGCCGGTGGTGGGCGGCGTCTTGGGGTCACGCGAGCGGTCGAAGCCGACGAAGCCGACGATCTGGCCGTCGAGCGTGGCCACGTGCACCTGGGGTTCGCTGAATTCGATGGCTTCGCGCCACTTGGCTTCGCGCGAGGCCGGGGCCAGCATGCGCAGCTCTTCTTCGGGGAGGATGCCTTCGTAGGCGGCCTTGGCGGACAGGGCGTGGACCTCGGCAACGGCCTTGGCGTCGCGCATGGTGGCGGGGCGAACTTCGTAATCTGACATGAATGCGGGAAATCGGATGGAACCGCGTATTGTCGCCGCACCGCTAAACTGCCTGCTGTATCCGTCGCAACAACAGGAGAATTCGACATGGCCAAGGGTCAGCAACGCAGCACCAAGGAAGCGAAGAAACCGAAGAAGGACACTTCGCCACCCAAGCCTGTGGGCACCGGCGGCATCGAGCCCGTGCGCACGATCACCACCGCCGTGATCCCCCGCGGCAAACTCAAGAACAAGTGACCGGTCAAGCGCCAGCCCCCGCGGCCAAAAAGGCCCAGCCACGCAACCCGTTGCACGGGCTGACGCTGGAAGCCATCGTCACGGCGCTGGTCGACTACTACGGATGGGAGCACCTGAGCGAACTCGTACCCATCCGTTGCTTCACGCTCGACCCGAGCGTGAGTTCCAGCCTCAAGTTCCTGCGCAAGACGCCGTGGGCGCGCGAGAAGGTCGAGAGCCTGTACCTCTTCATGCTGCGCGAGCAACGCCGCGAGCAGCAGCAACAGGAACCGCCGCCGCAACCATGAAGGTCCGACTCGAGCCCTCGGGCCTCGACTTCGAGACCGACACCGCCACCACGCTCCTGAAGGCCGCCGAAGAAGCCGGCATCGAACTGCCGAGCTCGTGCCGCAACGGCACCTGCCGCACCTGCATCTGCCGGCGGCTGTCCGGCGAAACCCGCCACACCATCGAATGGCCCGGCCTGAGCGCCGAGGAAAAGGCCGAGGGCTGGATCCTGCCTTGCGTGGCACAGGCGCTGGGCGACCTGACGCTCGACGTGCCCGGCGCTCGCGCCCTGTTCGCGGATTAGGCCGGGGGAGGCCTGGCGGAAGGCGCCGCCACCACCAGCCGGTCCCGCTGCGCCAGCGACGGGAACAGCTTGAACCACGTCAGCGCGACCAGCATCGTCCCGACGCCGCCCACCACCACCGAGCCGACCGGTCCGAGCAGCGCCGCCGTGGCGCCCGATTCGAACTCGCCGAGCTGGTTGCTCGCGCCGATGAAGATCGAGTTGACCGCGCTCACCCGCCCGCGCATGGCGTCGGGCGTCTCGAGCTGCACCAGCGTCTGGCGGATCACCACGTTGACCATGTCGGCGCCGCCCGAGACCGCCAGCGCGATCAGCGAGACGACGAAGCTCTTCGAAATGCCGAACACCACCATGCACACCCCGAAGAGCCCCACGGCCAGCAGCAGCGTGCGCCCCACGTTGCGCTCGACCGGCCGGCGCGTGAGCGCGATGGACATCACCAGCGCGCCCGCCGCCGGCGCGCTGCGCAGCAGGCCGAGCCCCCAGGGCCCCGTGTGCAGGATGTCCTTGGCGTAGATCGGCAGCAGCGCCACCGCACCGCCCAGCAGCACCGCGAACAGGTCGAGCGAGACTGCGCCGAGCACGGGCTTGCGCTTCCAGATGAAATCGACGCCCGCGAACACGGTGGCCAGCGTGACCGGTTCGCGCGCGGCCGGCGTGTAGGCATAGCGCAGCCGCAGAACCAGCGCGCAGGCGACCGCAAAGAACGCCACGCTGGCGCCGTAGACCACCGCCATGCCCGCCACGAACAGCAGGCCGCCGAGGGCCGGCCCGCCGATGATCGCGCCCTGCATGCCGGCCGAGCTGAAGGCCATCGCGCGCGACAGCATGGCGGGCGGTACCAGCAGCGGCGTCAGCGCCTGCTGTGCCGGCATCTGGAAGGCGCGCACCGCGCCCAGCACCAGCGACAGCCCCAGCAGCAGGCCGCGCGTGTCGTGCTTCTCCAGCACCGCCAGCAGCAGCGCCAGCGCCACCAGTCCCTGCACCGCGAAGCAGGCCGCCACGATGCGCCCGCGATGGTGGCGGTCGACGACATGGCCGGCCAGCAGCGCCAGCAGCAGCGCGGGAACGAACTGGTAGAGGCCCACGAGGCCCAGGTCCCAGGCGCTGCCGGTGAGCTCGTACATATGCCAGCCGATGGCCACCAGCAGCATCTGCGAGGCGGCGGTGCCGAACAGCCGCGCCGTCCACATCTGCATGAACGGACGCTCGCGCGTCAGGTCGGAAAAGCCGGGAGAAGAAACCGCGGCGCCCGAGGGAATGGCTGCGGCGTCGGTGGAAGAAGCGGAAACAGGGGCGGGGCCGGACATTCGTTCGAGGATAGCCGAGGCTTCATGAGCGCGGCATGAGAGGGCCAAAACGGGCCTGCAACGGGCTCTCTACACTCGGCGGCATCCATGACCGCGCCGCCGCTCCTGCACCCCCTCCACGAAGACCCCTACCTGCTGGTGTTCGACAAGCCCGCCGGCCTGCTCTGCGTGCCCGGCCGCGGCGAGGACAAGCAGGATTGCCTGAGCGCGCGCGCAATGCGGCAGTGGCCCGACGCGCTGATCGTGCATCGCCTCGACATGGGCACGAGCGGGCTGGTGGTGATGGCACGCGGCATCCCCATGCAGCGCGCGCTGAGCGCGGCCTTTGCCGAGCGGCGGGTGCACAAGCGCTATGAAGCCGTCGTCGACGGCGCGATGCCGGTGCGGGAAGACTGGTCGCTGATCGACGCGCCGCTGATGGCCGACTGGCCGCGCCGGCCACTGCAGAAGATCGATCCTGCGGGCAAGCCCAGCGTCACGCGGTGGAAGGCGGTGTCACTGCTACCCGGCGAGCCCGCCGCGACCCACGTGCTGCTGGAGCCGCTGACGGGCCGCTCGCATCAGCTGCGCGTGCACCTGCTCTCGATCGGCCATCCGATCCTCGGTGATGCGCTGTACGGCGATGCAGCCCTGCAAGCGCGTGCGCCGCGCCTGTTGCTGCACGCGAGCGAGTTGGGATTCGTGCACCCGGTGACGCAGCAAGACCTTTGCTTCAATCGGCCGCCCGATTTCATCGTCTCCTGAGCGATCAGCCGCCCTTGACGACCAGCACGGGCATGTTGGCGTCCTGCAGCACGCGCTGCGTCACGCTGCCCAGCAGCAGTTTCTCGATGCCGCTGCGGCCGTGCGAGCCCATCACGATCAGGTCGGCCGCGATGGCGATGGCCGTATCGACGATGCCTTCGTGCACCACGTGGCCGTCGATCACGCGCTGGTCGCTGTGAAGGCCTTCGGCCGCGAGCGCCGCCACGCCGCGCGCGAGCGCCGCATTGGCACTGGCCGTGGCTGCGGCGAGGTATTCGTTCTGGCCGAGCGCGTAGTCCGCGCCCACACCGATGAAGGGATAGTTGTCGATCACGTGAATCAACGTGATGCGGCTACCGAAAGCCAGCGCGAGGCCGCTGGCCTTGCTGACGGCGAGCATGGAAGTTTCGGAGCCGTCGATCGGAACCAGGATGTGATTGAACATGGCGGGACCTCGCTTTCGTCGCAGACAGACACGACTCACCGTCGAGCCGGACCCCGAATTTAACCCCGATGCCGGAGGGAACCTGTAGGACTCAAGGCAGCGACGGGAAACGGGGCGTCAATCCCCCTGGAAACCCTTGGCCCGGCAAGTGATCACGAGCGTGTCGCGCCAGCCTTCGCCGCCCTCCTCGAGCGGCTGGATCGGCGTCGATTCATGGATCACACGCGCATCGTCGAGCAGCAGCAGGGTCCACGGTTCGGTCATGGTGAAGCGCTCGCCGCGGCGGCCATTGGCCTCGAACACGCGCGTCTCGCCGCCCTTGATGCCGTGCCTGCCGACGAGTGCCACGGCCACGAGATCGACCCCATCGCGGTGCGCACCTTCGGGCGTCGGCCGGCCGATGCCGCCGGCGGTGTCGATGCGGAACTGGTGCGCTTCCACGTACCAGCGCTGCCGTGTCGTGCCACGCATGTCGCTGCAGGCCTTGCCGAGCTGCCGCAGCAGCCGCTGCCACACGGGTTGTGCCACGGTGGCATCGAGCATCGGCGCAAACCAGCGCTGCATGCCGCCGTGCAGCGCGTTGTATTCGACCGGCTGCCAGTGCGCGCGGTGCGGCACCTGCGTGAGCGTGGCGTGGTCGTCGGCTTCGATGGTGAAACAGGCGTGGCGCCGAGTGCGGTAGCGGCCACCGTCCTTCAGGTAGTCGTCGGGCGGGAGGCCGTTCCAGTCGGCGTGCAGTGCATCGAGCTGCGCGATCGGTGCGCCAAGCCATTCGCCCACACCCTGCGGGCTGAGTACCGCATAGCCTTGCTCGCGCAGTGCGGCGGGCAGCTCGGCCGGGGCGATGAACGGCGGAGTGAAGGCGGCCGTGGTCACTGCGCGCTGACCTTCACGTCCTTCCAGAACGCGACGCGGTCGCGGATCTCTTCGGCTTCGGGCTTGGGGTCGGCGTAGTACCAGGCGGCGTCGGTGTGGAGCTCGCCGTTGACCAGCAGCGAGTAGTAGCTGGCCGAGCCCTTCCAGGCGCAGGTGGTCTTGTGGTTACTGAAGGTGACGTAGTCGCGGTTGAGTGCGCTCATCGGGAAATAGTGATTGCCTTCGACGATCACGGTGTCGTCGCTTTCGGCGATGGTGACGCCGTTCCAGGTTGCTTTCATGGTCTTGGCTCCAGGGGGAGGGTTGCGGGGCGCTGGCCGTTGCGCTGCCGCACGGGGCCGGGGTATTGTGCCGTTTGCTTGGCACAGTCGCTTTCTTCGTTGCTGTATGTGCCCTGTTGGGGTGTTTGTTTTTCGGGGCCGGGTCTCGGCCCGGCGGCCGACCTACTTTTCTTTGCTTCGCCAAAGAAAAGTAGGCAAAAGAAAGGCGACCCTACTGTCTGCGTCCCTCCGCTTCGCTACGGGCAACCTGCGGTGCTCGACGTAGGCGGGGGTCCGCAGAACTCGCTTCGCTCAAACAGCTGCGGCCCTGATCCCGCCTACGCCTGCGCTCCTCGGCGCAGCCAGAAGGGCTTGGAAACCGGGCGCGCCATCGCTGCGCTCGGCTCCGGAACAGCCAATACCAACCACCGCAGGCGCGCAGCGCTTGCGGTGGCTTGGTGGCCGAGCGAAGCAAAGGCCCGAGAGGTTTCTCCTCCCCTCTGGCTGCGCCGAGGAGCGGAGTGTTTCGCGGATCAGGGCTCGCCCTTGTCTGAGCGAAGCGAGTTTGGGCGAGACCCCGCGAAACGCGAGCACCGCAGGTTGCCCGTAGCGAAGCGGAGGGTCGCAGACAGTGGGGTCGCCTTTTCTTTGCTTACTTTCTTTTGGCGAAGCAAAAGAAAGTGAGTCGCCCGCCGGGGCGAGACCCGGCCCCGGAAGCAAACCTAGGCAACCAGCCAGTGAACGCTAAAAAGCTTCTCCGGATCCGTCCAGACAGCCCCAGGTCGAAACCCGGCCCGAACAGCCAAGGCACGAAGCCCTTCAACAGTGAACTTGTGCGAGTACTCCGTATGAATGGTCTCGCCCTCCTCGAACCCGAACGTCTCCCCATTCAGCGAAACGCTCTGAGCCGACCGGCTCACAAGATGCATCTCGATCCTCTGCCGAGGCGCGTTGTAGAACGCCGCATGCGCAAACCCGTCAAGATCGAAGTCCGCATCGAGTTCGGCATTGGCGCGCCGCAGGAGATTCAGATTGAAGTCCGCAGTCACCCCTTGCGCATCGTTGTAAGCCGCATGCAGCCGCCCCGGATCCTTGACCAGGTCCACGCCAATCAAGAGCCCTCCGCCACGCAACATCCGGGCAGCCAGTTGCAGGAAGGCCAGCGCCTCTTCAGGCTCGAAATTCCCGATCGTCGACCCCGGGAAAAAACCGACGCGCCGCCCGGCACCCGCCACGGGCGCGGGCAGCACCAAGGGCATCGTGTAGTCAGCGGCAATGGGCTGCACCACCAGCTCCGGATAGTCGGCCTTCAGCCGCTGCGCAGCAGCCTCCAGATGCTCGCCGGAAATATCGATGGGCAGATAGCGCTTGGGCGAGTCGAGCGCATCGAGCAGCAGCCGCACCTTCGTCAACGACCCCGCACCGAACTCCACGATCTCCGCATTCGGCCCGATCTGCCCGGCGATCTCCCCCGCGCACTCGCCAAGAATGCGCAGCTCGGTGCGGGTCGGGTAGTACTCGGGCAGTTCGCAGATCCGGTCGAACAGCCGCGAACCCGCCGCGTCGTAAAAAAACTTCGGCGAAATGCGGCGTGGCGACCGCGCGAGCCCGGCCTGCATCTCGCGTCCGAACTCGGACAACGGCGCGGCGGCTGCGGGCGCAGACGAAGCGCGCGGCTTCGCGGCAGGCACGAACGACAGCGACGAGGAAGAGGAAGTTGGATTGCGCATGATCAAAGGTCTTTCGCGAGCCGCAGCCCCGAGAACTGCCAGCGCGCCGCCGGCGGAAAGAAGTTGCGGTAGCTGGGCCGCGTGTGCCCCGCCGGCGTGGCCACGCTGCCACCGCGCAACGCCAGTTGCCCCACCATGAACTTGCCGTTGTATTCGGCAGCGATGCCGGGCATCGGCCGGAAGCCGGGGTACGGGTCGTACGAGGAACGCGTCCACTGCCAGACATGGCCGGCCATCTGCGCGATGCCGGGCGCATCGAACGCGGCCTCCCATTCGAATTCGGTCGGCAGCCGCGCGCCGGCCCATTCGGCATACGCGGCGGCTTCATAGAAACTGAGCTGCGAGACGGGTGCATCGGCCTCCATCGGCCGCACACCATGCAGGCCGAACACATGCCAGCCCGCAGCACCCTGCGGCTGCGAACCGAAGCCCAGCCGCGGATCGTCGGACGCGAGCCAGTACGCCGGATGCCGCCACCCGTTCGCCTGCACGGCGGCCCAGCCGTCGGACAGCCAGAGCTCGGGCCGCTGGTAGCCGCCATCCGCGATGAACTGCGCGTAGTCGCCGCAGTTCACCAGCCGGTCGGCAATCGCATAGGGCTGCAGCAGGGCCTTGTGGCGCGGCGTCTCGTTGTCGAATGAAAAGCCCTGCCCCGCATGCCCCACCTCGGCCACGCCACCGGGCTGCGCGAGCCAGCGCGCAGCCGGCGGTACCGCGGCCAGCCGCAGCGCAGGCCCGCCGGCCGGCTTGTAGGCCGGCAGCAGCGGATTGCATGACAGCGCGTGCAGGATGTCGGTGAGCAGCAGTTCCTGGTGCTGCTGCTCGTGGTTCAGCCCGAGCGTGACGATGGGCTCGACGGTGGCCCAGTCGAGCCCGCCCTCTTCCAGCAGCGCGACCACCGCCTCGTCCACGTGCCGGCGATAGGCATGCACCTCGTCCACCGACGGCCGCGTCAGCAGGCCCCGCTGCGGGCGCGGGTGGCGCGGTCCCAGCGCCTCGTAGTACGAGTTGAAGAGATAGTGAAAGCGCACATCGAAAGGCTGGTAGCCCGCAGCATGCGGCTGCAGCAGCACGGTCTCGAAGAACCACGTGGTATGCGCGAGATGCCACTTGGTCGGACTCGCGTCGGGCATGGACTGGATGCACTGGTCTTCGGCGGAAAGCGGGGCGGCAAGCGCCAGGCTCGCTGCACGCACCTCGCGAAACCTGTCGCGCAGTGCGCTCGCCGCCTGTGTGATCGGCCGGGAAAGCGTCATGGAATCTCCAGTCGGGTCAGCCGCAAGTTGTAGCCCATCCGGGCCGCGGCGGCGCGTAGGACAAAACGCCGCCGGCCCGCCGCGAGCACCTCGGCAAAAAGGGCAGCCACTGTGGCACAAGATGGAAGCACGTGCAGGGCGGCTGCGTATCATTCGCCGCATGCAAACGACCAACCCCTCGGGCAGGCCCCAAGTCGTCATCGTCGGCTGCGGCTTCGGCGGGCTCGAAGCCGCGCGCAAGCTGCAGAACGCCGACGTGGACGTGACGGTGATCGACAAGACCAACCACCACCTGTTCCAGCCGCTGCTGTACCAGGTGGCGACCGCGGGGCTGGCGGCGCCGTCGATCGCGGCGCCGGTGCGCGCGCTGTTCCGCAAGCAGCCGAACATCACGACGCTGCTCGGCGAAGTGGGCGGCATCGACCCGGCGACGCGGTCCGTGCACCTGGCCAACGGCGACCGCGTGCCGTACGACCACCTGATCGTCGCGGCGGGCGCCACGCACAGCTACTTCGGGCACGACGAATGGGCGCCCGTGGCGCCGGGACTGAAGACGCTGGCCGATGCCTTCGAGATCCGCCGCCGCGTTCTGCTGTCGTTCGAAAGCGCCGAAATCACGGCCGACCTGGAACACCGCCGCGCCCTGCTCACCTTCGTGGTGATCGGTGCGGGCCCCACGGGCGTCGAGATGGCCGGCACGCTGGCCGAGATCGCCAAGCACACGCTGTCGGGCGAGTTCCGCCACATCGACCCCGGCAGCGCGCAGGTGCTGCTGGTCGAAGGCGGTCCGCGCGTGCTGCAGGCCATGCCCGAATCGCTGAGCCGGAAGGCGCTCGAACAGCTGGAGAAGCTGGGTGTCGAAGTGCGGCTCAATGCGCGCGTGACCTCCATCGACGCCACCGGGCTCGAAGTGCAGACCGGCGGCGGCGCGGACGGTGCACCCGTCGAGAGCTACCGAATCGATAGCAGTTGCGTGGTGTGGGCGGCCGGCGTGGCGGCATCGCCGCTGGGCCGCATGCTGGGCACGGCCACCGGCGTCGAGTGCGACCGCGCGGGCCGCATCAAGGTCGAGCCCGACCTGAGCCTGGCGGGCCGTCCCGAGATCAGCGTGGTCGGCGACCTCGCGGCCGCCATGAGCCACGCGCCCGGCAAGCCGCCCAAGCCGGTGCCCGGGGTGTCGCCCGGCGCCAAGCAGATGGGCCGTGCAGCCGCCACCAACATCCTGCGCCGCATCGCGGGCCAGCCGACGGTGCCGTTCCGCTATGCCGACTACGGCAACCTCGCCACCATCGGCCGCAACTCGGCCGTGGTCGACCTGGGCACGCCCTTCGGCCCGCTGCGCTTCAGCGGCCGGCTCGCGTGGCTGTTCTGGCTGTTCGCGCACGCGTACTTCCTGATCGGCTTTCGCAATCGCATCGTCGTGATGATGGATTGGGCCGGCGCCTACTGGAGTTTCCAGCGCAACGCGCGCGTGGTGGCGGAAGTGCAAGGCAAGAGCGAATCCTGAGCGATGCCCTCCTCGCCAGCGGCCTCAGGCTCCGATCACACCGCCGTCAGAAGAAGCTGCCCCAGTGCGGCTGCTCGTCGCGCTGCTGCCTGCGCCATTCCCAGGGCGGGGTGGGCTTCGAGTCGGCCCACAGGCCCAGGCGCCGGGCGCGCGCGCTGTCCTGCAGCCTGAACAGCCCGCCGCCGCGCCGGGTGGCCAGGTGGTTGTAGTCGTACACCCAGGCCCAGCCTTCGGCCACCATGCGGCTGCCGGCGTCCTCGCCGTTGCAGCTCACGTCGGCCACCGTGCGGCCGTAGCGGTCGGTGTCGATCTCGGTGATGAGCGCCTGCTCCCGAAAGCAGATGTTGCTCAGCGCCTGCCTGCTGCGCTGGCCGTAGGGCTGGGCTTTCTCGGGCGCGTCGATGGCGGCGATGCGCACCTTCACGCGCTCGTAGGCGCCGATTCGGCCGCAGCGGGCCGTGAGCGTGTCACCGTCGCTGATGCCGACGACGAGGCAGGTGCGCGGAGCGGCCTGGGTGAGAAGAGGAAAGGCAAGAAGAACGATGGGCAGCGCGCGAAAGTGCATGGAAGAGCCGGATGTGGGCAGAATGGCCGGACCGATCGAGGCTAAGTGATCCGTGCGCAGGGAGGGGTCGGGACACAGATTTTTTCTTTCTTCTGAACCGCGCTTCGAAGGAGACCCCTCACATGCAGGAACCCACCCGGGACGACTGGTTTTTCGCGGCGAACGACGCGTGGGACGCCGGCGCGCACAAGAAGGCGCTGTCGCTGTTTCTCAAGGCGGCGGCCGCGGGCGAGGCCCACGCGCTCAACAGCGTCGGCTACTTCCTCGACCACGGCATCGGCGTGAAGCAGGACAGCGCCGCTGCGCGCGACTGGTACCGCAAGGCCGCCAGGGCCGGCGATATCGCGGGCTGCGCCAATCTCGCCATCTGCTATCGCGACGAAGGCAACTTCCGCTGGGCCCGCTTCTGGTTCGAGCGCGCCTATGCGCAAGGCGACGGCGACGCGGCGCTGGAACTGGGACGGCTCTTTCTCTGGGAAGGACCGAACCAGAATCACCGCAAGGTGGTCGACTACCTGACGAAGGCGATGGCCTCCTCGTATGTCAGCGTGGACGGGAAGAAGGAAGCCGGCAGGCTGCTGAAGTCGCTGGGCCGGAAGTAGGAAAGGCAAGGACGCCCGGGCCAGTTGGCTGGCGCGATCTTACCCATGCCAAATCGACGCGAAAAAGAGCATCATCGTCACTGACGAACCCACGGTGCAGACTGTTCGCGAGGCAGAGCATGACATGGTTCAAGAAGCTTTTCTGGGTCGGCGCCGGGGTCGCCGTGGGGGGCACGCTTGCCGTATTCGCGGTAGACGAACTGAAGACTTCCCGGCTGCAATCGGCCCTGTGGCGCGACCTCGGCAACGGTGCCAGCTTCAGCGTCGGCAACGGTGCCAGCGATGCCATCCGCTTTCCCCACACCGGACCTTACGACGAGCGGCTGGGCTATCACGATCTTCCCGACTTCATCCAGCGCCTGGACTCCCAGGGCTACGCCATCACCCGCCAGGCCCGCCTGTCGCCTCGGCTGATCGAACTGCAGGAGCGCGGGCTCTTCATCCCGTACCGCGAGAAGAACCAGGCCGGCCTGGCCGTGCGCGACTGCCGCAATGCGGCACTGCTGCACACGCGTGTGCCTCAGCGCGCATACGAGCGCTTCGAGGACGTGCCGCCGCTGCTGGTGAGCGCCCTGCTGTTCGTCGAAGACCGCCACCTGCTGGACGCGGAGCCGGCGCAGCGCAACCCCGCGATCGATCCGGAACGCTTCGCGAAGGCCGCGCTCGAGCAGGCGCTGCGGGCGGTCAGCCTGAGCCCTACGGCGACGGGCGGCAGCACGCTGGCGACCCAGATCGAGAAGTACCGCCACTCGCCGCAAGGCCGCACCGGGTCGGTCCGCGACAAGCTGCGCCAGATGGCATCGGCCTCGCTGCGTGCCTACCAGGACGGTGAGGACACGCAGGCGCGGCGCCGCCAGATCGTCGTCGACTACCTCGACACGGTGCCGCTGGCCGCACGCCCGGGCATGGGCGAGGTGCACGGCCTGGGCGACGGCCTGTGGGCCTGGTATGGACGCGACTTCGGCGAAGTGAACCGCCTGCTCGCCGACAACGCCGAGGGGACGGCGCTCACCGACGAAGCGCTGCGGCAGCAGGCCGAGGCCTTCAAGCAGGCACTGTCGCTGATGATCGCGCAGCGCCGACCGTCGCAGCACCTGCTCGGCGACGGCACAGGGCTGGCCCGGCTGACCGACAGCTACCTGCGGCTGATGGCCGAGGCAGGCCTGATTTCGCCCGAGCTGCGCGATGCGGCCCTGCCACTGCCCCTGCGGCTGCGACCCGAACTGCCGCCAACGCCCCGGCCGGACTTCGTGCAGCGCAAGGCCGCGACTGCACTGCGCACCCACATCTCCACGCTGCTCGGCGTGCCGCGCGCCTACGACCTGGAGCGACTGGACCTCGAGGCCGAGACCAGCCTGGACGGCGAGGCGCAGGCGATGGTGGCGCGGGTGCTGGCCGGCCTGCGGACGCCCGCCGCGGCCAAGGCTGCGGGATTGTTCGGCTTCCACCTGCTCGATCCGGGTGCGGACCCGGGCCCGCTGGTCTACAGCTTCACGCTGTTCGAGCGGGGCGCGCAGGAGAACCTGCTGCGCGTTCAGGCCGACAACATCGACCAGCCCTTTGACGTGAACCAGGGCGCGCGGCTGGACCTCGGCTCGACCGCCAAGCTGCGCACCCTGGTGAGCTACCTGGAACTCGTGGCCGAGTTGCACGCCCGCTGGGCCGACCTGTCCCCCGCCCAGCTCTCGGCGCTGGAGAACAACCCGCGCGACCCGCTGGGTGCGTGGGCGCGGCAGTACCTCCTGCGCGCCAAGGATCGCCGCCTCGCGCCGATGCTCGAGGCGGCCATGGAGCGGAAGTACTCGGCCAACCCCGGCGAGGCCTTCTTCACCGGCGGCGGCCTGCACCAGTTCGCAAACTTCGAGCGCTCGAGCGACAGCGAAACGATGACGGTGCGCGAGGGCTTCAAGCATTCGGTCAACCTGGTGTTCATCCGCCTGATGCGCGACCTGGTGCGCCACCACATGTTCGGCGGCGCGTCGGACGCCGAGCGCCTGCTGAAGGACCCTGCCGACCCGCGCCGGCGCGAGTTGCTCGCGCGCTTTGCCGATCGCGAAGGCTCGGCCTTCCTCGTCCGCTTCTATCGCAAGTACCAGCACCGGTCGGCTGCGGAGGCCAAAGCCCTGCTGCTGCAGGGCCTGAGGCCATCGGCGCCGCGCCTGGCGAGCGTGCTGTTCACGATCGAGCCCGAGGCCAGCGACGCGCGGCTCGACGAGCTTCTCGTGCAGCGGCTGGGCCGCGGCGCCGGCTCGCCGCGCGCATTGCGGGCGCTGCGCAGTACCTACGCCGGCTTGTCGCTCGCCGATCGCGGCTACGTCGCGCGCGTGCATCCACTGGAGCTCTGGCTTGTCGGTTTCCTGCAGCGCCAACCCGGCGCCTCGCTGACCCAGGTGCTGGAGGCGAGCGCGCGCGAACGCCAGGAAACCTACGCCTGGCTCTTCAAGACGCGCCACAAGAGCGCGCAGGACAAGCGCCTGCGCGAGCTGATCGAGCTCGACGCCTTCGCGCAGGTTCATCGCTCGTGGCAGCGCCTGGGCTACCCCTTCGCATCGCTGACGCCGTCCTACGCGAGCGCGATCGGCGCGTCGGGCGACCGGCCGGCCGCCCTGGCGGAACTGATGGGCATCCTCGTCAACGACGGCGTACGGCTGCCCACGCAACGAATCGGCGCACTGCACTTCGGGCGCGACACGCCCTACGAGACACGGCTGGAACCGCGCAACGCGAGCGCCGAACGGCTGCTGCCCGCGGAGGTGGTCGCGACGGTACGGCGCGCGCTGGTCGAGGTGGTGAACGACGGCACGGCACGGCGCCTGAAGGGCTCGCTCGTGGACACGCATGGCCGCGCGATCGAGATCGGTGGCAAGACCGGCACCGGAGACCATCGCTACGAGAAGACCGACCGGAACGGACGGGTGATCTCGGAGCGCAAGATCGATCGATCGGCCACCTTCGTGTTCATGATCGGAGACCGCTACTTCGGCACCATCATGGCTTATGTGCACGAGCCCTATGCCGCTCGCTATCGGTTCACGAGCGCGCTGCCGACCCAGTTGCTAAAGTCGCTGGGTCCGCAGCTACTGCCTGTGCTCCAGCGCAACGGGTGCGGGGGAGATCGATAAGACCGACGCGGGATCTATCGCCGCCCTGCTGCTTTCCTCACTGCTTGCCGACGATGGCAAATAGCGCGGCCCGGGTTGTGGGATCAGCCATGTACTTGGCGTAGAGCGGCGACATTCTCCGGATGTATGAAGAAAAGTCCTGCACGTTGGAAAACTGGGCGCCTTCTTTCGTCACGGCAGCACGTGCGGAGACGACTCGTTTCTCCCAGAGCTCCCGCATCAGGTTCGCCGATTTTTTCCCGGCCTTCTGGAACACCGCTTTTTCGTCCGCACTGAGCCGGTTCCACAGTTTGGTGGAGACGACCAATGCTTCGGGAGAAATCATGTGGCTGTCCAGCAATGTGTATTTGGCCGCCTTGTAGTGTCCGGTGGCTTCGTAGGAGACCATGTTGCCTTCGGCGCAATCGATCGTTCCCTTCTGGAACCCATCGAGCACGTCCTTGTAGGGCACCACCACCGGAATGGCGCCCAGCAGCTTGACCATCTCGATGTAGACCTCGGACTGTTGCACCCGAACTTTCTGGCCAACAAGATCTTCTCGCGTGGTCAATGGTTTGTTGGCGCAATAGAACGACCGAGCGCCCCCGTCATACCAGCCGAGCACCACGTAACCCGAAGCCTGCAGTGTCTGCGCCAGTCGCGCCCCTATTTCGCCATCCAGGTAGCGAAACATGTGGGCCGAGTCCGTGAACAGGAACGGGAGATTGAATGCCTTGAGTTCCGGCGCCGCTTCGGACAGTGGCGCCGAATTGAACTCGGCGACATCGATCTCGCCGGCCTTGAGCATCGCTACAGCCTTGCCCTGGTCTCCCAGAACAGCGTTGGAAAACAGCTCGATCTTGTATTTCCCCTTGGTTGCCGCATCCACTTCCTGAATGAAGCTTTTCATCGCCTCCGTCACCGGGTAGCCGTCGGGGTGGGTGTTCCAGGCTCGCAACGATGTTTGAGCGTTGGCGGCAACGCCCCCCAAACAGAGGGCCGAGAGGACAAGACTGCAAAGCCGAGAGGAGCGCATATATAACTTTTTTACAACGAATGTGTTGCAAAGAATAACGGAGAGGATCTTCTGAATCCTGACCATCGAAGTCAGCTTGCGCCCTGCTTTTGAATATGTTTGTACTCATTGCAGTGCGGCTTCAAATAGGGTAGTGCCTGTGAAGCCAGTAATTTCCCCGGCCGATCATGCGATGAAGCGCAAGCACGGCCGCGGGCTCGATCTCGAGAAGATAGTTTGCCTACCCGTCCAGGCAAAGTCGAGCGAGTAGATATTGGGCTGTACTGCGTGCGGCGCAGCAACCTTCAGCGCGCCCGTTGTTTCGAGGCGCTGCGGATCACCTCGATCGAGGTTTGGCTGCTCACGCCGGTTTCGTCGCGCAAGCTGTTGGACAACGGTCTGAACATTGAGCGACTGCGGTGCGCGTTGTTGGAGTCTTGTCACTGCGGAAATCGCCCGATTGCCCCACTGGCGCGCCATGGCGATCTCTCATATGCTGCCGACGTGTACCAGCCACACCCCAGCCAGAGTCTCACCGCGATGTTCCGCGACAAGCCCTACCAAGGTGCCCGGCCGGAAAGTGCGGAGTTCGTCTTCGTGGGGCTAGATGCGAACTACGACGCTCAGATCGAAAGCAGTCCTGCCTACCCCCGTGTGTGGGAGTATCACGACGATGGCGTTGCCTTCTGGTGGCGCCAGAAGGTGCACCACCCGTTTCTTCTGACCGATTACAGGGGTGACGGCCAACACTATCACCGCAACTTCGCACGGACGGGTTTCGAGCCGGAGGACGCGTGCCGCGTGTCGTTTGTCGAACTACTGCACATCCCGACTGTCGGTCGCAGTAAGTTAGTGGCGAAGGACCTGGACCTCGCGCACTTGAAATGGCTGGATGGGATCATCTGGCGTGGTGCCAAGCGGAACGTCTTTCTGTCGGATAAGGTGATCAGGCTCATGCTCGACAGCAGGCGCTTGCTCGACAGCAGGCTCTTCTTCGATCTGCCCGAACCTATTGCGAACCACGTGCTCCCTACGCTGCACAAGATTAAAGAGACGACGATCTACCAGCACCTGCACTTCTCCAACTGGGGACGACGCCTGATGCTTGAGGCGGCCGCCATCGCTCGTCTGCGTACTGACTCGCCGCACCTCTTGCCGTGCTCACTCTGCGCTGAACATAAGGACGCGGCGCATCCGGATGATTGGCTTGGACGCATTGGCCCGGATCGAGAACTGCACTGACCTCACCGGCCGCCGCCACCAAGGTTCAGCAGCAAGCGATCACCAGTCGATTGAAGCGGAGGCAGAGTTGATCGCGCAGCTGCTTTGCCCGATCGCCGTGGTGCGCTACTGCCGGATGCTAGTCGACCCCGTGCATGTCTAACGGCGTGGCGATACCGTGCCTTGCGGCAATGCGCTGCGCCGATGTGGCGATCGACCGCTTCTGCTCATCGATGGCTCTCATGTCCTGCTGGTTCAAGTAGACGAAACCGTTGCGGTTCGCACGGTTCATGATCGCTGCGATACCGCCAATTTGGCTCAGCACGTGCCGCAGAAATTCGCCGATCTCTTGATCTTCGAATTCATGGTGGGCCTTTGATTTCTGCTTGCCGTCGACGGTGCCCTTTCCGATGAGCTCCGAGATTTCTTTAAGGCCCCTCGTCATGTCGTCGAGGTTACCCTCGCAGGACATGTAGTGCCTGACGGCATTGCGCCCCACATAGCCCAACACGATCTTGAGACACTCAATATCGCCATAAGGGTGGATCGAAGAATAGTCCCCGAGACGACGGACCGAGTCGATGATCGTCTGCAGCTTTTCTTCATCACCGAGGTCGACGAGCTTGCCAACGAAGAAGGCGGGATCGACCACCCGGCAGTAGTTGGGAACGGTCGCAGTTCTTGACGCTTTGCAGAAGCCGAAGATGTAGAGCGCCGCGTAGCCGTCCTTCAAGCACTTCCCTGCAGCGTCCTTCTTCTCGAAGGTTGTGATCGTTTTACTGATCTTCTTGGCGTCCGCGACCGAGGTGACCTGCACGGCAATCCCACCATCCTTGTCGTCGTCCGCGGCATCAATAGCCGGGAAGTTCACTCGAATCTGATTCTTGCTTTTGAGGTTCGCAATGCCCACGGCTTTGAAGAACTGGATCGACATCGACTCCAGCAGCCGCGCCATGTCGTTAAAGCCGGCATCCTTGTCCCTCTCAATACGAAGTTGAAGGAGCGCAATATCCTGGTTCAGGTTCTTGATCAGCGATTCAATCAAAACAGCCTCCCTGCTTCCTTTTGTTCGTGTCCTTTTGAGCTTCCCTGCTAACTATGCCGCCTTCGGGTTGCGCTGGGAAGCCGCCGGCGTACTGGAAGACCCTGCCTGACTGGTATGGCAATGCCGCCGCCGGCTCCATCCTGCTGGCGCTCTTGGCCATGGAAGCCACCAGCCCCCTGCAGGCGGCGCAGCGCCTCCTCGACGACCCGCTCCTGCGTCTGGTCAAGCTGGCGGCGGCGCGCTTCGGCCACCGTCAAGGTCCGTCAAGAGGGAGGCGGTCCTCACGTGCATCGCCATGTTGAGTTGTGCGCTCACGCTGCCCAGCAAATGGCTCGGCCCGCCTCCAGGAGGCCCGCTGGCAGGTTTTTCCACCTAGGCGGGCGCGAGGCCCCATCCCAGAGCGAAATCGCGCTGTAAGGCCCTGGCCCCTGAAGGCGAGAAAGGGCACATTGCGCGGTTCCAGCAGCCCCAGCAAATCTCGTGGGGGCCAGCTTAGGCTCGGCGTGTCCTTAGCGCCCCGCACGAAAACTGTCGTTTTCCGTACATTTTTCGTACTCAACCCGTGCACCTGGCTATTGCTATCTATTTAATAGCATTAAATACACGTATCTACTTGCTCTCCACCTCCTGCAGCAGCCGCCACATCACCTTGCCGCTGCCGCTCTTGGGCAGCGCATCGACGAACTGCACCTTGCGCGGGATCTTGTAGACCGCCATGTTCTCGCGGCACCAGTCGATGATCTCCTGCTCGGTGGTGTCCTTGTGCGTGGCGCGCAGCACCACCACGGCCTTGACCGACTCGCCGCGGTAGGCGTCCTTGGTCGAGATGACGCAGGCCTCCTGGATCGCCGGGTGGCGGAACATCAGCAGTTCGACCTCGGCCGGCCACACCTTGAAGCCGCTCGCGTTGATCATGCGCTTCAAGCGGTCGGTGATGAAGAAGTAGCCGTCCTCGTCCATGCGGCCCATGTCGCCCGAGCGGAAGAAGCGCTTGCCCTCGAACTCGACGAAGGCGGCGGCCGTGGCGTCGGGGCGCTTCCAGTAGCCCTGGAACACCTCGGGGCCATGGATGATGATCTCGCCCGATTCGCCGATCGGCATTTCGGCCAGCGTGTCAGGGTCGACCACGCGCGCGTCGGTACTCATGAACGGGATGCCCAGGCACTGCTGCTTGGGATGGTCCGACGGGTTGGTGTGCGACGGCGCGGCGGTCTCGGTGAGGCCGTAGCCCTCCTGGTACTTCAGGCCGTACTGCTCGAGCAGGCGCTGCGCCACGGCCTGCGGCATGGCCGCGCCGCCGCCGCCGATGTAGGTCATGCTCGACAGGTCGTAGCTCGCGAAGTTGGGGCTGGCCATGAGGTCGATGACCATGGTCGGGATGTTGGTCCAGGCCGTGACCTTCCAGCGCGAGATGAGCCGGCCGGCCACGTCGCGGTCCCAGCGCGGCATGATGATCAGCGTGGCCGCCGCCAGGATCGCCGTGTGCATCATGCTCACCACGCCCGTGATGTGGAACATGGGCACCACGGCCAGCACCACCGTCTCGGAAGTCGACCCGCCCCACAGCTGCCCGGCCACCGCGTTGTGCATCAGGCTCGAATGGTGGTGCACGCAGCCCTTGGGCAGGCCGGTGGTGCCGCTGGTGTAGGGCAGCAGCGCCATGTCGTTGGCGCCCACCACGTGCTCGGGCGGCGGGTGGTTGGCTTCGAGCGTGTCGGTCCACGCGATGGTCTTGCCGCCGTCCAGCGCGGGCAGCGGGTGGCGGGTGGTGAGCCAGTCTTTCCAGGCGGGTGCCGGAGCGTCGTCGCCCGATGCGTCGGCGTCGAAGGCATCGGTGAACTGGGTCACGACCATGTGGTCGAGCCGCTGCTCCACGGGCAGCGCATTGCTGGCCTTGGCCAGCTCGCCCGCCAGGTCGCCGGTGATGATGGCCACCTTGGCGTCGGAGTCGGTGATGTAGTGCTTGAGCTCCTCGGCCCGGTTCATCGGGTTGACCGGCACCACGACGGCATTGGCGCGCAGTATCGCGAAATGCGCGATCACCAGTTGCGGGCAGTTCTGCATGTCGAGGATCACACGGTCGCCGCGCTTCACGCCCAGCGCATGCAGCGCGCCTGCCAGGCGCTCGGCCTGGGCGGCGAAGTCGCGGTAGGTGGTCACGCGGCCGAAGAACACGAGCGCGGGCTTGTCGGGATAGCGTGCGGCCGAGGTGGCCAGGTTGTGCCAGAGCGAGGTGGCGGGGACGGTGATCGAGTGAGGGAGGCGTTTGGGCCAGAACTTGTAATGCGGGCGTTGTTGCATGGTGAGTACAGGCGGGGAAAAGGAAAAGCGACAGCCCGCCAGCCTAAGCCGCCACGGCCGCCGCTCCCATGGGGGAAGCCCCCCGGAGCGTCGCCTAGGCGACGCCCATTCTTCTGACGCCCCTCCCCCTTTCGAACCTGCGCACGCGCCGTACGACTACAGACAGCCGCCGGTTTCTGGGCGAACCTGCCGTTCCCTCCACACACCACCCAAGCGAAGGAACCGACATGCCAGCAGACAAGCACGCAAGCGTCCACTGGGAAGGCGCCGGCAAGACCGGCAAGGGCCAGGTCAGCACCGAGACCGGCGCCCTGAAAGACTACCCCTACGGCTTCGCGAGCCGCTTCGAGGACGACAAGCGCGGCACCAACCCCGAGGAGATCGTCGGCGCGGCGCATGCCGCCTGCCTCACGATGGCCTTCGCCTTCGCGCTCGAACGGGAAGGCCTGACCGCCACACGCATCGACACCAAGGCCGCCGTGCGGCTGGCCAAGGACGGCGACGGCTTCAAGATCGACCGCATCCAGCTCGAGCTCGACGCGGCCGTGCCGAACCTCGAGGAAGCCAGGTTCCAGCAGATCGCGGCCGCCGCCAAGGCCGGCTGCCCGCTGTCGAAGGCGCTGGCGAGCGTGCCCGAGATCACGCTGAAAGCCACGCTGGCCGGCTGAGCGCGCTGCCTATGATCGTCTCCTCACAAAAAGGAGACGGATCATGAACAACAAGACTGCCCGGATCGCGATCGCGGTCCTTTCCCTTGCCATCGGCACCACGGCGATGGCCGCCTACCCCGACAAGCCGATCAAGGTCGTGATCGGCTTCCCGGCCGGCGGCCCGCTCGACCAACATGCGCGCCTGCTCACCGACAGGCTGCAGGCCGTGCTCGGCCAGCCGCTGATCGTCGACTACAAGCCCGGCGCGGGCGGCTCGGTGGGCGCCGACGCGGTCGCCAAGAGCCCGGCCGACGGCTACACGCTCATGCTGGCCAACACCGGCGTGGCCGTGATCAACGGCGCGCTCTACAGCAAGCTGCCCTACAACACGCAGCGCGACTTCGTGCCCATCGCGCGCACCGCCATGCAGCCGCTGGCGCTGCTGGTCACGCCGAAGCTGCCGGTGCAGAACCTCAGGCAGTTCGTCGACTACGCCAGGGCGCGGCCCGGCCAGGTCAACTACGGTTCGGCCGGCAACGGCGGCATCAGCCACCTCGTGCCCGAGATGTTCAAGACCGCCACGGGCATCTTCATGGTGCACATCCCGTACCGCGGCAGCGCGCCCGCCTTTACCGACCTGATGGGCGGACAGGTGCAGTTCATGGCCGAGTCGATCCCGCAGGCAGCCAACTACCACAAGCAGGGCAAGGTGCGCGCGCTGGCCGTGACCAGCCGCGAGCGCAACCCCGCCCTGCCCGACGTGCCGACCGTGATCGAGTCGGGCTTCAAGGGCTTCGAGGTGGTGGGCTTCTATGGCTTCTTCGCGCCGAAGGACACGCCGAAAGACGTGGTCGCCAAGCTCGGCGAAGCGTTCAAACAGGTGCTGACCAGCCCCGAGGTGCGCGAACGCATGGTGAGCCAGGGCGCCGACCCGGCCTTCCTGGGCAGCGAGGAGTTCGCGCGCTTCCTGGCCGCCGAAACGCCGCGCTGGGAGAAAGCAGTGAAGGCCTCCGGCGCGCGGATGGATTGAACCGGAGCCCGCCGGCGCGTTCAGCTCGGCGTGGCCGCGTGCCGCTCCAGCTGCGCGCGGCTGAGCAGCTCGATGCCGCGGTAGCGCACGCGCAGCGTGCCATCTTCCTCCCACAGCTTCAGCTGCCGGTTCACGCTCTGGCGCGACACGCCGAGCATGAACGACAGGTCTTCCTGCGACACGCCGAGCAGCGTGCCGCCGCCCTCGCCCGGGCTCGATGCGCGCGCGTCCAGCGTCAGCAGCCGGTGCGCGAGCCTCACCGGCAGCGGCATCAGGATCACGTCGTCGATCCACGCCAGCGCCTGGCGCAGCCGCAGGCACACCAGCCGGGTGAAGGCCATGTGCACGTCGGGATGCGCGGCCACCAGCCGATGGAAGTCGGCCGCCGCGACCACCGCCATCTCGGTCGTGTCGACCGCGCAGGTGTCGTAGACGCGCTCTCGCCCGACCAGCAGCGACACCTCGCCGAACCAGTGCCCGGGTTCGAGCATGGCGATCACCGCCTCGCGCCCGCCCGTTGCGACCACGCTCACGCGCAGTGAACCGCTGACCACGCCGAACAGCGCATCGGGCCGCGAACCCTTGTGGAACAGCGACTCGCCGCGCGCCAGCGTGCGCCGGTGCGCCACCGCGAGCAGCCGCTGCTGCACGTCGTCGGCCAGACGCATGTCGCCGTTGTGCGCCGGTGTCGACGGCGCATGCGGCTTGCTGCTGGAAGAGAGGGGCGTGCGTGGCATCGCGGGTTTGTCCGGAGCGGCGATTGCCAACACCGGACAGTCTTGTTTCAAGGGCGTGCCGATAGTACGCAGCGAGCCCGGGCCGGCGCATTCGCAGCAACCCGATGTCACCTGTCGTCCCTGTCACATGGAGCACACCCCCGATGAACACACAACGCACCGAACTTCAAGCCCGCCGCGAGCGCCTCGTGCTCGATCACTTCGCCGACGAAACCCGGCAGGACTTCGACGCCGTGCTCGGCACCTTCCCGCACCCGCACTACGAGCTGATCCCGAGCGGCGAGGTGCACGACGGCATCGCCGACGTGCGCCAGTACTACACCGACACGCGCCGTGCCTTTCCCGACCAACGTCACGAGATCATCCAGCTGCGGCACGCCGACGATTCGGTGGTCGTCGAGTTCTGGCTGCTGGGCACGCATCGCGGTCCGCTCAAGGGCCTGCCCCCGACGGGCAACAGCTTTCGCTGCCGCATGAATGCCTTCTTCATCTTCGAAGGCGACCGGCTGGTGTGCGAGCGCGTGTACTTCGACACGCTGACGATGCTGCGGCAACTGCTGGCGGGCGTGCCCGCGGAGCATGTGGCCGCGCTGATGGGCGCACTGTTGGGCCAGCCCGCAGCCGCACGCCCGCAAGAAGCGGCAGCCGCATGACTGCGCCGCGCAACGATGCGCTCGCGGGCCGCCACGCCGTCGTGACGGGTGGCGCGCGCGGCATCGGCCTGGCGATTGCGCAGCGCTACCTCGCGGCCGGCGCCAGCGTCGCGCTGTGGGACCTCGATGCGGCCGTGCTGGCGAATGCGCTGCAAACGCTCGCACCGCTCGGCACTGCGACCTCGGCGGTCGTCGATGTGCGCGACGAAGACCAGATTGCTCGCGCGGCCTCGCAGTCGCAGGAGCGCTTCGGCGGCATCGACATCCTCGTCAACAACGCGGGCGTGCTCGGCCCGACCGTGCCGGCCTGGGAGCACACGCCCGCACAGTGGCGCAACGTGCTCGACATCAACCTGACGGGCGCTTGGCTGTGCTGCCGCGCGGTGGCGCCGGTGATGCTCGCGCAGCGGCGCGGGCGCATCGTCAACATCGCCTCGGTCGCCGGCAAGGAGGGCAACGGATTCAATGCCGCGTACTCGGCGTCGAAGGCGGGGCTCATCGCGCTGACCAAGTCGCTGGGCAAGGAGCTGGCTTCTTCGGGCGTGCTGGTGAACTGCATCACGCCGTCTGCGGCCGACACCGAGGTGTTCGCGGCCGTGCCTGTGGAGCACCGCGAACAGCTGCGGACTGCGCTGCTGTCGCGCGTGCCGATGGGGCGCTTTGTCGAGGTCGATGAAGTGGCTGCGATGGCTGCGTGGCTTGCATCGGATGAATGTTCGTTCAGCACCGGCGCGGTGTTCGACATCTCGGGCGGGCGGTCGATGTACTGAAGGGGCATTCGGGGCGTGAGCACAGGCCACCGGGTACTCCCCTGCGCGAATGTCCCCCGGCCTGCGG
>NZ_AKIW01000054.1 GCF_000282635.1 Variovorax sp. CF313
GTCTACGTGCACAACCTGTCGAAGCGCACGGCTCTGTACGCTACGATCGCTCGTGTCAGCAACAAGAACGGCGCTGGCTACACGGTTGGCGGCCCGGCCTTCTACAACAACGCAGCTGGCGTCTTCACCCCGAAGAGCTCCACCGGCTACGACTTCGGTATCCGTCACGCTTTCTAATTTGACGCTGGCGTAAGCCAGCTTCGAATCAAAAGCTCAAAAGCCACTCGACGTAAGTCGAGTGGCTTTTTTCGTTCGGGCTCGATCATCGCGAATCATGTTGGCAAAGAGCACCATCTGCGTGCACCCCCGGGGAATCACCGTGCGGGCACGCACCTTGCACTGCTAGCATGCCCGTTCACTTTGTTTGCTGAATGATCGCTTTTGTATTGCGCCGTTTGATCCAGGCCGTGATCGTGATGATCGCGGTCGCCTTCATCGCCTTCCTCCTCTTTCAATATGTTGGCGACCCAGTCGTGTTCCTGCTGGGGCAGGACGCCAAGCCCGAACAGATCCGCGAGCTGCGCTCCGCATTGGGGCTCGACCAACCCTTCTTCGTGCAGTTCTGGCACTTTCTTGTCAATGCTGCACAAGGCGAGTTCGGCCTGAGCCTGCGCCAGGGCGCGAAGGTATCGCGGTTGATTGGCGAACGCTTTCCCGCCACGCTCGAACTGGCACTCGTGGCGGCGGTGCTGGCACTGTTCATCGGCATTCCGATGGGCGTGTACACCGCGCTGCGCCGCGGCACCTTCATGAGCCAGGTATTCATGACCGTGTCGCTGCTCGGCGTTTCGCTGCCGACCTTCCTGATCGGCATCCTGCTGATCCTCGTCTTCGCGGTCACGCTGGGCTGGTTCCCGAGCTTCGGCCGCGGCGAGACCGTGAAGTTCGGCTGGTGGACCAGCGGCCTCTTCAGCGCCGACGGCTGGCACCACATCGTGCTGCCGGCGGTGACGCTGGCGATCTTCCAGCTCACGCTGATCATGCGGCTGGTGCGCGCCGAGATGCTTGAGGTGCTGCGCACCGACTACATCAAGTTCGCGCGCGCACGAGGCCTGTCGAATCGCGCCATCCACTTCGGCCATGCGCTCAAGAACACGCTGGTGCCGGTGATGACCATCACCGGCCTGCAGCTCGGCGGCCTGATTGCCTTTGCCATCATCACCGAGTCGGTGTTCCAGTGGCCCGGCATGGGCCTGCTGTTCATCCAGGCCGTGACCTTCGCCGACATCCCGGTGATGGCGGCCTACCTGTGTCTCATTGCCTTGATCTTCGTGGTGATCAACCTCGTGGTCGACCTGCTGTATTTCGTGGTCGATCCGCGGCTGCGCGTGGGCAAGGCGGGAGGTCATTGACATCATGACGGCAACCACATCCACGGCCCCGCGCCTCAAGGCTTCCGGACGCGCGTTCGCGCACATCGCGAACTTCTACCCCGAGATCACCGCCTTTCGCCGCGACCTGCACGCACACCCCGAACTCGGCTTCGAAGAGGTCTACACATCCGGCCGCGTGCGCGAGGCCTTGCGCGCCTGCGGCGTCGACGAGATTCACGAAGGCATCGGCAAGACGGGGGTGGTCGGTGTCATCCGCGGCCGTTCGACCGCCAGCGGCCGCATGATCGGCCTGCGTGCCGACATGGACGCGCTGCCGATGCGCGAGGACAACGACTTCGGCTGGCGCTCCGCCAGCGACGGCCTGATGCACGGCTGTGGCCACGACGGCCACACCGCCATGCTGGTCGGTGCCGCGCGCTACCTGGCCGAGACGCGCGATTTCGACGGCACCGCCGCGCTCATTTTTCAGCCTGGCGAAGAAGGCTTCGCCGGCGCACGCGTGATGATCGAGGACGGCCTGTTCGACCGCTTCCCCGTCAATGCCGTCTACGCGATGCACAACTGGCCCGCCATGCCGGCCGGCACCGTGGGCATCAACCGCGGCGCGATGATGGCCGCGGCCGATCGCGTGACCATCGAGATCAAGGGCAAGGGCGGCCACGGGGCGCATGCCTACCAGACCATCGACCCCGTGATCGTCGCGGCGCACATCATCACCGCGGCCCAGACCATCGTTTCGCGCAACGTGCGCCCGATCGATGCGGCCGTCGTCAGCATTTGCGCGATGCAGGCCGGCGACCTCGGCGCGATGAGCGTGGTGCCCGGCGAGGCCGCGCTGGTCGGCACGGTGCGCACCTTCAGCGCACGCGTGCAGGCGCAGGTCGAGCAGCGCCTGACCGAACTGTGCACGGCCATCGCCGGCGGCTTCGGTGCGACCGCCACGATCAAGTACGAGCGCATCTACCCGGCCACCATCAATACCGCGCCCGAGGCCATGTTTGCGGCCGACGTGGCCGAGTCGCTGGTCGGCGCAAAGAACGTCGAGCGCAGCATGGAGCCCAGCATGGGCGCCGAAGATTTCTCCTTCATGCTGCAGAAAAAAGCGGGCGCTTACCTGCGCATCGGGCAGGACGTGCGCGAGGGCGCCTTCCTGCACAACAGCCGCTACGACTTCAACGACGAGATCCTGCCGCTCGGTGCCGCATTGCATGCGGGCCTGATCGAGCAGGGCATGCCGCTTTCCGCTACCCGCGGTGCGCGGCCAGAGAAAGCCGCCGCCACCGCGGCGACGTGATGTGTTTGATTCCAACCCGAGGAGTGTTCCCATGAGTTTCAAGAAAAATGTGGCCGCGGCCGCCGTTCTGTGCGCGCTGGGCGCCGTCAGCATGGTCGCCGGCGCGCAGACCATCCGTGTTGCAAACCAGGGTGACGCGCTGTCGCTCGACCCGCACTCGCTCAACGAATCGCTGCAGCTGAGCACCACGGCCAACGTGTATGAAACGCTGGTCGGGCGCAACAAGGATCTGAGCGTCGCGCCGCTGCTTGCCACGAGCTGGAAGCAAACCTCGCCTACCGTGTGGCGCTTCGAATTGCGCAAGAACGTGCAGTTCCACGACGGCACGCCGTTCACCGCCGACGACGTTCTCTTCAGCTTCGCGCGCGCATCGGGCGACGGCTCGGACATGAAGTCCAACACCACCGACATCAAGGAAGTGCGCAAGGTCGACTCGCACACCATCGAGATCGAGACCAAGGGTCCGTTCCCGATCCTCCCCGACGTGATCACGCAGCTCATGATCATGAGCAAGAAGTGGTGCGAGGAAAACAAGGCCGTCACGCCAGTGGACCGCCGCAAGGGCATCGAGAACACAGCTTCCTTCAAGGCCAACGGCACCGGCCCGTACCGCGTGCGCGAGCGCCAGCCGAACGTGCGCACGGTCTTCACGCGCAATCCGACCTACTGGGGCAAGATCGAAGGCAACGCGCAAGAGATCATCTTCACGCCGATCGCCAATCCGGCCACCCGCGTCGCCGCGCTGATCTCGGGCGAAGTCGACGTGATGGAACCCGTGCCGGTGCAGGACATCGCGCGCGTCAACGCCAGCCCGACGGCGCGCGTCATCGCCGGCCCCGAGCTGCGCACGATCTTCCTTGGCATGGACCAGAAGCGCGACGAACTGCTCTACTCGAACGTGAAGGGCAAGAACCCGTTCAAGGACAAGCGCGTGCGCCAGGCCTTCTACCAGGCCATCGACATCGTCGGCATCCAGCGCACCGTGATGCGCGGCGCTTCGCGCCCGACCGGGCTGATGGTCGGCCCCGGCATCAACGGCTGGACCGAAGCCCAGGACAAACGCCTGCCGCTCGACGTCGAAGGCGCCAAGAAGCTGCTGGCCGACGCCGGCTATCCGAGCGGCTTCGAAGTGACCATGAACTGCCCGAACGACCGCTACGTGAACGACGGCCAGATCTGCCAGAGCGTGGCGGCGAACCTGGCGAAGATCGGCGTCAAGATCAACCTCGCGGCGGAGACCAAGGGCACTTACTTCCCCAAGGTGCTGCGCCGCGACACCAGCTTCTACATGCTGGGCTGGACCCCGACCACCTACGACTCGCACAACGCGCTGACCGCGCTGATGGCCTGCCCGGACGACAAGACCGGCGCCGGCCAGTTCAACCTGGGCGCGTACTGCAATCCGAAGCTCGACGAGTTGACGAAGAAGATCCAGTCGGAAACTGACAAGCCCAAGCGCGACGCGATGATCAAGGAAGCCTTCGACATCCACACCGCCGACATCGGCCATCTGCCGCTGCACCAGCAGACGCTGGCCTGGGGTGTCAGCAAGAAGGTGTCGCTCACGCAAATGGCCGACAACTACATGCCCTTCAAGTGGATGAGCATCAAGCCATAAGACTGAGGGCCGCTCGCGCGGTGGCCTGACCATGGGCCCGCTTCTTGCGGGCCCATTCCTTTTGCCTCACGATGAAAAAAACACTAGCCCGCTGGCTCGACAGCGATGTCGGCTACAGCTTCCGTACCTCGCCCGTGGCCATCGTCGCGGCGCTGATCGCGCTGGCCTGCGTCATCTGCGCGGTGTTCGCCGGCTGGGTGTCGCCGCACAACCCCTTCGACCTCGCCACGCTCGAACTCGGCGATGCGCGCCTGCCGCCCGCATGGAGCGCCGAAGGCTCTTCCAAATACCTGCTCGGCACCGACGACCAGGGCCGCGACATTCTCTCGGCAGTGATCTACGGCGCGCGCATCTCGCTGATCGTCGGCCTCGTGTCGGTGGCGTTGTCGCTCGCCGTCGGCGTGGTGCTGGGCCTGCTGGCCGGCTTCTTCGGCGGCTGGCTCGACTCCTTCCTGATGCGCATATGCGACGTGATGCTGTCGTTCCCGCCCATCCTGGTGGCACTGCTCATCGCCGGCGTCGGCCGCGCGCTCTTTCCCGGCGCGCACGAGTCGCTGGCCTTCGGCGTGCTGATCATCTCCATCTCGCTGACCGGCTGGGTGCAGTACGCGCGCACGGTGCGCGGCTCCACGCTGGTGGAGCGCAACAAGGAGTACGTGCAGGCCGCGCGCGTCACCGGCGTGGCGCCGCTGCGCATCATGTTGCGCCACGTGCTGCCCAACGTGATGGGGCCGGTGATGGTGCTGGCCACGATCCAGGTCGCGACGGCGATCATCACCGAGGCCACGCTCTCGTTCCTCGGCGTCGGCGTGCCGCCGACCTCGCCTTCGCTGGGTACGCTCATCAGCATCGGCAACCAGTACCTGTTCTCGGGCGAATGGTGGATCACGGTGTTTCCGGGCCTGATGCTGGTGCTGATCGCACTCAGCGTGAACCTGCTCGGCGACTGGCTGCGCGACGCGTTGAATCCGCGACTGCGCTGAACACAAGGAGAACGCCACCATGACGCTGCTCCAGGTCAAAGACCTCGTCGTCGAATTTCCGGGCCGCCGCGGCACGCTGCGCGCGCTCGACCGCATTTCCTTCGACATCGCGCCTGGCGAAATCCTCGGCGTGGTGGGCGAATCGGGCGCCGGCAAGTCGCTCACGGGCGCGGCCATCATCGGCCTGCTCGAACCGCCGGGCCGCGTGGCCGGCGGCGAGATCGTGCTGGACGGCCAGCGCATCGACAACCTCGGCTTCGATGCGATGCGGCCGATTCGCGGCCGCAAGATCGGCGCGATCTTCCAGGATCCGCTGACCTCGCTGAACCCGCTCTACACCGTGGGCCGGCAGCTGGTCGAGACCATTCGCGCGCACCTGCCCGTGTCGGAATCCGAAGCGCGCAAGCGGGCCATCGGCCTGCTGCAGGACACAGGCATCCCCGCCGCCGAGCAGCGCATCGACCACTTCCCGCACCAGTTCTCGGGCGGCATGCGGCAGCGCGTGGTGATTGCGCTGGCACTCGCGGCCGAGCCCAAGCTCATCGTGGCCGACGAGCCGACCACCGCGCTCGATGTGTCGATCCAGGCGCAGATCATCCAGTTGCTCAAGCAGGTGTGCAAGGACCGCGGCGCGGCGGTGATGCTGATCACGCACGACATGGGCGTGATCGCCGAAACCTGCGATCGCGTGGCCGTGATGTACGCGGGCCGCATCGCCGAGATCGGCCCGGTGCACGAGGTGATCCACCAGCCCGCGCATCCCTACACATCGGGCCTGATGGCATCGATTCCCGACATGGCGAGCGACCGCGAGCGGCTCAACCAGATCGACGGCGCGATGCCGCGGCTCAATGCCATTCCCGCCGGCTGCGCCTACAACCCGCGCTGCCCGCGCACCTTTGCGCGCTGCCTCGTCGAGCGGCCCGAGCTCATGCATGCCGGCGCCACGCGCGCGGCCTGCTGGCTGCACGACGCGACCGACCCGCACGCCGGCCAGGCCGAGATCGCGGCGAGGCACCACGATGCGCTGTCGGCCGGCGAACGCGCCGCGCCTGAAGCAGCCGAGCCCATCTCGGAGGTGACGCGATGAGCGCCGCCGCGAACGAACCGCTCGTGGTCGCGCACGACCTCGCGCGCACCTTCGACGTCTCTCCACCCTGGCTCAACCGCGTGCTCGAACGCAAGCCGCGCGTGCTGCTGCACGCGGTCGACGGCGTGAGCTTTTCCATCGAGCGCGGCAAGACGCTCGCGCTGGTGGGCGAGTCGGGCTGCGGCAAGAGCACCGTGGCGCGCCTGCTGGTGGGCTTGTACGCGCCCACGCGCGGTGGCCTGCAGTTCGACGGGCAGGACGCGCATGCCGCGTTCAAGACGCCCGAGGGCCGCAAGCTGCGCCGCCGCATCCAGATGATCTTCCAGGATCCCTACGCGAGCCTCAACCCGCGCTGGATCGTCGAGGACATCATCGGCGAGCCGCTGCGCGAGCACGGCATCCTGAGCGAAAAGGTCGCGCTGCGCGAGCGCGTGGGCGAGCTGCTCAAGTCGGTCGGCCTCTCGCCGCTGGACATGAGCAAGTACCCGCACCAGTTCTCGGGCGGCCAGCGCCAGCGCATCTCGATCGCGCGCGCGCTCGCCACGCAGCCCGAGTTCCTGGTGTGCGATGAGCCCACCTCGGCGCTCGACGTGAGCGTGCAGGCGCAGGTGCTCAACATCATGAAGGACCTGCAGCGCGAGCAGGGCCTGACCTACCTGTTCATCTCGCACAACCTTGCCGTGGTGCGCCACGTGGCCGACCAGGTCGGCGTGATGTACCTCGGCCGGCTGGTCGAGGTGGCCGACAAGCAGAAGCTCTTTGCCGAGCCGCGGCATCCGTACACGCGCATGCTGCTCGATGCCATCCCGCAGATGAAGCACACGGGGCGCTCGCGCACGCCGGTGCAGGGCGAGGTGCCGAACCCGCTGAACCCGCCGACGGGCTGCGCCTTTCATCCGCGCTGCCCGCATGCCAATGCGCGTTGTTCCTCGGAGCGGCCGAAGCTGCTGAGCATCGCGGGTGTCCAGGTGGCCTGCCACGCGGTGGAAGAGGGCCGCATCTAGCCGCTGAAAAGTGTGCGTTAAGGCACTGCACCGCATCGGGCGCAGCCGCACAGTGGGCGGCTGACCCGGAGGGAACCATGGCAGGCAAGGCAAATTTCTCGGACATCGAACGGCAAGGCGCACCCGAACTGGGCCGCCGAGGTTTCGTCATGGGTACCGCGCTCGGCGCGACCGCCGTGCTGGCATCCCTGGCGTCGCGCGCCCATGCGGCTCCGCAGCGGCGCATGCCGGTCGTCTTCATCGGCCACGGCACGCCCATGAACGCCATCAGCGACAACGCGTTCACGCGCCGGCTGGCGGCCTGGGGTCGGGAGCTGCCACGGCCGACGGCCATCCTCAGCGTGTCGGCGCACTGGCTGAGCCGTGGCGCCACCGGTGTCGGCATGCAGGTGCGGCCGAAGACGATCCATGATTTCGGCGGCTTCCCGCAGGCGCTGTTCGACGTCGAATACCCCGCGCCCGGCCATCCTTCACTCGCCAGCGAGACCGTCGGCGCGGTGAGGCAGACACCGGTGATCGCCACCGAGCAATGGGGCCTCGACCATGGCACATGGTCGGTGCTGAAGCATCTCTATCCGAAAGCCGACATCCCGGTGTTCCAGCTCAGCATCGACTACGACAAGCCGGCCGCCTTTCACTATGCGGTGGGGCGCGATCTCGCAGTCTTGCGTGACAAGGGCGTGCTGGTGATGGGCAGTGGCAACGTGGTGCACAACCTGCGCGCCACCGATCGCGGCACGCCCGATGGGCCGAGCGCCAGCCGGCCATGGGCGCAATCGTTCGACGATGCGGTGAAGTCGGCGCTGGCAGGCCGGGACGACCGTGCGCTGGTCGACTACGCAAAGCTCGAAGGAGCCTCCACCGCCGTGGCGACGCCGGACCACTACTACCCCTTCCTCTACGCCCTCGGTGCCGCAGGAACCAGCGAGCGCGCGAAGACGGTCTACGAGGGATTCCAGTCGGGCACGCTCAGCATGCGTTGCCTGCAGTTCGGCTGAGCGCGCCGGCGCGGCAGCAGAGTTACTGCTCCTCGCCCCAGGCGAACCCGTCGCGCGCAATCATCGCGCTCGACGCACTCGGGCCCCAGGTGCCGGCCGCATAGGGGCGCGGGCCGCCGTCCGATTCCCAGCTGTCGATCAGCGGCTCGACCCAGCGCCAGGCTTCTTCCTGCTCGTCGCTGCGCACGAACAGGTTGAGGCGGCCGTCGATCACGTCGAGCAGCAGGCGCTCGTAGGCGCCCACGCGTTCGGCGCCGAAGCGCTTGTCGAAGTCGAGGTCGAGCTGAACCGGCGCCAGTTGCGCGGTGTTGCTGTGGCCGTTGCCGCCGCGCTGCCGGTTGTCCTGGGCCTGCGCGAGCATGTGAAGTTCCAGCCCGTCCTTGGGCTGCAGGTTGATCACCAGCTTGTTGACGTTGCCGGTCGGCGCGCGGTAGATCGCATGCGGCGTGGGCCTGAAGTTGACCTCGATGCGCGCATCGCGCGAGGCCAGCCGCTTGCCGGTGCGGATGTAGAAGGGCACGCCGGCCCAACGCCAGTTGGCGATTTCGGTGCGCAGCGCCACGAAGGTTTCGGTGCGGCTATCGGGGTTCACGCCGGGCTCGTCGCGGTAGCCCGGCACGCGCTCGCCGTAGGCCGTGCCGGCCGTGTACTGGCCGCGCACCGTGTGCAGGCCCAGCGTTTCGGGCGTCCAGGGCTTGAGCGCGCGCAGCACCTTGAGCTTTTCGTCGCGGATGGCGTCGGCGTGCGAGTTGATCGGCGGCTCCATGCCGATCGCGCACAGCAACTGCAGCGCGTGGTTCTGCACCATGTCGCGCAGCGCGCCGGTCTGGTCGTAGAAGGCGCCGCGCTTTTCCACGCCCAGGTCTTCGGCCATGGTGATCTGGATGTTGGCGATGTGCTCGCGGCGCCAGATGGGCTCGAACAGCGCATTGCCAAAGCGCATGGCGAACAGGTTCTGCACCGATGGCTTGCCGAGGTAGTGGTCGATGCGAAAGACCTGCTTCTCCTCGAGCACCTTGCCGACCGCGGCGTTGATCGCGCGGTTGGAGGCGAGGTCATGGCCCAGCGGCTTTTCGAGCACGATGCGCGTCCTCGGCCCGTTGAGGCCGGCCGCGGCGATCTGCTCGACCACCTGCGTGAAGAGCGCGGGCGCCGTGGCGACGTACATCACGATCGTCTTCGCGTCGCGCTGCTTGAGCAGGTCGGCCAGCCGCACATAGTCGTCGGGCTTGGACAGGTCCATGCGCAGGAAGTGCAGCATCGACGCGAACTTCTCGAACTCCTCAGGGGAGGGCCGCTTGGCGCCCTCGACCGCGCTGAAGCGCGACTGGATCAGTTCCCGGTACTGGTCGTTCGACAGGTCGTCCCGCGCCACGCCGACGATGCGCCCGTCTTGCGGCAGGCTGCCGTGCCGGAATGCCTGGAACAACGCGGGCATGAGCTTGCGCCACGCGAGATCGCCAGTGCCGCCGAACAGAACGAGATCGAAGCTCATGAAAAACTTTCCTTTGTCTGAATGCCGAGCAGGTCGTGGGCCGCCGAGAGGGCCACTTGCGATGGTACTTGTACCGATTCGCCCGACCTGTACTAAAGCTACGCTGACCTGTGGCCGCGAGGCCTTTTTTTATGCATGAGGCGGAGAAAATTCAAATGAAGAAGCTTTTTACCGCAGCCGCGCTGCTCGGGTTGTCGGCCGCCGCGTCGGCGCAGACCGTCAACGTGATCTGTTCGGTCCAGGCCGAGTGGTGCAGCGTGATCTCCACCGTCTACGCGCGCACCACCGGTGTGCGCATCAACATGGCGCTCAAGGGCTCCGGCGAGGCGCTGGCCCAGCTGATCGCCGAAAAGGACAACCCCAAGACCGACGTCTGGTTCGGCGGCACCGGCGACCCGCACCTGCAGGCGGCCGAGCAGGGGCTCACGCTCGAATACAAGTCGCCCACGCTCTCGCAGCTGCACCCCTGGGCCCAGCAGCAGGCCAGGCAGTCGGGCTACAAGACCGTCGGCATCTATTCGGGTCCGCTGGGCTTCGGCTACAACCCCGAGCTGCTGGCCAAGAAGAAGCTGCCCGTGCCCAAGACCTGGGCCGACCTGCTCAAGCCCGAGTACAAGGGAGACATCCAGGTGGCCAACCCGGCCTCCAGCGGCACGGCCTACACCATGATCGCCACGCTGGTGCAGCTGATGGGCGAGGACAAGGCCTTCGACTACCTGAAGGCGCTGCACAAGAATGTCGGCCAGTACACCCGCTCGGGCACCGGCCCGATCAAGGCGGTGGCGCGCGGCGAAACCGCGATTTCCATCAGCTTCGTGCATGACGGCCCCGGCGAGAAGATGCAGGGCTTCCCGGTCGAGACCATCACGCCGAGCGACGGCACCGGCGCCGAGATCGGCTCCATGAGCATCGTCAAGGGCGCGCGCAACCTCGAGGCGGCCAAGAAGTTCTACGAGTGGGCGCTGACGCCCGCCGCGCAGGAGCTCGGCGCCGCCAACAAGCAGTTCCAGCTGCCGAGCAACGTGAACGCCAAGCTCGACCCGCGCATCCCCGACTTCAAGAAGATCAAGTTCATCAACTACGACTACGCCAAATACGGCGCGAGCACCGAGCGCCGGCGCCTGATCGCGCGCTGGGAAAAAGACGTCAATTCGCTGCCGCGCTGAGTGGCTGCGCATTTGATCGACACCGGCGTGCCGGTCAATCCGGCGTCACTGGCCGCGGCCAGGCGCTCGCAGCGCTGGATCTGGGCATGGGTCGCGCTGGGCCTTGCCGCGTACCTGCTGCTGCCCTGGTATGCGATTCAGGACGCGACCTGGTACGAAGCCGTTCCTCAGGTGTTCGGCCAGGCGGAGGGTGCCAACGGCCTGATGCAGGCGGCGACGCAGGGTCGGGGCTGGCTCTTCGTCGGCCTTGCTGGGCTGCTGATGTGCGCGGCAGGTGCGTGGCTGCCTGCTGGCCGCAGCCAGGGACGCTGGCTGCTCGCGGGTGGCGCGATCGGCGCCATCGGGCTGGCCGTGACAGGCTTCGCGATCGGCGCGCGGGGCTGGAGCTTCGCGGCGCTCAACACGCAGTTCGGCGATCTGGCCGTCAACCAGTTCGGCATCGGCGCGGGCGGCTTCGTGGCGCTCGCTGCGCTCGTGCTGCTGGCCGCCTTCGGCATCGCGCGGCTCGGCCTTTTCAAGGGTGACCTGTTCGTGGCGGCCGCGGTCATCGGCTGCGGCGTGCTGATGGCGCTGTTCATCGCCTACCCGGTGAGCAAGGCGCTGTCGGGTGCATTCTTCAACGAAGATGGGCAGTGGTCGATCGCCGCGTTTGTCGCGCGCGTGCTCACCGAACGCATCTGGGGGCTGGGGTGCCTTTCCGGCGGCGTGCGCTGCGGCGTGGCGTGGAACACGCTGGTACTGGCCCTGCTCACCGCGGCCGGCACGACCTTTCTCGGCACGCTGATGGCGCTGATGGCCGAGCGCGGCAGCAAGCGCGGGCAAGGCGCGCTGCGGGTGCTGGCGCTGCTGCCGATCATCACGCCGCCGTTCGTGGTGGGCCTCGGCCTGATCCTGCTGTTCGGCCGCGCCGGCATCGTCAACCAGGTGCTGGAGAACGTGTTCGGCATCGAGCCCACGCGCTGGTTCTACGGCATGCCCGGCGTGCTGGTGGCGCAGCTGTTCGCCTTCACGCCCATCGCCTTCATGATCATGCGCGGCGTGGTGCAGGGCATTGCGCCCAGCCTGGAAGAAGCCGCGCAGATGCTGCGCGCCGACCGGCGCCGCACCTTCTTCACCATCACGCTGCCGCTGCTGAAGCCGGGGCTGGCCAATGCCTTCCTTGTCGGCTTCATCGAGAGCATTGCCGACTTCGGCAACCCGGTAGTGGTGGGCGGGCAGTTCTCGGTGCTGTCGACCGACATCTTCTTCGCCATCGTCGGCGCGCAGTACGATCAGGGCCGCGCCGCCTCGCTGGCCTGGGTGCTGACGCTGTTTGCGCTCGGCGTGTTCGCGCTGCAGCGCGGCGTGCTCGGCAAGCAGAACTACACCACTGTGAGCGGCAAGGGCGACGCCGGCATCGCGATGGCGTTGCCCGACGGAGTGCGGCGCACCATCCTGTGCATCGCCCTGCCATGGATCGCGTTCACCGCGGTGGTCTACCTGTTCGCTTTCGCGGGCGGCTTCGTGCAGACCTGGGGGCGCGACTACAGCTTCACGCTGAACCACTTCAGGAACGCGTTCTCGCTCGAATGGGGGCAGTTCGGGCTGGTGTGGGCGGGTACGGCATGGAACTCGCTGATCACCACGCTCAAGCTTGCGGGCATCTCGGCGCCCATCACTGCGGCGCTCGGCCTGCTGATCGCGTGGCTGCTGGCGCGCAACGAGTTCAGGGGACAGGGGCTGTTCGAGTTCGGCGCGCTGCTGGCCTTCGCCATCCCGGGGACGGTGCTCGGCGTGAGCTACATCCTGGCCTTCAACGTGCCGCCATTCGAGCTCACGGGCACGGGGCTCATCATCGTGCTGTGCTTCATGTTTCGCAATTTGCCAGTGGGCGTGCGGGCGGGCACGGCGGCCTTCAAGCAGCTCGACCGCTCGCTCGACGAAGCCTCGCTGATGCTGCGCGCATCGACCTCGCAGACGCTCTTCAAGGTGGTGCTGCCGTTGCTGAAGCCCGCGCTGGTGGCCGCGCTGGTCTACAGCTTCGTGCGCGCGATGACGACGGTGAGCGCGGTGATCTTCCTGGTCACGGCCGAGAACGAGCTGGCCACCACCTACATCATCGGCCGCGTCGGCAACGGCGACTATGGCATTGCGCTGGCGTACTGCACGGTGCTGATGATCCTGATGTCGCTGGCGATTGCACTGGTGCAGTTCGTGGTGGGAGAGCGAAAGCTGGGACGACGAGGGGCCACGCCGCAGCATCAGGGACATCACAAAATGGAAGGCCTGGCATGAACGGCATCGAATTCCGCAACGTCACCAAGCGCTACGGCACCGACAGGAACGCGCCGCTGGCCGTCAAGGGCATCAGCTTCGAAGTGCCTGTCGGCACGCTCACCACCATCCTCGGCCCGTCGGGCTGCGGCAAGACGACCACGCTGCGCATGATCGCGGGGCTCGAGTCGCCGACCTCGGGTTCGATTTTCATGGGCGGGCGCGACGTCACCACGCTGGGGCCGGCCGAGCGCAACGTCAGCATGATGTTCCAGAGCTACGCGCTGTTCCCGCACATGAACGTGATCGAGAACGTGGGCTACGGGCTGCGCATGAGCGGCGTGAAGAAGGACGAGGCCACCGCGCGGGCACGCGAGGCGTTGCGCGGCGTGGGCCTGGTCGGCTTCGACGAGCGGTTGCCCAGCGAACTCTCGGGCGGCCAGCAGCAGCGCGTGGCGCTGGCGCGCGCGCTGGTGCTGGAGCCGGCGGTGCTGCTTTTCGACGAGCCGCTCTCCAACCTCGACGCCCGCCTGCGCCGCGAGATGCGCGAGGAAATCCGCGCGCTGCAGCAGCGCTTGAAGCTGACCGTGGCCTACGTCACGCACGACCAGAGCGAGGCGCTGGCCGTGAGCGACCAGATCATCGTGATGGACCACGGCGTGATCGCCCAGCGCGGCACGCCCGAGCAGCTCTATGGGCGGCCCGAGAGCGAGTTCGTCGCTGGTTTCATGGGCGAGGCGATGGTGTTCCCCGCCACGGCGCAGGCCGACGGCAGCGTGGCGCTCGGCCCGCTGCGCCTGCAGCCGCGCCATGCGGTGGCACCCGGCACGGTGAAGGTCGCGGTGCGTCCCGAAGCCTGGCAGATCGGCGCCGCGGACGCGGGCAGCGGCCTGCCGGCCACGCTGCGCAAGGCGGCGTACCTCGGCAGCTTCTACGAATACGGCTTCGACACCACCCTGGGGCCGGTCTTCGTGGTGTCGAACGACCTGTCCCGTCCGCTGGCGGCGGGCGCGCAGGCCACGCTGTCGCTGGGAGCCCACGGCGTGAGCGTGGTGCCCGGTGCATGAAACAATGGCGCCATGAACGTGGTTTTCGACCTGGGCGCCGTGCTGTTCGCATGGGAGCCCACCCGGCTGGTACAGGCCCATCTCGCGCAGCACGCGCCCACTGAGGCTGCCGCGGTCGCCATGGGCCGGGCACTTTTCCATCACGACGACTGGACGGGTTTCGACTGCGGCACCCGCACGCTGGACGATGCCATCGCCCGCATGTCGGCCCGGCTCTCGCTGCCGGCCGGGCCGCTTCGCACCATGCTCGAAGGACTGGGCGAGCGGCTGGAGCCGATCGGCGTCACGGTCGACATGCTCGAACAGCTGGTCGCGCACCGCGAGGCCGGCCAGCCGCTGCGCCTGTACTACCTGTCGAACATGCCTGCGTCGTACGCCCGCGCCATCGAGCGCCGGCATGCGTTCATGCAACGCTTCGACGGCGGCGTGTTCTCGGGCGACGTGAAGTTCCTCAAGCCCGAGCGCGAGATCTACGAGGTGCTGGCGATGCGCTACGCGCTCGATCCGCAACAGACCGTGTTCATCGACGACTCCGCCGCCAACGTAGAGGCGGCGCGCGCCTTCGGCTGGCAGGCCATCCACTGCACCACGCCGGCCATGCTGCCGTCGCAGCTGCAGCGCTATCTACCGGTCAGCACCACCTTGTCGGTGTCGAACCCCAGGCTGCTGGCGTAGTCCAGCTCGGCCTTCAGCACCGTGTCGTCCAGGCGCGGCGCGCGCGACAGCACCCAGAGGTATTCGCGGTCGGGCGTGCCGACGAGCGACACCTCGTAGTTGCGGTCGAGCTTCAGGATCCAGTAGTCGCCCCAGACCATGGGCAGCCAGCTAAGCCAGGCGGGCGCAAAGCGCACTTGGAGTCGGCCCGCGCCGGGCTGGCCTGCCACGGGCACCACGCGCGCGGTGCCGGTCGCCTGGTCGAAATTGCCGTCTGCGCGCGCGCAGCGGTTCACGACCTGCACGGTGCCGTCGGGCTGGAGTGTGTACTCGGCGGTCACGGGGCCGGCGCAGGCTTTCTGGAAGCGGTTCGGCAGGCGCGCCTGCTCGTGCCAGATGCCGGCATAGCGCCGCAGGTCGACCGGCGCCACCACCTGCAGCGGAGCCCGCATCAGCGGTGCGCCGTCGGCCGGGCCGGCCGGTTGCGCACGCGCGGTGCGCGAAGCTTGGAGGGCCAGCCAGGCCGCGGCGCCGCCCATGACGAAAGCAGTGGCCATGGTGCCGATCGCCGCGCTGGTGCGGCGGTCGTCGAAGGGCTGGCCGTCGGGAGGCGCGGGGCCGCGTTGGCGATGGGACATGGAGGGCTCCTGGCTGAAAATTTCGGCGTGGAGCGCAGCGTAGCCCCGGGCGGGCGGCCGATGCCGTCAGCCGCGGACCACAGCCGGTGTAGGGCAGGGCGGCTGACAACCCTGTACGCAACAGGCTGATAGAGCGGCGGAAAACCCGTGCTACGGTGCGCATGAAAACATCGGCCCACGCGCAACTGCGTGCAGGACTTGTCACAACCCGCACTGGATAATCATTTCATGAACCAACTCGATGCCCTCCGCCAGTGGACCACCGTCGTCGCCGACACCGGTGACTTCAAGCAGCTCAGCGTTTCCAGGCCGCAGGACGCGACCACCAATCCGTCGCTCATCCTCAAGGCCGTGCAGAAGGCCGAATACCGGCCGCTGCTCGATGAAACCGTGAAGAAGCACGCCGGCAAGCCGCTCGATGAGGTCATCGATCGCCTGCTGGTGCGCTTCGGCAGCGAAATCCTCTCGATCATCCCGGGCCGCGTGTCGACCGAGGTCGACGCCCGCCTGTCCTTCGACACGGCCGCGACCGTGGCGCGCGGCGAGCGCATCGTGGCGCTCTACAAGGCCGAAGGCATCGACACCGAAAAGCGCCTGCTGATCAAGGTGGCCTCCACCTGGGAAGGCATCGAGGCGGCGCGCGAACTCGAGAGGAAGGGCATCCGCACCAACCTCACGCTGCTGTTCTCGTTCGCGCAGGCCGTGGCTTGCGGCGCGGCCGGCGTGCAGCTCATCTCGCCCTTCGTGGGCCGCATCTACGACTGGTACAAGAAGTCGGCCGGCGCCAAGTGGGACGAAGCGGCCAGTGCCGGCGCCAACGACCCGGGCGTCAAGTCGGTGCGGGAAATCTTCAACTACTACAAGCAGCACGGCATCAAGACCGAGGTGATGGGCGCGAGCTTTCGCAACGTGGGACAGATCCAGGCGCTGGCTGGTTGCGACCTGCTGACCATCAGCCCCGAGCTGCTGGCCGAGTTGGCCGCCAGCAACGAACCGCTGCAGCACGCGCTCGACGCCAAGGCCGCACCCGGGGGCGACATCGCCAAGGTCAGCTACGACGAGGCGGGCTTCCGCTTTGCGCTGAACGAAGATGCCATGGCCACCGAGAAGCTCGCGGAAGGCATCCGCGCCTTCGCAGCCGACGCTGTGAAGCTCGAAAAACTCATGCAGGAAAGCGGCAAGTAAACATGGCCATGACCCTTCGCTGCGACCATGCGCCGGCCTGGGCGCAACTCCAGTCCAGCTTCGAAACGGCGGGCCGCCAGTTCGACGTGCGCCACGCCTTCGTGGACGACGCGAACCGCTTTGCACGTTTCAGCCAGGAGGCGCCGTACGTCTTCGCCGACCTGTCGAAGAACCTGATCGACGCACGCACCGAGGAGCTGCTGCTCGCGCTGGCCCGCGAATGCGGCCTCGAGGCGCACCGCGACGCCATGTTCGCGGGCGCGCACATCAACATCACCGAAGACCGCGCCGTGCTGCACACGCTGCTGCGTGCGCCGGCCGATGCGCCGACCGGGCCCAAGACCGCGAACGAGCTGCGCGAGGTGCACGCCACGCTCGACGCGATGCTGGCCTATGCAGAGAAGGTGCGCGGCGACCACACGATCACCGACGTGGTCAACATCGGCATCGGCGGCTCCGACCTCGGCCCGCAGATGGCGGTGCTGGCGCTGGCCGAGTTCGCCGCGCCGGGCAAGCGATTCCACTTCGTCTCGAACGTCGACGGCCACGAGCTGGCCGGCGTGCTGCAGGGCCTGGCGCCCGAGCACACGCTGTTCCTCATTGCCTCGAAGACTTTCACCACGGCCGAGACGATGACCAACGCGCAGTCGGCCAGGCGCTGGTACGAGCAGTCGGGCGGCACCGACATCGCGGGCCACTTCGCGGCGCTCACCACCAACGTGGAAGCGGCGAAGAAGTTCGGCATCGACACCACCTTCGGCTTCTGGGACTGGGTGGGTGGGCGCTATTCGCTGTGGTCGGCCATCGGCCTGCCGATTGCGCTGGCCATTGGCGCCGACGGTTTCCGCCGCCTGCTGGCGGGCGCGCATGCGATGGACGAGCACTTCCGCACCGCGCCGCTGGAGCACAACCTGCCGGTGCGGCTGGGCCTGCTCGACGTCTGGTATCGCAACTTCCACAAGTTCACGAGCCGCAGCATCGCGCCGTACCACAGCGCACTCAAGCGCGTGCCGGCCTATCTGCAGCAGCTCGAGATGGAAAGCAACGGCAAGCAGGTCGATGCCAGCGGCAAGCCCGTGGACTTCGGCACCTCGCCCGTGCTCTGGGGCGAGCCCGGCACCAACGGCCAGCATGCCTACTTCCAGATGCTGCACCAGGGCACCGACGTGATTCCGCTCGAATTCGTGGCGGTGCGCGACGCGGCGCACGACCTTGAAGGCCATCACCCCAAGCTGCTGGCCAACGCGCTCGCGCAAGCGCAGGCGTTGATGGTCGGCAAGCTCGACGAGGGCGGCCACAAGAACTTCCCGGGCAACCGGCCAAGCACCTTCTTCGTGTTCGAGAAGCTCACGCCCGAATCGCTGGGCGCCTTCCTCGCGATGTACGAACACCGCGTGTTCACCAGTGGCGCGCTGTGGGGCATCAACAGTTTCGACCAGTGGGGCGTGGAGCTGGGCAAGGTGCTCGCGCGCGACATCGAGCCGCGCCTGGCCTCGGGCGACGTCGCGGGGCTCGATGCATCGACGGCAGGGCTGTTGAAGCGGCTGGGAAACTGAAGAATCCGGACCCGGATTCGTTGGGCGGCTTCTTGAAATAAGCCGTTTGTTTGCGTACGAATGGCCGAGTTTGCCGTTGGAAGATGCATCGATATGATCGGTCCGGGGAAATTTCCCTGGGACCCATCAAGAGGAGTCGATCAATGGATTTTCAAACAGCGGTCAAGACTTGTTTCAGCAAATACGCCGATTTCAACGGGCGCGCATCGCGCTCGGAATATTGGTGGTTCGTGCTGGCCGAGGTTATCGTGCTCATCGTTGCGAGCCTCATTCATCAGTTCGTGTACGTCATCGCGGCGCTGGGTTTCCTGCTGCCCGCGCTGGCCGTGGGCGCGCGCCGCCTGCACGACATCGGCAAGAGCGGCTGGCTCCAGTTGTTGATGCTCATCCCGATCGTCAACCTCGTGCTGATCTATTTCTACGTGCAGCCCTCCCAGCCCGAGACCAACCCGCACGGCGCACCGGCGAGCGCCTGAGCTTTGCAACGGCGCACGCAGCGCTGGATCGTCAGGGCCGCGCAAGCGGCCCTTTTTCCTGGCCGCTCGCCATGCGCACGCACAGGTCGAAGGCCTGCTGCAGGCCCTCGATGTTCGCGATGCCCCGGCCCGCGATGTCGAATGCACTGCCGCTGGCCGACGTGGCCACCGGCACAGGCAGGCCGCCATGCAGCGTCACGCCCTGCTCGAAGCCCATGAGCTTCATCGCGATCTGGCCCTGGTCGTGGTACATCGACACCACCGCATCGACGTCGCCGCGGCGCGCGCCGATGAACACCGTGTCGGGCGAGAACGGGCCGCGTGCGTCGAAGCCCTCGGCGCGCAGCCGCTCGACGGCGGGCGCGATGATCTCGATTTCCTCCATGCCGATGGAGCCGCCGTCGCCCGCGTGCGGGTTGAGCCCCGTCACCGCGATGCGCGGTTCCGCCACGCCCGCACGGCGCAGCGCGGCGGCGATGATCTTCACAGCGTCGCTCACGCCCTGCACGGTGATGTGGCTCGCCACGTCCTTCAGTGGAATGTGCGAGGTCACGCGCGAGGTCCACAGCGAACCGGTGAGGTTGAACTCGCAGACGAAGCCCGTCACCGCGAAGCGCTCCTGCATGTAGCGCAGCTCGTCCTCGTGCACGAGGCCGCCCAGGCGCAGCGAATGCTTGTTGAGCGGCGCGAAGAGGATGCCCTCGGCCTGGCCGCGGCGCACCGCCAGCGTGGCCAGTTCCAGCGCCTCGAACGAAGCCCGGCCGGACTGTTCGTTCGACTCGCCGGGCACCGGCTCCTGTCCCTTCATCCAGTCGCGCGCGAGAAGGCTGGGCCGGCCGTCCTCGAAATGCAGCTCGTCGAGGCTCTCGACCTGCAGCGGGGCCAGCTTCAGGCCCGCCACGCGTTCGCCAGCGGCCAGCACCACCGGATCGGCGATCAGCAGCACGCGCGCGGCGTCCAGGTTGCGCTGGCGCGCCAGCAGCTTCACGGCCATTTCGGGGCCGACGCCGCCGGGGTCGCCGAGCAGCACGGCGATGCGGGGCTTGGCGGAGATCACGCTCGGCGTCTTGGGTGGGGTGGGCATGGTGTCGGTTGGATGCGGTTGAAGAAAAAGGGGAACAAGGGCCGGCTCATTCGGCCTTGATGTTGGCGTCGCGCACGAGCTGGCCGTAGTGGTCGAACTCCTGCCTGTTCATCGCCGCGAAGGGTTCGCCGGTCAGTGTTCCAGGCTCGCCGCCCAGCGCCTTGATGCGGCTCTGCACATCGGCCAGCTTCAGCGTGCGCACGAGTTCGGCGCTCAGCCGCTCGATCGCGGGGCGGGGCGTGCCGGCCGTCACGTAGAGGCCGTACCAGGTGGACACGTCGGCACCCTTGATGCCCTGCTCGGCCAGCGTGGGCACGTCGGGCAGCTCGGGCGAGCGCTGCGGCGCGCTCACGGCCAGCGCGCGGAACTTGCCGGCCCTGATCTGGCCCATGGCCGAGGAGGTGCTGTCGAACATCATGTCGACCTCTCCCGAGATGATGTCGACGTGCGCCTGCGAACTGCCCTTGTAGGGCACATGGATCGACTTCATGCCGGTGGCCAGGTTGAAGGCCTCGCCGCCCACGTGCTGGGTGCTGCCGATGCCGGACGACGCGTACTTGAAGCCACCGGGTTTCATTGCCATCGCCGTCACAAGGTCCCTCACCGACCGGTACGGCGAGTTCGCGGACACCACCAGCACGTTGGGCATCACGGCCACCAGGCCCACGGGCTGCAGGTCTTTCAGCGGGTCGTACTTGAGCTTGAGGATGTGCGGCGCCACTGCCTGCGCCGTGTTGGTGGCCAGCAGCAGCGTGGCGCCATCGGCCGGCGCGCGGGCCGTGAGTTCGCCGGCAATGGTGTTGGAGGCGCCGGGCCGGTTCTCGACCACCACGGGCTGCTTGAGCGCTGGCGACAGCTTGTCGGCCAGCACGCGCGCAAGGATGTCGGTACCGCCTCCGGGCGAGGCGCCCACCATGATGCGCAGGGGCTTGTCGGGGTAGGCGGACTGGGCGCCGGCCGACGCTGCGACCAGCAGCGCGGCGGCCAGGCCTGCCGCGCGGGCCAGGGAGTAAAGCTTCATCGGGTCGTCTCCTGCTTGTTGTGGGGACCGAGCGTACGGAGCTTCGCCATCCCAATCCAATCGAAAAAGCCCGAAGCTTCATATACTTTTGTGCATGAACTCCGGCTCGACCGATGCCTCGCTGATGCTCCACGTGCGGCCGCGCCAGCTGCTGCTGCTGGCCCGGCTCGACGCCCACCGCCATCTCGGCCGCGCGGCCGAGGCCATGAACATCAGCCAGCCCGCGGCCACCAAGCTGCTGCAGCAGCTTGAAGACTCGCTCGGTGAAAAGCTCTTCGAGCGGTTGGCGCGGGGCATGGAGCCCACGCCCTACGGCGAGATCCTGATCCGCTATGCCCGCCGCGTGCTCAGCGACTTCGGCACTGCGCGCGAGGAGATGCTGGCCCTGCGCTCGGGCCTGAGTGGCGCCTTGCGCGTGGGCAGCGTACCGGGCGCTGTGCCCGAGCTGCTGGCGCCGGCGCTGGTGGAGTACCACCGCCGCCATCCGCAGGTGGCCGTGTCGGTGGTGGTCGAGACCAGCGACGTGATCCAGGCGCAGCTGGAGCAGGGCGATGTCGACCTCGTGCTGGGCCGGCTCACCGACGGCCACGACGAGGCGAAGTACGCGAGCGTGCCGCTGCTGGGCGAATCGCAGGTGGTGGTGGTGCGCATCGCGCACCCGGTGTTCGACCGCCCCACGGTCACGCTGGCCGAGATGGCGAACTGGTCCTGGGTGCTGCAGCCGCCGGGCTCGCCGCAGCGCGGGCGCTTCGAGGCGGCGATGCGCGAGGCGGGCATCCAGGCCCGGCTCGACATCATCGAAACGGCATCGCCCATTGCCATCACCGCCTTGCTGGAAAGCTCCGACATGGCGGCTGTGATGCCTGCCTCGCAGGCCAGCCACTACGCCCGGCTGGGCGTGCTTCGCACCGTTCCGGTGGAACTGCCGGTGCGCGTGCCGCCGATTTGCCTCATCACCCGCGAGGACCGTGCGCTTTCGCCGGCCGCCGCCCAGTTCCGGCGCCAGTTGCTGGGCGGCGGCTGAAGCCTTTGGGTTGCTGTTTTACATGCTGTCTTGCGTTAACTAGGGAATTCACTAGCCAACTGGTGCATGAAAGTACTGGTATCAACTGCGGAAGTACCAAAACCGCAAGCGCGTTTCTCCAGAATCCGACCACGGCGACCCGACCAACAAGAGGGCGTCGCTCACCTCTAGGAGACAACATGAAGCGTTTTCTGAAAGCGGGCCTCGTCCTCGCACTCATCGGCACGGGCGCGCTGTCCCAGGCCGCCACCGAACTCGTGATCGCGACCGTGAACAACGGCCACATGATCGAGATGCAGAAGCTCACCCCCTTCTTCGAGAAAGCCAACCCCGACATCAAGGTGAAGTGGGTCACGCTGGAAGAAGGCACGCTGCGCCAGCGCGTGACCACCGACATCGCAACCAAGGGTGGCCAGTTCGACGTGATGACCATTGGCCTGTACGAAACCCCGATCTGGTCGAAGAAGGGCTGGCTCAAGCCCATTGCCACCGACGCCGCCTACGACATCGACGACCTGCTGCCCGCCATCCGCAACGGCCTGTCGAACGACGGCAAGCTCTACGCCGCGCCCTTCTACGGCGAGAGCTCGATGCTCATGTACCGCAAGGACCTGGCCGACAAGGCGGGCATCAAGTTCCCCGAGCAGCCGACCTGGGCGCAGGTGAAGGAGTTCGCCGACAAGGTCAACGACCCGAAGGGCGGCGTGTACGGCATGTGCCTGCGCGGCAAGCCGGGCTGGGGCGACAACATGGCCTTCCTGACCACGCTGGTGAACACCCACGGCGGCCAGTGGTTCGACATGCAATGGAAGCCGCAGATCGACACCAAGCCCTGGAAGGACGCGATCACCTTCTACGTCGACATGATGAAGAAGGATGGCCCCCCGGGCGCCTCGGCCAACAGCTTCAACGAGAACCTCGCGCTGTTCAACGAAGGCAAGTGCGCCGCGTGGGTCGACGCGACCATCGCGGCCTCGTTCATCAGTGACCCGAAGCAGTCGAAGGTGGCCGACAAGGTGGCCTTCGCGCAGGCGCCCACGGCCACCACGCCGAAGGGGGCCAACTGGCTGTGGTCGTGGAACCTCGCCATTCCGGCTAGCTCGACCAAGGACGAGGCGGCGCAGAAGTTCATCAAGTGGGCGACCTCCAAGGACTACATCACCCTCGTGGCCAAGGAAACCGGCTGGGCTTCGGTGCCGACCGGCACGCGCAAATCGACCTACGCGAACCCCGAGTTCCAGAAGGTCGCCAAGTTCGCCGAAGCGGAGAAGAAGGCCATCGACAGCGCGAACCTCACCGACAGCACGCTGCCCAAGTCGCCGTACGTCGGCGTGCAGTACGCGGCCATTCCCGAGTTCCAGGCCATCGGCGTGGCGGTGGGCCAGCAGATGAGCGCGGCGCTGTCGGGCAAGGTCACTGTCGACCAGGCGTTGAAGACATCGCAGACGGCGGCCGAGCGTGAGATGAAGAAGGCCGGGTACTACAAGTAAGTCTTCGGGCTTGCTCCCTCCCCCGCTGGGGGAGGGCGGGGGTGGGGGCTCGCGGCGCACCAATCGCCGCAGCGCTCGAGCAGCGAGCCCCCATCCCCGCCTTCCCCCAGAGGGGGAAGGAGCCAGAGACAACAAGAAGGGACTGCCCATGAAACGACTCCTGCCCCGCGCCCTCATGGCGCCCGCCGTGCTCACGCTCTTCGCCTGGATGATCGTGCCGCTCGTGATGACGCTGTACTTCTCGCTGGTGAACTACAACCTCATGCAGCCCGGCGAGCACACCTTCGCGGGCATCGAGAACTTTCACTACTTCGTCACCGACCCCGACTTCTGGCCGGCCACGTGGAACACGCTGCTGCTGATCGGCAGCGTGATCGTCATCACGGTGGTGCTGGGCGTGCTGCTCGCGCTGCTGGTGAACGAGCCCTTCCCTGGGCGCGGCATCGTGCGGGTGCTGCTGATCTCGCCGTTCTTCGTCATGCCCGCGGTCAACGCGCTGCTGTGGAAGCACATGATGATGAACCCCATCTACGGCGTGCTGGCCGACGTGTGGCGCGCCTTCGGCGCCCAGCCGGTCGACTGGCTCACCGACGTGCCGCTGCTCTCCGTGATCATCATGGTGGCCTGGCAGTGGCTGCCGTTCGCCTGCCTGATCTTCATCACCTCGCTGCAGTCGCTGGACCGCGAGCAGATGGAGGCCGCGCGCATGGACGGCGCGAGCGCGGTGCAGCGCTTCTTCTATCTCACCATTCCGCACCTCGGCCGCCCGATGGCGGTGGTGATCATGATCGAGATGATCTTCCTGCTCAGCGTGTTCGCCGAGATCGCCATCACCACGAACGGCGGCCCGGGCAACGAGAGCACGAACATGACCTACATGATCTTCAAGCAGTCGCTCATGAACTTCGACGTGGGCGTGGCCTCGGCGGGCGCTCTGTTCGCGGTGGTGCTGGCCAACATCGTGGCCGTGTTCCTGATCCGCATCATCGGCAAGAACCTGGACTGAGGAGCCGCGAGCCATGCAACAGATACAAGCTCCCAGCAACTTCCTGCCGCAGCTGCTGCGCACCGTGGGTGCGTGGGCCGTCGCGCTGCTGCTGTTCTTCCCGCTCGGCTGGCTGTTCCTCACGGCCTTCAAGACGGAGCTGCAGGCGATCCATGTACCGCCGCTCTTCGTCTTCGAGCCCACGCTCGACAACTTCGGCGAGGTGCAGCGCCGCAGCGACTACCTGCTGTATGCGCGCAACTCGCTCATCACCAGCCTGGGCTCGACCATCCTCGGCCTGTTGATCGCCGCGCCGGCCGCGTACTCGATGGCCTTCTTCCGCACGAAGAAGACGCGCGACATCCTGATGTGGATGCTCTCCACCAAGATGATGCCGGCCGTCGGCGCGCTGGTGCCAATCTACGTGATCGCGCAGACCGCGGGCATGCTGGATTCGCTCACCGCGCTGACCATCGTGTTCACGCTGTCGAACCTGCCGATCATGGTGTGGATGCTCTACAGCGCCTACAAGGACATTCCGAACGAGATCCTCGAAGCTGCGCGCATGGATGGCGCCAGCCTGTGGACCGAGTTCCGACACGTCGTGATGCCGCTGTCGGTGGGCGGCCTCGCATCGACCGGCCTGCTGTGCCTGGTGCTGAGCTGGAACGAGGCCTTCTGGGCGCTCAACCTCACCTCCGCCAAGGCCGGCACGCTGGCCACGCTCATCGCGTCGTACTCCAGCCCCGAGGGCCTGTTCTGGGCCAAGTTGTCGGCGGCTTCGCTGATGGCCATCGCGCCCATCGTGGTGTTCGGCTGGTTCAGCCAGAAGCAACTGGTGCAAGGCCTGACCTTCGGCGCCGTCAAGTAAAGAAAGGGAGACATCTCATGGCCTACCTGCAACTCAAAGACATCAAGAAGAGCTTTGGTGAAGTCAACATCATCAAGGGCGTCGACCTCGAAATCCAGAAGGGCGAGTTCATCGTCTTCGTGGGGCCATCGGGCTGTGGCAAGTCGACGCTGCTGCGGCTGATCGCGGGGCTCGAGCCCATCACCAGCGGCAACCTGCTGCTCGACGGCAAGGACATCACCTGGACACCCTCGGGCAAGCGAGACCTGGCGATGGTGTTCCAGAGCTATGCGCTTTATCCGCACATGAGCGTGTACGACAACATGTCCTTCGCGCTCAAGCTCGCGGGCGTGGGCAAGAGCGAGATCAGGACCAAGGTCGAATATGCGGCCAAGACGCTCAACCTCACGCAGTACCTCGACCGCACGCCGAAGGACCTGTCGGGCGGCCAGCGCCAGCGCGTGGCCATCGGCCGCGCCATCGTGCGCGCGCCCAAGGTGTTCCTGTTCGACGAGCCGCTGTCGAACCTCGA
>NZ_AKIW01000055.1 GCF_000282635.1 Variovorax sp. CF313
CGGACCTGCACCTCGAGTTCGGGACCTTTCTCGTCCCGAAGGTCGACTACGACGCAGTGATCCTTGCTGGGGACATCTTCGTCCCCGGCTCCAAGGCCATGCGCTGGGCCCGGCGGGCGGGGAACTTTGGGGAGACAGCCCCCATCCTGTTCGTGCCCGGCAACCATGAGTACTACGAAGGTGTCTTCCAGACCTCGCTCAAGGAAATGGCGCTCACCGCGAGTTCGTGCAACGTGCATCTCCTGGCGCCCGGCGAGGCCGTGATCGCCGGCGTCCGCTTTCTGGGCTGCACGCTGTGGACAGACTTCGAACTGCCGATCCAGACCAAGACAGGGTCGCTGGTAGACACCGAACGGGCCATGAAGGCGGCCAAGGTCCGTCTCAACGACTACTCATCGATCCGGTGGGCCGAGGCGCAGGAATCCTCCGACGCACCCGTGGTAGCAGCCAAGTCAAGAAAGCGCCGCCTGATACCCGAGGACACACTGGCGCTCCACCAGCGTGACCGCGCCTGGCTGGCCCAGAAGCTGGCCGAGCCCTTCGACGGGCCCACGGTGGTTGTGACCCACCACGCCCCGCATCGAAACTCGCTCGCGCCGCGTTATCAGTCGGACTGGCTGTCCGCATCCTTTGTGAGCGAGCTCCCAAGCTCTTTCTTCGAAGTGCCCTCGCTTTGGGTCCATGGCCACCTCCACGATAGCTACTTTTACCAGGCTGGCAACTGCCGGGTGGTGTGCAATCCCCGTGGGTACTTGCAGCATGGCCGCGGCCTGGAGAACAAGCAGTTCAACCCCGAGCTCGTGGTCGAGCTATGAGTGACATCCAGTCATCTACCCACACGATCCAGCAAGTGCTGGCTGCCGCGACTGCGGTCTCGGGTGGGGATTTTGAGGCGGCCATCCTCTGGTACAGGAACGAGCCACTCGCGCTGTTTGATTGCAGGACCGCCGAGTCGCTGGTAGCCGAGGGGCGAGCCGCCGATGTGCTCAATCTCCTTGAGTCCTTCCAGGCGGGGTTTGTTGGATGATGAGGCCCTGCACTTGCAGTCTACCCATGGCAGAAGCGACGCTGACCCATGATGTCCTTGGCCGCACGGGTGATTCCAGCGATTTGCTATTCTTGGATATTGATGGTGTTCTTCATCCTGTCGGCGTGGACTACTCGTTCGGCAGCAGGTTCTTCAGCCATTTGCCGCTTCTGGAGGAGCTCCTGCGAGAGTTCGAGTCTGTCGACGTCGTCATTTCGTCGGACTGGCGGCTGGCCGAGAGCATCGAGCAACTGCAGCGCTATTTCAGTACTGACACTCGGCACCGGATCATCGGAGCGACGCCGCAGATTGCCCCCCGTGTAGTGGTCCACCACCGGCGCCAGTTGGAAATCCAGGCTTGGCTCGACGGAAACGGCCGCCGTGACGCAGAGTGGGTCGCACTTGACGATTGGCCTGGGAGCTTCGAAGCGGCCCTCGCGCGGCTCGTGCTCACCGATCCCACGCGGGCATTCGACCAGGACAGCTTCCAGGAGCTGCGTTCGCACTTCCTTCGGTTTGCGGCCAACCGGTGCTTCGTCGCCAATTCGACGCACATGAAATGAAACCGCTCAAATCGTCGGACCTCCATACGCGATCCGAGCACTACCAGTCGAAGCCCAAGCTCATGTTCTTCGGCGACCCGCATGGCGATCTCGCTCCGGTGATCGCCGCAGTCAAGCGCTTCCGGCCTGAGGCGATCGTGCTGCTGGGTGACATCCAGGCGCGCCGACCTCTGCACGACGAGCTAAGGCCGATACTGGATCTCACCGAGATCTGGTTCGTCCACGGGAACCACGACACGGATTCCGATGCCGACTACGACAACCTGTGGGGATCAGAGCTCGTCACCCGCAACCTGCACGGACGCATCGTCGAGATCGCCGGGTACAAGGTCGCAGGCCTGGGCGGCATATTCCGCAGCAAGATCTGGGATCCGCGGCGGCCATTCGAGGAGGCCGCATTCGCTTCGGCGGACGCTCTGCGCCGATCCATGCGTCGCGAAGAACGCTGGAGAGACGGCATCGCCCGTCGGCATCGGTCCACGATCTTTCCGGATGAATACCTGCAACTGCTGCGGAGCCCACCCGCCGACATCCTGGTGACGCACGAGGCACCAGCTGTTCACCCGCATGGCTGGAAGGCGATCGACGAGCTCGCCGAGACGCTCGGTGTCCAGCTGGTGGTCCATGGCCACCATCATCAGAGCATCGACTACGTCGGCGACGGCCTGATGACCGCCGCGGCACCATTCCGTGCCTTCGGGGTCGACATGGGCTCGCACCTGACGTGGCCGCGGGATGAGACTGGGTTGGGAAGTCCTCCACAAGACTTGCTGGATCTCGCTGCTCAGGTGTTCGGTGCAGAGGCACAAACCTGGCTGGACAAACCGCACCAACTGCTCGATGGCCAAACACCCGCAGCGTTCGCTGCCGGTGGCGGTGCGGACAAGGTCCGAGCGATGCTCAGTGCCATCCAACACGGCGGCGTCGCATGAGGGTCTCCGCGAAGCCATTCTGCGTCTTCAGCACGAAGGCGAGCGCCGAGCTTCGCGTGCACTTTGAAAGGGCGTGCCGATGAAAGTGCTCATCCTTTCCGACCTTCACCTCGAGTTCGCGCCCTTCGAGCCGGCGCCCGACCTCGCGTTCGATGTCGTCATCCTCGCCGGTGACATCCATTCGCCGGCGAAGCGCGCCGTCCAATGGGCGGTGGATCGCTTCCGTGGCAAGCCGGCGATCTATCTGCTTGGAAATCACGAGTACTACGATGGACGGCTGGACACGACACTGGCCGAGGCGCGCCGCGAAGCCGAGGGAAGCAATGTCCATCTGCTCGACGGCGACGAGTGGGTGATCGATGGCGTGCGCTTCCTCGGCGCGACGTTGTGGACTGATTTCGAGCTCGCCATCGAGACGCCTGGAGGTCCGGTCAGCGATGTCGGGCGTGCCATGAAGATGGCAACCAATCTGCTGAACGACTACGCGCTGATCCGCACGGTCGACGAATCCGCAGAACCCGATACCTGGCGGGACAAGCAGGGAAGAAAGCTTCAAGCGGCCGACACGCTTCGGATTCACCGGATGCAGCGCGCCTGGTTGCGGGATCGGCTTGCGGAACCGTTCGCTGGCTCGACGGTGGTCGTGACGCACCATGCACCTCATCGTGGGTCGCTGGCGCAACGCTATGCCGATGATTGGGCCTCAGGCGCCTTCGTCACCGAGCTTCCGGATGCTTTCTTTGATGTGCCGGTGCTCTGGGTCCATGGGCACACGCATCAGCAGTTCGACTATCGAGTCCGTTCTTGCCGAATCGTGTGCAACCCACGCGGTTATGTGAACTGGAGCGGCAGGATTGAGAACAAGGTGTTCGATCCGGGATTGATCATCGACGTGTAAGCACCTATTGGTCAGTAGTACTGCCTATAGTCGGCTTGGAATCCGCCCAGGTCTGCAAGCTGCTCAAGGATTGCCATCGAATTCTTCAGAAGCTCTTCGGTTCTTTTGGGGTCATCCCATCCGGCACCGCCATGTTTGCCACCATGGAATAGATTGTTCCGGGTGGTCTTCACCAAGCGGACGATACGAGCTAGATCGCAGACGCAGTCAGCCAATCCGACTGGCTGCCACTCGAGCTTTCCGCCCAAAACTATCTGGCGGTCTGGTGGCGCGGTCAACAGGCGGCGAGCCTCCTGTGAAGGCACGTATTTCAGCTGCCAATGATCGACGAATTTCTCCCATCCGGGTTCTGCTCTGGTTCCGTCGACCAAGGATTTCAAGTAGCCGTTCTCTTTGAGTGCGTACTCAAACCTCGAGAACCAGAAGAAGAACTCAAATGCGAGCTCTGACAGGGGTTGGGCGATATCTTCCCTACGCATGATCATCAGATCTCCAAGTGACCGGCATGCAGCTCGCGTGCTTCGCTCGCAGGAGCCTCATCCTTGGCCTCAGCAGGTCATTTTCAGCGGAGACGACTGCTGCATTCGAGAGTCAGTGCATCGGACGGTCACTGCCAGGCACTGCTACGGGGCCTGCGTGAGGCGAGACGACTCCCGGGGACGTGCTGTCCTTGCTGAACAGTGCGGCTATCCAGGCTAGCTTTGTAGTGCTGCCTGCGTGTGCTCGATGTGCTTTTCCAGCAGTTGCACCGCGAGCGGGATGTCCTTTGCAATGCAGGCCTTCAAAATCTGAGCGTGTTCAGTTTGCGCGGACTTGCGCCCCACCTTGTACGACTGCAGCGCCCGCAAGTGACGACCGATTCCTCGTACGCTTTCCTCGATCATCTTGAGCAGCTTGGCGCGTCCACAAGGCCGATAGAGTGTCAGGTGGAATTCGAGATTCAGGTCAGCCCATTCTTGGGGTGATTCGCTGCCGTCGTAGCGGGCCATGATTTCTCTTGCGGCGCGGTGGTTCGCCGGGCGCATGAGCGGTATTGCCAGCTTGAGCGCCCTTGTTTCCAGGGCGATCCTGATGTCCAAGGCCTCGATCAGATCCTTGACGGATTGAGATGCGACGGTCGAGCCTTGATGGGCGCGATGCTCGATGAGGCCCTCGGCCTCCAGCCGCTTGAGTGCCTCGCGAACAGGGATGCGGCTGACGCCGAAGCGCTCGGCCAGTGCCTGCTGCTTTAATTGCACACCGATACCCAGTTCGCCGGTGAGGATGAGTTGCCGCAAGGCTTCAGTGATGGAATCGGCCGAGAGGATCTGATCGCCGACCGGTGCTTGGGCCACCATTGGAGCTCCCTTGAGTCTTCATCATGAACGAGAGGGATTCTACGAAAGAATCCAAACTCGGATCCTTTTTCCGGAGCAGGTGTCTCGGCCTCGCCCCTCGGCGCAGCGCCGGACAGACGAGCGTCCCGAGTCCTTCATGTGGGCTGCGGTGCGGGTCCCGTGACGGGCCGTGCGCCCGCAAGCCTGCCGTCATGGGACGCGGGGGGCGGTCGCATCGGTGATGCGTGCTGACCGGTGATGCCCCGGCCTTCCCGAAGTGTCAGTTCGGCGCGTGGATCCGCCCAGTGGATGGCTCCTGATGAAGTGCTGCCATCTCCGTCGGCCCTCAGGTGGGGAAGGTGGCACCGTCGGGCAAGCCGATCGAGAGCGTTTTTGGATCGCCGTGATCGCCATGGCTTCCAGACGAGGCGCTCAGGGCGGACGATCCTCTTGTGCCCGATGTTGCTCCCGCCTCGCGCCGGCAGGCCGAGGCGGTGCCACCCAGGTTGTGGGGAGACTCTGTATAGCCAGTGGTGCTGGGAAGGGGTAAAACGCTGATCCGAAATTGGATCCAATTATGGAACGCTTCTTGCTCAAGATGGCCTTGATGTCATGGAGCATGGCGCTGAATCCCCAAAGGAGTGCGCAGTGCTCTGGATTGGATCCATGATTGAATTCAATCATGTAGCCTTTTTCTCATGATCGATAGGTGTTTCCCCTCGAAATTGCTTTTTGGCGGTTGCGGTGATCGCGAGTTGATGCCTAACATATGTACCTGTCTATACATCAATAGACAAAACTCAATCATCTTCCTGGAGAGTTCATGTCCGAGTCGAGTTATCTAAGCGGCACCTGCGTGTGGTCGGGGGCTGAAATGAGCCAAGACCACCGATGGGTCAAGCAGTTTCCTTCGATCGTCCTGACGCAAATTGACGAGGCGCTGCAGAAAACGCAGGGTCTCGATTGGCGCAAGATCGATCGCCAGAACTTTCCACTACCGGATGTCGCGGCGTTCTTCGACGATGTTCGGGAAGAATTGGAGAACGGTTCAGGCATGGTCAAGATCCGCGGCCTCGATGTGGGCCGCTATCAACAGGAGCAGTTGCGCCGGATCTGGTATGCCCTGGGGGCTCACCTCGGCACGCCGATGTTCCAGAACTACCGCGGCGAGGTCATGCGAGAGATCAAGGACGAGGGGATGGGTGTCGGCGCGAAGCTCTATGGCGAGACCCTCGATGAAACCGGCAAGCAGTTCCTCTCTTCCGGTGCGCGCACGCTGTCGCCGGGGCAGTTGCGCTTTCATACGGACCGCTGCGACGTGGTGGGGTTGCTTTGTGTCCGTCAGGCTTCCGAAGGCGGCGTCAGCAAGCTTGCCAGCAGCGCGACTGTCTACAACGAGATTCTCAAGCGTCGGCCCGATCTGCATGCGCTCCTGTGCAAGGCGGTCCCCCGCAGCCGATTCGGCGAGGAGGCCGGCGGCGAGCATGTGGCCTACGACCTGCCGATCTTCGGCGTGCGGGACGGCAAGCTGACCAGTCACTTTTCGTTGACCTACATCGAGAACGCGCAGATGTTGCCCGGCGTTCGCAAGTTGAGCGACGCCGAGCGGGAAGCCATCCAGATGTTGATGGATGTGGCCGAAGAAGAGTGCTTCGAGATGCGGTTTGCGCCGGGCGACATCCAACTGCTGAACAACCACGTCATCTATCACGGTCGGACGGCTTTCAAGGACAACGTCCAGACCGGCCAGGACCGCATGCTGATGCGACTGTGGCTCTCGGTACCCAACTCGCGTGCGCTCCCTGACGACCACGCTGTGCTGTGGGGCGATGTCGGATCGGGCAAGCCGCACGGCGGGATCGCGCAGCCTGCGTCAGCCCTTCCTGTCTGACACAGCTGCGTCGCACCCAAGCTTCTCGGCCGCGGGTGCGCCGATGGACCCGGGCTTGCATGTCGCTGCGCCTTGTGCACGGGTCGTTCGACGGTTTCGGTTCCTGAGGGTTTTCTGGCCGCGGGCGTCCCAAAGAGGGGGCGGCTGGCGCTGCCTTGTGCAACTTGCGTAACTTCTGAAGAGGGGCATATGAATAGATGGATGCGATTGCTGACAGTGGTATTCCTGGTTGCTGCTGGAGCCGGCGCCTCGGCGCAGGACTGGCCCAGCAGGCCGATCCGGTTTGTTGTGCCGTGGCCCCCTGGTGGATTGAACGACACCATCGCCCGCGCGTTCAATGACCGTGTCGGGCAGGCGCTGGGGCAGCCGGTGGTGCTGGACTTCAAGCCTGGCGCGGCCGGTCGTATCGGTGTTTCCGATGTCGGGCGTTCGGCGCCTGATGGCTATACCGTCGGGATGGGCAATCTCGGGCCGCTGACGATCCATCCGGTCCTCTACAAGCAAATGCCGTATGACGTGAAGAGGGACTTGCTCCCCATCACGATGTTCGCTGCATCGCCATTGGTCCTGGTGGTGTCTGCTACCTCTTCGTTCAAGTCCGCGCGTGATTTCGTCGATGCGGCGCGAGCGAAGCCTGGGGCCTACAACTTCGCTTCCGTGGGACTTGGAAGTCCCGCGCACCTCACCTTCGAGCTGGTGAACGGAAAGGCCGGAATCAAGCTCGTTCATGTGCCCTACAAGGGAACCAACGAAGCGCTGCCGGCGGTGATTGCGGGTGATGTCCAGGCCACGTTCGACACGCTTTCGAGCCTGCTGCCTTTCATCAAGGCCGGAAAGCTGCGTCCGCTGGCAGTCACCACGGCAGAGCGCATCCCGCAGTTTCCCGAAGTGCCGACCCTCAAGGAGCTCGGTCTGCTCGACGACCCGGTGCTGTCCTGGTACGCGCTCATTGCTCCAGCACGGACACCTGCTGCGATCGTCAGCAAGCTTTACAAGGCGTACGGCGACGCCGCGCAAACCCCGGAGATCCAGAAGCTGCTGGCGGCGCAAGGGCTGATCCACGTGCAGATGTCTTCGGCCGAGTTCCAGACCAGCATCGACAAGGAAACCGCTCGGTGGGCCAAGATCATTCAGGACAACCACATCGAAGTCACTCCATAACCAAGGCGCATCTGATCTCCGGGCAACCGCTTCCTGACTGCGGAAGGCGCACCTCCCATCACATCCGGCCTGACAGGGCGGGAGGTGGCGATCAAGCCAACGCCACGAGCCTGCCGATCCTCCATTCAAACCACCCAACGGAACCTCGATATGAAACACTACAAGAGCAAGCAAACAACCTCCGGCACGAGATCTATCTCCTCGTCACTTGCCGCATTCATCATGAGCGTCGTATCGTGCGCGGCCTTTGCGGCGCCAGACTATGGCAAGTGCGAAGTCTCGGGAGAGCGTGGCTCGGTGAAGCTGGAGACCGCGGTTCCCGGCGCGCTGTCCGTACGACCCGTCCTGCCTTCTCCGGGCTGGTGGAACGGGGACTCGATCGAAACGATCAAGGATGGGTTCGAGTACTGCATGGCCGCCAACATGGCGCATCGGGCGGGCCTTGACCGCGTGATTGTCGTGAATCGCTCCTTCGCCCAGATCCTGACTGGGCAGGCCCAGGGCTTCGACATCGCCTTGAGCCAGGTGACGATCACAGACGAGCGGAAGAAGGTGGTGAACTTCACGGATCCGTACTTCAGCTCGGACCAGGGGATTCTTGTCAAGGCCGGTGTCAAGGTCGACAAGGAGAGCATCAAGAAGATGCGTCTCGGGGTGAAGCAAGGGACAACCATCCTCGGCTACCTTGCGGAGCACGTCAAGCCCGTGGAACAGCCCAAGGTCTTCACCGAAACGGCCCCCATGTATGCGGCGCTGGCGGCCGGACAGGTCGATGCCGTCTTGTACGACACGCCCAATGTGCTGGCCCGCGCCAAGCAATCCAACGGCATGTTCGAGGTTGTCGGTCGGTATGACACCGGCGAACGCTGGGGCGGCCTCGTCAACAAGGACTCGCCGAACATGCCAGCCTTCAACAAGCTGATCGAGGAGATGAAGCGCGACGGCACGTTCGCAAGGCTGGCGAACCAATACCTGGCCCCCAGTCTCGGCGCCGATCCCTCCAAAGTGCCCGTCTTCAATCCCTGAGACCTGACCATGAACAGTGCAACGCAGCAGTCCGCCGGGGTTTCACCTCACATCGCTGGGCAGGAGCGCCGTCTGAACATCGGAGGCATGCCGAAGGTGCCGCTGGTGCTCTTCGTCTTCGCGCTGGCGGGCGTGCTCATCGTCGTCGCCGCCAGCTGGTACACCATCCAAACCCTGCGCGAAGCCCTCAGGGGGAGCGCCTGGGATGGCTGGTGGATGTCGGCCGGTGCCTGGGGCCTGGCGATCGCGTCGCTTGGCGCGGGCTGGCCGTTGGCCCGTGCCTTTAATCGGTGCCTGGGCGTCCGTGCAGCGGCGCTCCGCACGGACGTCGTGGCGGCGCGGACCGAGCGGTCCGAAGCCCGCGTGCAGAGCTGGATTGCGCTCGGCTACACGCTGGCACAGTTCATCGTGGTACTGGGTCTTCAGTTCCTGCTGGCCAACAACCATGCTGTCGCGAAGACATTCTTCCTGGTGCCGTTGATCGTCAAGACATTCCCGCTGGTTCTGGATGCGTTCTGGGTCAACGTGAAGATCTTCCTGATCGCAGAGGTCCTTGTGCTGGTCTGGGGGTTGATCGTGGCCCTGGCGATGTTCGCCCCGGGCGCCGCCGGAAAACCCTTGCGCCTCATCGCCACCGCCTATGTCGACGTATTCCGGTCGATCCCGGCTGTCCTAGTGATCTATCTCGTCGGCTTCGGACTTCCCTTGACAGGCGTTCCTGTCTTGAAGGACCTGTCCCTCACGACCTACGTGGTCATCGCATTGACGCTGACCGTGGGCGCCTATGTCGCCGAGATCTATCGTGCGGGGATCCAAAGCATTCACTGGAGCCAAACGGCCGCGGCCCGGTCGCTGGGGCTCTCGCACATGCAGACACTCCGGTTCGTGGTGGTGCCACAGGGGATTCGACAGATCATTCCGCCGCTTCTCAATGCATTCATCGCCTTGCAGAAGGACACGGCGCTGGTCAATGTGGTGGGGGTCGTCGACTCCTTCAATCAATCCATGGTGATTGCCGCGAACTACTACAACCTGTCCGCCGCGACCACCGTCGCGTTGCTTTTCATCGTCATCTCCATACCCCAGACGCGTTTCGTGGAGCGGATGGCCCAACGTGACCGCGCCCGCATGCGTGCAGGCAGTGCTTAACAGAGTTCAAACATGTCCTTTATCGAGATCCGAGAAATTTCGAAGTCGTATGGCGAGTTGTCGGTGCTGAACCGGTTGACGATGTCGGTTGAAGAACACCAGGTGGTATGCCTCATCGGCCCATCGGGATCCGGGAAATCGACATTGCTTCGCTGCATCAACGGCCTGGAGTCCATCAACTCGGGAGAGATACGGGTGCACGGTGACCGCATCACGGGGCCGGGGGTCGATGTCAACTCCTTGCGTCGAGACATCGGCATCGTGTTCCAGGGCTACAACCTCTTCCCCCACATGACTGTGCTGGAGAACGTGACGCTTGCGCCGATTCAAGTGCTGAAGCAGTCCAGAGAGGAGGCAGAAGACCGCGCCATGGCATTGCTGAAGCGCTTCAGCCTCGCACATAAGGCGAAGGAGTACCCAGACCGCATGTCGGGAGGTCAGCAGCAGCGTGTCGCGATCGTGCGTGCTCTGGCCATGGATCCCATGGTCTTGTTGCTCGACGAGATCACTTCCGCACTGGATCCGGAACTGGTGTCGGAAGTGCTGAACATCGTGCGGGATCTGGCCAGCGAAGGCATGACCATGCTGCTGGCCACCCATGAAATGGGCTTCGCCAGGGAGGTCTCGTCCAAGGTGTGCTTCCTGTGCGACGGGGCAGTCTGCGAGGAAGGGCCTCCGGAACAGATCTTCGGCGAACCGCAGCAAGACCGAACCCGTGCATTTCTGCGCAGCATTCGGGAAGCAAAGCGGATTTAGCATGGGCGATCGAGGCATTCGTCTGCCGGAATCTGATCGATCGGAGCGAGCCGAAGCTCCGTCGAGCGAGAGTGACCGTGGCATGCTTGCGGGGATGACAACGACCCTGCACGAGCAAATCAAGGCCTACGTGACGCAAGGCATCCTTGACGGAACATGGCCGCCTGGCCAGAGGCTGCCCTCGGAACTAGAACTGGTAGCGCAATTCGGCGTGTCGCGAATGACGGTCAACAAGGCGCTACGGGAGCTCGCGAACGCCGGACGGATCGTGCGCGTGGCGGGAGTCGGGACCTTCGTGGCGGAGGAAAAGCCACAGTCGACGTTGTTGCAGATTGCCAGTATCGCGAGTGAGATCAGAGCCCGCGGCCATGATCATCAATGGCGTTGTCTTTCTCGTGAGCGCGTAGCTGCTGCACCGGACGTCGCGGTCTGGCTGAGCATGCTTCCAGGGCAATCGATCTTCCACATGAGAAGCGTGCATTTCGAGAACGAGGTACCCATTCAACTCGAGGACCGATACGTCAACCCGAAGATGGTGCCGGACTTCCTGGATCAGGACTTCTCGAACACCACGCCGGGTGAGTATCTTCTTTCTTCAGTTCAAGCCGACCTTGTGGAGCATGTGGTGGATGCCGTCATGCCGACAACTGAACAGGCTCGCATCCTGGAGATGAAAACCACGGAGCCCTGCCTGCAGCTTACGCGGCGCACCTGGTCGCGGGATGTCCCGGTGACATGGGTTAGATGCGTGAATCCTGCTTCGCGATACAGCTTGGGTAGCCGTTTCCGACCTGCCGCCTGAAAAGGCGGCAGAGCACCGCTTGACTACCAGTCGCTGAATATTCATTAATCTCAATTGAGTTGTATATACAGGAATAGATATCATGGGAAAAGTTGACCTGAATCTGAATCGTTTGTGGATTACCTCCCAACCTTTGACGTTGGACGACCTGCGGCGCGTGCATGCGGGTGAAGTCACGCTGGCGCTGGCGGAGGAGGTCGCGCCCGGTTTGACTCGAGCCTATAGGACCGTCCAGGATATCGTGAGCAGCGGTGATGTCGTCTACGGCATCAACACCGGCTTCGGCAAGCTCGCGAGCACGCGCATCGGCAACGACCACCTGGCCGAGCTGCAGCGCAACCTCGTGCTCTCGCACAGCGTGGGCACGGGCGAGCCGCTGGCCGCGCCGGTCGTGCGCATGATCCTCGCGACCAAGGCCGTGAGCCTGGCACGTGGCCACTCGGGCGTGCGGCCCGCACTGGTCGATGCGCTGCTGGCCTTGTTCAACGCGGGCGTCACGCCGCGCATTCCGTGCAAGGGCTCGGTCGGCGCCTCGGGCGACCTGGCGCCGCTTGCGCACATGGCCTGCGTGCTGATCGGCGAGGGCGAAGCGGCCTTGGCCGACGGCAGGGTTGTCAGCGGTGCCGAGGCGATGCGCAGCATCGGCCTCGAGCCCTTCGTGCTCGGCCCCAAGGAAGGCCTCGCGCTGCTCAACGGCACGCAGGTGTCGACCGCGCTGGCGCTCGCCGGCCTGTTCGGTGCGGAAGACGTGTTCGCCGCGGCGCTGATGTCGGGCGCACTGTCGCTCGAAGCCATCCAGGGCTCGATTAAGCCTTTCGACGCCCGCATCCACGCCGCGCGCGGCCAGCCGGGCCAGATCGCCGTGGCGGGCGCGGTGCGCACGCTGCTCGAAGGCAGCGAGATCGTGCCGTCGCACGCCGACTGCGGCCGTGTGCAGGACCCGTACTCGGTGCGCTGCATCCCGCAGGTGATGGGCGCCTGCCTCGACAACCTCGCGCACGCGTCGCGCGTGCTGGTCATCGAAGCCAACGCGGCATCGGACAACCCGCTCGTGTTCTGCGACACCGGCGAAGTCATCTCGGGCGGCAACTTCCACGCCGAGCCGGTCGCCTTCGCGGCCGACATCATTGCGCTGGCCGTCAGCGAAGTCGGCGCCATTGCCGAGCGCCGCATCGCGCTGCTGCTCGACACGGGTCTTTCGGGCCTGCCGCCGTTCCTGGTGCGCGATGGCGGCCTCAACTCGGGCTTCATGATCGCGCAGGTCACGGCCGCGGCACTGGCCTCCGAGAACAAGTCGCTCGCACATCCCGCCAGCGTCGACAGCCTGCCGACCTCGGCCAACCAGGAAGACCACGTCTCGATGGCCACCTTCGCGGCGCGCCGGCTCGGCGACATGGTCAACAACACCGCGGTGGTGGTCGGCATCGAAGCCATGGCCGCCGCGCAAGGCATCGAGCTCAAGCGCAAGCTCAAGAGTTCCCCGCTGGTGGAGGCGGAGTTTGCCGCCATCCGCCAGCAGGTCGCATTCCTCGAACGCGACCGCTACCTCGCACCCGACATCGAAGCCATGCGCCAGTGGGCGCTGAAGGCCGAACTGCCGGCCGCGCTGCTGAACATCCTGCCCAGTCACTCGCAAGAACCGTCACTCTGATCGATAGGAGAACCACGCCATGAACGCTCCCGAAAAATTCGCCCTGCAGACCCCCGACGCCACCGACCCGCGCCATGACCCGACGCGTGTGATCCGCGCACCGCGCGGCAGCACGCTCAACTGCAAGAGCTGGCTCACCGAAGCGCCGTTCCGCATGCTGCAGAACAACCTCGATGCCGAGGTGGCCGAGCGTCCGCAGGACCTCGTGGTGTACGGCGGCATCGGCCGCGCCGCGCGCAACTGGGCCTGCTACGACCAGATCCTCGCGTCGCTGAAAGAGCTGAACGACGACGAGACGCTGCTCATCCAATCGGGCAAGCCGGTCGGCGTGTTCAAGACCCACGAGAACGCCCCGCGCGTGCTGCTCGCCAACTCGAACCTCGTGCCGAAGTGGGCCAACTGGGAGCACTTCAACGAGCTCGACCGCCAGGGCCTCTTCATGTACGGCCAGATGACCGCAGGCAGCTGGATCTACATCGGCAGCCAGGGCATCGTGCAGGGCACCTTCGAGACTTTCGTCGAAGCCGGCCGCCAGCACTACAACAACAGCCTCGCGGGCAAGTGGATCCTCACGGCCGGCCTCGGCGGCATGGGCGGCGCGCAGCCGCTCGCAGCCACGCTGGCGGGCGCGGTGTCGCTCAACATCGAGTGCCAGCAGGCCAGCATCGACTTCCGCCTGCGCACGCGCTACGTCGACAAGCAGGCGCGCGACATCGACCACGCGCTCGAACTCATCCAACAGCATTGCGGCGCGAAGGAAGCCGTGTCGATCGCGCTGCTCGGCAATGCGGCCGACATCCTTCCGGAACTCGTGAAGCGCGCGAAGGCCGGCGGCCTGAAGCCCGACCTCGTGACCGACCAGACCTCCGCGCACGACCTGATCAACGGCTACCTGCCTTCGGGCTGGAGCGTGCCGCAATGGCAGGCCGCGATGAAGGACGTCTCGCAGCATGACGCGCTGAAGAAGGCCGCCGCCAGGTCCTGCGCCGTGCACGTGCAGGCCATGCTCGACTTCCAGTCCATGGGCATTCCCACCGTCGACTACGGCAACAACATCCGCCAGGTCGCGTTCGACGAAGGCGTGAAGAACGCCTTCGACTTCCCGGGCTTCGTGCCGGCCTACATTCGCCCGCTGTTCTGCGAAGGCAAGGGCCCGTTCCGCTGGGTCGCGCTTTCGGGCGACCCGGAAGACATCTACAAGACCGACGCCAAGCTCAAGGAGCTGTTCCCCGAGAACACCCATACCCACCGTTGGCTCGACATGGCGCGCGAGCGCATCGCCTTCCAGGGCCTGCCCGCACGCATCTGCTGGCTGGGCCTGGGCGAGCGCCACATCGCCGGCCTGGCCTTCAACGAGATGGTGAAGAACGGCGAGCTGAAGGCGCCCATCGTCATCGGCCGCGACCATCTCGACACCGGCTCGGTCGCCAGCCCCAACCGCGAAACCGAAGCCATGAA
>NZ_AKIW01000056.1 GCF_000282635.1 Variovorax sp. CF313
ACTTCGCGAGCCTCCGGGCCATCATGGCGAAGTCCGGCATGGTCTGAACAAGGCTCGCCCCCAGGCTTCGCGCACTTCGTGTCGCGCGCGCCTTCCCCCTACCGGGGGCACCACCTGCGGCCCGGCAAAGCCGGTTCCGCGGTGGTTCCCGTGAAGAGGACTCGTTTTGAGATCATCTGGCGGATGAGCGCGCCGCCGGACCATCGATCGCAGGTGTTCGGCACGCCCTGGGAGGGCGTGCACGGCACCGCGATCGAGAGTGCCCGCCACTACGGCCGGCACTGGCATTCGACCTACGGACTTGGCCTCCTGGAGCAGGGTGCGCAGCGCTCTGCCAGCGGGCGCGGCCTGCTGCGCGACAGCCACTCCACCGCCGCCCCGTCGCGCGAAGCTGCTGCTGATGTGAAGCAGGTGCGCGACCGCCTCGCCGACGAACTGCTCGCTCCACCCACGCTTGCCGAACTCGCGGCGATGACGGGCCTGAGCACCTACCAGGTGCTGCGCCGCTTCGAGAAGGCCTACGGCGTGCCGCCGCACGCATGGCTCGTGCTGCAGCGCGGCGAACGCGCACGCCACCTGATCCGCCGCGGCGCCGATCTCGCAGAGGCCGCCGCCGCGAGCGGCTTCTCCGACCAGAGCCACATGACGCGCATCTTCACGCGCCAGTTCGGCTTCACGCCCGGCGCGTGGCAGCGCGGCCTTCGGTTTTAAATGTCCCATTGACAGAACATTGAAACTGCAAAAACATCAAAGGCATGTCGCAAATGCCTTTGCCGAAGTACCACCAGATCTATCTGGTCCTGCGTGAGCAGTTGCATGAGGGACGCTTCGCGGAAGGCCTGCCCGGCGAACTTGCGCTCATGGCGCAGTTCGACGTGGCGCGCGTCACGGTGCGGCGCGCGCTCGAGCAGCTCTCGTCCGAAGGGCTGATCGCACGCAACCCCGGCCGGCGCACACGCGCATTGCCGCCACCGGCAGCAGGTGAGTCGCCCGGCACGAAGAACCTGGAGCGCGCCAACCTGCGCGGCCTGCTCGAGAACCTCGTCACCATGGGCCTGCACACCTCGGTGAAGGTGATCGAGGTCGCGACCATCACCGCCTCCACCCAGGTGGCCGAGGCGCTGCAGCTGCAGCTGGGCGATGCGGTGCAGAAGGCGGTGCGCGTGCGCTCTACCAAGGAGGGCCCGCTCTCGCACATCACCACCTACGTGCCCGACACCATCGCGCGCCGCTTCGGCCGCCGCGAGCTCTCGAAGAAGCCGATCCTCGTGCTGCTCGAGGAGTCGGGCGTGAAGGTGGGGCGCGCGCACCAGACCATCTCCGCGCGCCTGGCCGACAACGTGCTCGCGCAGCACCTGGATGTGTCGGTCGGCTCGGCCCTGCTCGCGGTGCGCCGCCTCATCTACGACGAAGACGAGCGGCCCGTGCAGTGGCTGCACGGCCTCTACCGCCCCGACCGCTACACCTACGAAATGCAGCTCTCCCGCGTGGGCAGCATCGACGCGAAGGTGTGGGTCAGCAAAGACGTGTCAGCCCAGTTCAACTGAAGAGAAAGAGGAAAGCCCACCATGCAGAACCGCCGCAGTTTCGTGTCGCAGTCCGCCGCCCTGGCGACCGCCGTTGCCTTCCCGCTCGTGGCCGGCGCGCAGCCCAAGACCGTCAAGGTCGGCGTGCTGCATCCGGTCACCGGCGCGCTGGCCTATTCGGGCCAGCAGTGCCGCCTCGGTGCGCTGATGGCCATCGAGGACATCAACGCGGCGGGCGGCATCAAGTCGCTCGGCGGCGCGAAGCTGGAGGCCCTGCTGGGCGATGCGCAGTCGCAGCCGCAGGCGGGCGCTGCCGAGGTCGAGAAGATGAACGAAGCCGGCGTCTCGGCCATCGTGGGCGCCTATGCCTCGGCGATCTGTCTCGCGACCACGCAGGCCGCGGCCAAGTACAACCTGCCGCACGTGGTCGACGTGGGCGTGGCCGACCAGATCGTGGAGCGCGGCCTGAAGAACACCTTCCGCTTCGGCCCCGGCTACAAGAAGTCGACCGAGGTGGCCATGGCCAACCTGCTGGTGCTCAACAAGGCCGCGGGCAACCCGGCCAAGACCGTGATGATCATTCACGAGGAGTCGCTCTTCGGCGCCGGCACCGCGCAGTTGCTCTCGCGCGAACTGCCGGGCTACGGCTTCGAGGTGAAGGAAGTCGTCAAGCACGCCAACCCCACGCGCGACTTCAACAACATCGTGCTGCGCATGAAGTCGATCAACCCCGACATCGTGATCCCGGCCAACTACTACAACGAGTACGCGCTGCTCGTGCGCACCATGCAGCAGCAGAAGGTGGTGCCCAAGGCGATCTTCTCGGTGCTGGGCGGCGCGGCGTCGAGCTACAAGTTCGTGAAGGAATTTCCGGACGCGGCCAATGGCATCATCGACTGCAACCACTGGTTCAACCCGAAGGACAAGCGCGCGCAGGACCTGCGCAGGCGCGTCGAGGCCAAGGGCCAGTTCTTCAGCTATGAGGTCTTCATGACCTACGCCTCGATGTGGCTGCTGGCCGATGCACTGGAGCGCGCGAAGTCCACCGAGCGCGCGGCCATCGTCGATGCGCTGGAGAAGAGCACCTTCTCGAACCACTTCATGCCCTACGGCCCGACGAAGTTCGTCAATGGCCAGAACGAAGGTGCGCAGCCGCTCATGACGCAGGTGGTGAAGAACGACATCAAGGTCATCATCCCGCGCGACTACCGCGAGGTGGACCCGGTGTTCCCTCTGCACGTGGCCTGAAGCGGAAGGCGGGATGTTCGATTTCGACATTCTTTTCCCGTCGGTCCTGAACGGGCTGACGACGGGTGCGGTGTACGCACTGATCGCGCTGGGGCTCACGCTGATCTACGGCGTCCTGCACATCATCAACTTCGCGCACGGCGCCAGCCTGATGCTGGCGCTGTACGCGGTGTACTTCCTGAAGGAACGGCTGGGCATCGACCCGTACCTGGCATTGCCCATCGTCGTGCTCGGCATGTTCGCGCTCGGCTACGCGCTGCAGCGCGTGGTCATCAATCGCGCGGGCCACGGCAAGGACGAGAACATCCTGCTCGCCACGCTGGGCATCGCCATCGTCATGGAGAACCTCGCGCTGCTGTTCTTCAAGTCCGACACGCGCAACATCGATACCGCGTATTCGCTCAGCACCGTCGCCATCGGCCCCGCGATGATCGCGGTGCCCAAGCTGGTCGCCTTCGCGGGTGCGCTCGTGGTCTCGGGCACCCTGTTCTGGGTCATGGGCCGCACCGACCTCGGTCGCGCCATCCGCGCGGTCGCCAAGGAGAAGGAGGGCGCCAAGCTCATGGGCATCGACGTGGACCATGTCTACGCAATGAGCTTCGGCATCGGTCTCGCATGCCTGGGCGCTGCGGCGTGCTTCCTTCTGCCGGCGTATTACGTCAACCCGCAGGTGGGCGGCGGCTTTGTGCTCGTGGCCTTCACCATCGTCGTGCTCGGCGGCATGGGCAGCTTCGTGGGGGCGCTGATCGGCGGCTTCCTCGTCGGCATCGTCGAGTCGCTCGGCGGCCTGTACCTCGGTGAATCGCTGGGGCAAATCGGCATCTTCGCGATCTTCATCGGCGTGGTGCTCTTCAGGCCGCAGGGCATGTTCGGAGCCAAGGCATGAACGCGGGCGCCAAGCAACTCGCGGGCATCGCGCTCTTCGCGGTGCTGGTCGCGTGCGTGCCGTTCGTCACCAAATCAGGTGTCACGCTCAACTTCGTGATGATGGCGCTCTACGCCACGCTCATCGCGCAGGCCTGGAACATCCTGGGCGGCTTTGGCGGGCAGTTCTCGTTCGGGCATGCGCTGTTCTTCGGCACCGGCGCGTACATCCAGGCGATCGCGCAGTTGCAGGGCGGCATCAATGCCTGGGTCGCGCTGCCGCTGGCCATCGTCGGCGCCGCGCTGGTGGGGCTCTTCATGGGCGCGCTCACCTTCCGCTACGGCCTCAAGGGCTCGTACTTCGCGCTGGTCACGCTGGCCTTTGCCGAGGTGTTCCGCATCCTCGCGCTGTCGGTCGATTTCACGGGCGGCGGCGTGGGGCTCATGGTGCCCCTGCGCGAATCGGTGGCCAACCTGCAGTTCTCTTCGCGCGCGGGCTACCTGTGGGTGGTGCTTGCGATGGTCGTCTCGGCGCTGCTCGTCACCTGGTGGCTGCGCAACGGGCGCTTCGGCGCGTACCTGCAAGCGGTGCGCGACAACGAGGACGCGGCGCGCGCCGTCGGCGTCAATCCGTTCCGCGTGAAGCTCGGGGCCATCGGCCTGTCGGCCGCCTTCATGGGCGCGGCGGGCGCCTTCTATGTGCAGGTGTTCCAGTACATCGATGCAGGCATCGCGTACGGCCCGGCCGTGTCGATCGAGGCGCTGGTCGCGGCCATCGTCGGCGGCATGGGGACGATGTGGGGGCCGGTGCTCGGCGCGGTGGTGCTGCATGTGCTGTCCGACCTCACGCGCAACCTCTTCGGCGAACTGCCGGGCATCAACATGGTGATCTACGGCACGGTGCTGGTGCTCATCGTCATCTTCGTGCCGCGCGGCATCGCGGGCATCGGGCTGTCGGTGCGGCAGCTGTGGAAGTCCAAGGGAGGCCGCCATGACTGACGCCCTGTTGGCCATCGACGGCCTCTCGCGCTCCTTCGGCGGCCTGAAGGCCGTGCAGAACGTGAGCCTCTCGGTGCGCGAGGGCAGCCTGAGCGCGCTGATCGGCCCCAACGGCGCGGGCAAGACCACGCTGTTCGCGCTGATGTCGGGCTTCTTGAAGCCCGACAGCGGCACCGTGCGCTTCGCGGGCGAGGACATCACCGGCCGCGAGCCGCACCGCAACGCCGCACTCGGCATGACCCGCACCTTCCAGATCGTGAAGCCCTTTGCGGCGCAGACGGTGCGCGAGAACATCGCCGTCGGCGCGCACCTGCATGTGCGCGGCCGTGCCGAGGCGCTGCAGAACGCCGAAGCCGTCGCGCTGCGCGTGGGCCTGGCGCCGCAGCTCGACAAGCCCGCGTCCGACCTCACCGTGGCCGGCCGCAAGCGCCTCGAACTGGCACGCGCGCTCGCCACGAAGCCGCGCCTCCTGCTGCTCGACGAAGTGCTTGCCGGCCTCAACCCGCAGGAGATCGCCGAGATGATGCCGGTGGTGCGCGGCATCGCCGACAGCGGCGTCACCGTGCTGATGATCGAGCACGTCATGCAGGCCGTGATGCACCTGGCCGAACATGTGTGGGTGCTCGCGCAGGGCCAGTTGATCGCCGAGGGCAGCCCGGCGCAGGTGACCTCCGACGACAAGGTCGTCGAAGCCTATCTGGGCCACGGCACCGCGGCGCGGCTGCGCAAGGCCGCATCGGGAGCCGCGGCATGACCGCGCTTTTGGAGATTCAAGGCCTGCGCGGCGGCTACGGCCGCGTCGAGGTGCTGCGCGGCGTCGACCTGCAGGTGAACGCCGGCGAGATGGTCGCGCTGCTCGGCAGCAACGGCGCGGGCAAGTCCACGCTCAACAAGATGGTCTGCGGCCTCTGCCCCGCCTGGGGCGGCACGGTGCGCTTCGACGGCAAGGACCTGAGCGGCGCGCACTACCGCGACGTGGTGAAGGCCGGCCTCATCCAGGTGCCCGAAGGCCGCAAGGTGTTTCCCAACCTGAGCGTGCTGGAGAACCTGGAGCTCGGCTCCTTCACCCGCGGCCGCGAGCGGCGCGCGGCCAACGTCGAGAAGATGTTCCACATCTTCCCGCGGCTGCGCGAGCGCATGGCGCAGCACGCCGGCACGATGAGCGGCGGCGAGCAGCAGATGCTGGCCATCGCGCGCGGCCTCATGGCCGAGCCGGTGCTGCTGATCCTCGACGAACCCTCGCTCGGCCTCTCGCCGCTGCTGGTCGAAGAGATGTTCTCGCTGATCCGCGAACTGCGCGACGGCGGCCTCGCGGTGATGCTGGTCGAGCAGAACGTCGGCCAGTCGCTGGAGATCGCCGACCGCGCCTACGTGCTGGAGAACGGCAGCGTGCGCTTCTCGGGCCTGCCCGGCGAACTGCTCGGCAGCGACGAACTGCGGCGCGCCTACCTGGGGCTCTGACGCCCGCGAACACCCCACGATTTTCCCGGAGAACAACACATGAAAAGACGCGACATCCTCCTCTCATCGCTGGCCGCGGCATGGGCCGGCGGCGCCTTCGCACAGATCGGCAACGCGCCGGTGCGCATCCTCGTCGGCGCGCCCGCGGGCGGCTCGACCGACACGCTCGCGCGCTCGCTCGCCGTGAGCATGGGCCCGGCGCTCGGCCGCACGGTCATCGTCGAGAACCGGCCCGGCGCGGGCGGCAACATCGCCGCCGATGCAGTGGCCAAGGCCGCGCCCGATGGCAACACGCTCCTGATGAGCTTCACCAGCCACGCGATCAACGCCACGCTCTACCCGACGCTGCCCTTCGATCCGGTGAAGGATTTCACCGCGCTCACCTGCGTAGCGACCTCGCCGTCGATCCTCGTGGCGCACCCGTCGCTGCCCGTGAAGGACGTGCGCGAGCTCATCGCGCTCGCCAAGGCCAAGCCGGGGCAGCTGAACTTCGCGATCGGCGCGGTGGGCTCCTCGCTGCACATGGCTGGCGAAGCCTTCAAGATGCAGTCGGGCGTGGACATCGTGAACATTCCCTACAAGGGAACCTCGCCCGCGGTGCAGGACGTGCTCGCGGGCCAGGTACAGCTGATGTTCGCGGCCGTTGGCAACGTCAAGGCGCACATCCAGGCCGGCAAGCTCAAGGCGCTGGGCGTGACCACGGCCAAGCGGCTGCCGGCCTTTCCGAACGTGCCGGCGATTGCCGAGGCGCTGCCGGGCTACGAATCGAGCGCGTGGTTCGGCCTCTTCGGCCCCGCGCACATGCCAGCCGAGCGCGTCAAGCAGATCGGCGATGCCGCGCGCCACGCGCTGCAGCAGGCCGACATGCGCCAGCGCCTGGACACCGAGGGCGCGATCCCGGTCGGCAACTCGACCGAGCAGTTCTCCGCCTTCGTGCAGAGCGAGATCACGCGCTGGGCCAAGGTCGTCAAGTTCTCGGGAGCCAAGCCGGAATGACATCGATGGCCCCAACCCGCGCGCAGACACAGGCGCAGACGCTGGCGCAGAAGCTCATCGCACGCGCGAGCGGACGCGAGCGGGTGTCGGTGGGCGAGATCGTGACCTGCGGCGTCGACCTGGCGATGTTCCACGACTCCTCGGGTCCGCGGCGCCTCAAGCCCATGCTCGAGGAGCTCGGCGCGCAGATCTGGGACCGCTCGCGCGTGGTGCTCGTCATGGACCACTACGTGCCCGAGCGCGACGACGACTCGCGCCGCATCGTGCGCATCGCACGCGACTGGGCACGCGACCAGCAGCTGCCGCACGTGTACGACAGCCAGGGCATCTGCCACGTCGTGGTGCCGCAGCACGGCCACATCCGACCCGGCATGCTGTGCGTGGGCGGCGATTCGCATTCGCCCACGGGCGGCGCATTCGGCGCCTACATGTTCGGCATCGGCAGCACCGAGATGCTGGGCGTGATGGTGACCGGTGAGATCTGGCTGCGTGTGCCCGAGACCATCCGCATGTGGTGGGACGGCGCGCTCCCCGCGGGCGTGACTGCCAAGGACATGATGCTGCACATGATCGGCCGCTTCGGCATGAACGGCGGGCGCTACCAGGCGGTCGAGTTCGCGGGGCCCGCGGTCGCCGCGCTGTCGATGCAGGAGCGCATGACGCTCTCGAACATGAGCGCCGAGCTGGGCGCGCAGGCCGGGCTGATCGCACCCGACGCGACCACCGCCGAGTTCCTGGTCGGCGCAGGCGCGCCGCCCGTCGACATGGCGCCGTGGTTCACCGACGAAGACGCCGCGCTCACGGACCATCGCTTCGACGCCTCCACGCTCGAACCCTACGTCGCCGCGCCGCACAGCCCGGCCAACGCGCACGGCGTAAGCCGGTACGTGGGCACGCACGTCGACGTGGCCTACATCGGCGCCTGCACCGGCGCCAAGCTCGACGATCTGCGCGCCGCCGCGCAGGTGCTGCGCGGCCACAAGGTGGCGAGCGGCATCCGCCTGATCGTGGCGCCCGCCAGCATCCGCGACCAGGAACAGGCACGCGAAGAAGGCGTGCTGCAGGTGCTGATGGATGCGGGCGCCGAGCTGTTCCCGACCGCGTGCGGCGCGTGCTCCGGCTACGGCGACCCGATGGGCGATGACGTCACCGTCATCTCCACCACCGCGCGCAACTTCAAGGGCCGCATGGGCTCGCCGACCGCGCAGGTCTACCTGGGGTCGCCCTACACGGTGGCCGCTGCCGCATTGCGCGGCTGCGTGACCGACCCGCGCGAGGTGCTCGCATGAACGGCCAGACCCTGCACCGTGTCTGGCGCCTGGGCGCCGATGTCGACACCGACGCGCTCGCCCCGGGCCATGCGATGAAGCACGGCATCGACGTCATCGCGAAGCACTGCCTCGAGGCCGTGCGGCCGGAGTTCGCAGGCGAGGTGCAACCGGGCGACGTGATCGTGGCCGGCCCCAACTTCGGCATCGGCTCCTCGCGCGAGCAGGCCGCAGCCGTGCTCGTGCAGCTGGGCGTGGCGGCGGTGATCGCGCCGTCTTACAGCGGGCTTTATTTCCGCAACGCCTTCAACCTCGGCCTGCTGCTCCTGACTTGTGCCGAGGCCGAGACGCTGGCCGAGGGCGACCGCATCGCCCTGGACACCACGGCGCCCGCCGTCGTCTCGCCCCGCGGTGCACGGCTGGCGTGCGAGCCCGTCCCCGGATTCCTCATGGACATGGTCCGCGCCGGCGGATTGATGAACCAGTTACGCCAGCGTGGCGGCTCACCGGCCTCCCAGAAAGCAAGCAATGTCTGACCCTTCCTCTTTCGCAGCGACCGCGACAGCGATCGACCCCGTCACGCTCGCCGTGCTGCGCGGCCGCCTCGAGCAGGTGGCCGACGAGATGGACGCGACGCTCTACCGCAGCGCGTTCAACCCCATCATTGCCGAGGCCCACGACGCCTGCCACGGCCTGTACGACGCCACGAGCGGCGACACGTTGGTGCAGGGCAAGTCGGGCCTGCCGGTGTTCGTCGGCGCCATGGCCTTCGCGGTGCGCGCGACCGCCAAGGCGGCCGAGCCGCGCGGCGGCATGAAGGACGGCGACATCTGGATCAGCAACGACGCCTACGACGGCGGCACGCACGCCAACGACTTCAAGCTGGTGAAACCGTTCTTTCGCAACGGCAAGCTCTACTGCTACATGGCCTCGGCCGCGCACTGGCACGACGTGGGCGGCGCCGTGCCCGGCAACTACAACCCGGCCGCCACCGAGTGCTGGCAGGAGGCGGTGCAGATTCCGCCCGTGCGCATCGTGCGCGATGGCGTGCTCGATGCGGACGTACTCGCCATCCTGCAGGCCAACACGCGCCTGCCCGACAGTCTTTGGGGCGACCTGAACGGCCAGCTCGCCGCGCTGGAGCTGGGCGAAAAGCGGCTGAACGGCCTGCTCGACGAGTACAGCGACGACCTGGTGCTGAACGCGCTCGGCGAGTTGCGCAGCCGAGCGCTGCGGCTCATGCGCTCGCACATCGCCTCGCTGCCCGACGGGCGCTACAGCTTCGAGGACGTGCTCGACAACGACGGCATCACGAACGAGCCGCTCACCATCGCGCTGGACATGACGGTGGTCGGCGACCGGCTGCTGCTCGACTTCTCGCGCACCTCGCCGCAATGCGCGGGGCCGGTGAACATCTCGCGCGCCACCGCAGTGGCCGCCTGCTACGTCGCGCTCAAGCACCTGTTCCCCGATGTGCCGGCCAATGCCGGCGTGCTCGACGCGGTGGACTTCAACATTCCCGACAAGCTGGTGATCAGCTGCGAGCGCCCGCGCCCGGTCGGCGGCTACACCGAGACCATCCTGCGCATGATCGACGTGATCTTCAGCGCCGCCGCGCAAGCCGATCCGACGCGCGCCGTGGCGCAGGCCTACGGCACGATCAATGCGCTGTCGATCGCGGGCCACCGCAGCGACAAGGGCCGCGAAGGCCAGCGCTGGGTGATGTTCAGCTTCTTCGGTGGCGGCCATGGCGGCCACTCGGGCGGCGACGGGCTTTCGCACGGCAACGCGCCGATCTCGACCGCGACGATTCCGCCGCTCGAGATCCTCGAAGCCGCGTACCCGGTGCGCTTCACCGAATGGTCGCTGCGCGCCGATTCGGGTGGCGACGGCCGGCACCGCGGCGGCCTCGGCGCCGTGTATGAAATCGAACTGCTGGAGAAGGACGCCGAGGTGTTCGTCTTCGGCGAGCGCGGCACCTCGCCGCCCAAGGGCATCGCCGGCGGCGGCGAAGGCGCGGTCAACAAGTTCAGCTACGAGAACGAAGGCGCATGGCACACGCCGCCCATGGTCTCGAAGATGCGCGGCATCCAGCTCGTTCGCGGCGAACGCGTGCGGCTCGAAACGCCGGGCGGTGGCGGCTGGGGCCATGCGGCCGAGCGGCCCGCGCCGCAGCGCGAAGCAGACAGTGCGATGGGCTATGTGACGACCGGCAGCAGCGTCAAGAAAGTGACCGAATGACCTCCACTGGTAAATCCCTTGTCGTCGGCGTCGATGTCGGCGGCACCTTCACCGACCTCTTCGTGCTCGACGAGGCCAACGGCACGGCGCGCATCGTCAAGGTGCCTTCCACGCGCGGCGAAGAAGCGCGCGGCTTCATGAACGGTGTGGCGCGCGTGGCCGATTCGGCTGCCGATATTTCCACTATCGTGCACGGCACCACGGTCGGCACCAACGCGTTACTGGAACGCAAGGTGGCGCGCACCGGCATCATCACCACGCGCGGTTTCCGCGACGTGCTGGAGATGCGCCGCCGCGACCGCCCCGAGACCTGGGGACTGCGCGGCAGCTTCACGCCCGTGGTGCCGCGCGACCTGCGCCGCGAGGTGGACGAACGCGTGCTGGCCGACGGCACGCTGCACACCGCGGTCGACTTGAAACAGGTGCGCGCTGAGGCACGCTCGCTGCTCGAAGCGGGGTGCGAGGCGGTGTGCGTGTTCTTCATCAACACCTACGCGAACCCCGAGAACGAACGCCTCGCCGTCGCGACGGTGCGCGAACTCTGGCCGAATCCGCATGTCACTTCAGCGAGCGAAGTGCTGCCTGAGATTCGCGAGTTCGAGCGCTGCTCGACCGCCACGCTCAACGCCGCGTTGCAGCCGGTGGTGGGTAGTTACCTCGGCCGGCTCGAGTCCGATCTGCGCGGCCAGGGCTTCGCGGGCGAACTGCTGGTGGTGCAGAGCAACGGCGGCGTGATGTCGCGCCAGACCGCGAGCGACCTGCCGGTGCGCACGGCGCTGTCGGGCCCGGCGGCGGGCGTGATCGCCTGCGCGGCCATCGCGCGCGCGGCGGGCTTTCCCAACGCGATCACCGGGGACATGGGCGGCACGTCGTTCGATGTGTCGCTGGTCGCGAATGGTGAGGCCGCATTGGCCGCGCAGACTGCCATCGAGTTCGGCATGGTGATCCGCTCGCCGATGATCCAGATCGAGACCATCGGCGCCGGCGGCGGCTCCATCGCCTCCGTGGATGCGAGCGGCATGCTGCTGGTAGGCCCCGAGTCGGCCGGCAGCGTGCCGGGGCCGGCGTGCTATGGACGCGGCAACATGCGGCCGACGGTGACGGATGCGAACGTGCTGCTGGGGCGCATCGCGGCGGACCGCCCGCTGGGTGGAGGCCTCCTCGCGGCGCTGGACGCGGAGAAGTCGCGCCAGGCGATCGAGGAACACGTCGCGCGTCCACTGGGCCTGGACGTGCATGCGGCTGCGGAAGCCATTCTCACAGTGGCCAACGCGCGCATGGCGGGCGCGATCCGACTCGTCTCCATCGAGCGCGGCCACGACCCGCGCCGCTTCGCCTACATGCCGTTCGGCGGCGGCGGTGCGCTGCATGTGTGCGCCATGATGCGCGAGGTGGGCGTCGCCACGGGCATCGTGCCGCGCTACCCCGGCGTCACCTCGGCGCTCGGCTGTGTGATCGCCGACATGCGCCACGACGCGGTGCAGACTCTCAACAAGCCGCTGACCGAACTCGACGTGGCCGACGTGCAGCGCCGCATCGACGAGCTGGCCGCGAGCTGCCAGCAGCGCCTGGATTCCTCGGGCGTGCGCTTCGACGAAGTGCGCGAGGTGATCGCGCTCGACATGCTCTACGCGGGCCAGACTCACACGCTGCCCGTGGTGCTCGCCGATGCGGGCAAGTCGCCGCTCACGGCCGCATCGATCCGCACCGCGTTCGAAGCCAGCTACACGGCAGCATTCGGCCGCGTGTTGGACGGCATTCCGATCCGCGTGATGAACCTGCGCTATGCGCGCATCGGCGTGCGGCCTAAGTTCGACCTGAAGGTGCTCGCGCCCGAAGGCGAGGGCAGCACCGCGCCGCTGGGCACGCAGCGCGTGTTCCATCACGGTCAGTGGCACGAGGCCGTGCGCTATGCGCGGCTCGAGCTGCCGGTGGCCGCGCGCATCGAAGGGCCTGCGATCCTGGAGCAGGCCGACACCACCGTTTGGCTCGAGCCCGGCTTCCATGCCGAGGTCGATGCGCACGGCAACCTGCTGGTGAGGCTGTCGTGAGCGAAGCGACGAAACCCATTGCAGCGAAGACGGCGCTGGTCGTCATCGACCTGCAGAACGACTTTCTCGATGCGAACGGCGCCTATGCGCGCGGCGGCGACATCAACCCGCCGGCGCTGCTGCTGCCCGCTCGTGTGGCCGAGGTCGCGCGTGCGCTCAAGGCGGCGGGCGGCCTGGTGGTTGCGAGCCAATTCACTCTGTGGCCCGACGCGGACGGCGAGCCGATGGTTTCGCCGCATCTCAAGGCGCTGCGCCCGTACCTGAAGAAGGGCGACTTCGCACCGGGCAGCTGGGGCCAGGCGAACGTCGATGCGTTGAGCGGGGTCATCGACGTGACGGTCAGCAAGGTCGCGTACTCGGCCTTCTTCAACACGCAGCTCGACTGGGTGCTGCGCCGCGCGGGCATCGACACCGTGGCGGTCTGCGGGATCGTCACCAACGGCGGCGTCGCGAGCACGGTGCGCGATGCGCACATGCGCGACTACCGCACGCTGGTGCTCGCCGATGGCTGTGCGGCGTTCGGCGAAGAGCGCCACCAGACTTCGCTGGCCGACATGCGCAACGTGGCCGAGGTGACGGACTGCGCGGCCTTCACTGCGTCGCTCGCATGACTGGAAGCCCTACGCGTCTCATCCGCCGCGCGGCACAGGTCGAAGCCGACGTGCACGTGCCGGTGGCCGTCGTCGGCGGCGGTGCCTGCGGGCTCACGGCCGCGCTGATGCTGGCAGATGCGGGCGTGGAGTGCGTGGTGCTGGAGCGCGATGCACTGCCGAGCGGATCGACCGCGCTGTCCTCGGGCTTCATTCCCGCGCCCGCCACCCGCACCCAGCGAGCGCATGGCGTGCACGACGACAGCGCCGAACGCTTTGCGGCCGATATCCAGGCCAAGGCCCGTGGCCGCGCGGCGCCTGCGCTGGTCGAGGCCTATGCGTCTTCCATCGGACCGGCGCTCGATGCGCTCCAGGAACGGCATGGCCTGCAGTGGATGCTGCTCGACGGTTTTCTCTATCCGGGACACAGCGTGCACCGCATGCACGCGCTGCCGCAGAAGACCGGGGCCGCGCTGATGGCGGCCTTGCAGTCGGCTGTCGAGGCGGCAGGCATCCCCGTGTTGACGCAGGCGCTGGTCGATACGCTGGTGCTCGATGCCGGGGATCGTGTGCTTGGCATCGACTACTCGCGGCCCGATGGCAGCCGGGAGACGCTGGCCTGCGACGCGCTGCTGCTCGCCTGCAACGGCTTCGGCGGCAATGCGCAGATGGTCCGCGCGCTGCTGCCCCAGATGGCCGAAGCCACCTTCGGCGGCCACACCGGCAATGACGGCAGTGCGATCCTCTGGGGCGAATCGCTGGGCGCGCGCCTGCGCGATCTCGGCGGCTACCAGGGCCATGGCTCGTGGGTCACGCCGCAAGGGGCGCTGATGTCGTGGGCGGTGATGATGGAAGGCGGCGTGCAGATCAACTGCGAGGGCCGGCGTTTCCACGACGAGACGCAGGGCTACTCGGAAGCGGCCGTGCATGTGCTCGCGCAGCCGGGCGGCATTGCGTGGAACGTGTTCGATGCGCCGTTGCTCGCGCTGGCGCGCGGCTTTCCCGACTTCTGCGATGCGGAAGCGGCGGGCGCCTTGCGCCGCCGCGAATCGGTCGCCGCGCTCGCGGACTGCATCGGCTGCGAGCCCGCCGTGCTGCAAGTCACGCTGGATGCCATGCGGGACGGCACGCCTCCCGACGGCCGCGTGTTCGCACGCGCACTTGACGCCCCGTACTTCGCAGTGAAGGTCACGGGCGCGCTTTTCCACACCCAAGGCGGCCTCGATACTGCGCCCGACATGTGCGTGCTGCGCCACGACGGCACGCCCTTCGCCAATCTGCTCGCCGCCGGCGGCGCGGCAGGCGGCGTGTCGGGCGATGCGGTGTGGGGCTATCTCTCCGGCAACGGCCTGCTGAGCGCCGTGGCCGGCGGCTACATCGCGGCGCGCACGGCCGCTGCATTGATCTCTTCGACGAAAGCGTCCCCATGACGACCCCCTCCTTCAAGACCCGGCTTGCGCGTAACGACATCGTGCTCGCGCCCGGCGTGTACGACGCACTCAGCGCCCTCGTGGCCGAACAGGCCGGCTTCGAGGCGCTGTACCTCTCGGGCGCCTCCATCGCCTACACGCGGCTGGGCCGCTCCGACGTGGGCCTCACCACCTTCACCGAGGTGGCCGACACGCTCGCGCGCATCACCGAGCGCGTGAGCCTGCCGGTGATCGTCGATGCCGACACCGGCTTCGGCAACGCCCTGAACACGCAGCGCACCGTGCGCGGCTTCGAGCGCGCGGGCGCCGCGATGGTGCAGATCGAGGATCAGACCTTTCCCAAGCGCTGCGGCCACCTCGACGGCAAGGCCGTGGTGCCCGAGCGCGAGATGGTCGGCAAGCTCAAGGCCGCGCTGGACGCGCGCGCATCGAGCGACACGCTGATCCTCGCGCGCACCGATGCGGTGGCGGTCGAAGGGCTCGACGCCGCGCTCGACCGCGCCGAGGCGTACCTCGCCTGTGGCGTGGACGCGCTCTTCATCGAGGCACTGCGCTCGCCCGAGCAGATGGATGCGGCCTGCCAGCGATTCGGCGACCGCGTGCCGCTCCTGGCCAACATGGTCGAAGGCGGCAAGACGCCGATCCAGGATGCCGATGCGCTGCAGAAGCACGGCTTTCGCATCGCGATCTTTCCGGGCGGCACGGCGCGCGCGGTGGTGCACACGCTGCAGGGCTACTACGGGAGCCTGCACAAGCACCGCACCACGCAGCCGTGGCGGCCGCAGATGCTGGACTTCGATGCGCTCAACGAAGTGATCGGTACGCCCGAACTGATGCGTACCGGCCAGAAGTACGACTGACGATGCGGCTCAGCGCAACGCGCGGACCAGCTCGTCGTACACCAGCCGCACCCGTGCCGGCACCGGCGCGCGCTGCGAGCGGTAGACATGGATCGGCCAGGGCTCGGGCGCCTCGGCCTCGAGCACCGCCACCAACTCGCCCGATTGCAGCAGCGGCTCGGCCAGCGGGCCCACGAGCTGGCCGAAGCCCAGGCCCGCGCGCACGGCGGCGCACTCGGCATCGACGTCGTCGGTGACGAAGGACGGCGCGGCGACCGGCACCTGCCGCCCCTTGCTGAAGAACCACGACCAAGGGCGGCCCGAGCTGCGGTCCATCAGCGCGGTGAGCGGAAAGCCGGGCAGCGAGTCGAGGCTCTTCGGAATGCCGGTGCGCTCGATCAGCGCCGGCGCGGCGACCACATGGAGGCGCATCTTGCCGACGGTGCGCGCGACGAAGCGCGCATCGCGGATGGGGCCTGCCCGCACCCCGATGTCGATCTGCTCGTCGACCACGTCGGCATGGGTTTCCGACAGCCTCAGGTCGAGCACCAGGCCGGGATGCTCGGCCAGCATCGGCGCCAGCACCCGCGGGATCAGCCGGCGGCCGAACACGTTGGGCGCGGTGACGCGCACCGTGCCCGCGTGCTGCGACAGCGCGCGACGGTCGGTGCGGTGGAACAGCGCGTCGACGCCGCCCACCGCGACACGCGCGCGCTGCGCGAGTTGCCGCCCGAAATCGGTGAGCTGCACGCCGCGCGTGCTGCGGTGAAAAAGCGGCTCGCCCAGTTCTTCTTCCAGCTCGCGCACCGCACGTGTCACCACCTGCGGCGACACGGACAGGCGTACCGCAGCTTCGCGGAAGTTGGCGGCATCGGCAGCGGTGAAAAAGACGCGCAGGGCTTCGAGGCGGTTGGACACGGGTTGTTCCTTTTTGAGGAATTCTGAAGTCGCCAGAGTTTCATTTACTGGAACACCTGGATTTTCCACACTGCATGCACTTCTTCAAAACACCCGAAAGGAATTTCCATGACCTCCGTTCAAGACAACATCAAGGGCAAAGTCGCCATCGTCACCGGCGCGAGCAGCGGGCTCGGCGAATCGACGGCGCGCCACCTTGCCGCGCGCGGCGCGAAGGTGGTGCTCGCGGCCCGCCGCACCGACAGGCTCGACAAGGTCGTGGCAGAAATCCGCCAAGCCGGCGGCGAGGCCATCGCCGTGGCCACCGACGTGTCGAAGCGCGCCGAACTCGACAAGCTCGCTACCGCCGCCATCGAAGCCTTCGGCCGCATCGACGTGCTGGTCAACAACGCGGGCGTGATGCCGCTGTCGCCGCTCGAGAAACTCAAGGTCGACGAGTGGGACCGCACCATCGACGTCAACATCAAGGGCGTGCTTTACGGCATTGCCGCCGTGCTGCCGCGCATGCAGGCGCAGGGCGGCGGGCACATCGTCAACGTCGCTTCCATTGCGGGGCTGAAGGTGTTCACGCCCATCGGCACGGTGTACAGCGCTACCAAGCATGCGGTGCGCGCCATCTCCGAGGGCCTGCGTGTGGAGGTGGGCAACAGCGGCGTGCGCGTGACCATCGTGTCGCCCGGGGCGGTCGATTCGGAGCTGAAGTTCGGCAGCAGCGATGCCGAGAGCGCGGCCGGCGTGAAGGCGTTCTACGACGCCAACCAGATCCCCGCGGATTCGGTGGCGCGCGCCGTCGTCTACGCGGTGGAGCAGCCGGCGAACGTGGACATCAACGAAGTCGTGTTGCGGCCGGTGTCGCAGGAATTCTGAAAGGAAGTGGCCGGGACGGGGTCGGCGACGGCCCCATTCCGCGCCAATTAACCTTCAAACGTTGAAGGTTTCTTGTGGCCGAAAGTGCAAAGCCCTGCAAAATAGAACGACCGTTCGTTTTTTGCAGGGAAATTCCACGATGTCCGCCACAGCCGTTTCCGCCAAGCCCGTCCGCGCCGCCCAGAAGGGCCAGCAGACCAAGGCCGTCATCGTCGACGCCGCGCTGGCGCTGGCCGCGCAGATCGGGCTGGAGGGCCTGTCGATCGGCGCCGTGGCCGAAATCACCAAGATGAGCAAGTCGGGCGTGTTCGCCCACTTCGGCTCGCGCGAGGAACTGCAGATCTCGGTGGTGCGCGAATACCACGCGCGCTTCGAGCAGGAAGTGTTCTTTCCCGCCCTCCAGGCGCCGCGCGGCCTGCCGCGCCTGCGCGCCATGTTCGCCAACTGGATGAAGCGCACCTCGACCGAGATCGACTCGGGCTGCATCTACATCAGCGGCGCCTCCGAATTCGACGACCGCCCGGGTCCGGTGCGCGACGCGCTGGTCGAGTCGGTCAGCATCTGGCAGGCGGCCGTGCTGCGCGCCATCGTGCAGGCACAGAGCGAAGGCCACTTGCGCGCCGACGCCGACGAGCGCCAGGTGGCGTTCGAGATCCACGGCCTGATCCTCGCGCTGCACTACGAGGCGCGCTTTCTTCAGGTGCCCGGCTCCATCGGCCGCGCCAACGTCGGCTTCGACAACATCCTCGCGCGCAGCGCCACGCCCGACGCGCCGAAGGCCGGGGCCACTGCGCCGGCGGGCCGCCGCCTCAAGACCGTGCGCTGAGGCTCGCGGCCTGTCCTCTTTTCTGTTTTCCCCTTTTTCTTTTTTCTATCTAGCTTCGACCAGGAGAGTCCCGGATGCCTACCTACAACCCACCCGTGCGCGACATGCAGTTCGTGCTGCATGAAGTGCTCAACGTCGCCGAGGAACTCAAGGCGCTGCCGGCCCACGCCGAAACCGACGCCGACACCATCAACGCGGTGATCGAGGAGGCCGGCAAGTTCGCTGCCGAGGTGACCTTTCCGCTGAACATCAGCGGCGACGAAGAGGGCTGCGTGCTCGACAAGACCACGCACGAAGTGAAGACGCCCAAGGGCTTCAAGGACGCCTACGCCAAGTACGTCGAAGGCGGCTGGCCTGCGCTGTCGTGCGACCCGGCCTTCGGCGGCCAGGGCCTGCCCTTCGTGGTGAACCAGTGCCTGTTCGAGATGCTCAACAGCGCCAACCAAGCCTGGACCATGTACCCCGGCCTCTCGCACGGCGCGTACGAAGCGCTGGTGGCGCACGGCACTGACGAACAGAAGAAGACCTACCTGCCCAAGCTCACGAGCGGCGAGTGGACCGGCACCATGTGCCTCACCGAACCCCATTGCGGCACCGACCTCGGCCTGCTGCGCACCAAGGCCGAGCCGCAGCCCGACGGCACCTACCGCATCACCGGCAGCAAGATCTTCATCTCGGCCGGCGAGCACGACATGACGAGCAACATCATTCACCTGGTGCTGGCCCGCCTGCCCGATGCGCCCAAGGGCAGCAAGGGCATCAGCCTGTTCGTGGTGCCGAAGTTCAAGGTCAAGGCCGACGGCTCGCTCGGCGAGCGCAACCCGATCTTCTGCGCCGGCCTGGAGCACAAGATGGGCATCCACGGCAACGCCACCGCGCAGATCGTGATCGAAGGCGCCACCGGCACGCTGGTGGGCGAGCCCAACAAGGGCCTGGCCGCGATGTTCGTGATGATGAACGCCGCACGCCTGGGCGTGGGCAACCAGTCGCTCGGCCTGACCGAAGTGGCCTACCAGAACGCACTGGCCTACGCGAAAGACCGCGTGCAGATGCGCTCGCTCTCGGGCGTGAAGGCCAAGGACAAGGAAGCCGACCCCATCATCGTGCACCCCGACGTGCGCAAGATGCTGCTCACTGCCAAGGCCTATGCCGAAGGCGGCCGCGCGCTGCAGATCTTCTGCACGCTGCTGCTCGACAAGGAACACAACCACCCCGACGAGAAGGTGCGCAAGGACTCGGGTGAGCTGGTCGCGCTGCTGACCCCCATCGTCAAGGCCTTCATCACCGACAACGGCCACATTTCCACCAACGCCTGCATGCAGGTGTTCGGCGGCCACGGCTTCATCAAGGAATGGGGCATGGAGCAGTTCGTGCGCGACAACCGCATCAACATGATCTATGAAGGCACCAACACCATCCAGTCGCTGGACCTGCTGGGCCGCAAGGTGCTGGGCAACAACGGCGCGTCGCTGAAGAAGTTCGGCAAGCTCGTGGGCAAGCTGGTGGAAGAAGAGGGTGTGAACGAGAAGATGGCCGAGTTCATCAACCCGATCGCGATGCTGGGCGACCAGCTCACCAAGTTCACGACCGAGATCGGCTTCAAGGGTTTCCAGAATCCCGACGAAGTGGGCGCCGCTGCTGTCGACTACCTGCGCGTGGCCGGCCACTTCGTGTTCGGCTACCTGTTCGCCCGCATGGCGCAGGTCGCGCTGCGTGAAATTGCGGCCGGCAACACCGATCCGTTCTACGTCGCCAAGCTGCAGACAGCACGCTTCTATTTCGCCAAGCTGTTCCCCGAGACCGCGACGCTGATGCGCACCGCGCGCGCCGGCAGCAAGGTGCTGATGGACACCGACGCGGCACTGGCCTGAGCGGTCGTACCGTCTCGTCTTCCTTCGACTCCAGGAGCCGTCGATCATGAAAACAACACTCGCAGCCATCCTGTTCTCCGTCACGGCCGTTTCGGCCATGGCTCAGAGCACGCCGGTGGGTCTGTGGCGCAACGTGGACGACAAGACCGGCGAGGTCAAGGCCGAGATCAGCATCGCGGAGACCCACGGCGCGCTGTCCGGGCGCATCGAGAAGGCGCTGGGCAAGGATGCCAAGCCCGGCGCGGTCTGCAGCGAATGCAGCGACGACCGCAAGGACAAGCCCATGGTCGGCCTCGACATCATCCGCGGCGGCAAGAAGGCCGAGAACAAGGACGTCTGGGAAGGCGGAAAGATCCTCGACCCCGAGAACGGCAAGGAATATCGCGCGAGCTTCACGCCCATCGAGGGCGGCAAGAAGCTCGAGGTGCGCGGCTACCTGGGCCCGTTCTGGCGTACCCAAACCTGGAACCGCGCGCAGTAAACAAGCCTGTGCGCAACCTATCCAAGAAATACCAAGCAACATGTCCCGATTTCAAGTGAAGAAGGTCGCCGTGCTCGGCGCCGGCGTGATGGGCGCGCAGATTGCGGCCCACCTCGTCAACGTGCGCGTGCCTGTCGTGCTGTTCGACCTGGCCGCAAAAGAAGGCCCGAAGAACGGCATCGTCACGCGCGCCATCGACAACCTCAAGAAGCTCAAGCCCGCGCCGCTCGGCGACGTGGCCGACGCGGGCCTGATCGAGCAGGCTAACTACGAAGACGACCTCGCCAAGCTCGGCGAGTGCGACCTCGTCATCGAAGCCATTGCCGAGCGCATGGACTGGAAGCTCGATCTCTACAGGAAGATCGCGCCCCACGTGGCCAAGCATTCGATCCTGGCCTCGAACACCTCGGGCCTCTCGATCACCAAGCTGAGCGAGGCGCTGCCCGAAGCGCTGAAGCCGCGCTTCTGCGGCATTCACTTCTTCAACCCGCCGCGCTACATGTTCCTGGTGGAGTTGATCAACACGCCGACCACGCAGCCGCAGGTGCTCGACGACCTCGAAGCCTTCGTCACCAGCACGCTGGGCAAGGGCGTGGTGCGCGCGCACGACACGCCCAACTTCATCGCCAACCGCGTCGGCATCGCCGGCATGCTGGCCACGCTGAAGGAAGTCGAGAAGTTCGGCCTCACGCCCGACGTGGTGGATGACCTCACGGGCAAGAAGCTGGGCCGCGCCAGCTCGGGCACCTTCCGCACTGCCGACGTGGTGGGCCTGGACACGATGGCCCACGTCGTGAAGACGCTGCAGGACAACCTGAACGCCGAGAGCGATCCGTTCTACGCCAACTTCGCGACGCCGCCGGTGCTCGCCAAGCTGCTGGAGCTGGGCAACCTGGGCCAGAAGACCAAGGCCGGCTTCTTCAAGAAGTCCGGCCGCGACATCCTGCGCTTCGACCTGAAGAGCGGCGAGTACGTGCCCGCCGGCGCCAAGGCCGACGAGGTGTACGGCCGCATGCTGAAGAAGCCCGCGGGCGAACGCCTGAAGCTGCTGCGCGAGAGCGAAGGACCGCAGGGCCAGTTCCTCTGGGCCATCCTGCGCGACGGCTTCCACTACGCCGCCGTGCACCTGGGCGACATCGCCGAGAGCGCGCGCGACATCGATTTCGCGATGCGCTGGGGCTTCGGCATGAAGCAGGGCCCGTTCGAGCTGTGGCAGGAAGCCGGCTGGGCGCAGGTCGCCAAGTGGGTGCAGGAAGACATCGACGCAGGCAAGGCGCTGAGCAGCGCACCGCTGCCCAAGTGGGTGTTCGAAGGCCCGGTGGCCGAGGCTGGCGGCGTGCACACGCCCGAAGGCTCGTGGAGCGCGTCGCAGAACAAGTTCGTGCCGCAGCGCAGGCTGCCGGTGCATGACCGCCAGCTGTTCCCCGAGAGCGTGCTCGGCGCGAATGCAGCCGATGCCAACACCGCGGGCACCACGATCAGCGACGAAGGCGATGTGCGCGTGTGGACACTGGACGGTGAAGTGCTGATCGCGAGCATCCATTCGAAGATGCACGCCATCAGCCCTGACGTGGCCGAGGCGCTGGGCGCCGCAGTCGACCTGGCCGAAGCCGAATACAAGGGCCTCGTGATCTGGTCGCCCGATGAGATGTTCTCGGTCGGCGCCGACCTGCAGGCGATGCTGCCGGCCTTCGTCGTAGCCGGTATCGGCGCGGTGGAGGGCGCCGAGCAGGAGTTGCAGAACGTGATGCTCAAGATCCGCTACGCCAGCGTGCCGGTGATCTCCGCGGTGCGCGGCATGGCGCTGGGCGGCGGCTGCGAGCTGGCCGTCCACTCGGCCAAACGGGTCGCAGCAATGGAGAGCTACATCGGCCTGGTCGAAGTCGGCGTGGGGCTGATCCCCGGCGCGGGCGGCCTGACCTACATCGCGCGCCGTGCGGCCGAGAACGCTTCGGCCTCCACCGGCACCGACCTGCTGCCCTTCCTCACCGAAGGCTTCACTGCTGCCGCAATGGCGAAGGTGGGCACTGGCGCGCTTGACTCGAAGAAGCTCGGGTATTTGCTCGACAGCGACGTGATCGTGCCGAACAAGGACGAGCTGCTGTACGTGGCGCTGCAGCAGGCCAAGGCCATGGCCGACGCCGGCTACCGCGCACCGCTGCGCCGCAGCTTCCGTGTGGCGGGCCGCAGCAGCGCCGCGACGATCAAGGGCCAGCTCGTGAACATGCGCGACGGCGGCTTCATCTCCGCGCACGACTTCCACATTGCAAGCCTGATCGCGAACGTGGTGACCGGCGGCGACGTGGACGCCGGCTCGCTCGTGACCGAGGAGTACCTGATGGCGCTGGAACGCAAGGCGTTCTGCTCGCTCATCGTGCATCCGAAGACGCAGGAGCGGATCATGGGAATGCTGAGCACGGGGAAGCCGGTGCGTAACTGACGCGAGCGATGCCCTCTTACTCCTTCCCCCTCTGGGGGAAGGCCGGGATGGGGGCAGGCAGCCTATGCAAACCCAATCCACTCCCAACGCGCAACAGAACGCCCGCACATTGCGGCGCGAGATGACCGACTCCGAGCGCAAGCTCTGGAGCGGGTTGCGCGGCGAGCAACTGGGAGTGAAGTTCCGCAGGCAGCATCCGCTTGGCAACTACATCGCCGACTTCGCATGCCTCGGCCCTAAGCTGATCGTCGAACTCGACGGATCGCAACACCAGGCGCAGGCCGGCTACGACGCCCGACGCGACGCTTTCCTGCGCGAGCAGGGATTCGAAGTGCTTCGCTTCGGCTCGAACGATCCGTTTGTCAATCTTGAAGGGGTGTTGCAGGCCATCGTCAATCGACTGGATGAATTGACGGCCGCTTGCCCCCATCCCAACCTTCCCCCAGAGGGGGAAGGAGCCCAATCCAGGAACCATCCATGAAACAAGTCCAAGACGCCTACATCGTCTCCGCCACCCGCACCCCCATCGGCAAGTCGCACCGCGGCTACTTCCGCAACTACCGCCCCGACGACCTGCTCGCGACCACGCTGCGTGCCGCGCTCGCCGCCGTGCCCAGCCTCGATCCCAAGGCCATCGAAGACATCATCTGCGGCTGCGCGATTCCCGAATCGCAGCAGGGCCTGAACGTCGCGCGCATCGGCGCCGTGTTGGCGGGCCTGCCGACCAGCGTCGGCGGCATCACCGTGAACCGCTTCTGCGCCTCGGGCCTGTCGGCCGTGCAGATGGCGGCCGACCGCATCCGCGTCGGCGAGGCCGATGTGATGATCGCGGCCGGTGTCGAAAGCATGAGCATGGTGCCGATGATGGGCAATTCGCCCTCGCTGTCGCCCTCGATCTTCGAGCGCGAAGGCGATGTCGGCATTGCCTACGGCATGGGCCTCACGGCCGAGAAGGTCGCGCAGCAGTGGAAGGTGAGCCGCGAGGCGCAGGACGAGTTCGCACTCGCCTCGCACCAGAAGGCGCTGGCCGCGCAGAAGGCCGGCAAGTTCGCCGACGAGATCACGCCGATCGAAGTGACCGACCGCACGCCAAACCTCGCCACCGGCGAGTCGATCGTGAAGACGCGCATGGCGAACCTCGACGAAGGCGCGCGCCCCGACACCAGCCTCGAAGGCCTGGCCAAGCTGCGCACCGTGTTCGCCGCGCGCGGCACCGTCACGGCCGGCAACAGCTCGCAGACCTCGGACGGCGCCGGCGCGCTGATCCTCGCGAGCGAGAAGGCGGTGAAGCAGTACGGCCTCACGCCGCTCGCGCGCTTCGTGAGCTTCGCGAGCAAAGGTGTGCCGCCGCACATCATGGGCATCGGCCCGATCGAGGCCATTCCCGCCGCGCTGCGCTACGCCGGCCTGAAGCACCAGGACATCGACTGGTTCGAGCTCAACGAAGCCTTCGCCGCGCAGTCGCTGGCCGTCATCAACACGCTGGGGCTCGATCCGTCGAAGGTCAACCCGATGGGCGGCGCAATTGCGCTGGGCCATCCGCTCGGTGCCACCGGCGCCATCCGTTCGGCGACCGTGGTGCATGCGCTGCGCCGCGAGAACCTGAAGTACGGCATGGTCACGATGTGCGTGGGCATGGGCCAGGGCGCCGCGGGAATCTTCGAGCGCGTCTGATCGGCAACGCGCAAGACACCGGGACGAGCGTCGAGGCAACGAAGGAGACAACCTCATGCAGATGCAGCAGCTTGCAACCGATGGTGGTCGTACGCAATTGGCCGTGCGAACGTACGAGCCGGTCGGCGCACCGCGTGCCAGCATCGTGATCGGTGGCGCGATGGGCGTGCGCCAGTCCTTCTACGAGCCCTTCGCGCGATGGCTCGCGCAGCAGGGCCTGCGCGTCTGGACCTTCGACTACCGGGGCTCCGGCGACTCGCGCGGCAATGCGCCGCTGCGCGGCTTCAAGGCCGACCTGCTCGACTGGGCTTGCGACTACGAAGCGGTGATCGACGCAGCCAAGGCGGCGTTGCCCGGCCAGCCGCTCTACCTGCTGGGCCACAGCCTGGGCGCGCAGCTGCCGGGCTTCCTGCAGCGTCCCGGGCAGGTCGACGGCCTCGTCAGCATCGCCGCGGGCAGCGGCTACTGGCGCGAGAACGCGCCGAAGCTCAAGCGCAGCATCCTCTACTTCTGGTTCGTGCTCGTGCCGCTGGTCACGCGGCTGTGCGGCTACTTTCCGGGCCGCCGGCTGAAGAAGGTCGGCGACCTGCCGCGCGGCGTGATCCTGCAATGGCGGCGCTGGTGCCTGAACCCGCGCTACAGCGTCGGCGCGGAAGGCGAGGCGGCACTGCGCAGCTACGGCCGCGTGCGCTTCCCGGTGCTCGCGCTGTCGATGACCGACGACGAGCTCATGACGCTCGCCGGCACCGAAAGCCTCGTGAGCTTCTATGCCGGCGCACCGAGCGCGGTGGAGCGCATTGCGCCGGCCGACGTGCAGGCCCGGCGCATCGGCCACTTCGGCTTCTTCCGCGAGCAGTTCAGCCAGAGCCTCTGGCCGAGCACGCTCGACAAGCTGCATCGGCTGGCGTCGCTTACTGCGCTGCAGCACGCCAACGTCCCGCACACGACTGCGTGACGCCATCCACCGGAGGCACACTGCCGATCATGACGACGAGCACGCACCCCTTCGACAAGGCCCTGGCGATCCACCACAGCGACATCCGCGTGGGGCACTTCACGGGCATGACCAGCCCCGACTACTGGAACATGGTCGGCCCTTTCGGCGGCACCACCGCGGCGCTGGCGCTGCAGGCGGTGCTGAAGCATCCCGACCTGCTCGGCGTGCCGATCGCGCTCACGGTGAACTACGCGGCGGCGCTCGAAGCCGGCGCGTTCGACATCCAGGCCACCGCCGTGCGCACCAACCGCTCGACGCAGCACTGGACGGTGCAGATCACGCAGGCCGGCCCCGGCGCAGCGCCGAACATGACGACCACCGCCACCGTGGTGACCGCCGTGCGCCGCGAGACCTGGAACGGCAACGACCTGCCGATGCCCGAGGTGCCGCGGCCCGAGATGGTCGAGCGCATGAGCATTGGCCCGTCGGGCGTGGCGTGGATCGGCCAGTACGAGATGCGGCCGATCAGCGGCAGCATTCCTTCGAAATGGGACGGCAGCGGCCATCACAGCGAGAGCCGGCTCTGGGTGCGCGATGCGCAGCAACGCGCGCTCGACTTCGCCTCGCTCGCGGCCATGAGCGACCTGTTCTTCCCGCGCGTGTGGCTGCGCCGCGCCACGCGGGTGCCGGTGGGCACGGTGTCGATCACCACGTATTTCCATGCCGATGCGGCGCAGCTGGCCGAGGTCGGCACGGGTTACCTGCTCGGCAGCGCGACGGGGCAGCAGTTCAGCAGCGGCTTCTTCGACCAGGCTGCGCAGCTCTGGAGCGAAGGCGGCACGTTGCTCGCCACTTCCAACCAGATCGTCTACTACAAGGAATGACCGTCATGGCGCTCACCAAGGCTGCACTCATCGTGGGCGCGGGCGACGCCACCGGCGGCGCCATTGCCCGCCGCTTCGCGCGCGAAGGCTTCGCCACCTGCGTCACGCGGCGCAGCCTCGACAAGCTGCAGCCGCTGGTGGCGCAGATCGAGGCCGACGGCGGCTGCGCACATGCCTTCGCCTGCGATGCGCGCAAGGAAGAGGAGGTGGTTGCACTCGTCGAGCAGATCGAGTCGACGGTCGGGCCGATCGAGGTGATGGTGTTCAACATCGGGGCCAACGTGCCCGAGAGCATCCTGAGCGAGACCGCGCGCAAGTACTTCAAGGTGTGGGAGATGGCCTGCTTCTCGGGCTTTCTCAACGGGCGCGAGGTGGCGAAGCGGATGGTGGCGCGCGACATGCCGGAAGGCGGGCATCGCGGCACGATCATCTTCACGGGCGCGACGGCTTCGCTGCGTGGCGCGGCGAACTTCGGCGCCTTCTCGGGCGCCAAGATGGCATTGCGCGCGCTGGCCCAGTCGATGGCGCGGGAGCTGGGGCCGCAGGGCATTCACGTGGCGCACGTGGTGGTCGACGGCGCCATCGACACCGAGTTCATCCGCAGCAACTTCCCCGAGCGCTATGCACTGAAGGACAGTGACGGCATCCTGAACCCGGACCACATCGCCGACAGCTACTGGATGCTGCATTCGCAACCGCGCGATGCATGGACGCACGAGCTCGATCTGCGGCCCTGGTCCGAGAAATTCTGAGATGACGGGCGCAGGGGAGTACCCGGTGGCCTGTGCACGCGCCCCCGAACGCAAGCGTCCGACAAGGAGACACCCATGACCAAATCCGTCGACTTCTACTTCGACTTCGGCAGCCCCGCCGCCTACCTCGCCGCAACGCAGCTGCCGCACGTATGTGCTGACGCAGGCGCCGAGCTGGTGTGGAAGCCCATGCTCCTGGGCGGCGTGTTCCAGGCCACGGGCAACCATTCGCCCGCCGAGATCAAGCCCAAGGGCCCGTACATGACCGTCGACCTGCAGCGCTTCGCGAAGCGCTACGGCGTGTCCTTCGTGCACAACCCGCATTTCCCCATCAACACGTTGCTGCTGATGCGCGGCGCCACCGGCGTCCAGATGAAGGAGCCGGCGCGCTTCGGTGCGTATGTCGACGCAGTCTTCCACGCGATGTGGGTCGAGCCGAAGAATCTCAACGACCCGGCAATCGTCGGCGCCGTCTTGCAGAATGCGGGCTTCGACGCCGCGGGCCTGCTCGCGCTGGCCGGCGCGCAGGAAACCAAGGACCGGCTCAAGGCCGTCACCCAGGAAGCTGTGGAGCGCGGCGTGTTCGGCGCTCCCACCATGTTCGTCGGCAGCGAGATGTTCTGGGGGCAAGACCGCCTCGATTTCGTCCGCGAAGCCCTTTGCGCCTGATCGCGGCGCCAATCCCTTTATTCAAGGACCATTCCCATGAGCGACATCCTCGTCCACACCGAAGCCGGTGTGATGACCCTCACTTTCAACCGCGTCGACAAGAAGAACTCGATCACCAGCGGCATGTACGCCGAACTGGCCGATGCGCTGGCCGCCGCCGAGAGCGATGCGGCCGTGCGCTGCGTGCTGATCCAGGGCGATCCGACCATCTTCAGCGCGGGCAACGACATCGGCGACTTCCTCAACGGCCCGCCGTCGACGCAGGAATCGCCGGTGTTCCGCTTCCTGCGCGGCATCGCAACCTTCCCCAAGCCCATCGTCGCGGCCGTGTGCGGCCCGGCCGTGGGCATCGGCACCACGATGCTGTTCCACTGCGACCTCGTCTACGCGGGCGACAACGCCGCCTTCTCGATGCCCTTCGTGAACCTCGGCCTGTGCCCCGAAGCGGCGTCGAGCCTGCTGGTGCCGCAGATGCTGGGCTACCACCGCGCGGCCGAGGCGTTGCTGCTGGGCGAGCCCTTCATGGCCGAGGCCGCGCTGGAGGTGGGCCTGGTCAACCGCGTGGTGCCGCCGACCGAGGTCAACGCCATCGCGCAGACGCAGGCCCGCAAGCTCGCCGCCAAGCCGCTGAGCGCGCTGGTGGAAACCAAGCGCCTGCTGAAGAAGGCGCAGATGCCTGCCGTGCTGGAGCGCATGGGCGAAGAGGGTGCGAGCTTCGGCCGCATGCTGCGCGAACCGGCGGCGCGCGAGGCCTTCGGCGCGTTCATGGAGAAGCGCAAGCCGGACTTCTCCAAGGTCTGACGCGCTTCCCGGGCCGGGGCCTGCATACGTACACTGCGCGGCGTGCAAGAGAAAAGAACCCTCGCAACGCCCGGCCCGCAGGCAAACGACGCTACTGAAAAAGTAGCATTCCGCTTCTCGCGCCGGCGTACTTTCGGTTTGCTGGCAGGTGCCCTGGCAGCCCCTTCACTGGCCTTGGCGCGGGTGCGACCGCTGCGCATCGGCGTCATCGGTTCGTGGTCCGGCCCTTATGCGGGCGGTGGCCGGCAGTTCGATGCCGGCATGGCCGTCTGGCTGGCGGCGCACAACCAGAACATTGCGGGCCGGCCGGTCGAACTGCTGCGGCGCGACGTGCCCGGCAGCGCGCCCGACCAGGCGCGCCGCCATGCGCTGGACCTCGTGGAAAGCGAGCGTGTCGACCTGCTGGCGGGCCTGGATTTCAGCTCCAACGCCTATGCCGTGGGCAGCGTCGCCACGCAGGCGAAGCTGCCGCTGGTGGTGATGAACGCAGCCTCCTCGGGCATCACGGCGCGCTGCCCGTTCGCGGTGCGGGTGTCCTTCACCATCGGGCAGGTCACGCTGCCGCTGGCGCGCTGGGCGCTCCAGCAAGGCTTGCGCGACGTCTGCACCGTGGTGGCCGACTACGCCTCGGGCGTCGATGCCGAAAGCGCCTTCGTATCGGGCATCACCGCGGGTGGAGGCCGGGTCGGCGCGATGCTGCGGGTGCCGCTGGCCACGCTCGACTACTCGGCCTACATGCTGCGGCTGCGCGAACTCAAGCCACAGGCGGTGTTCTTCTTCCTGCCGTCGGGGCAGATGCCGGCCACCTTCCTGAAGTTCTGGCGCGACCGCGGCATGGCCGACGCCGGCATTCGCCTGCTCGCGACGGGCGACGCCACCGACGACCACTACCTCGAGGGCATCGGCGAGCTGGCCGATGGGCTCGTCACGAGTCACCACTATTCATTCGCGCACGAGTCGCCGGCCAACCGCCGGTTCACGTCGGCGTTCCAGGCGGAGTACGGCGATCACCTGCGTCCGGGGTATTTCGCGGTCGCGGCCCACGATGCGCTCGCGGCCATCGACGCGGCGATGGCCTCGCCCGTGGCGCACGGTGGCGCGGTTGGCGAGCGGCTGGTGGACGCGTTCCGGGGCGTGCGGCTCGACAGCCCGCGCGGCCCGATAGAGATCGACGCGCACACGCGGGACATCGTGCAGACGGTGTACATCCGCCGCGTCGAGCGCCGCGAGGGGCGCTGGGTCAACCGCGAGTTCGAGCACTTCGAGCGCGTACGCGACCCGGGCGTCTGAACTCGTTCAGGGCTGCTGCTCGATCACTCGCGGACGGCCGTTGTCGTCGATGGCCACGTAGGTGAAGGTAGCCTGCGTGACCTTGATGTACTCGCCCTGGGCGCGGAAGCGCTCGGCGAAGACTTCGACGGTCACCGTGACCGAGGTGCGCCCGATGCGCACCAGCTTCGAATAGAACGAAAGAATGTCGCCCAGCCGCACCGGCTGCTTGAAGATGAATTCGTTGACCGCCACCGTCGCCTGCCGGCCCTTGGCGTAGCGCGCCGGAATCACCGAGCCGGCCAGGTCGCACTGCGCCATGACCCAGCCGCCGAAGATGTCGCCGTTGGCGTTGCAGTCCGCCGGCATCGGAATGACCTTGAGCACCAGCTCCATGTCGGTGGGCAGGCTTTTGAGGGTGGCCGCGGCGGCGGCACTGGAAGTATCTGACATGGGCACAATCTGGAACAAACAAGCAACCACGATTGTCCTCCATGCGCCGAAGCGGCGAAGCCCTTCCTTCCCCCCACACAGCCGGCGGCCACCCGCCGGCGCGCAGTGACCGTTCCGACTGGGCGACGCTGCGCCGCCTGTTTCCCTACCTCTGGCAGTACAAGTGGCGGGTGGCCGCGGCGCTGGCCTTCATGGTGGGCGCCAAGGTGGCCAACGTGGGCGTGCCGGTGCTGCTGAAGAACCTGGTCGACACGATGACGCCCAAGCCCGACATGGCACAGGCGCTGCTCATCGTGCCCATCGGGCTGCTGCTGGCCTACGGGCTGCTGCGCTTCTCGACCTCGCTCTTCGGCGAGCTGCGCGAGCTGATCTTCGCCAAGGCCACCGAGGGCACGGCCCGGCAGATCGCGCTGGAGGTGTTCCGCCACCTGCATTCGCTGAGCCTGCGCTTCCACCTGGAGCGCCAGACCGGCGGCATGACGCGCGACATCGAGCGCGGCACGCGCGGCGTGCACTCGCTGATCTCGATGTCGCTCTACAGCATCGTGCCGACCATCATCGAACTGGTGCTGGTGCTCACCATCCTGGGCGTGAAGTTCGACTCGCTGTTCGTCTGGATCACGGCGGCCGCGCTGGTGCTGTACATCACGTTCACGGTCACGGTGACCGAGTGGCGCACGCAGTTCCGCAAGACCATGAACGAGCTCGACTCGGTGGCGCAGAGTCGCGCGGTCGATTCGCTGCTGAACTACGAGACCGTCAAGTACTTCAACAACGAGGATTTCGAGGCCGGCCGCTACGACGCCAGCCTCGACCGCTACCGCAAGGCCGCCATCAAGAGCCAGCGCACGCTGAGCATGCTCAACACCGGCCAGCAGGCGCTGATCGCCATCAGCCTGGTGCTGATGCTGTGGCGCGCCACCTCGGGCGTGGTCGATGGGCGCATGACGCTGGGCGACCTGGTGATGGTCAACGCCTTCATGATCCAGCTCTACATTCCGCTGAATTTCCTCGGCGTGATCTACCGCGAGATCAAGCAGAGCCTGACCGACCTCGACAAGATGTTCGTGCTGATGGAAAAAGAGCGCGAGGTGCGCGATGCGCCCGGCTCGCAGCCGCTGGCCGGCGCCGACGCCACGGTGCGCTTCGAGGACGTGAGCTTCGCCTACGAGCCCGCGCGGCCCATCCTCAAGCACGTGAGCTTCGAGATTCCAGCGGGCAAGACGGTGGCCGTGGTCGGCCCCTCGGGCTCGGGCAAGTCGACGCTCGCGCGGCTGCTCTACCGCTTCTACGACGTGCAGCAGGGCCGCATCACCATCGGCGGCGAGGACATCCGCGCAGTCACGCAGTCGAGCGTGCGCCGCGCGATCGGCATCGTGCCGCAGGACACGGTGCTCTTCAACGACACGGTCGAATACAACATCGCCTACGGCCGCCCCGGCGCCACGCGCGAAGAGGTGGAGGCCGCGGCCCGCGCCGCGCGCATCCACGACTTCATCGTGGCCACGCCCAAGGGCTACGAAACGACGGTGGGCGAGCGCGGCCTCAAGCTCTCGGGCGGCGAGAAGCAGCGCGTGGCCATCGCGCGCACGCTGCTGAAGAACCCGCCGATCGTGATCTTCGACGAGGCCACCTCGGCGCTCGACTCGGCCAACGAACGCGCCATCCAGTCGGAGCTCAAGAGCGCCGCGCAGGACAAGACCACGCTGGTCATCGCGCACCGGCTGTCGACGGTGGTCGACGCGCACGAGATCCTGGTGCTGGAGTCGGGCGTGATCGTCGAGCGCGGCACGCACGCCGAGCTGCTCGCGAAGCAGGGCCGCTACGCCCAGATGTGGGCCTTGCAGAAGAGCGAAGCGGCACCGCTGATGTAGCGCGATCATCCATTTCATTTTTTCGTTCAGGAGTTCCCACGTGTCGACCAAGATTCCCCTGCTGGTGCTCAACAGCCTGTCGAGCGCTCACCAGGCCCAGATTGCCGAGGTCTACGACATGACCTACGCCTTCGGCGACGCGCAGCGCGCGGCTGCCATTGCCGAGCACGGCAAGAAGTTCCGCGCGGTGCTGACCATCGGCGTCATCGGCATCACGCCCGAGGAAATCGCGGCCATGCCGGCCGTGGAGCTGATCTGCTGCATGGGCGCGGGCTACGAGGGCGTGCCGCTCGAAGCCACGCGTGCACGCGGCATCGCCACGGCCAACGGCGCGGGCACCAACGACGACTGCGTGGCCGACCACGCCTTCGGCCTGCTGATCGGCATCGTGCGCGAGTTCCGCAAGCTCGACCGGCTGTGCCGCGAAGGCGTGTGGCGCGAGGCCATTCCGCAGCCGCCGAACGTGTCGGGGAAGAAGCTGGGCATCCTGGGGATGGGCACCATCGGGCAGAAGATCGCGAAGCGGGCGGCGGCGTTCGACATGGAGGTGGGCTATCACAACCGCAAGCCGAAGGAAGGCGCGACGCACCGCTACTTCGACGACCTGAAGTCGCTTGCCACATGGGCCGACTTCCTCGTACTGGCCGCGCCGGGCGGCCCGGCTACGAAGCACCTGGTCAATGCCGAAGTGCTCGACGCGCTCGGGCCGCAGGGCTACCTGGTGAGCATCGGGCGCGGCAGCGTGGTCGACACCGAGGCGCTGGCGGCCGCGCTGCGCGAGAACCGCATCGCCGGTGCCGGCCTCGACGTGTACGAGAGCGAACCGAAGCGGCCCGAGCCGCTGATCGGCCTCGATAACGTGCTGCTGACACCGCACATGGCCGGCTGGTCGCCCGAGGCGACGCAGAAGTCGGTGGACCACTTCCTCGCGAATGCCGAAGGGCACTTCGCGGGGCGTGGCGTCCTCACCCCCATCTGATGCCTTGCTCCTTCCCCCTCTGGGGGAAGGTTGGGATGGGGGCGGGCAGGGCGCTCGATGGAGGCGCCGCTTGCCCCC
>NZ_AKIW01000057.1 GCF_000282635.1 Variovorax sp. CF313
CCGCCAACCGTGTAGCCAGCGCCGTTCTTGTTGCTGACACGAGCGATCGTAGCGTACAGAGCCGTGCGCTTCGACAGGTTGTGCACGTAGCCCAGAGCGATCTTGTTGGCCTTGGGATCAGGCGTATTCAGAGCGAACGGGTTGTTCGGCAGGTTCTGGTCCAGCTTGACGTGCGACCACGAAGCGCGGATCAGGCCAGCGCCGACCGGCACGGTCACGCCGAGCAGGTAGCCGGTCAGATCGATGTCGGGACGGCCGCCAGCCAGCGGGGTCACTTCGTAGTCGATCTTGTTCTTGGCCTTCGACACTTCACCGAACAGCTTCACGGGACCGAAGTCATACGAAGCGCCCAGGTTCAGGGTGTTGACCTTGGTGGTCGTGCCGACGTAGTAGTCGTCGCCAACGGTGCTGCTGCCATAAGCCAGCGCAACGTCCAGAGGACCGTTTGCGTAGCCGAAGCGGCCACCGATGTAACGGCCTTGGCGCTGGCTGTTGAGCACGTTAGGCGTGAAGATGCCCGAGTCGTACTTGGTCTTCTCTGCCAGGGCGTATTGCACTTGGCCGTAGAAACCACCCAGGTTCGGCGGCAGGAAGTAGCCGATCGAGTTGCTGGCGCGAACGTAGTTGCTGCTGCCCACGTTGGTGAACGCGCCGGTCGAAGCTGCGGGCGTACCGAAGCCACCGAAGGCGGTGTTGGCCGTCGAAACCAGGTTGGTGCCAACGCCGTTGGTGCCGAACGGATCGAACACGGTGTCGTTCCAGAACGTCGGGGTGTAGTCACGACCCAGGCGGACTTCACCGAAACCACCCGACAGGCTCACGGTCGAACGACGAGCGAACGTCGCGATACCTTGCTGGCCGTCGTCATTGGAGATCGGAGCTTCGAGCCAGAAGCTGGCTGCCAGGCCACCGCCCAGGTCTTCCGTGCCACGGAAGCCGATGCGGCTCGAGTTGTAACCCGAGTTAGCCAGTTCGCGACGGCTGGTCTTGACCGAACCTTGGTTCAGGTAGACGGGGATACCGAAAGCGTTGGGGAACACGGTCGCGCGGTTGTCGCGGGCGGTGTTCGAGTAGCCGCTGATCGACGCGTCGACCACACCAAACAGCGTGACGGACGACTGAGCCGAGGCAACACCGGCAACAGCCAGGGCAGCCAGAGCAACTAGAGATTTTTTCATTGCAAGTTTCTCCAAGGTTAAACATAGGGCTCCGGTGCGAAGGGCTCACCGTGACTGGCACTTTTGTGCTCCCACCGGACCCCGGGCCAACCTCCTTTTGGGAAGTTGATGCTATTGCACCAGAGCCGATGCGGCAGGGCAAAACAATTCGCCCGAAATCTTGGATGGCCCGCGCGTTTCGTTGCACGCCTGCAACAAAGGACTTAGGCCTTGGCACGCACCACCATGTGAAATGTGACAAGGCTTCCGCATGGCATTTCGCATGTGCGTTCAAATAGGCGCATGACACTCATGACCGACTCCGTCCTGGCCGCGGCAGACGCGGCGTTGCGCACCCTTTTCGCGCGCCCCCATGCCACGCGGGCGACGCCCGCCCCCTCATTGGCGCCCAGCGAATTGAGTGAAGCGGAACGCCGGGAGGCCGGCGCGCTGATGCGGGTGAACCACGTCGGCGAAGTCTGTGCACAGGCGCTTTACACGGCCCAGGCGGCCGTGGCGCGCGACCCTGCGCTGCGCGCCCATTTCATCGAGGCGGCGCACGAGGAAACCGATCATCTGGCCTGGACCCGACAGCGTCTGGACGAACTGGGCGCACGCCCGTCGCTCCTGAATCCTCTCTGGTATGCGGGCGCCTTCGGGTTCGGCTTGGTTGCGGGCCGTCTCGGGGACCCGCTGAGCCTGGGGTTCGTTGCGGAAACCGAGCGTCAGGTAGAAGCCCACCTGGAAAGCCACCTTGGCCGCCTCCCGCCCGCAGACAGCGCCTCCAAGGCAGTGGTCGAGCAGATGAAGCTCGACGAAGCCCGCCACGCGTCACAGGCTGTCGACGCCGGCGCAGCGGAACTCCCCGCGCCAGCCAAGGCCCTGATGCGTGTGGCTTCCCGCGTGATGACCACGGTAGCGCACCGCATCTAGGCCATTCGCTCAAGTTTCGATCAGATCGAAACTGGTAGTGATCTCGGCAGTCTTCGCCAGCATGATGCTGGCAGAGCAGTAGGTTTCGTGGCTCAGTGCAATTGCGCGTTCCACGGCGGAGGCCGGAATTCCCTTGCCCGCCACAGTGAAGTGCATATGGATCTTCGTAAAGACCTTGGGATCCTTTTCCGCGCGCTCGCTGGTGAGCTTGACGCTGCAGCGCTCGACGCGATGGCGTCCGCGCTTCAGTATCAGCACGACGTCGTAGGCGGTGCATCCGCCGGTGCCGGCAAGAACGGTCTCCATCGGCCGCGCGGCGAGGTTCTGCCCGCCGTTCTCGGGTTTCGCGGCATCGGGGGCGCCGTCCATCATCAGGACGTGGCCGCTGCCTGTCTCGGCAACGAAGCCCATGGCCGATCGCGTGCCTGCGTCGCCGGTCCAACTCACTGTGCATTCCATGGTTTTCGGGGTTCCAAGTCTGAGATGCCGGGCAAAAATACACGCCGGCCTCCCTTTGTGTGTGGGAAAAGCATCACTCGCTTGTTGCAACGCAACAAACAATAGATATACTTTATTTCATTGCGCACTTGGTTGTGCGCACCCAGTTGTCTCCTCCACCCTTCCAATTGGTGGATTTAGCCCCGAGCTGCAAAGCTCGGGGCTTTTTTCTTTTCAGCCCCTGGCCGGCTCGGCGCCACTCTAGTTTTCGCGCCGAAAGGGTAGTTGCTCTGGCTGCCCTGGCTGTTGCCGGTGTTGCCTCGGCCCAATCGTCCGTCACGCTGTTTGGTGTGGTCGACGCGTCGATCAGCGGCTACTCGAACAGCTCACGCGACCTGAACAACGGCGTGACGTACAACGCCCTCGGCTTCCCAGTCGCTTACAACCCGTTCTACCTGAACCAGGGCAGCGTCAGGGTCAGCCGCCGCGAACTGGCCAACTCGGCCTACAACTCCAGCAAACTGGGCTTCCGTGGCACGGAAGACCTCGGCGGCGGCCTGGCGGCCAGCTTCTGGCTCGAAGCTCCGATCAAGAACGACGACGGCTCGGAAGGTGTTGCAACCTTCTCTCGCCGTTCGACCGTGAGCCTGTCGGGCGGTTTCGGTGAAGTCCGCCTCGGCCGCGACTACACCCCGACGTTCTGGAACAACAGCGTGTTCGACCCGTTCGGCGCCAGCGGCGTCGGCACCAACCTGATCCAAACGGCCACCGGCGCTTTTGGCAACCCGACCCGCACCGGCAATTCCATCGGCTACTTCCTGCCGTCGAACCTGGGTGGTTTCTATGGCCAATTGCAGTACGCCTTCCATGAGAAGGACAAGTACAGCCCTGGCTTGGCTACGCCTCATGCGGCTAACAATTCGCGCACCGGTCGCTATGTCGGTGGACGTTTCGGCTACGCAAACGGCCCCCTGGACGTTGCAGCCGCCTACGGCAGCAGCACCGTGGGCGACGACTACTACGCCGGCACGACCACCAAGGTCAACACCTTCAACCTCGGCGCTTCGTATGACTTCGGCCCCGTGAAGCTCTTCGGCGAATTGTCTCGAGCCAAGCGGAAGACCGATATCGACGGCGACTTCTTCGTCCGGCCGGCTGCGATGGCATCGGACAAGCTCAACGGCTGGCTGGTGGGTGTGACGGCCCCCGTGGGTGCCGGCCTGATTCGTGCATCGTATTCGGCCGTGAAGTACAAGACGGACGATAACAATCCGTACTTCGACACACCGGACAAGAAGGCCAACAAGCTGGCACTCGGCTACGTGCACAACCTGTCGAAGCGCACGGCCCTGTACGCAACGATCGCTCGTGTCAGCAACAAGAACGGTGCTGGCTACACGGTTGGCGGCCCGGTCTTCTACAACAACGCAGCCAACGTCTTCACCCCGAAGACCTCGACCGGCTACGACTTCGGCATTCGCCACGCCTTTTGACAGAGTCTGATCCCGATGCTGGCAGCAGCCAGTTCGAGTCAATTCAGTGTCAAGCCGCCCAGCTCATGCCGGGCGGTTTTTTTGCTTTTCTTCTCAACTCGCGCGGCCGCGTCTGCTTTGCAGCAGCCCCACATTCATTTCTCCGCTCAGAACCGAAGCGTAGAAACGTTCAACCATGTTGACGCTCGTTCGCGCATTGCGTGCCAAGGTCAGCATGTCGATTCCCTGGCCGTACAACAGCCGCAGCGTGATGGCGGTATGGCGCAGGCAGTAGAGCGTCCTCGACTGACCCAGCGGTCCTTTTTCAAGGCCGCTCTCCTCGAGCACCCAATGGAAAAGAAAGTTGAGCACGGCCAGCGCGTGCTCGCGGTTCTTCAACTGCGGCAGGAAGAGATAGTCGTCCGCCGCGCCGAAGCCATGTTCGCGGCGATGAGCGAGCAAGCATTCGTAGACCCGCACCGCCGGCCGCAGGCTCACGATCGGCTGGCTGTGCCGCTTGGTCTCCGGCAGGTTCATGCGCAAATAGACGTGCTTGCTCCGAACGATCTCGATGTGCTTGTGCTTCATGAGCTTGATGTCGCTCGGACGCACGAAGGTATTCACCATCCAGCGGATCAGCCAGGGCAGCTCGTCGGGCATGGCGAGCAGTTCGCGCGCAATCCAGAAGCGTTCGCCGGCCGCAAGCTGGTCGAGCACCGGATGCGCGTGCCCGCGCAAGCTGCGCGCGGTCCTGGTGATCGCCCGGTACTCCGCAACGCTGAAGCTGCCGCGCGGCTGGCTGCGCACCTTGACCTTCGGAAATGCGGGCACATCGCGAAGCACGCCGATGTGCACGCCATGCATCACCACTTTGCGCAAAAGCACGAGGTACTGCGCAATCGTCGTGCTGCTGAAGCCCCGTTCTCCGAGGCGATCGATCAAGCGTTGTGCGTCGGACGTTGCAAACGACTGCGCCGGCACATCACCCAGCAGCGGAACGATGTGCGCACGCAATCTGTTGCCCATCACCTGCCACGTGGGGCGGCCGATTTCGTTTCGCCGAACCCGCGCAGCCTCGGCCTGCATCAACCCTTTCGAAAGATCACTGACAGAAATTGATAACAGATTTTTTTCAATTGTGAACTGATTGGCGGCTGCCGGAGCCGGTGGACAGGTGCGTCCAAAAAAACCTGAATCATTTGCGGCTGGAGCGTTGCTGAAGAGGTTTATGACATTTGTGTCCATGTCATGCCCGCATGCAATCCCGATGCCTCTTATCATCGACAGTTAGCAAATGAAAACTCCCTTGGAAAAAACCGTGCGCAATGCACCTGTTAATCCGGCGCTGACGCCCGCCGACTATCTCAGAAAAATTCTCAACGCCCGGGTCTACGACGTTGCCGTCGAGTCCGCACTTGAGAAAGCGCGCGCGCTCAGCGAACGGCTGGGCAACACCGTGCTGCTCAAGCGCGAAGACCAGCAGCCGGTCTTCAGCTTCAAGCTGCGCGGCGCCTATAACAAGATGGCGCACCTGAGTGCTGCGCAATTGGCGAGCGGCGTTATTTGCGCATCGGCCGGCAATCACGCGCAAGGCGTTGCATTGGGTGCACGCAAGCTCGGCACGCGCGCGGTGATCGTGATGCCGGTGACCACGCCCAAATTGAAGATCGATGCGGTGCGCGGCTTCGGCGGCGAAATCGTGCTGCACGGCGACAGCTATTCGGATGCCTATCTGCACGCGCTCGAATTGCAGGCACAGCAAAACCTGACCTTCGTTCATCCCTTCGATGACCCCGACGTCATTGCCGGCCAGGGCACCATCGCAATGGAAATCCTGCGACAGCACCAGGGCCCGCTCGATGCCGTGTTCGTCGCGATCGGCGGAGGCGGCCTGATCTCCGGCGTGGCCAACTACATCAAGGCCGTGCGTCCCGAGATCAAGGTGATCGGCGTGCAGATGAACGACTCCGACGCGATGATGCAATCGGTCGCCGCGCACCAGCGCGTGAACCTGCCCGACGTCGGCCTGTTCTCGGACGGCACGGCCGTCAAGCTGGTCGGCGAGGAAACCTTCCGCATCGCCAGCGAACTGGTCGACGAATACATCGCGGTCGACACCGATGCCGTGTGCGCCGCCATCAAGGACGTCTTCGTGGACACGCGCAGCATCGTCGAACCGGCGGGTGCATTGGCGGTCGCGGCCATCAAAGAGTACGTTGCGCAGCACGGCCGCCACGGCGAGACCTACGCGGCCATCCTGTGCGGCGCCAACATGAACTTCGACCGGCTGCGTTTCGTCGCGGAGCGCGCCGAGGTCGGCGAAGAACGCGAGGCGCTGTTCGCCGTCACCATTCCCGAGGAGCGCGGCAGCTTCCGCCGCTTCTGCGAACTGGTCGGCGAGATGCCCGCGAGCGATGCCGAAGCTGCGTTGGGCGGCGCTGGCGCACCGCGCAACGTGACCGAGTTCAACTACCGCATCAGCGACGCGGCCAAGGCGCACGTGTTCGTCGGCCTCACGACCTCGGCGCGCGGAGAGTCGGCCGTCATCGCACGGACCTTCAACGAGCACGGCTTCGACGCGCTCGACCTCACGCACGACGAACTCGCGAAGGAACATCTACGGCACCTCGTGGGCGGACGCACCGGCCTTGCGCACGACGAGCGCCTGCTGCGCTTCGTGTTTCCCGAGCGTCCCGGTGCGCTGCTCAAGTTCCTGAGCCTGATGCGGCCGAACTGGAACATCAGCCTGTTCCACTACCGCAACCAGGGCGCCGACTATGGCCGCATCCTCGTGGGCCTGCAGGTGCCGTCCGGCGAAGCCACCGAGTTCGACGCCTTCCTCGAAACGCTAGGCTATCCCTACGTCGAGGAAACGGCCAACCCCGCGTACCGCCTGTTCCTGCAGGCCTGAAAAAGCTACTGCGCGGGCGCCTGCTGCGGCGGCGCCATCGCTGCAGGCTGCTGCAGCGGGCCAACCGGCTGCTGTGGCTGCTGCTGCAATTGCGGTGGGGCCACCACGGCCGGCATCGTCGCGGGCAGAGGCCCGGCCGGCAGAGCCATCGGCACCGCCGGCAACCCCGGGCTGGAAACGCTGATCGGCGCACGCACCGGCAGTTGCAGCGTGAATGCCGCCGGCCCGTCGGCCCGTGCGCCGATGGTCGCCGAGCGCAGGCCCACCGACTGCAGCACATAGTTGTCGCCGACCGCCGAGCCGACACGGAACGGCCGCGGCGGCTTGCCGTCGATGGAGATCAGCGCGGCGCCCTGCTGCGAAGGGTCTGCCACCACGCCCGACAGGGCGAAACGGCTGGCCGCCTCGGGCGCCACCGCTGCCGTACGGGACGCGGGCAGCACGCCCAGCAGCCGTGCCACCGAATCCGAATCGGCCGCCACCGAAGGCCGCGGCATCGTCGCCGCCGCTGCCACGGCCTGCGCCGGCGAAGCCAGGCGCAGCGCCCAGAACACGGCAGCGCCGGCCGCCAACGCCCAAAGCCCGGTCGTAGCAAGTGGGGCATGCCAGCGGGCGGCGGAGTAAGGACTTGTCATGGGCGCGGATTATCATGCAGCGCGCCTTCCGAATCATGTCCGCCCAACCTATGAACAAACTCCTTCGAGCCGCCACCCGCACCGCCCAACGCGGCTTCACGCTGATCGAATTGATGGTGGTGCTGGTCATCATCGGCGTGCTGGCGGCGCTGATCGTGCCGAACGTGATCGAGCGCGCCGACGACGCGCGCGTGACGGCCGCCCGGACCGACATCAACAACCTGATGCAGGCGCTCAAGCTCTACCGCCTGGACAACCAGCGCTACCCCACCGCCGAGCAGGGACTGCAGGCGCTGCTCACGCGTCCGACCACGGGCCCCGCTGCCCCCAACTGGAAGCCTTACGTGGAGAAGCTGCCCAACGACCCCTGGGGCCATCCGTACCAGTACATGAACCCGGGCATCAAGGGCGAGATCGACGTGCTCTCTTTCGGCGCCGACGGCCAGAGCGGCGGCGAGGGCAAGAATGCCGACATCGGCAGCTGGCAATAGCGGCACTGGCGCGCCGCGCCGCAACCGGTTCCCACGCCGCCACACCCGCCCGGCCTGCGGCTTCACGCTGCTGGAGCTGATCGTGGTGATCGCCATCATCGCGATGGCCACTGCCGCCGTGAGCTTCGCGATTCGCGACACCAGCGCCGCCAAGCTCGACCGCGAGGCCGACCGGCTCGCCGCCCTGCTCGAATCGGCCCGTGCCCAATCGCGCGCCAGCGGCATCGTGGTGAGGTGGCGGCCAGTCGAAGGCAGCTTCGTGTTCGACGGCCTTCCGCCGGGTGCGCTGCCCAGCGGATGGGCCGCCGAGGGCATCACTGCACAGGCCGCGCTTTCCAACGGCACGCCGGTTCCGGCGCTGCAACTCGGGCCCGATCCGATCATTGCGGCGCAGCAGGTCATGCTCCATTCCGCCGGACCGCCCGCACGCGCGCTGCGCATCGCGACCGACGGGGTTCGCCCCTTCACCGTCTCGGCGGTGCAATGAGCTCGCGGCACCCTGCTTCGTCCCCGCGCGCAGGCGGCTTCACGCTGATCGAAGTGCTGATCGCGCTCGGCATCGTCGCGCTGGCACTGGCCGCGGGTTCGCAGGCCACCATGTCGCTCACGCGCAATGCGCAGCGCCAGTCCGACCTCGTGCTGGCCGACCTGTGCGCCGAGAACGAACTCGCCAAGGCTCGCCTCTCGCGGCAGATGCCGGCGATCGGCGACTCCGGGTCGATCTGCCTGCAGGCCGGCGTCACGTTCAACGTGACGACCTCGACCGTCGCCACGCTGAACCCGAATTTCCGCCGTGTCGACGTGCAGGTGCGCGACGAAGCCGACGCGCCGATCCTGCGCATCTCCACCGTGGTGGGCCGCTACTGATGCAACGCGCCAAAGCCACCGCACCGCGCGGCTTCACGCTGATCGAGCTGCTCGTTGCCATCGCCGTGATGGCGCTGCTCTCGCTCGTGAGCTGGCGCGGGCTCGACAGCATGTCGCGCGCCACCCTGCAGAACCAGCAGCGCGCCGACGCCGTCCTCACACTGCAGGCCACGCTCGCGCAGTGGGGCGCCGACCTCGATGCCGTGACCCCGCTCGCGCAGACCCGTCCGATCGACTGGGACGGCCGCGCGCTGCGGCTCACGCGCCGCGGCAGCGACGATGCGGCGCCATCGGTGCAGGTGGTGGCCTGGACGCTGAAGTCCGGCCCCGACGGCGTGCGCTGGCGGCGCTGGCAGTCGCAGCCCTTCACCACGCGCGGCGATTGGCAGCAGGCCTGGAACCTCGCGGCCGCCTGGGCGCAGGACGGCGGCTCGGGTTCGGGCGGCTACAACGACGTGCCGCTGGTGCCGGCCAGCAGCTGGCAGCTCTACTACTTCCGCGACAACGTCTGGGCGCCTGCCGGCCAGCTGCCCACCGCCGCGCCCAACCCCAACAACCCCGCGGGCCCCGTCGTCGCCATGCCGGACGGTGTGCGCCTCGTCATCACGCTGCCGCCCGGCGACGGCCTCGCGGGCACGCTCACGCGCGACTGGGTCAGGCCGACCGTGGGGGCGCCGAAATCGTCATGACGGCAGCGAACAAGAAAAAGCACCAGGCCGGCGCCGCCCTGCTCGCCGCGATGCTGACCGTGATGCTGGTGGCCACCTTCGCCGCCGCGGCACTGTGGCAGCAATGGCGCTCTGCCGAAGTCGAAGGCGCCGAGCGCGCACGCGTGCAGGCCGCCTGGGTGCTGGTCGGCGCGCTCGACTGGTCGCGCCTGATCCTCGGCGAAGACGGCCGCACCGGCGGCCCCGACCACCTGGCGGAGCCCTGGGCCGTACCGCTCGAGGAAGCACGGCTCACGAGCTTCCTGTCCGCCGACAAGAACGTGTCGAGCGACAGCCTCGAAGGGTTGCCCGACGCCTTTCTCTCGGGCCGCATCGTCGACGCGCAGTCCAAGCTCAACGTGCTCTCGCTGGTCGATAACGGCAAGCCGGTGCCCGCGAGCGTTGCCACCTTCACCCGGTTGTTCAACCTGCTGGGCCTGCCGGCGTCGGAGTTGAGCCAGATGACCACAGGCCTCGCGGCGGCCCTTGCCATGGGCACCGCGACCGACGGCAGCAGCGGCGATTCCGGCGCCGCGCCGCTGATGCCGCAACAGGTCTCGCAACTGGTGTGGGTCGGCCTGTCGTCCTCGACCGCCGCCGCGCTCGAACCGTACGTGACGATCCTGCCGGTGAAGACCACGCTCAACCTCAACACCGCGAGCGCCGAGGCCATCAGCGCCAGCATGGAGTCGCTCAACATCGCCAGCGCGCGCCAGCTGGTGGAGCGCCGCGCGCGCGCCTTCTTCAAGGACATCGCCGCCGCCAACGCCGCGCTGCCCAGCGGCAGCGCGCCCTTCAACGCGGCGCAGCACGGCGTGGGCACGCAGTATTTCGAGGTCTACGGCAAGCTGCGGCTCGACCGCACCTACGTCGAGGAGCGCTCGCTTCTACAGCGCAGCGGTGTCACGGTGACGACGATCTGGCGCACCCGCGGCGCCGGCGCAACGAACACCCCGGTCAAACCCTGATTTCAATGCACTACTTGTAGACAAAAAGCCTTCCGACACGCGTCACACCTGCGCGACACGCTATCGAAACAAGAGCACCAACCTGTCGGCCCCACCTACAATCACCGGCTTTTCCAAGACCCACATGACCCCCCTGCTGCTCATTGCCCCCCTCCCCCCGGCCGATGCCGCGGGCGAGTACGACTGGGCCCAGGCAGGCGACGACGGCATTGCGTTGCGCAGCCAGGGCCGCGCGTTGCTGGCCCTGCTGCCCTCGGGCGCGGAGGTCATGCTCGGCATTCCTTCCGCCGCGCTCTCGTGGCACCGCGTCACGCTGCCCAAGGGCAGCATGGGCAGCGCATCGAAGCTGCGCGCGGTGCTCGACGGCCTGCTCGAAGAACACCTGCTCGACGAACCCGAGGTCCTGCACTTCGCGCTCGAACCCGACGCCAAGGCCGGCGCGCCCGTGTGGGTTGCGGCCTGCAACCGCATCTGGCTGCGCAGCGTCGTGCAAGGGCTCGAAGCAGCCGGCCGGCGCGTGGTGCGCATCGTTCCCGAATTCGCGCCGCAGCCGGCCGACGGCCCGCCGCTGCTGCTGGTCACGGGCGAGCCCGAGGCGCCGCAGCTCACGGTGTGCGATGCCGACGGCGTGGTCTCGCTGCCGCTGGCCGGCGCGGGGCTGGCGCTGTCTGGCGGCCTGCCGCTGGACACCGCCGTCATCACCACCGAGCCCGCCGTGGCCGAAGCAGCCGAGCAGTTGCTCGAACGCCGCGTGCCCATCGTTCAATCGCCACAGCGCTGGCTGCAGGCCGCGCGCACGCCCTGGGAGCTCGCACAGTTCGACCTCGCCGCGACCGGCCGCGCGCGCGCCGGCAAGAAATTCGCGTCGGTCCTGCAAACACTGCGCTATGCGCCCGAGTGGCGCGCCGCGCGCTGGGGCGTTGTCGTGTTGCTGCTCACCCAATTGATCGGCCTCAACGCCTGGGCCTGGAAGGAGCGCAATGCGCTCGAATCGAAACGCCAGGCCGCCAAGACCATGCTGACCCAGACCTTCCCCTCGGTGAAGATCGTGGTCGACGCGCCGCTTCAGATGCAGCGCGAAGTCGCCGCGCTGCAGCAGGCCGTGGGCGACGTGGCGGGCAGCGACTTCGAACCCATGGTCGGCGCGCTCGCCGCCGCCCTCCCGCCCGGCAAGGTGCCGAGCGCCGTCGACTTCAGCGCCGGCCAATTGCGCCTGCGCGGCCTCGGGCTGCAGCCCTCGGAGGTGTCGCAGATCACCCATGCCATGGCGCCGCGCGGCTACAACGTGCGCACCGAAGGCGACCTGCTGCTCGTGCAGGCACAGGCCGAGGCCGCCCGATGAATTTCAGCGAACAGCTCAAGGCCCGCTGGGCCACCCTCGAAGCGCGCGAGCGCCGCATGGTCGCCGCCGCCGCCGCGCTCGTGGCGCTGGCATTGCTGTGGTGGATCGTGCTCGCGCCCGCGCTGCGCACACTGGCCGCGGCACCGGCCGAACACGCGCAGCTCGACGCGCAGCTGCAGCAGATGGCCACCCTGCAGGACCGCGCGAAGGCGCTGCAGTCGCAGCCGCGCCTGAACCGCGATGACGCGCTGCGCGCGCTCGAGGCCTCGGTGCGCGACAGCCTCGGCGCCGGCAACGCGCAGCTCATGACGGCCGGCGGCGACGGCGCCGCCACCGTCTCGCTGCGCGCGGCGCCCGCGGCCAGCGTCGCCCAATGGCTCGGCCAGGCCCGCGGCAACGCGCATGCAGTGCCGCGCGAAGTCCACCTGACGCGCGCCCCCGCCGCCGCGCCACCGCCGCCATCCGGTGGCAAGGATGCGCCGACGACGCCGCAGGTCCGCTGGGACGGCACCATCGTCATGGCGCTGCCCGCGGCACGATGAGCAGCAACAGCAAGCCCGCATGCTGACCCGCCCCCCGATCTCCGAACCCCGGCCGCGCCGCGGCTGGCGCTGGGCCCTGCTCGGCCTCGCGATGGGCGCGCTGCTGGCGGTGGCGCTGTTCGCGCCGGCGCGCTGGCTGTCGGCGGCATTGTCGAACTGGAGCCATGGCCGCCTCGTGCTGGCCAACCCGCGCGGCACCGTCTGGAACGGCACGGCCGCGGTGGTGCTCGCCAGCGGCGCCGGCGGCACCCAGGCGGTGTCGCTGCCCGGCCTGCTGCACTGGCGCATGCGCCCGGGCTGGAGCGGCATTTCCGCCAGCCTCGACCTGCCCTGCTGCGCCGAGCAGCCGCTCGAACTCAAGGCCAGCCCGCGCGCCGGGGGCATGCAGCTGGCATGGCAGGACAGCCGCTCGCGCTGGCCCGCCACCCTGCTCACCGGCCTGGGTGCGCCCTGGAACACGCTCAAGCTCGAAGGTGCGCTCGATCTCTCCACCAAGGCCTTCTCGATGCAGTGGGACGGGCCGGCGCTGCGCATCGCCGGGCAGGCCACGCTCGACGCGACCGACGTCTCCTCCAGCCTGTCGACCCTGCGGCCGATGGGCAGCTACCGGCTCACGCTCGAAGGCGGCCCCCGTCCCACGCTGCTGCTGAGCACGCGCGAGGGCAGCCTCGAACTGAACGGCAGCGGCAGCTGGAGCGGCACGTCCTTCCGCTTCAACGGCGAAGCCAGTGCCGCACCCGGCCGCGAAGACGCGCTTTCCAATTTGTTGAACATCATCGGACGGCGCGTCAACGCACGTTCGATCATCACCCTGGGTTGACCCTCATGATGAAGCCACTGTTTTCGACCGGCACCGTCGCACTCGCCGTGCGCGTGCTGATCGCCGCCACGTTCCTGCAAGGCGCGCCCGCCGCGTTCGCGCAGACCGGCGACGCGCCGCGCCGCGGCGAGCCGATCACGCTGAACTTCGCCAATGCCGACATCGAGGCCGTGGCCCGCACCATGGCGGTGGTCACGGGCCGCGACGTGGTGGTCGACCCGCGCGTCAAGGGCACGATGAACCTGGTCACCGACCGCGCGATCCAGCCGGCCGCCGCCTTCAACCAGTTCGCCTCGGCACTGCGCCTGCAGGGCTTCGCGGTGGTCGAGGCCGACGGCCTCTACAAGGTGGTGCCCGAGGCCGACGCCAAGCTGCAGAGCAGCACCGTCAACACATCCATCAGCGCCACCGCGTCGAGCGGCAGCAACCAGATCGTCACGCAGATCTTCCGCCTCAACTACGAGTCGCCGAACAACCTGCTGCCGGTGCTGCGCCCGCTGATTCCGCCGAACAACACCATCAACGTGAACCCGGGCAACAACTCGCTCGTGATCACCGACTACGCCGACAACATGCGCCGGCTGGCGCGCATCATCGCCTCGCTCGACGTGCCGAACGCGTCCGACATCGAAGTCATCCAGCTCAAGCACTCGGTCGCCACCGACATGGTGCCGCTGGTGCAGCGCCTGGTCGACGGCGGCAGTGCCGCCGCCCCGGGCGGCGCAGCACCCGGGGCGACGGATGCCTCGTTCCGCACCACGCTGCTGGCCGATCCGCGCAGCAACTCATTGATCCTGCGCGCGGCCAATCCGGCGCGCGTGGCGCTGGTGCGCACGCTGGTCGACAAGCTCGACCGCGCTCCCAGCGAAAGCAGCAACGGCGCGGCCGGCAACATCTACGTGGTCTACCTGAAGAACGCCGATGCGGTGCGGCTGGCAGCCACTCTGCGCGCCGCGATGGCGGCGAACCAGCAGAGCACCATGCCGGGCGCAGCCGGTGGCGCAGGCGGCGGTGCCGTGCCGCAGCAGAGCGCGCCGCAGGCCATGCAG
>NZ_AKIW01000058.1 GCF_000282635.1 Variovorax sp. CF313
CAGGCTTGCCCACTTCGTGTGGCAGCGCCCACCCCCTTCGAGGGGGCGACACCTGCGGCCCGGCGGAGCCGGTTCCGCGGTGTCTCTGGAAGGGCAGTGGCACTGCGGGGTTCTGGATTGAAATGAAGCGCCAGGGGTAAACATGCAAGCGAACGTCGATTTCAAGCAGCTCGTCGAAGGCGCTGGCGATGCCATCATGGTGTGCGACGCGCAGGGCGCGATCACGCTGTGGAACCGTGCTGCCGAGCGCATCTTCGGGTTTACCGAGGCCGAGGCGCTCGGCCAGTCGCTCGACCTGATCATTCCCCAGCGGCAGCGCCAGCGGCACTGGGACGGCTACCACAAGACGATGGACACCGGCATCACCAAGTACGGCGCCGACCTGCTGCGCGTGCCGGCGCTGCACAAGGACGGGCACACGCTGTCGATCGCCTTCACGGTATCGATGCTGTTCTCCGCCGATCACGAGGTCACGGGCATCGTCGCCATCGTGCGGGATGAATCCGTCCGCTTTGCGGAGGAGCGCAAATTGCGCGCCCGTCTGGTAGAAGTCGAAGCCGCGATGGTCAAAGAAGGAGACAGTCAATGAGCAAGGCACTCGAAGGCGTTCGGATCCTCGACTTCACCCACGTGCAGTCGGGCCCCACCTGCACCCAGCTGCTGGCGTGGTTCGGCGCCGACGTGATCAAGGTCGAGCGGGCAGGCGAAGGCGATGCCACGCGCGGCCAGCTGCGCGACATTCCCGGCGCGGACAGCTTGTACTTCACCATGCTGAACCACAACAAGCGCTCGATCACGCTGGACACCAAGAACCCCAAGGGCAAGGAGGTTCTCGACAGCCTGATCAAGACCTGCGACGTGCTGGTCGAAAACTTCGCGCCCGGCGCGCTCGACCGCATGGGCATCACCTGGGCCCACATCCAGAAGATCAACCCGCGCATGATCGTCGCTTCGGTCAAGGGCTTCGGGCCCGGCAAGTACGAGCACTGCAAGGTCTACGAGAACGTGGCCCAGTGCGCGGGCGGCGCAGCTTCCACCACCGGCTTCGAAGACGGCCCGCCGCTGGTGACCGGCGCGCAGATCGGCGACAGCGGCACCGGCCTGCACCTCGCGCTCGGCATCCTTGCCGCACTGTTCCAGCGCAACTCTTCCGGCCGCGGCCAGCAGGTGCTCGCACCGATGCAGGACGCCGTGCTCAACCTGTGCCGCGTGAAGATGCGCGACCAGCAGCGGCTGGAGCGCACCGGCACCATGCACGAATACCCGCAGTACCCCGACGGCAAGTTCGGCGACGCCGTGCCGCGCGCGGGCAATGCCTCGGGCGGCGGCCAGCCGGGCTCGATCCTCAAGTGCAAGGGCTGGGAGACCGACCCCAACGCATACATCTACTTCATCACGCAGGCGGCCGTGTGGCCTGCGGTGTGCAAGGTGATCGGCGAGGAGGGCTGGATCACCGACGAGGCCTACGCCACGCCGGCCGCGCGCCTGCTGCACCTGAAGCCGATCTTCGCGCGCATCGAGAAGTGGACCATGACCAAGGACAAGTTCGAGGCCATGGAGATCCTCAACGAGTACGACATTCCCTGCGGGCCGATCCTCTCGATGAAGGAAATCGCCGAGGACGAGTCCCTGCGCGAGACCGGCACCATCGTCGAGGTCGACCACCCGGTGCGCGGCAAGTACCTGACGGTGGGCAACCCCATCAAGATGTCCGACAGCCCGACGGTGGTGACGCGCTCGCCGCTGCTCGGCGAACACACCGAAGAAGTGCTGCGGCAGCTCGGCTACGGCGCGGACGACCTGGCGACCCTGCGGGCCGAACGCGTGATCTGAGGCGCGGCGCAGGCCCGCCAACCTGATTTGCGAGAGCGCCGCCTGCGGGTGGCGCGGAAGGCCCTTGGGCGCGTGTATTTCTGGCCTCAATCTATAACTCTTGATGAATGATTTCTATAAATTAGTTTAATTTTTATTTATTCATCACCGGTCCTACATTTGAATCCGCCGAGTCCGGCATCAATTCAAGGAGAAGGTCATGGAAAAGCATTCGCCCGTTCAAGACTGGCGCGACGAAATCGAGCGCAATGCCTATAACGCAGCATTTTTCGAATTGGGACTGCGCTGGCATTGGGACGGCGAAACCTACGACCGCCTGATGGACCTGAGCCAGAACGCCAGCGAGCGGATCGGCCATTACCTGAAGACCCATCAGCCGCACCTCCTGCGGGCGTACGACGCCGAATTCCTGGCGGTGGCCATCGAGCAGAAGAAGGAAATCCACAGAAAGCGGGAAATGGCTTCGTCGAGTTATTTCAATTGGGCTGAAAGCCACGGCGTCGAGCTTGGTGCCTGAAATAAATCAATTCAATCCAGCAGTCGATCCCGGCCATGAACATCCACGAATACCAGGGTAAAGACGTCCTGCGCCACTACGGCGTGGCAACGCCCCGCGGATTCGTCTGCCGCTCGCCCGACGAGGCGGCGGATGCGGCTACCCGGCTCGGTGGCCGGGCCTGGGTGGTCAAGGCGCAGATTCATGCGGGCGGCCGGGGCAAGGGCGGCGGCGTGAAGCCCGCATGGTCCGTCGCCGAAGTGCGGCGGCATGCGGACCAGATGCTCGGCATGACGCTGAAGACCCACCAGACCGGGCCCGAAGGCCGCGTGGTGAAGCAGCTGCTGGTCGAGGAGAGCGTCGAGATCGACAAGGAGCTGTACCTCGGCTTCGTGGTCGACCGCAATTCGCAGCGCGTGGCATTGATGGCCTCGAGCGAAGGCGGCATGGACATCGAGGAGGTGGCCGCGCGCACGCCCGGGAAGATCCACAAGCTCTTCATCGATCCGGACGCCGGCCTGCGCATTGCCGAGGCCGACGGCATCGCGCGCCGCATCGGCATCGACGAGCGTTCGGTGGTGCAGGCGCGCGTGTTCATGCAGAACCTCTACCAGGCCTTCGATGCCAGCGACGCGTCGCTGGCCGAGATCAACCCGCTGGTGCTGACCCGCGACGGCCGCGTGATGGCGCTCGACGCGAAGTTCGACTTCGACGCCAACGCCCTGTTCCGCCAGCCCGGGATCGCCGCGATGCGCGACTTCGACGAGGAAGACCCGGTGGAGGTCGAGGCCTCGAAGTTCGACCTCTCGTACATCGCGCTCGACGGCGACATCGGCTGCCTCGTCAATGGCGCCGGCCTCGCGATGGCGACGATGGACGCGATCAAGCTCTACGGCGGAATGCCCGCCAATTTTCTCGACGTGGGCGGTGGTGCGACAGCCGAAAAGGTGACCGAAGCCTTCAAGCTGATGTTGCGCAACCCGAAGCTCAAGGCCGTGCTGGTCAACATCTTCGGCGGCATCATGAAATGCGATGTCATTGCGCACGGCGTGGTTGCCGCAGCGCGCGAAACCGGGCTCACCGTGCCGCTGATCGTGCGCATGAAGGGCACCAACGAGGACCTGGGCCGGACCATCCTCGCGCAATCGGGCCTGTCGATCATCAACACCGACGACATGGCCGAGGCGGCGCAGCGGGCCATCGGGGCTGCTCGGAACTGGGAGCGCTAGGAAATGAGCTCCTGTCTCTTGATGCGATGCATTTCGGGGTGCGATCACGCCGACGGGGTGCCTTGCTCCGCGAATGTCCCCCGGCCTGCGGCCTCCTCCTTTATTTCGCTGCGCAAGGCACCCCATCGGCGTGATCGTTGTTCAGGGCAGTCGTTGATCGGCGAGCGCCGGCAGCATGTCCTCGTGCGCAGGGCGTCGGGTGACTCACGCAGCGAAATAAAGGAGGAGGCCGCAGGCCGGGGGACATTCGCGGAGGGAGTTACCCGATGGCCTGCGCACGCACCCCGAAACAGGAACGCAGGCAAACGCACGATGGAACCCCTGAAATGTCCATCCTGATCAACAAGCACACCCGCGTGATCACGCAGGGCATCACCGGCAAGACCGGCAGCTTCCACACGGCCCAGTGCCTCGAATACGGCAACGGCCGGCACTGCTTCGTCGCGGGCGTGAACCCGCTGAAGGCAGGCGAGTCGCTGGCCGGCATTCCGATCTTCGGCACCGTGAAAGAGGCCAAGGCCCGCACCGGCGCCACCGTCTCCGTGATCTACGTGCCACCACCTTTCGCCGCAGCGGCCATCGACGAAGCGGTCGATGCCGAGGTCGACCTCGTCATCTGCATCACCGAAGGCATTCCGGTGCGCGACATGATCCGCACGCGCCATCGCATGCAGGGCCGCAAGACGCTGCTGCTCGGCCCCAACTGTCCCGGCCTCATCACGCCGGGCGAAATCAAGATCGGCATCATGCCGGGCCACATTCACCAGCGCGGCCGCATCGGCGTGGTCTCGCGCTCGGGCACGCTCACCTACGAGGCCGCGAGCCAGCTCGCGAGCTTCGGCATCGGGCAGTCGACCGTGGTCGGCATCGGCGGCGATCCGGTCGGCGGGCTGCGGCACATCGACGTGCTGCGGATGTTCAACGACGACCCGCGCACCGACGCCGTGATCATGGTCGGCGAAATCGGCGGCGATGCCGAGGAGCAATGCGCGTACTGGATCCGCGACCACATGCGCAAGCCCGTCGTCGGCTTCATCGCGGGCGCCAGTGCGCCGCCCGGCAAGCGCATGGGCCATGCGGGCGCCATCGTTTCCGGCGGCCGCGGCACCGCGCAGGAAAAGCTCGCGGTCATGAAGGAATGCGGCATCCACGTCACGCGCAATCCGGCGGAGATGGGAAAGCTGCTCGCCTCGCTCGTGATCCCCGACTACCTGCCGTTCGACTGACCGACTGACGGCCGACCCGAATCCTCCATCCAGAAAGCAGACGACAACATGCAGCAAGAACAGACCAAATGGGTCCGCTTCGAACACGCCGGCGGCATCGGCTTCGGCACGCTCGAAGGCGATGCGGTGCACGAGCGCCGGGGCGACATGTTCGGCAGTTCCGAGCCCACGGGCCGCGTGTTTGCGCTGGCGGGGCTCCAGCTGCTCACGCCCACCGAGCCGACCAAGGTGATCGCGCTGTGGAACAACTTCCATGCGCTCGGCGCCAAGCTGGGCCTGCCGGTGCCGGCGGAGCCGCTGTACCTGCTGAAGACGCCCAACTCCTACCTCGCGCCCGGCGCACCGATCCGCAAGCCGCTGTGCGACGGCAAGGTGGTGTTCGAGGGCGAGCTCGGCATCGTGATCGGCAAGACCGCCACCGCCGTCTCCGAAGCCGATGCGCTCGACCATGTGTTCGGCTACACCTGCGCCAACGACGTGACCGTGGCCGACATCCTGAACCGCGACGCCTCGTTCACGCAGTGGGTGCGCGCCAAGGGCTTCGACACCTTCTGCCCGATGGGCCCGGTTGTGGCCACCGGCCTCGATGCCGCAACGCTCACCGTGACCACGCTGCTCAACGGCGAGGTGCGCCAGAACTATCCGATCAGCGACATGCGCTTCTCGGCGCAGCAACTCGTGAGCCTGATCTCGCAGGACATGACGCTGCACCGCGGCGACGTGATCCTCTGTGGCACATCGGTCGGCGTGGGCTCGATGAAGCCTGGCAGCCTCGTCGAGATCGAGATCGGCGGCATCGGAAAACTCAGCAACCGCTTCGGCTGACAACGCGCATGCCGAAGCGGCCGCGCAAGGAAATCAACTCTTGGGGATCGACATGAAGATTGCAATCATCGGCGCGGGCGCCATCGGCGGACTGGTCGGCGCAAAGCTCGCGCTGGCCGGCGAGGACGTGACGTTCATCGTGCGCGGCGCCAACCTCGAAGCCATCGGCAGGAACGGCATCAAGCTGGTCTCGGCCGAGGGCGAAGAACAGGTGGCGCGCAACGTCAAGGCCACCGACCGCTACGACGAGGCGGGTCCGCAGGACATCGTCGTGCTCGCCATGAAGGCCCACCAGGTCGAGGCGGTGGCGAACGACGTGCCCAAGCTGTTCGGGCCCGACACGGTGGTCGTGACGATGCAGAACGGCATCCCGTACTGGTACTTCCACCAGCACGGCGGCGCGCTCGCAGGCACGCCGGTGCGCAGCGTCGATCCCTCGGGGCTCGTCGCCACGAAGATCCCCGCGCAGCGCGTGATCGGCTGCGTGGTCTACCCGGCCTCGGAGCTGATCGCGCCCGGCGTGGTCAAGCACATCGAAGGCGACCGCTTCCCGGTCGGCGAGCTCGACGGCTCGGCCAGCGAACGCGTGAACCGCGTTGCCGCCTGCTTCACCGGCGCCGGCTTCAAGGCGCCCGTGCTCGACAACATCCGCGCCGAGATCTGGCTCAAGCTGTGGGGCAACCTGACCTTCAACCCGATCAGCAGCCTCTCGCACTCGACGCTGGTCGACATCTGCCAGTACCCGCCCTCGCGCGATCTCGCCGCTGCGATGATGCGCGAGGCGCAGGCCGTCGCGCACAAGCTCGGCATCGAGTTTCGCGTGACGCTCGAAAAGCGCATCGCGGGCGCAGAGAAGGTCGGCAAGCACAAGACATCGATGCTGCAGGACGTGGAAGCCGGGCGCGCGCCGGAGATCGATGCGCTGGTGGGTGCCGTGGTCGAACTGGCCCGGCTCACCGAGACCCCGACGCCGCACATCGACACCGTCTACAGCCTGGTCAAGCTGCTCGCGCGGACCATGGAAGACCAGCGCGGCCGCGTCAAGCTCCATGAAATGACGACAGCATGAGACGCACACGCAGCGCAAAGATCGTCGCCACTCTCGGCCCGGCCACCACCGGCGAGCCGGCCATCCGTGCGCTGTTCGAGCGTGGCGTGGACGTGTTCCGGCTCAACTTCAGCCACGGCACGCAGCACGACCATGCGCGGCGGCTCGAAACCATTCGCCGCCTCGAGAAAGAATTCGGCCGGCCCATCGGCATCCTGCTGGACCTGCAGGGGCCGAAGCTGCGGCTGGGCACCTTCGAAGGCGGCCGCGCGCAGCTCGAGGCGGGCGCGCGCTTCCGGCTCGACATGGACAGCAAGACCAGCGGCAGCGCACGCCGCGCGCCGCTGCCGCATCCGGAAATCTTCGCCGCGCTGCAGGAAGGCACCGAGCTGCTGCTCGACGACGGCAAGCTGCGGCTGCGCGTGGACAGCCACGGCGCCGACTTTGCCGAGACCACGGTGCTGGTCGGCGGGCCGATCTCGGACCGCAAGGGCGTCAACGTGCCCAGCGTGCTGCTGCCGATCTCGCCGCTGACGCCGAAGGACCGCGACGACCTGGCCTTCGGCCTGTCGATCGGTGTCGACTGGGTTGCGCTCTCGTTCGTGCAGCGGCCCGAGGACATCGAGGAGGCGCGCGCCATCATTGGCACGCGCGCCTGGATCATGGCCAAGCTCGAGAAGCCCGCGGCCATCGAGCATCTCGACGCCATTGTCGCGCTGTGCGACGGCATCATGGTGGCGCGCGGCGATCTCGGCGTGGAGCTGCCGCCCGAGCAGGTGCCCGAGCTGCAGCGCCTGATCGTGCGCGCCTGCCGCAAGGGCGGCAAGCCGGTGGTGGTGGCGACGCAGATGCTCGAATCGATGATCGCCTCGCCGGTGCCCACGCGCGCCGAGGTGTCCGACGTCGCGACGGCCATCTACGACGGCGTCGATGCGGTGATGCTCTCGGCCGAATCGGCCTCGGGCAGGTACCCGCTCGAAGCGGTCGCGATGATGGACCGCATCATCGCGCGCGTCGAGGCCGATCCCTCGTACCGTGCGGGCATCGACGCCACGCACGATGCGGCGCTGTCGACCACGGCCGACGCGGTCTGCGCCTCGCTGCGCCAGGTGGCCGCGCTGCTCGCGCCGGCCGCCACCGTGACGTATACCTCCTCGGGCTTCACAAGCCTGCGCGCTGCGCGCGAGCGTCCGGCGGTGTCCATCCTGAGCCTCACGCCCGACACCGCCGCCGCACGCCGCATGGCGATGGTCTGGGGCGTGCATGCGGTGCTCGTCGAGGACGTGCACGATGTGGCCGAGATGATCGAGTGCGCCTGCCGCACGGCGCGCGCCGAAGGTTTTGCGAAGGCGGGCGACGACGTGGTGGTGGTGGCGGGCCTGCCCTTCGGTCAATCGGGCACGACGAACCTGCTGCACGTCGCGCGGATACCCGGCTGAGCGCGCGCCATCGGCGCAGGCGCGCTGTACGATGCCGCTCGACCGCAGCCACCTGTTCTCACCCGATGAAGCATGCGACCCTGCGCCAGTTGAAGGTCTTCGAAGCCGTGGCGCGGCTGCTGAGTTTTTCGCGGGCGGCCGAGGAGCTCCACCTCACGCAGCCCGCCGTCTCCACGCAGGTGCGCAAGCTCGAGGAACACGCCGGCAACGTGCTGTTCGAGCAGTTCGGCAAGAAGATCTACCTCACGCCCGCCGGCACCGAGCTGCTGCAGATCAGCCGCGCCATCATCCAGCAGTTCGAGGCGGCCGAGAACGCGATGATGCAGTTCAAGGGCGTCTCCGGCGGCAAGCTCAACGTGGGCGTGATCAGCGCGGGCGACTACTTCTTTCCGCGCCTGCTGGTCGAGTTCGCGAGCCGGCACCAGGGCGTGACGCTGAACTTCACGGTCCACAACCGCGCGCAGCTGCTGACGCACATCGCCGAGAACCTCACCGACCTCGCGATCATGGTGCGTCCGCCGACCGATCTCGACACCGTCAACCAGCCGTTCGCTCCGCACCCCTACGTGATCGTCGCGGCGCCGGGCCATCCGCTGGTGGGCGTGAAGAAGATCCCGCTCCAGCGGCTGATGCGCGAGCCCTTCGTGGTGCGCGAGAAAGCCTCCGACACCTGGCATTCGATGGAAGACGGCTTCGGCGGCGATCTCAGCGGCATCAACATCGCGATGGAAATCCGCAGCACCGAGACCATCAAGCAGGCCGTGATCGCTGGCATGGGCGTGAGCTTCGTGTCGGCGCACACGGTGAGCCAGGAGCTGCGCGCCGGCAGCCTTTGCGTGCTCGATGTCGAGGGCTTTCCGCTGATGCTCAACTGGTACGTGGTGCACCGTCGCAGCAAGCGCCTGCCGCCGGTGGCGCAGGCCTTCAAGGACTTCCTGCTGAGTGACGGACCGTCGCTGATCGCGCAGATCGTTCCATTCGAAAGCCCCAAAGGCAAAGAGCGCGGCGAGTAACTCGCGCGCGCTCTTCGGGGAGGATCGGTTCGGTGTGGAAGCTCAACGCCGTGCAGCCGGCGAACGCTGCATCAGCGCGGCACGCGCGGCCTTGTAGAAGATCACGATGGGCATGGCGGCGATCAGGTCGCGCAGCGCATCGTTGGCGGTGGACGAAGAGGCGGGAGTGCGCAGGGCGCTGGAATTCAGGGTGGTGTGGCTCATTGAGGGCTCCAAAGGATTGAAACTGAAAGACCGAAGGGATTACCCTGAATTTTAGGGTTTACCCTAGACGAGAGCAAACGCCATTTTCGCGTTTCTTGACCTGGGTCAATTTTTTCGACGACAGGCGGGTTCTTGCACAAGCGTGCAGCGTGGCCGTACGAGCGCTTCGCAAAACGGGCCTGCATCAGCGCAACGCGCATCGCGAAAGTCATTGCACGAACCGTCGAAGTTCCGCGAAGACCTTTGCGATCCAGCTGGGCAATTTTTCTTCCATGCACACCATGCCGCGGCATCGCGAGATGCATGTCGGATGCAGCGCAATGCGCGCGTGCGAAGAGGCCTCCTGCTAGGGATATCACGGGGGTCTTGCGAGTCCGCGATTCGTGTGAACTTGACTGAGGTCAAGAGTTTTTGAGTCGCTCCGACCGACAGTCATTCACGCGCAAAACCAGGTGATCTTCATGCGGTGTATCGATGTCAAGGAAGCCTCGTTGCCTGTCGATGCGTACCGATCGCGTGGCGTGTGTGGCGCATGGCGCAGCACCCCGTTTTATTTCCGCTGTTTGCACCGATCGCTCGATTGATTTATCTGCATTCGAAGTCTGTCGGACCTCACCGAAAAACCAAGGACAACACCATGAATCGGCCCACCTCAACGATCGCAGGTTCCACCCCCGCGATGTTCCCTCCATCCGAAACCCATGGCGCCACCGCGAGCCGATCCGAGGCATACCGATGGGGCCAGCTGCTGATCGGCATCGTCTGCATGGCGATGATCGCCAACCTGCAATACGGCTGGACGCTCTTCGTCAATCCGATCGCCGAGAAGCACGGCTGGAGCCGCGCCGCGATCCAGGTGGCGTTCACCATCTTCGTGCTCACCGAGACATGGCTGGTGCCGATCGAAGGCTACCTCGTCGACCGCTTCGGACCGCGTCCCGTGGTGCTGGTGGGCGGCTTGCTGTGCGGCCTCGGCTGGGTGCTCAACTCGGAGGCCGATTCGCTCACGTTGCTCTACATCGCGGCGGCCGTCGGCGGCATCGGCGCGGGCGCGGTCTACGGCACCTGTGTGGGCAATGCGCTCAAGTGGTTCCCCGATCGCCGGGGGCTTGCCGCAGGCATGACCGCCGCGGGCTTCGGCGCGGGCTCGGCGCTCACGATCATCCCGATCTCCGCGATGATCAAGTCGAGCGGCTACGAAGCGGCCTTCCTGTATTTTGGGATCGGGCAGGGACTCATCGTGTTCCTGCTCGCATGGATGCTGACCCGTGCGCCCCATCATGCCAAGGCGTCGAACAGCCGCAACGTGCAGCAGGCGGGCCGCGACTACGCGCCGGCCGAGGTGCTGCGCTCGCCCGTGTTCTGGGTCATGTACGCGATGTTCGTGATGGTGGCCGCCGGCGGCCTGATGGCCACGGCGCAGCTCGCGCCGATCGCCAAGGACTTCAAGATCATGGACGTGCCGGTCAACATCATGGGCCTGGTGCTGCCCGCGCTGACCTTCGCGCTCGCCATCGACCGCGTGCTCAACGGCCTCACGCGGCCCTTCTTCGGCTGGGTGTCCGACAAGATCGGCCGCGAGCAGACGATGTTCATCGCCTTCGCGATGGAGTCGGTCGGCATCCTGCTGCTCTACCACTACGGCCAGAACCCGATCCTCTTCGTCGTCCTGACCGGCATCGTGTTCTTCGCCTGGGGCGAGATCTACAGCCTGTTCCCCTCGACCTGCGCAGATACCTTCGGCTCGAGGTATGCGGCATCCAACGCCGGCATGCTCTACACCGCGAAGGGCACCGCCTCGCTGCTGGTGCCGCTGTCGAGCGTGCTCGCCGCCGCCACCGGCAGCTGGCAGGCCGTCTTCATCGCCGCCAGCGCGGTCAATGCGCTTGCTGCGCTGATGGCGTGGTTCGTGTTGCGGCCGATGCGCCGCAGGCACATCGAGGCGAGCCGCGCCACCACCACCATCGAGTAAGCCGTCGGCTCTTCCGATACACGCGGCCCTGCCATGAAGATGGCAGGGCTTTTTGCCGATGGGGCCGCAGGGTTTGTGCGCATTGGCACCGCGCTTGTTTCCGCGGAAATTGACTTGCGTCAAGGCCCCTGTCGCTCGATTCATCGACATTGATCCTCAAGCGGATGAGCGCGGGATTCACGTCGGATTTCATGACGGCGGCCCGTGACGAAACCACGATGAAAACAGCTCCGCCGGCAGCAAGACAACGGCGGCGCAGGCGGCAACGGACCAGACCGGACGGGATCATGAAACTACAACAGGTGCAGCAGGGACACGAGGTACCGCATCCGGCCTCAGCTCCCATCGACAAGGACAGGGAACTCGCCGCCGTGCAGCGCAGCCTGCTGCAGCATGCGGACGAACCCGGCGCGCTGCTGCCGATCCTGCACGGCGTGCAGGACGCGCTGGGCTACATCCCCGCGCACACCGTGCCGGCGATTGCCGACGCACTGAACCTCTCGCGTGCGGAGGTCCATGGCGTCGTCACCTACTACCACCACTTCCGTGCCGAGCCCGCTGGCCGCCACGTGATCCAGATCTGCCGCGCTGAGGCCTGCCAGTCGATGGGTGCCGATGCGCTGCTCGCCCACGCGGAGTTGCGTCTCGGATGCAGCGTGCACGGAACCTCGAAGGACGGCGCGTTCACGCTGGAGCCCGCGTTCTGCCTCGGCCTGTGCGCCTCGTCGCCCGCGATGACGTTCGACGACCAGCCGCATGCACGCATGACACCCAGGGCATTCGACGCGCTGATCGCGCAGGACAACAACCCATGAGCACCATCACCGTCTACGTTCCGCGCGACTCGGCCGCGCTCGCAGCCGGCGCCGACCACGTGGCCCAGCGCATCGCGAAGGAAGCCACGGCGCGCGGCATCATGCTCGAGCTCGTGCGCAACGGTTCGCGCGGCATGTTCTGGCTCGAGCCGCTGGTCGAGGTGAACACACCGACCGGCCGCATCGCCTACGGGCCCGTGACGCCCGACAACGTGGCCGGCCTGTTCGACGCCGGCTTTCTCACGGGCGGCAAGCACCCGCTCGCGCTCGGCCCGACCGAAGACATTCCCTATCTCAAGAAGCAGGAGCGCCTGACCTTCGCGCGCATGGGCATCACCGACCCGGTGTCGCTGACCGACTACCAGGCCTACGAAGGCTTCGCCGGCCTGCGCCGTGCGCTGGCGCTCGCGCCCGAGGAGATCGTGCAGCAGGTGCTCGACTCGGGCCTGCGCGGGCGCGGCGGTGCTGCCTTTCCGGCCGGCATCAAGTGGAAGACGGTGCTGGGCACGGCCGCCGCGCAGAAGTACATCGTCTGCAACGCGGACGAAGGCGACTCGGGCACGTACTCCGACCGCATGACGATGGAGGGCGACCCCTTCATGCTGATCGAGGGCATGACCATCGCGGGCCTTGCCACGGGCGCGACGCAGGGCTACATCTACGTGCGCTCCGAGTACCCGCACGCGATCGCGGCCATGAACGAGGCCATCCGCGTCGCCGAGGCGGCGGGCTTCCTCGGTGACAACATCCTGCGTTCGGGCAAGCGCTTCTCGCTCGCGGTGCGCAAGGGCGCGGGCTCGTATGTGTGCGGCGAGGAAACGGCGCTGCTCGAAAGCCTCGAGGGCAAGCGCGGCATCGTGCGCGCCAAGCCACCGCTGCCGGCCATCGAGGGGCTGTTCGGCCAGCCCACGCTGATCAACAACGTGATCACGCTGGCCAGCGTGCCGCTGATCCTGGCGCGCGGCGCAGCTTTCTACCGCGACTACGGCGTGGGCCGTTCGCGCGGCACGCTGCCGATGCAGCTGGCCGGCAACATCAAGTACGGCGGCCTTGTCGAGAAGGCCTTCGGCGTCACGCTGCGCGAGTTGCTGTACGACTACGGTGGCGGCTCGGCGTCGGGACGGCCGATCAAGGCGGTGCAGGTGGGCGGGCCGCTGGGCGCCTACCTGCCCGAGTCGCAATGGGACCTGCCGCTCGACTACGAGGCCTATGCGGCCGTCGGCGGCACGGTGGGCCACGGCGGCATCGTGGTGCACGACGACACGGCCGACCTGTCGAAGCTCGCGCGTTATGCCATGGAGTTCTGCGCGCTCGAATCCTGCGGCAAGTGCACGCCGTGCCGCATCGGATCGACGCGCGGTGTCGAGGTGATCGACAAGATCCGCGCGGACCAGAACCGCGCACAGCAGGTGATCCTGCTGCGCGACCTGTGCGACACCATGGTCCACGGATCGCTGTGCGCCATGGGCGGCATGACGCCGTTCCCGGTGCTTTCCGCGCTCGACCACTTTCCGCAGGACTTCGGTCTTGCGGTCCCCGATCGCAAGGCTGCTTGAGATGACGCCTTGCTTTCTGATTCTTCACGGTGAAGGTTATTCGGGGCGCGATCACGCCGACGGGGTGCCTTGCTCCGCGAATGTCCCC
>NZ_AKIW01000059.1 GCF_000282635.1 Variovorax sp. CF313
GCACGGCCAGCAGGGTGATCTCCTGCGTGAGCGTCATCGGCGTGTTGGTGGCCTGTGCGATGAACACGGCCGCCATGGTCAGGTAGATCGACGTGCCGTCGAGATTGAACGAGTAGCCGGTGGGAATGACGAGGCCCACGCAGGTCTTGTTGGCGCCCAGGTTCTCCATCTTCTCCATCATGCGCGGCAGCACCGATTCGCTCGACGACGTGCCCAGCACGATCAGCAGCTCTTCCTTGATGTACTTGATGAACTTCCAGATGCTGAAGCCGTGGAAGCGCGCGATGAGTCCCAGCACCACGAAGATGAACAGCAGGCAGGTCAGGTAGAAGGTGCCCATCAGCTTGCCGAGCGAGAACAGGCTGCCCAGGCCGTACTTGCCGATGGTGAATGCCATCGCACCGAAGGCGCCGATGGGCGCGAGCTTCATGATGTAGTTGACGATGCCGAAGAGCACGTGCGAGCCTTTCTCGATCACGTCGAACACCAGCGTGCCGCGGCCGCCGAAGCGGTGCAGCGCGAAGCCGAACAGCACCGCGATCAGCAGCACCTGCAGGATCTCGCCCTTGGCGAAGGCGTCGACCACCGTGCTCGGAATGACGTTGAGCAGGAAGTCGACCGTGCCGGTCATCTTTCCCGGGCCGGTGTAGGCCGCGATGCTCTTGGTGTCGAGCGTGGCCGGGTCGATGTTCATGCCGGCGCCGGGTTTGAGCAGGTTCACCAGCACCAAGCCGACCAGCAGCGCGATACTGCTGACGATCTCGAAGTACAGCAGCGCCAGCCCGCCGGTCTTGCCTACCTTCTTCATGTCCTCCATGCCGGCGATGCCCACCACCACCGTGCAGAAGATGAT
>NZ_AKIW01000060.1 GCF_000282635.1 Variovorax sp. CF313
ATGCAGATGGGCAGCCAGTCGGCCAAGACCATGGCCACCGGCAGCGCCGCAGGCAGCGCCACCGCCGGCGAAAGCAGCCAGCTCGAGCGCTGCGAATCGCCGCTCGGCACGGTCTCGCTGATCGAAAACCAGAGCGCGGGCTGGTACACCATCCTTACCGGCGAATACCGCCTGCCGCCCACGGCCAACCTGCTGCGCCTGCTGGTGCAGCAATCGAACTGCTTCATCGTGGTCGAGCGCGGCGCGGCCGGCATGAACGCGATGACGCGCGAGCGCGCGCTGATGCAGTCGGGTGAAATGCGCGGCGGCAGCAACTTCGGTCGTGGGCAAATGGTGGCCTCCGACTACGGCCTGTCGCCCGAGATCGTGTTCAGCAACAGCGATGCGGGCGGCATCGGCGGGGCGCTGGGCGGGCTGGTGGGTGGCGGCCGTGGCCGCGCACTGGCGGCCATCGGCGGCAACATGCAGACCAAGGAAGCCAGCGCCCTGCTGACACTGATCGACAACCGCTCGGGCGTGCAGGTCGCGGCCTCCGAAGGCAGCGCCTCCAAGACCGATTTCGGCGCCTTCGGCGCGCTGGCCGGCCGCAGCGCGGGCGGCGGCCTCGGCGGCTACACCAACACCGCGCAGGGCAAGGTGATTGCCGCGGCCTTCATGGACGCCTTCAACCAGATGGTGCGTTCGCTGCGCAACTACAAGGCGCAGACGGTGCGCGGCCAGGGCCTCGGCGGCGGTGGCCGGTTGGGCGTGGATGGCGGTGCGGCGCCTTCGCAGACCTCCGCGCCAGAAGCGGCTGCGGCGCAGCGCCGCCGCAAGTAGGGGCGCATCGCCGGCCCATCTGCCTCGCTCAGAAGTAGCGCGTCTCGGCCGGCGACTCGAACCAGTTGTTGTTGGACGGGCAGCCCCAGGGCCGCCCGCCTGCTGCGCAATCTCGGTTGGCTTTCTTGAGCCTCACCCGATCCGCACGGGCACGAAGATCTTGTCTTCACCGCGCTGGATCAGCAGCGCCACCGACTTGTTGGTCGCCTTCGCCACCACCTCGCGCACCTGCTCCACGCTCTGCGCCGGCGTGCCGTTGATGGCCAGCAGCACGTCGCCCGCCTGCACCCCGGCCTGCGCCGAAGGACCGCCGACATCCTCGATCAGAAGACCGTTCTCGACCGAGGCCTGGCGTTTTTCCTGCGGCTGCAGCTGACGCAGCGCCAGGCCCAGCTTGCCCTGTCCCACGTCGGCATCGGCCTTCGCGACCTTGGCGGGCTTGTCGCTCGCATCGCCCAGCTTGGCCTGCAGTTCCTTGCGTTCGCCCTGGCGCCACACTTCGAGCGCGACCTTCTTGCCCGGCGCTTGCTGGCCGATCACCGCGGGCAGGTCGCCCGAAGAGACGATGGCCTGGCCGTCGACCTTGCGGATCACGTCGCCAGCCTTCAGGCCCGCCTTGTCGCCGGGGCCGCCCTTCTCGATGTTCGAGACCAGCGCGCCTTCGGGCTTGTCGAGCTTGAACGAATCGGCAAAGGCCTGGTTCACTTCCTGCACCGCCACGCCGAGCCGGCCGTGCGTGGCCTTGCCGGTCGCGACGATCTGGTCCTTCACCTGGATCGCCACATCGATCGGGATCGCGAACGACACGCCCTGGTAGCCACCGCTGCGGCTGTAGATCTGCGAGTTGATGCCGACCACCTCGCCGCGCGTGTTGAGCAGCGGACCGCCGGAGTTGCCGGGGTTCACGGCCACGTCGGTCTGGATGAAGGGCACGTAGCTGTCGTCAGGCAGCGAGCGGCCCTTGGCGCTCACCACGCCGGCCGTCACGGTGTTCTCGAAGCCGAAGGGCGAGCCGATGGCCAGCACCCATTCGCCGACCTTCAGGTCCTTGGTGTTGCCCAGCGCGAGCACGGGCAGGCTCTTCGCATCGATCTTGAGCACCGCGATGTCGGTCTTGGCGTCGGCACCGAGTACCTTGGCGCGGAACTCGCGGCGGTCGGTCAGCTTGACGGTGACCTCCTTCGCGTCCTTCACGACGTGGGCGTTGGTGATGATGATGCCGCTGGGGTCGACGATGAAGCCCGAGCCTTGGGCGCGCACCGGCACGTCGCGCTGCTGTTGCTGCTGGCCGCGCGGGTTGATCTGGCCCTGGAAGCGGCGGAAGAACTGGAACATCGGGTCTTCGGGGTCGATGCCCTGCATCTCGGCCGCCTCGTCGTCGGACGCCTTCATCGTGCCCGTCACGCTGATGTTGACCACGGCCGGGCCGTCGCGCGAGGTGATGGTCGAGAAGTCGGGCAGCGTGACCATGGCCGCGGGCGCCGCGGCGGTGGCGTTGGTGGTCGGCGCGCTCACGGCACGGGCACTGGTGTAGGCACCGGCACCGACGGCACCGATCACGCCCGCGCTCGCCAGGGCAATCACCAGGGCGCGGGGCGAAGTCAGACGGGAGTTCATTTGTCGGTTCCTTTCAGGGCGTATGGACGCCAATGCGATGAAAGGAATGTCGCCCCCCCGACTTAAGCGCCGCTTAAACCGGGTCCATCCCCCGGTTCCAGCCCTCTCCCCCTGGGAGAAGGAGCGAAGACGACGCGTACCCGCAGGCCGCCCAGGCTCGGAGATTGGTCGAGTGCCACCGTTGCCCCATGCAGGTCGGCAATCGACTTGACGATGGCCAGTCCGAGGCCGCTGCCGGATGCCTGCGTTTCACCGGAGCGGTAGAAACGGTCGAGCACGCGCTCGCGCTCGGCCGGAGGCAGACCCGGGCCGCTGTCGTCCACGGTGAGCTCGACCGAGTCGCCTTGCCGGGCGATGCCGATGTCGACGCGGCCCTCCAGCGGTGTGTACTTGATCGCGTTCTCGAGCAGGTTGCGCAGCAGCATGCGCAAGGCCTCGGGCTGGCCGTCGACCATGGCCGCATCGGCATGCGCGATGCCGATGTCGATGCCGCGCGCCTGGGCCGCCGCCACCGCGTCGGATACCGCGAGGCGCGCCACCTCGGACAGGTCGACCGGCTCCGGCTTCGCGCCGGCCGCCATGCTGGCCTCGTGCCGCGCCAGCGCGAGCATCTGCTCGACCAGCCGTGTCGCGCGATCGATGCCCGCCACCAGGCGGCTCACGGCCAGGTCGCGCGACGCACCGTCGGGCGCGCGCTGCAGGCCCTGCACCTGCAGCTTCAGCGCGGCCAAGGGCGAGCGCAACTCATGCGCGGCATCGGCGACGAAGTGCTTCTGCGCATCGAAGGCGTGGCGCACGCGGTCGAACAGCAGGTTCAACTCCTGCACCAGCGGGCGCACCTCCTCGGGCAACCCCTCCTCGCTCACCGGCGACAGGTCGTCGGCCTGCCGCGACGCCACCTGCTTGCGCACGCGCGCCACCGGCGCGAGCGAACGGCTCACCACCCACCAGACGACCAGCATCAGCAGCGGCGCCATCAGCGCGACCGGTGCGATGGTGCGCAGGGCCAGCGTGCCGGCCATGTGGCGCCGCGCCGCCATGTCCTGCGCCACCTGGATCACCAGTCCGCGCGTCTGCATCGAGAACACGCGGTAGGTGGTGCCGCGCGCATGCACGTCGGCGAAGCCCAGCACCGCGAGCTGCGGCAGTGCGGCCTCCTCCGCGGACTCGAAGATGCGCACGCCGTCGGCGGTCCACACCTGCACGACGAAATCGAAGTTCTGTTCACCGGTGCCGATGCCGCCCACCGCCGCGCTCGGCGGCAGGCCGGCGCGCAGCGAGAGGGCCATCTGCTGCATGTGGTAATCGAAGATGTCGTCGGCCTCGGCCAGCACCGTGCGGTAGGCGACGAGCGCTTGCGCCCCCGCGGCGAGCACGATCGCCACCAGCAGGAACCAAAGCAGCCGTGCGCGCAGCGAGCCGGTCAATGAGCTCCAAACCTTTTTCATGCGCACTCCGTTCGTGGGACGACATGGAACCGGCTCAGCCGGGCCGCAGGCGTCGCCCCCGGCCGGGGGTAGGCGAAGCGACACGAAGTGCGCGAAGCCTGGGGGCGAGTCACAGCTTCGGCACCATGTAGCCAACGCCGCGCACATTGCGGATGAGTTCGGCACCGAGCTTCTTGCGCAGGCCGTGCACGTAGACCTCGACCGCGTTGCTGCTGATCTCGTCCTTCCAGCTATAGAGCTTTTCCTCGAGCTGAGCGCGCGACAGGACCATGCCGGGCCGCGCCAGCAAGGGCTCCAGCACCGCCCACTCGCGCGCAGACAAAACCACCGGCTGGCCCGCCACCGTCACCTCCCGCGTCGCGGGATTGATGCTCACGCCCATGTGCTCGTACACCGGCTCGGCGCGCCCGGCCGCGCGGCGCAGCAAGGCGCGGATGCGAGCCAGCAGCTCGTCGAGGTCGTAGGGCTTGAGCACGTAGTCGTCGGCGCCAGCATCCAGGCCTTCGATGCGCTGCTGCACCGAGTCGCGCGCGGTGGCGATCAGCACGGGCATGCGCTGCTTGCGCGTGCGCAGGTTGCGCAGCACCTCGAGGCCGTCGCGGCGCGGCACGCCGAGGTCGAGCATCACGAGGTCGTATTGCTGGGTGCGCAGGGCCGACTCGGCGGCCTCGCCGTCTTTCACCCAGTCCACCGCGTACTGCTCTGCGCGCAGCAGGTCGAGCACGGCTTCGCCAATCATCACGTCGTCTTCGAGGAGGAGGAGTCGCATGGGTGTGTCCGTTCTCGGGATTCGAGGCCGCGGCGGCGCCGAAAGTTCAGATCAGAGGAGCGAGCGGACTTCGCGCGCCGCCTCGAACAGCAGCGGCAGCATCTCGCGCTGCAGCGTCTCTTCCTGGTAGCGGGTGCCGGACAGCACCACGTTGAGCGCGGCCACTGTGTGGCCCTGCATGTCGCGCAGCGGCACCGCCAGCGCCTGCACGCCGAGTTCGTGCTCTTCGCTGGCAAAGCAATAGTCGTTCTTGCGCACCTGCGCCACCAGCTGCCGCAGGCCCCGCGCCTGCGTCACGGTGTGGGGCGTGAGCCGTGCCAGGTGGCGGCCCTTGAGCCACTGCGTGAACTGGGTCGGCGCCATCGCCGCCAGCAGGACGCGGCCGGTGGAGGTGGCATGCGCAGGCAGCCGCGCACCGAGGTGCAGGCCGTAGGCCAGCACGCGCGTCGGCGTGCCGTAGCTGCCGCTGCGCGCAACGATGACCGCCTCTTCGCCGTCGAGCACCACGGCCGAGAAGGACTCCCCGGTCTGCGCCGCCAGCCGGTTCAGCGTGGGCTGCAGCGCGCGTGGCAGCCGCGACGAAGCGAGGTAGCTGCCCGAGAAGCGCAGCACCTTCGGCGCCATCCAGAAATAGCTGCCATCGGTTTCCAGGTAGCCCAGGTGGGCCAGCGTCAGCAGGTGCCGGCGGGCCGCGGCACGCGTGAGGCCGGCGCGCTCGGCGGCCAGCGTGGCATTGAGGCGCTGGCGTTCGGTGTCGAAGCTTTCGAGCACCGCCATTCCCTTGGCGATGCCCTCGATGAAGTCGGCTCTGGCGATGGTCATTCGTCGTCTGTGGTCGAGTTGTTGCGCGATCATCGCGCACGCATTCGCATGATCGCACAGAGCCTCGCGCAGCGTCCCCACAGACCGCCGAGTGCGCCCTACGCTCCACGAAACCCTCTCGGAGACACGAACATGCGCACACAAGTCGCGATCATCGGCGCCGGCCCAGCCGGCCTACTGCTCGGGCAGCTCCTGCACAAGGCAGGTATCGACAACATCATCGTCGAGCGCCAGAGCGGCGACTACGTGCTGGGCCGCATCCGCGCCGGCGTGCTGGAGCAGGTCACGATGGACCTGCTGGCCCGCGCGGGTGTCGACAGCCGTGCCAAGACCGAGGGGCTCCCGCACGAAGGCATCGAACTGCTGTTCAAGGGCGCGCGCCACCGCATCGACATGCACAGCCTCACGGGTGGCAAGCAGGTGACGGTGTACGGCCAGACCGAGGTGACGCGCGACCTGATGGAAGCGCGCACCGCGGAAGGCCTCACGACGATCTACAGCGCCGCGAACGTGAGCCTGCACGACTTCGATTCGGGCAAGCCGCGCGTGCGCTACGAGAAGGACGGCCGGACGCACGAGATCGAATGCGACTTCATCGCCGGCTGCGACGGCTACCACGGCGTGAGCCGCGCGAGCGTGCCGGCGGATGCGATCCAGACCTACGAGAAGATCTATCCCTTCGGCTGGCTCGGCGTGCTGGCCGACGTGCCGCCGGTGTCGCACGAACTGATCTATGCCAACACCGAACGCGGCTTCGCGCTGTGCAGCATGCGCAGCGCCACGCGCAGCCGCTACTACGTGCAGGTGCCGACCGAAGAGCGCGTGGAAAACTGGAGCGACGAAGCCTTCTGGAACGAACTGCGCGCGCGCCTCGATCCCGAAGCTCGCGCGCATTTGGTGACGGGGCCTTCGCTCGAGAAAAGCATTGCGCCCTTGCGCAGCTTCGTCGCCGAGCCGATGCGCTTCGGTTCGCTGTTCCTCGCGGGCGATGCAGCGCACATCGTGCCGCCTACCGGTGCCAAGGGGCTGAACCTTGCGACTGCCGACGTGGGTTACCTGTCGCGCGCGTTCGAGATCTTCTACGCAGAGAAGTCGGCCTCGGCACTGGATCGCTACTCGGACCTGTGCCTGCGTCGCGTCTGGAAGGCCGAGCGCTTCTCGTGGTGGTTCACCTCGCTGATGCATCGCTTTCCGGAGACGGGCGCCTTCGGCCAGAAGATCCAGGAGGCCGAACTCGACTACCTCGTGCACTCGACCGCCGCCTCTACCTCGCTGGCGGAGAACTACGTCGGCCTGCCGCTCGAAGACTTCTAGGCGGCCGCCGAAGCGGAGCGGCCCTCGAGCGCGGCCTTCATGGCCACCCCACCCTGCGCCATCATCGGCTCGATGTAGGCCGCCATGGCGTCGGGCAGCACGTCGGTGATCCAGACGAAGCGAGAACGGCCTTCTCCCTCGGTGAAAACCTGCGCGGAAGCATGGTGATGGGCGGCCTGCCCGCCGGTGACGGTGTAGGCCAGCCGCCGATGGGCGTCGTCGATGCCGACCAGCATTTCGCGCGCGACAAGGCCGTTGGCGAAAGTGAGAATGCGGGCGCCTTCGGCGTCGATCGTGCAGCCGGTGAGAAAACCCGGTGCCAGCCGCGTGTGCACCGCCTCGAAGTCGCGCAGCGCATCCCATACCCGGGCCGCATCCGCCTCGACGATGAATTCCTTGTAGACCGTGGCCATGGCAAACCTCGCTTCAGGGGTTGATCAGGCGGTCATCATCGAGGAGCGCGGCGATGCGGTCTTGGAAAATCCTGCGGTCGCCCCGGGCCGCCTTGCGAAAGCCCCCCGGCGACACGCCGGCAGCGCGGCGGAAGGTGCGCACGAAGTTGCTGAGGTCGGCAAAGCCCACGTCGAGCGCCACCTCGGTCACGGGCCGGCTGTCGTCGTCGGCCAGCAGGCGCGCGGCATGCCGCAGGCGCGAGCGCACGAGGTACTGGTGCGGTGTGACGCCCAGTACCTGAGAGAAGAGCCGCAGGAAGTGGAACGAACTCAAGCCGGTTTCGGCGGCGGCGCCATCGAGGCCGATGTCGTGCTGCGAATGCGCGTCGATCCACATCGCGGCATCGACCGCGCGGCGGCGGTCGCGTGGTATGGCCATGGACGCAGGGCCGGGCTTGGCTCGGTCGGACACGACTTCGACGAAGCGGCTCGCGAACCACATGCCGAGTTCGTCCAGGCCCACGTCGCTGTGCCCATCGGCCGCGGCCTGCGCGAGTTCGCCGATCACCACGAGTTCGGCCAGGGGCGGCAATCCGCCGGTGCGCCAGGTCTTCCGGTCGCCGCCGATCAAGTCGACAAAGCCCGGCGACAGGTGGAAGGCCAGGCACTCGTCGCCGCAGACATGGTGGTCGTGCGTGCAGACGTACTCGTCGCCCGGGCAGCCGACCAGCACCGATCCGGCGACCAGTTCGTAGGCTTGGCCGCGCGTGCGGTAGCCGAAGCTGCCCTTGCGCACATACGAGACCGAGTAGCCTTCATGCAGTTCGGCGAAGGGCTGCGCATCGGGCCCCGCGTCGCAGCGGTAGCTGGCGACGCGGATCGGGTCGGTCTGCAGTTCGGTGGTGACGAGCATGGCTTGCGCCTTTCAGGTCCACCGCACCGCAATGCTCAGTCGATGGTCTGCATGGCCTGCCACACGCGCGCCGGGCTCAGCGGCATGTGCAGGCGCGGCGCGCGCGTGGCGAGGCCATTGCGTGCAAAGGCATCGGCCACCGCATTGACGATGGCCGGCGTGGCGCCGATGGTGCCGAGCTCGCCCACGCCCTTCACGCCCAGCGGGTTGTTCTTGCACGGCGTCGATTCGTCCATCTCCATCTGGAACATCGTGCCGACGATGTCGGCGCGCGGGGCCGCGTAGTCCATCAGGCTACCGGTGACGGGCTGGCCGGTTTCGTTGTCGTACACCACCTGCTCGTACAGCGCCTGCCCGATACCCTGCACCGCGCCGCCCTCGAGTTGGCCGCGCACGATCATCGGGTTGATGACCCGGCCCACGTCGTTGACCGAGCTGTAGGCCACCACGCTGATTTCGCCGGTAGGCGGATCGATCTCGATCTCGCAGATGTGGCAGCCGTTGGGCCAGGTCGGGCCGGCCACGGTGCTGGTGGAGTCGACGAAGATCTCTCGCTCGGGCTGCTTGGCGGCAAGCGCAAAGAGGTCGAGTTCGAGGTCGGTGCCGGCCACGTTGAAGACGCCGCGGCTGTAGACGATGTCGTCGATGGAGGCCTCGAACTCCTGCGCGGCGAGCTCGCGCGCCTTGTCGATGGTGCGCTCGGCACCGACGCGCACGGCCGAACCGCCGGTGAACAGCGAGCGAGAACCGGCGCTGCCGAAGCCATCGCCGCGGTCGGTATCGCCGAGCACCACGCGCACTTTCTCGATGGGCACGCCGAAGGCATCGACCGCGAGTTGCGCAAGCGAAGTGGCAATGCCCTGCCCCATGGCGTTGACGGCGGAAAACACCTCGATCACGCCATCGGCCTGCACCGAGACCGTGACACGCTCCTCGAACACATTGCCGCCTGTCCATTCGAGGAAGGTGGCGATGCCCAGGCCGCGGTGCCTGCCCTTGCTGGCCGAGTTGGCCGCGCGGGTCTCGAAGCCCTCCCAGTCGGCGAGCGTCAGCGCCTGGTCCATCACCGACTCGAAGTTGCCGGTGTCGTAGGTCTGCGCCATCGGGTTCTTGTACGGCATCTGCTCGGGGCGGATGAAATTGCGGCGGCGCAGCGCGATGCGGTCGATGCCGGTCTGGCGCGCGGCCTCGTCCATCAGCCGCTCGATGGTGAAGATGGCCTCGGGGCGCCCTGCTCCACGATAGGCGCCGGTGGGCGCAGTGTTGGTGAGCACCGCCTTGAAATGGAAGTCGATGGTCTGGATGTCGTAGACGCTGGTCTGCACCCAGGGGCCGATCAGCAGCTGGATCGCGACGCCGGTGCCAGTGGCGTAGGCGCCCACGTTGGCCAGCGTCTTGATGCGCAGGGCCAGGATCTTGCCGTCGGCGTCGAGCGCCATTTCGGCGCGCGCCTCGATGTCGCGCCCGTGCGCGCTCGACAGGAACTCCTCGCTGCGCTCGGCCACCCACTTCACCGGCCGGTCCACCTGCAGTGCGGCGAAGGCGACCGCAATGTCTTCAGGGTAGGCACCGGTCTTCATGCCGAAGCCGCCACCGACGTCGCCAACCACCACGCGCACCTTTTCCTTTGGAAGGCCGATGGCGGCACAGACGGAATCGCGTACGCCGGAGGGCATCTGCGTGCTCATGCGGATCGTGAGGCGGCCGGTTTCGGGGTCGCGCGCCGCCAGCACGGAACGCGGCTCGATCGTCAGGGCGACCACACGCTGGTTGTGCACGTCGAGCGCCACCACATGGGCGGCCTTGGCGAAGGCCGCGGTCGCGGCCTCGCTGCTGCCGTGGCGCATTTCGGCGGCGATGTTGCCCGACGCTTCTTCGCACAACAGCGGTGCATCGCTGGCGGTGGCACTCTCGAGGTCGACCACCATGGGCAGGTCTTCGTAGTCGACCATGATGGCCTCGGCGGCATCGCGGGCCTGCTGCACCGTATCGGCCACCACGGCGGCCACGACTTCACCGACGAAGCGTGCGCGCTCGTGCGCGATGGCATAGCGCGGCGGGCTGGCGCTGTCGCTGCCGTCCGCCCGCTTGAAGCCCGCGGCGCCCGGCAGGGGCTTGACGCCGGCCTCGGCCATCGCGGCACCGGTAATCACGCGCAGCACGCCGGGCATGGCGGCGGCGGCGCTGGTGTCGATGGAGAGGATGCGCGCGTGCGGATAGGAGGATCGCAGGAAGACGAGATGCGCCTGCTCGGGAAGCGTGACGTCGTCGGTGTAGCGTCCGGCGCCTGACAGCAGGCTTTCGTCCTCGAGGCGGCGCACCGCCTGGCCGCTGCCGAAGCGCGTGGGATTGGGTTCAGTGGTCAACATGGTCCTCTTGTGCTCATCCCCGGCGTGTGCGCGGGCCTGCCTGATCTGCTTGTGGAAGCTGCGATTGCAAGCTGTGGACTATAGGGTTTTCGGCGGGTTTTGTGGTGCCGCAGCGTGAGGGCCGAACCTTGTGGCGCGTCAGCGGCGTGCGATTTTCACCCGGCTGGATTCGGTTTCGCGAAGCCGTGTATACCTATGCCCATGCGACAACTGCCTTGGCTCGAACCCGGAGACGCCCTGCCCGACCCCGCCTCTGCCTGGGGCGTGGCCGACCCCGTCCCCGGGCTGCTGGCGGCCGGTGGGGCGCTCAATGTCGATACTTTGATGCAGGCCTATGGCAACTGCGTCTTCCCCTGGTTCAGCGAAGACCAGCCGATTCTGTGGTGGAGCCCGGACCCCCGCATGGTGCTGCAGGTGGCGGAGTTCAAGCTGCACCGGTCGCTGCGCAAGACGCTGTTGCGCTTCATGGAGACACCTGGATGCGAGGTGCGCATCGACCATGACTTCGCGGCCGTCATCAAGGCCTGTTCGACCTCGCCGCGCGTCGGCCAGTCGGGCACATGGATCGTGCCGGACATGGTCAGGGCCTATACGGATTTGCACGACGCCGGCCATGCCCACAGCGTCGAGACCTGGATCGACGGCAAGCTCGCGGGCGGACTCTACTGCGTAGCCCTGGGCCGCGCGGTGTTCGGCGAGTCGATGTTCACCCGCCGGCCGGACGCCTCGAAGATCGCACTGGCCGCGCTCGTGGCGCTGTGCCGGCATGCCGGCGTCCAGATGATCGACTGCCAGCAGAACACCTCCCATCTCGCGAGCCTCGGCGCCCACGAGATGGCGCGCAAACGCTTCGTCGCACACGTGGCGCGGGTACGGCAACAGGAGGGCCCACGCTGGCGATTCGACCCCGTATACTGGTCCGAACTCCTTTCCGCGCGACCTCTTTCACCGACGTGACGCACCTCAAGGACCTTCCGCTTCACACGCTGCAGTTCTACGCAACGGCGCCCTACCCCTGCAGCTATCTGCCGGACCGGCAGGCCCGCTCGCAGGTGGCCACGCCCAGCCACCTGATCCACAACGACGCCTATTCAGACCTGGTGCTCAGCGGCTTCCGGCGCAGCGGCATGTTCACCTACCGCCCCTATTGCGACGGCTGCCGGGCATGCATTCCGCTGCGGGTGCTGGCCAACAGTTTCCGGCCCACGCGCAGCCAGCGCCGCGCGCTCAAACAGCATGCCGGCCTGCAGGCGCGCGTGCTCAAGCTGTGCTTCATGCCCGAGCACTACCAGCTCTATCTGCGCTACCAGACCGGCCGCCACGCGGGCGGCGGCATGGACCACGACAGCATCGACCAGTACACCCAGTTCCTGCTGCAGAGCCGTGTGAACTCCCGGCTGGTGGAGTTCCGCGAAACGCTGCCCGACGGCAGTGCGGGCGCGCTCAGGATGGTGTCCATCCTCGACGTGCTGAACGACGGCATCTCGGCCGTCTACACCTTCTACGAGCCCGATACCCGCGCCGCGCCGGGCCGTCTCGAGCAAGCGGACGGCCCCCAGGGGGGGCAGCGAGAACACGAAGGGTCGAGCGTGGGGGCAATCTCCACCGGCTACGGCACCTACAGCGTGCTCTGGCAGATCGAGCAGGCCCGCAAGCTGGGGCTGCCGCACGTCTACCTCGGGTACTGGATCGAACACAGCCCGAAAATGAGCTACAAGGCGCGTTTCTCCCCGCACGAAGTATTGGTGGATGGACACTGGCAGGCGCCGGGCGATTTCACAAGGTAAAATGGCGCCCGGTCATCACCGCAGAGCGCCATGAGAAAAAACCAATCCGACATTCCCGCCGTTCCCGTGATCCAGGTGATCGAGCGCATGTTCGCGCTGATCGATGTCCTGGCATCCCGCGAGGAGGCGATTTCGCTGAAGGAAATCAGCGAAAAGACCGGGCTTCATCCCTCGACCACGCACCGTATCCTCAACGACCTGGCGGTCGGCCGCTTCGTCGACCGGCCCGAAGCCGGAAGCTACCGGCTGGGCATGCGCCTGCTGGAACTGGGCAACCTGGTGAAGGGCCGGCTCAACGTGCGCGATGCAGCACTCGGCCCGATGCGCGAGTTGCACAAGCTGACGCAGCAGCCCGTCAACCTCAGCATGCGCCAGGGCGACGAAATCGTGTACATCGAGCGCTCCTACAGCGAGCGCTCGGGCATGCAGGTGGTGCGGGCCATCGGCGGACGGGCCGCCCTGCACCTGACCTCGACGGGCAAGCTGTTCCTGGCGGCGGACGATCCGCAGCGGGTGCGCAGCTATGCCACGCGCACGGGCCTGGCGGGCCACACGCGCAACAGCATCACCCAATTGCCGGCGCTGGAGCGTGAGCTGTCGAAGGCGCGCCAGTACGGCATCGCCCGCGACAACGAGGAACTGGAACTGGGCGTGCGCTGCATGGCTGCCGGCATCTACGACGATCAGGGCAAGCTGGTGGCGGGCCTGTCGATCTCGGCGCCGGCCGACCGGCTGGACGAAGGCTGGCTGCCCAAGCTGCAGGCCACGGCCAATGAAATCTCGGGCGCGCTGGGCTTCAAGGACGGGATGGCCGTCACGCCCTCGTCCGCAAGCAGCAGCACCCCGCCGGCAGGCTGACCCGAAGAAGAAGGCCTGCCTCAAAAGCAAACAGGCCCTGCGAAGGGCCTGTTTTCATTGTGGTCCGGCGGACTGTTGCGAATCGATCAGCCGGCCACCTGGTAGCTGGTATTGCGCGAAGAAGCGGCTGGGGTCCCGTTGGCATGGGTGGCCTCCACCCAGCGGCGAACCCGCTCGGCGTCGGCGATGCGGCTGAACTTGCCGGCCGAATCCAGGAACACCATGATCAGCTTGCGCCCGGCCACCCGGGCCTGCATCACGAGGCACTGGCCGGCTTCGGAGATGTAGCCGGTCTTCTGCACGCCGATTTCCCAATCGGGGCTCTTCACGAGGCGGTTGGTCGTGTTGAACTGCAGCACGCGGTTGCCGACCTCGACCTGGTACTCAGGCGAAGTGGACAGGGAACGCACCGTGGCATCGGAGTAGGCAGCATTAACCAGCAGCGCCAGGTCTTGCGCGCTCGACTGATTGCGGCTCGACAGGCCGGTGGGCTCCACGTAGCGCGTGTCCTTCATGCCGAGCATCTTGGCCTTGGCATTCATGATGCTCACGAAGGTCGTCAGGCCACCCGGGTAGGTGCGGCCCAGCGCATGCGCGGCGCGGTTTTCGCTCGACATCAGCGCCAGGTGGAGCAGTTCGCCGCGCGAGAGCGTGGTGCCGACCGTCAGGCGCGAACTGCTGCGCTTTTCGGTGTCGACGTCATCCTGCGTGATGGTGATGAGTTCGTCGTTCGGCAGATGGGCCTCGCTGATGAGCAGGCCGGTCATGAGCTTGGTGAGCGATGCAATCGGCAGCACGGCATGGTCGTTCTTGCTGAACAGCACTTCGTGCGTGTCCTGGTCGACGACCAGCGCGACGCTCGACTTCAGGTCGAGCACGTCCTCGGTGCCATGCAGGCCGGCCATCTGGCCGAAAGATTGGCGCGGCGCCTCTGTGACGCGAACCACCGAGCGGCGCTGCACGGCCACTACAGTCTTGCCGTTCCTCTTGCGGATGGTGGCCACGACATTGCGGCCGCCACGAACCACCTTGTCCGCTTTTTCGTTGTTCTCGGCCCGTCCGGCACGCGCCGTCTTGGACGATGCGCTGCGCTTGACCTCGACCGGCACCGGCCCCTTCGCCTTCTTGGCGACGGCGGCTTTGGCGACAGGCTTTTCTTTCTTCGCGGCCTGGGCGCCAGGCAGCAAAAACGCCGCGGCGCACAGCGCAACGGCGAGCATTTTGAGTGCGGGTAGAAACCGCTGGCTGGAAACTCGGCGGAGACGGGCTTCAGACATTTATAAATCTCCAGCGGCGACAAACGAGGACCGCAGTGTATCGAAATCAAAAAAGGCACGCAATATCAGTTACTTGCGTCCTCTTCTTCAATCGAAAATCAAGGACCGCCTAAAACCTAACCCTGTGCCGCAACTCTCTCAGCTTGGCTCTGTAACTTGTTGAGCGCGCTCAAATAAGCCTTTGCCGAAGCGACCACGATGTCCGGGTCTGCACCCACACCGTTGACCACCCGCCCTGCGTTTTGTAACCGAACTGTAACCTCCCCTTGGCTTTCCGTCGAGCCACTGATGGCATTGACAGAGTAAAGAACCATTTCGGCGCCGCTCTTGACGTGCGACTCGATGGCTTTCAGGGAAGCATCAACCGGGCCATTCCCGTCGGATTCGCCGGTGACTTCCTTGCCCTGGACGGTGAACACGACCTTCGCCTGGGGGCGCTCGCCGGTTTCGCTGTGCTGGGAGAGAGAAACGAAAGCAAACTGCTCACCAACGTTCGACACCTCTTCCGCGCTGACGAGCGCGAGGATGTCCTCGTCGAAAATTTCCGACTTGCGGTCGGCCAGCTCCTTGAACCGGAGGAACGCGGCATTGATGTCGCCCTCGCTTTCCATGGCCACGCCCAGCTCCTGCAGTCGCTGCTTGAAGGCGTTGCGGCCGCTGAGCTTGCCAAGCACGATCTTGTTGGCCGCCCATCCCACGTCCTCGGCGCGCATGATCTCGTAGGTGTCGCGCGCCTTGAGCACGCCGTCCTGGTGAATGCCCGAGGCGTGCGCGAAGGCGTTGGCCCCCACCACCGCCTTGTTGGGCTGCACCACGAAGCCGGTGGTCTGGCTGACCATGCGGCTCGCGGCCACGATGTGCTGCGTGTCGATGCGCAGGTCGAGCCCGAAATAATCCTTGCGGGTCTTCACCGCCATGACCACTTCCTCGAGCGAGCAGTTGCCCGCGCGCTCGCCCAGCCCGTTGATGGTGCATTCCACCTGGCGCGCGCCGCCAATCTTCACGCCCGCCAGCGAATTCGCCACGGCCATGCCGAGGTCGTTGTGGCAGTGCACCGACCAGATCGCCTTGTCGCTGTTGGGAATGCGCTCGCGCAGCATCTTGATGAAGTTGCCGTAGAGCTCGGGAACGGCGTAGCCGACAGTGTCCGGCACGTTGATGGTGGTGGCACCTTCGTTGATCACGGTTTCGAGCACCCGGCACAGGAAGTCCGGGTCGCTGCGATAGCCGTCTTCGGGGCTGAACTCCACGTCCGCCAGCTGGTTGCGCGCGAAACGCACGGCCAGCTTGGCCTGCTCATGCACTTCGTCGGGCGACATGCGCAGCTTCTTCTCCATGTGAAGCGGCGAGGTCGCGATGAAGGTGTGGATGCGCCCGCGGGCCGCGCCCTTGAGGGCCTCGGCCGCGCGCGCGATGTCGCGGTCGTTGGCGCGCGAAAGGCCGCACACCGTCGAGTCCTTGATCGCATTGGCAATCGCCTTTACGGCCTCGAAGTCGCCGTTCGAGCTGGCGGGAAAGCCGGCTTCGATGACGTCGACCTTCAGCCGCTCCAGCAGCTTGGCGATGCGCATCTTTTCATCGCGCGTCATCGAGGCGCCGGGCGACTGCTCCCCATCGCGCAGGGTGGTGTCGAAAATAATGAGTTGGTCGGTCATCATGGATCTCCTGTGTTCGTTCCCACCTTGCGCGTCGGCAGCGTCAGGCGGCTTCAACCACCGATTGTGCGCCGTGTGCGCCCAGGGCACGAGCACGCTGCACGCCCGAGACAATTGCCTTCAGCGACGCCGTGATCACGTTCGCGTCGATGCCCACGCCGAACAGCGTGCGGCTTTCGTCGACGCGCAGTTCGAGGTAAGCCACGGACTTCGCATCGGCGCCGGCGCCGATGGCATGCTGGTGGTAGTCCATCACGCGTACCGTATGGCCGGTGGCCTGGCTCAGTGCTTGCGTGAAGGCGTCGATGGGGCCGTTGCCGCGGCCTTCGATGGCATGGGTTTCACCGTTCCACGACAGGTCGCCGCGCAGGACCACGGAGGCGCTGGCGCCCTCGCCTTCTTCCTCGATCACGCGGTGCTGCAGTGCCTGAGCGGTCTCGATGCCGTACTCGCGCACGAACAACTGCCAGAGGTCGGCGGCGGTGAGCTCCTTGCCGGCAACGTCCATCACGCGTTGCACGGTCTGCATGAATTCCATCTGCAGGCGGCGCGGCATCTCGAGGCCATATTCGCTCTCGAGCAGGTAGGCCATGCCCCCCTTGCCGGACTGGCTGTTGACGCGGATCACGGCTTCATAGCTGCGGCCCACATCCTTCGGGTCGATGGGGAGATAAGGCATGTCCCAGATGTCGCCTTCCCTGCGCGCGGCGAAGGCCTTCTTGATCGCGTCCTGATGCGAGCCCGAGAACGAGGTGTAGACGAGGTCGCCCACATACGGATGGCGCGGGTGCACGGGAATCTGGTTGCAGTGCTCGACGGTGGTACGGATCTCGTCGATATTCGAAAAATCGAGCTCGGGCGAAACGCCTTGTGTGTAGAGGTTGAGCGCGACGTTCACGAGATCAAGGTTGCCGGTGCGCTCGCCATTGCCGAACAGACAGCCCTCAATGCGCTCGGCGCCGGCCATCAAGGCCAGTTCGCCGGCCGCGGTGCCGGTGCCGCGGTCGTTGTGCGGATGCACGCACAGCACGATCGAATCGCGGCGCGCAAGGTTGCGGTGCATCCACTCGATCATGTCGGCGAAGATGTTCGGCGTTGAATGCTCCACCGTCGTGGGCAGGTTCACGATGCATTTGCGCTGCGGCGTCGGGGCCCAGACCTCGGTTACCGCATCGACCACGCGCTTCGAGAACATCACGTCGGTGCCGGAGAACATCTCGGGCGAGTACTGGAAGGTCCACTGCGTGTTCGGCTGCCTGGCGGCGAACTCGTTGAACATGCGGGCATGGCTGCTGGCCAGCTCGACGATCTGGTCTTCGTCCATGCCGAGCACCACGCGGCGCATCACGGGCGCCACGGCGTTGTAGAGGTGCACGATGGCGCGCGGTGCGCCCTGCAGCGATTCGAAGGTGCGTTCGATGAGATGGTCGCGCGCCTGCGTCAGCACCTGGATCGTCACGTCGTCGGGAATGCGGTCTTCCTCGATAAGCTTGCGCACGAAGTCGAATTCGACCTGCGAGGCAGAGGGAAAGCCGACTTCGATTTCCTTGAAGCCGATGGCCACGAGGGTTTCGAACATGCGCATCTTGCGCGCGATGTCCATGGGCTCGACCAGCGCCTGGTTGCCATCACGCAGGTCGGTCGACAGCCAGATCGGCGCCTTGGTCAGCACGGCATCGGGCCAGGTGCGGTCCTTGAGGCCGATCGGGGCGAATGCGCGGTATTTGCTTTGAGGTTGCTTGAGCATGTCGATTTCTCTGAGATGGTTGGTAATCAACCAGCAACCCCAAAAACAAACGGCCCGTTGCTGGTGCGAACGGGCCGTGGTGAGGGATTTGCGCGTGCGCTACCGTCTCCGCCCGTGAGGGAGGGCTAGTAGGGCCAGCAGCGAAATCTTGGTCATGAGGGCTGTGAATGTAGCACAAGCCGCCGTCAGTTATGCAAGCCCCGTTCGTCCGGCTCTTCGGTCGAGGTGCTGATCACGCTCGCCGGCTGCCCCTTGGCCTTGCGCCACGCGTAGACCACGTAGCCACTCAGGCCGTACATGACGAAAAGGCCGAACAGCACGGTGGGCGGATGGATGTTGATGACCGCGATCCCGAGCGCGATGAGCACGATTGCGGCAAAGGGCACGCTCTTCTTCATCTGGATGTCCTTGAAGCTGTAGAACGGCGCATTGGTGACCATCGTGAGGCCCGCATACAGCGTGAAGGCAAAGGTGACCCAGGTGATCTGCGTCCACGAGAGATACAGCACCTCCCCGCCGCGCTTGCCCCATTCGTCCACGAGCCAGATGAAGCCTGCCACCAGTGCAGCAGCCGCGGGCGACGGCAGCCCCTGGAACCAGCGCTTGTCGACCACGCCGGTGTTCACGTTGAAGCGCGCGAGCCGCAGCGCCGCGCAGGCGCAATACACGAAGGCGGCGATCCAGCCCCAGCGGCCCAGGCCCTTGAGCGACCACTCGTAGGCGATGAGCGCCGGCGCGGCGCCAAACGACACCATGTCGGACAGCGAATCCATCTGCTCGCCGAACGCGCTCTGCGTGTTGGTCATGCGGGCCACGCGCCCGTCCAGGCTGTCGAGAATCATCGCGGCGAACACACCGAGCGCCGCGAGGTCGAATCGCGCATTCATGGCCATCACGACCGAGTAGAAACCGCCGAACAACGCCGCGAGCGTGAACAGGTTCGGCAGGATGTAGATGCCCTTGCGGCGCTTGCGCGGCTGCACGTCGTCGGGAATCGTATCGTCATGCATTGGAATGGCCTCCATCGCTCGCGGGCGCTGCGCGGTCAGCTATCCATTCGATAGCATCTATGTCTGTGAGTCGCATGGCTTGCAGTGTAGTTCAGGGGACCTCTTCGGCCCCTGCAAACAAAAGGGCCACCGCGACGGGTGGCCCTTGGGAAACGGGTGCCGAAAGCACCCTCTCGCCGGGAGGAAGATCAGTTGCGGGTCTGATCGACCAGCTTGTTCTTCTTGATCCAGGGCATCATCGCGCGCAGCTTTTCGCCGACGACTTCGATCTGGTGCTCTGCATTCAGGCGGCGGCGGCTGATCAGCGCAGGCTGGCCGGCAGCGGCCTCGAGCACGAAGCTCTTGGCGTATTCGCCGGTCTGGATGTCGCGCAGCACTTGCTTCATGACCTTCTTGGTCTCGTCGGTCACGATGCGCGGGCCCGTGACGTACTCGCCGTATTCGGCGTTGTTCGAGATCGAGTAGTTCATGTTGGCGATGCCGCCTTCATAGATCAGGTCGACGATCAGCTTGAGTTCGTGCAGGCATTCGAAGTAGGCCATTTCGGGCGCGTAGCCGGCTTCCACCAGCGTTTCGAAGCCGGCCTTGATCAGCTCGACCGTACCGCCGCACAGAACCGCTTGTTCGCCGAACAGGTCGGTCTCGGTTTCTTCGCGGAAGTTGGTCTCGATGATGCCGGCCTTGCCGCCGCCGTTGGCGGTGGCGTAGCTCAGCGCGAGGTCACGCGCCTTGCCGGTCTTGTCCTGGTGCACGGCCACGAGGTGGGGCACGCCGCCGCCTTGGGTGTAGGTGCTGCGCACCGTGTGGCCGGGGGCCTTGGGGGCCACCATCCACACGTCGAGGTCGGCGCGCGGCTGAACGAAGCCGTAGTGCACGTTGAAGCCGTGCGCGAAGACGAGCGAAGCGCCTTCCTTGATGTGCGGGGCCACGTCGTTCTTGTAGACGTTGGCGATCTGCTCGTCAGGCAACAGGATCATGACCACGTCGGCCGCCTTCACGGCGTCGGCGACTTCGGCGACCTGCAGGCCGGCCTTGCCGACCTTGTCCCACGAAGCACCGCCCTTGCGCAGGCCGACCACGACCTTGACGCCGCTGTCGTTCAGGTTCTGCGCGTGCGCATGGCCTTGCGAGCCGTAACCGATGATTGCCACCGTCTTGCCCTTGATGAGGCTCAGGTCCGCGTCTTTGTCGTAGTAAACCTTCATGTATTTCTCCTAAAAAATCTCAAGCACCCGCAGAGCGGGTGAATTTCACTCAGAGGCCGGAGGAATTCCGGTCCTTCATTTGCTGGTTGATGGACACGAGGCTGTCGTGGATGCGGAACAGCACGATGAGCAGTTCGCTGTAGATGCGAACACCGATGGCACCGAAGATCAGGAACGTGAAGGCCGGCAGGTACTGGCGCTGGTAGAGCGCCGCCCCCGCAAGGACAATCACGCCCAGCAGGCCGAGAAAGTAGAGCACCCGGACGATCGCGGGAGTCACCATCCTGTCGAAACCGAGCAGACCTCGCATCACTTTTGCCTCATGTGTGGATGAACGGATGAACTGAGGGCGCCTTTACCCTCCTACACGCGCAGAATGCGCTCGCCGCGGCCGATGCCGCTGGCACCGGTACGGACAGTCTCGAGGATAGCGCTACGTTCGATCGCTTCCAGAAAAGCGTCGTTCTTGCCATGGTCGCCAGTGAGTTCGATGGTGTAGCTCTTGTCGGTCACGTCGATGATGCGGCCGCGAAAAATTTCGGCCATGCGCATCATTTCCTCGCGCTCCTTGCCGACCGCGCGCACCTTCACCATCATGAGCTCGCGCTCGGTGTAGGCGCCTTCGGTCAGGTCGACGACCTTCACGACTTCGATCAGGCGGTTCAGGTGCTTGGTGATCTGCTCGATCACGTCGTCGGAACCGGTCGTGACGATGGTCATGCGCGAGAGGCTCGCGTCCTCCGTGGGTGCGACCGTCAGCGATTCGATGTTGTAGCCACGGGCCGAGAACAGGCCCACCACGCGGGAAAGAGCACCCGGCTCGTTTTCCAGCAGCACTGCAATGATGTGTTTCATGTTTGCGTGACTCCTCTTTTCGCCGCCCTCCCCCGCGCACGGTAATGCGCGGGCTTGGCGGGCAATAGATTCGTCAGTAAAGGTTGAGCGAGAGAAAAATGCCCCGCGGATCAGAGATCCTCGGAACCCATCAGCATCTCGGTGATGCCCATGCCGGCCTTCACCATCGGGAACACGTTCTCGGTGGGGTCGGTGCGGAAGTCCATGAACACCGTGCGGTCCTTGAGCTTACGTGCTTCGCGCAGCGCGGGCTCCACGTCTTGTGGACGCTCGATCAGCATGCCGACATGGCCATAGGCCTCGGCGAGCTTCACGAAGTTGGGCAGTGCGTCCATGTAGCTGTGGCTGTAGCGGCCGGAGTATTCGATCTCCTGCCACTGGCGCACCATGCCCAGGTAGCGGTTGTTGAGCGAGCAGATCTTGATCGGCGTGTTGTATTGCAGGCAGGTGGAGAGTTCCTGGATGCACATCTGCACCGAGCCTTCGCCGGTGATGGTGAACACTTCCGAATCGGGCTTCGCGAGCTTGATGCCCATGGCGTAGGGAATGCCCACACCCATGGTGCCCAGGCCACCCGAGTTGATCCAGCGGCGCGGCTCGTCGAAGCGGTAGTACTGTGCAGCCCACATTTGGTGCTGGCCCACGTCCGACGTGATGTACGCGTCGGCGTCCTTGGTCATGTTCCAGAGGGTCTCGACCACGTACTGCGGCTTGATCACGTCCTTGTTGCCGCGGTCGTACTTGAGGCAGTCGCGCGAGCGCCAGGCTTCGATGGTCTTCCACCAGTCGGCCAGCGCGCCGGCGTCGGGCTTGGTGGTGCTCTCGCGGATCATCGAGATCAGCTCGGTGAGCACGTCCTTCACGTCGCCGACGATCGGGATGTCGACCTTCACGCGCTTGGAAATGCTCGACGGGTCGATGTCGACGTGGATGATCTTGCGTTCGTTCTGCGCGAAGTGCTTGGGGTTGCCGATCACGCGGTCGTCGAAGCGCGCGCCCACGGCCAGCAGCACGTCGCAGTTCTGCATCGCGTTGTTGGCTTCGATGGTGCCGTGCATACCCAGCATGCCGAGGAACTTGCGGTCGCTCGCCGGATAGGCGCCCAGGCCCATCAGCGTATTCGTGACCGGATAGCCGAGCATGTCGACCAGCGTGCGCAGCTCGTTGGTGGCGTTGCCCAGCAGCACGCCACCGCCGGTATAGATGTAGGGACGCTTCGCGGCCAGCAGCAATTGCAGCGCCTTGCGGATCTGTCCGCCGTGGCCTTTGCGGACCGGGTTGTACGAGCGCATCTCGACCTTGTCGGGATAGCCTGCATAAGGCGTTTTCTTGAACGAAACGTCCTTGGGCACATCCACCACCACCGGGCCGGGACGGCCGCTGCGTGCGATGTGGAAGGCCTTCTTCATCGTCATGGCCAGATCCTTGGGATCCTTGACGAGGAAGTTGTGCTTGACGATGGGACGGGTGATGCCGACCGTGTCGCATTCCTGGAAGGCGTCGAGGCCGATGGCGGCCGTCGGCACCTGGCCCGAGATGATCACCATCGGGATCGAGTCCATGTACGCCGTCGCGATGCCGGTGACCGCATTGGTCAGGCCAGGACCGGAGGTGACCAGCGCCACGCCGACGTCGCCGGTGGCGCGCGCATAGCCGTCGGCCGCGTGGACGGCAGCCTGCTCGTGGCGTACCAGCACGTGCTGGATGGTGTCCTGCTTGTAGAACGCGTCGTAGATGTAGAGAACCGCGCCGCCCGGGTAGCCCCAGACGTACCGGACGCCTTCGGCCTGTAGTGCCTTGACCAGCACTTCAGCGCCCATGAGTTCTTGCGTCGGGTTGCCTGCGCCTGAGGACGCGGCTGCTGCGGAAGCGATTTCCGCCTTGGAGATTTCCATGATCAACCTTTGTGTTATTTCGGGAACGAAATACCTTGGGTGCCCCTTGCCAACCCTTGTGGGGCCGCGCCAGGACTTGAGGCCAAAGCCATGGGCGGACTGATGTTCCGCCGGACCGTGACCCGTTTGCCTTTTGACTTGCAAGGCGAATTATGACATTTCTGGGCGTTCAGATTCGCTTCAGCTGCCCTGTAAAGCCACAAAGGCATAATCCGCGGCGATAAACACACATGCGACTTACGCAATCGCCAGACCCCTTTTCCCATGCGGCGCGCCTTTCGCGCCCCCTCTCGCTTGGCCACTGAACAAGAACTCTCCGACTTCCTGAAAAGCGTCGAACGGCGCGCTTTCAAGCGCTCGGTCTACCACGTGCGGGATGAAGAAGCTGCGCTCGATATCGTGCAGGACAGCATGATGAAGCTGGCGCAGCACTACGGTGACAAGCCCCCGGCCGAGTTGCCGATGCTGTTCCAGCGCATCCTGTCGAACTGCACGCTCGACTGGTTCCGCCGCCAGAAAACCCGGCGTGCCCTGTTCTCCAACCTCAGCGATTTCGAATCGATCGACGACGACGGAGATTTCGACCTGCTGGAGAACTTCGTCTCGCCGACCGACTCTAGGGAATCGGAGAGTGCCGAAGACACGACCCGCCGCGCCCAGGTCTTCCACGAAATCGAGGAACAGATCGCGGCACTGCCGGGTCGTCAACGCGAGGCTTTCCTGATGCGTTACTGGGAGGAAATGGACGTCGCAGAGACGGCCGCTGCGATGGGCTGCTCCGAGGGCAGCGTCAAAACCCATTGTTCGCGAGCCGTTCACGCTCTGAGCAAGGCGCTCAAGGCCAAGGGAATATCGCTATGAACACTAAGGTTCCAACATCAACTTCCAGCACCGCCGAAGACCAGTTCGGTCAGCGCGTGATTGCCCGCCTTTCGGCCGGCAATCGGGAGTTGCCGCACGACATCGGCGAACGGCTTCGCGTGGCGCGCGCACAGGCCGTGGCCGCGCGCAAGCTGCCTCCGCAGCTGCGAACCGCGACTGTGGCGGTGCAGTCGGGTCATACGCTCACGATGGGTGGCAGCTGGTGGACCCGCATCGGCTCCGTGGTGCCGCTGATCGCACTCGTGGCCGGCCTGATCGCCATCAGCGCGATGCAGGAGGACGATCGCGCCAGCGAACTGGCCGAAGTGGATTCCGCGCTGCTGACGGGCGACCTGCCGCCCGCCGCCTACACCGACCCCGGTTTCGCTCAATTCCTGAAGGCCGACAGCGCCTCCGACTGAACCCTCACCAACCGAATGCGACGCCGCTCCATCTCCAGCGCGAACACTACCCATCCGTTGCGCCCGCTCCAGGCGGGCGTAGTCGTTTGGGCGGGTGCGCTTGCGGTCGCAGCCTTCGGCCTGACGCTCGCCAACGCCCAGCCCCCCACCGAGGCGGCGGTCAAGGGCTCGACCCCGGCAAGTTCCGCGTCTGCCACCAGCCCGAAGGCCGTCTCGACCACAAGGCCACTCTGGAGTGAACTCACGGCCGAGCAGCAGCAGGCCCTCAAGCCGCTCAGCGTTCACTGGAACACGCTGAACGTCGGCCAGAAAAGGAAATGGCTGGCGCTGTCTCGCAACTACGCGAGCATGTCGGCCGAAGATCAATCCACCCTGCACAGCCGCATGATCGAATGGGCTGCCCTGAGCAACCAGCAACGTGCGCAGGCTCGCCTGAACTTCGCCGAGGTCAAGCGCATTTCACCCGACGAGCGCAAAGTCAAATGGGAGCAGTACCAAGCCTTGAGCGAGGAAGAAAAGCGCAAGCTTGCGGAACGCGCCCCACCCAAGCCACGCGGGGCAGCCGTTCCCGTTCGGCCGGTTTCGTCCCAGAAGCTCGTGCCGGTGCCGGCCGTCACGCCTGCAGGGCAGCACACGCCCAGAATCCTGCTGGCACCGCCGCCCCCGGCCGTGCCCGCAACGATCCTGGTGGCCTCGCCGCCGGAGCGAGCCCCCGCGGTCACGACGCCGGCGGTTTCCGTCACGCCTGCGCCCCCGGCGCCAGCCAGCGCCACGTCCGCGCCGGTTCCGGCGGAAGCCCAGGTACCAGCGCCGTCTTCTGGGGCCGAGGCACCTCCCTCTGCCCCCTGATCCCAAGGCTCCGATGGTTTCCAGCTCCCCCGAGGCGTCGGGCTCCGATCAGGCCGCCTCGCAGATTCCTCCAGCAACCCACGCTCCTGTTTCGATAGTGCCGGGCCTCTGGCGCCGCATGGCCTGCTGGCTCTATGAGGGCATGCTGCTGTTCGCCGTGGTGTTCGTTTCAGGCTGGCTCTTCAGCACGCTGGGCCAGATGCGCGACGCCATGGATTCACGGCGCCATCTTTTTCAGGCTTTTCTTTTCGTGGTGTTCGGCGTGTACTTCGTCTGGTTCTGGACCAAGGGTCAGACCCTCGCCATGAAGACCTGGAACATCCGCATCGTCGATGCAAACGGACGGCCTGTCAGCCAGCGCCGGGCGTTGGCGCGCTACCTGCTGAGCTGGGTCTGGTTTCTGCCGCCGCTGGCCGCCATTGCGCCGTTCAAGCTGTCGGGCGGCGAATCGACCGTCCTGATTTTCGGCTGGGTCGCCGTCTGGGCGCTGCTGGCGCGTTTTCACCCCGAGCGCCAGTTCTGGCACGACGCCTGGGCCGGTACACGGCTCATCACCTCCAAACCGATGAGTCGCCGATGAGTGCCCTGCCCAAGCTCCCCGATCCCGCCGTCAATCCGCAGAAAGCCCGCAAGGGCCTCGAACGGGTCTGGCATGCCGCGCTGATTTCTCTGCACGGCCTGCGCGCCGGCTGGAGCGAGCCCGCTTTCCGCCAGGAAGCCATCATGTCGATCGTGATGATCCCGGCCGCCTTCTGGCTCGGACACGGCTGGACCGAGGTGGCGCTGCTCGCGGGCAGCGCGATCCTGGTGATGATCGTCGAGCTGCTCAACACCGCCGTCGAAGCAGCCATCGACCGCATCGGGCCCGAGTGGCACGACCTCTCCAAGCGCGCCAAGGACATGGGCAGCGCCGCGGTGCTGCTTTCGCTCACGCTTTGCGGGGGCATCTGGGCGGCGGCGTTGTGGCAACGATTCGTGTCATGAGCAGGCCTGCGGGCTGCGGCATGATGGCAGGATGAATCCTGAATTTTCGATTTGCGTGTATTGCGGCTCGCGCCCCGGCGAGCGCCCCGAGTTTTCCCAGGCCGCACAAGCGGTCGGCCAATGGATCGGCCGGCATGGCGGCCAACTGGTCTATGGCGGCGGCCGCACCGGCCTGATGGGCACGGTGGCCGAGGCCACCCGCCTCGCCGGCGGCCGCGTGGTCGGCATTATCCCCAAGGCACTGGTCGACAAAGAACTGGCCAACCCGCTGTGCGATGAACTGCATGTGGTCGACACCATGCACGAGCGCAAGGCCATGATGGGCGAGCGCGCCGACGCCTTTGTCGCCCTGCCGGGCGGCATCGGCACCTTCGAGGAACTGTTCGAGATCTGGACCTGGCGCCAGCTCGGCTATCACGACAAGCCGACCGGCATCCTCAACACCGCCGGCTATTACGACGGCCTGCTGGGCTTCCTGGCGCACAGCGTGCGCGAAGGCTTCATGGGCGAATGGCAGATGGAACTGATCCGCACCGGTACCGACGTGCCCGAACTGCTCACGGCGCTGCGCGCCGAAGTGCCGCTCCACCCGCGCGAAGACAGGCTGTCGGAAAACCTCTAAGGCGCGCGGTTCGAAAAAAGGCCCCCGTTGCCGGAGGCTTTTGCTTCAGACTGCGTTCTCGTTTTCTTCGCCGGTGCGGATCCGCACGATGCGCTCCACGTCCGTCACGAAAATCTTCCCGTCGCCAATCTTCCCGGTGCGCGCCGAGCTGACGATGGCCTCGATGCAGCGTTCCACATCGGCCTCGTTGACGACAACTTCCACCTTCATCTTGGGCAGGAAGTCGACCACGTATTCGGCGCCGCGGTAGAGCTCGGTGTGCCCCTTCTGGCGGCCGAAGCCCTTGACCTCGGTGACGGTCAGTCCGGTAACGCCCACTTCGGCCAAGGCCTCGCGCACGTCCTCGAGCTTGAAGGGTTTGACGATGGCGGTGATCTGCTTCATGGTTTTTGCGCTCCGGCGGTTTCGTTGAATTTGCTGGTGATAGGGTAACGCCAATCCTTGCCGAAGCTTCGGTGGGTGACCCGGATGCCTACCGGCGCCTGACGCCGCTTGTATTCGTTGATCCTGATGAGCCGCGCAACCCGCTCGACCACCGCGCGGTCGTAGCCCGCGGCAATGATCTCGTCGATGCCTTCGTCGTCCTGCATGTAGCGTGCCAGGATGCCGTCAAGGATGTCGTAGGGCGGCAGGCTGTCCTGGTCGGTCTGATCGGGGCGCAGCTCGGCGCTGGGAGGCCGCGTGATGATCCGCTCGGGGATCGGCGCCGCCCCCATGCCGTACGGATCGTGGGCATTGCGCCAGCGCGCCAGCGCAAACACGGTGGTCTTGAGCAGGTCCTTGATGACCGCGAAACCGCCCGCCATGTCGCCGTAGAGTGTGCAGTAGCCGGTGGCCATCTCGCTCTTGTTGCCCGTAGTGAGCACGATGGCGCCGAACTTGTTCGACAGCCCCATCAGCAGCGTGCCGCGGATGCGGGCCTGGATGTTTTCCTCCGCCGTGTCTTCGGGCCGGCCCTTGAATTCCTCTGCCAGCGCATCCTTGAAGGATTCGAAGGTGTGCTTGATCGAAATCTCGTCGTAGCGCACGCCCAGGCGGCCGGCCATGTCGCGCGCATCGATCCAGCTGATGTCGGCGGTATAAGGCGAAGGCATCATCACCGCGCGAACCTTGTCCTTGCCCAGTGCATCGACCGCGATCGCAAGCACCAATGCGGAGTCGATACCGCCCGAAAGCCCCAGGATGGCGCCCGGAAAACCGTTCTTGCCGACGTAGTCGCGCACGCCCAGCACCAGTGCGTCCCAGAGCTGTGCTTCGGCGTCGCGCGGGGGTGCGATGGCAGCCGGCTCGGCCACGAAGCCGACGCTGCCCCGGGGCGTGCGCTCCAGCTGCGCGAAGACCAGCTTCTCCCGGAAGCTCTCCGCCTGCATGGCGGTGGTGCCATCGGCCTGCAGCGCGAACGAAGCGCCATCGAACACCACCTCGTCCTGCCCGCCGACCAGGTGCGCATACACCAGCGGCAGCCCCACGGCACGCGCTCGGTCGGCCATGCGCGCGACGCGCTCGCCCTCCTTGCCCACGTGATAGGGCGAGGCGTTGATCACGGCCAGCACCTCGGCGCCGGCGTCGCGGGCCAGCTCGGCCGGCTGGTCGAACCAGGCGTCCTCGCAGATCAGCAGTCCAACGGAAACCCCGCCCGCCTCGAACACGCAAGTGCCCTGCCCCGGCGTGAAATACCGGCGCTCGTCGAACACCTGGTAGTTCGGCAGTTCGCGCTTGGCGTAGGTTTCGAGGATGCGGCCTTCCTTGATGACGCTGGCCGCGTTGTGGCGCATTTGCACGGCCACCGAGCGACTGCGCAGGCTGCCGCCGGTTGGATGCCCCACCACCACGACCATGTCTTTGAGGTCGGCCAGAGCGGCAGCAATGCCTTTCACGGCATCATCACAGGCTTCGGTGAAGGCGGGACGGAGGAACAGGTCCTCCGCCGCATAGCCGGCAATCGAGAGTTCGGGCGTCAACAAGAGACGCGCGCCCTGTGCATGGGCCTGGCGCGCGGCGTCGACGATCTTTTTCGCGTTGCCGGCGAGGTCGCCCACCACAAAATTGAGTTGCGCGATGGCGAGCTTGAGCGTCATACAGAAGGAAGAAAAAGGCTTGAACGATTATGTCATTCGGGTTCTGTCGTCGCCGTCGGACCTGAGCCCGGAAGCATGGAACGCGCTGCTGGCCGCCGAGGCCGAGCCCTCGCCTTTCATGCGCCACGAATACCTTGCGGCGCTGAATGACAGCCGCAGCGCCTCGCCGGACAGCGGATGGGTGCCGCAGTTCGTCACGCTGTGGCAAGGTGAGCAGTTGCAGGCGGCGTGCCCGTTCTACATCAAGGACCATTCGTACGGCGAGTACGTGTTCGACTGGGCCTGGGCCAACGCCTACGAGCAGCACGGGCTGGCCTACTACCCGAAGGCCGTGGTTGCAGTGCCTTTCACGCCCGTGCCCGGCGCGCGGCTGCTGGCACGCGATGCGCAGAGCCGCACATTGCTGGTGCAAGGGCTCGTCGCGCTGTGCAAACAGGAGGAACTGTCGTCGCTGCACCTGCTGTTCGGCGCCGAGGCGGACATCGCCGCCTGCGTCGAAGCCGGCCTGATGCTGCGCAACACCGTGCAATTCCACTGGACGAACACGGCACCCTCGGCCGGCACCGGCTACGCGGACTTCGACGCCTTCCTCGCCAGCCTCTCCCACGACAAGCGCAAGAAGATCCGCCAGGAGCGCCGCAAGGTGGCCGACGCGGGCGTGAGCTTCCGCTGGTCGCGCGGCGCCGACATCTCGAAGGCCGATTGGGACTTTTTCTACCGCTGCTACGAACGCACCTACCGCGAGCATGGCAACCCGCCCTACCTCACGCGCGACTTCTTCCGGCGCATGGCCGACACCATGCCCGAAGCCTGGCTGCTGTTCATCGCCGAGCGCAACGGCAAGCCGATGGCCGCCAGCCTGATCGCCCTCTCGACGCAGTCCGACAGGCCGTTGGTCGCCTATGGCCGCTACTGGGGTGCGCTGGAGCGCGTCGACTGCCTGCATTTCGAGGCCTGCTACTACCAGCCGCTGGCCTGGTGCATCGAACATGGCGCCCAGCGCTTCGAGGGCGGCGCCCAGGGCGAGCACAAGATGGCGCGCGCGCTGATGCCGGTGAAGACCACCAGTGCCCACTGGCTGGCGCATCCCTCGTTCGCCGATGCAGTCGAGCGCTTCCTGGAGCGCGAGGGTGCGGGCATCGAGAACTACATGGACCACCTGGGCGAGCGCAGCCCCTTCAGGTCCGCCTGAGTTGTGCCATTCGGGGCTGCTATAAAGGCGCCCGATTCGACAACAACACAAAGAAACCAATGCCACTCTTCGGACTGGGGCTGCACGTCCTCATTGCGCTGTTCTTTGCCGTGCATGCGATGCGCCACGGCAAGCAGATGTACTGGCTCATCATCCTTTTCAGCTTCCCGCTGCTGGGCAGCATCGTGTACTTCATGGTCGAGTACCTGCCCGCCTCGCGCATGCAGCGCACCGCGGGGAAGGTGGCGAACGCGGCCATCGGCTTCATCGATCCCGAGCGCGAATACCGCGCGGCCACCGAGGCCTACGACCTCGCGCCCACGGCGCAGAACAAGCTGCGCCTTGCCAAGGCCGCACTCGACAAGGGCCAGGCCGCCGATGCCGTCGGCCACTACCGCGACGCGCTGAAGGGTCCGCTCGCCTCCGATCCCGAATTGCAATTCGGCCTCGCCAGCGCGCTGATGGCCGCAGGCGGCCCTTCGGCGGGTCGTGACGCACTGCAGGCCTTGCAGACCCTGCGCAGCACGCGCGACGATTACCGCAACGACGAAGTCGCCGTGCTGACGGCCCGCGCACTGGCGGCCGACGGGCGCAACACGGAAGCGCGCGAAGCCTTCGAAGCCGCATTGAGCAAATACAACACGGTCGAGGCGCGCGCAAGCTATGTGGTCTGGCTGGCGCAGCAAGGCGACGCCGCTGCGGCGCAGCGCCAATGGGACGAACTCCAGCAGGCCGCCCGCCACTGGAACTCGCACGCCAGGTCGGTCAACCGCGAGTGGATGCGGCAGGCTGGCGATGCGGTCCGGGGCTGATTACTTCTTGTAGGCGGCGATGCCGTCCAGGACTTCCTTCTTGGCGGCGTCGATGCCTTCCCAGCCCAGCACCTTGACCCACTTGCCGGCTTCCAGGTCCTTGTAGTGCTCGAAGAAGTGGCTGATGGCCTTCAGGCGCATCGGGTTCACGTCGTCGACTGACTTCCAGTGGCTGTAGATCGGCAGCACCTTGTCGGTGGGCACGGCCAGCACCTTGCCGTCGACGCCGGCCTCGTCTTCCATCATCAGGATGCCCAAGGGGCGGCACGGCACCACCACGCCCGGCAGCAGTGGGTATGGGGCAATCACCAGCACGTCCACCGGGTCGCCATCGCCCGACAGGGTCTGCGGCACGTAGCCGTAGTTGGCCGGGTAGTACATGGCCGTCGTCATGAAGCGGTCGACGAAGATCGCGCCGGATTCCTTGTCGACTTCGTACTTGATCGGATCGGCGTTCATCGGGATTTCGATCACGACGTTGAAGGCATCGGGGACGTTCTTGCCGGGGGAAACTTTGTCGAAGGACATGACGTTTTTCGAGTAGTTGAAAAGTATGAGAGGGATGGGGACAAACCCGGAGTTTACTTTCCGCGTCACCGACCCGTCGCACGCACGCTCGTTTTTGCCTGTAAATTGCAACCGTTGGCCAATCGGCTCCGCACCCCAGGTGCTGCGAGCTTCGAGGAAGCAACGCGGCGGAAAACATGGTCCCGTACGCGTTGCACGCAGGGCCCATGCTGTCCGTCTCCACAAGTCACAACGAACGAATGGAGAAGCAAAGCATGATCGGCAACACCCCCCTGATACTGGCCATCGTCTGCGGCCTCGTGGCCGTGGCCTACGGTTTCTGGGCCCGAAGTTGGATTCTCGCGAAGGACCCGGGCAACGCCCGCATGCAGGAGATCGCGGCGGCCATCCAGGCCGGCGCCTCTGCCTACCTCGCCAAGCAGTACAGCACCATCGCCGTCGTCGGCGTGGTGCTCACCATCCTCATCGCCATCTTCCTCGACCTGACCACGGCGGTCGGCTTCATCGTGGGCGCGGTGCTCTCGGGTGCCTGCGGCTTCATCGGCATGAACGTATCGGTGCGCGCCAATGTGCGCACGGCACAGGCGGCCACGCACGGGATCGGCCCGGCGCTCGACGTGGCATTCCGCGGCGGCGCCATCACCGGCATGCTGGTGGTGGGGCTGGGCCTGCTGGGCGTGTCGGTCTTCTACTGGGTGCTGTCCGCTGGCGGCATTCCGGCCGGGGCCCACGGCCTCTCGGCCATCCTCAATCCGCTGATCGGCTTTGCCTTCGGCTCCTCGCTGATCTCGATCTTCGCGCGCCTGGGCGGCGGCATCTTCACCAAGGGCGCCGACGTCGGCGCCGACCTGGTGGGCAAGGTCGAGGCCGGCATTCCCGAAGACGACCCGCGCAATCCGGCGGTGATCGCGGACAACGTGGGCGACAACGTCGGCGACTGCGCCGGCATGGCGGCCGACCTGTTCGAGACCTACGCCGTGACGCTCATCGCCACCATGGTGCTGGGCGCGCTGATGGTCACGGCGGCGCCGACCAACGCGGTGCTGTATCCGCTGGCGCTGGGCGGCGTGTCGATCATCGCGTCGATCATCGGCTGCTTCTTCGTGAAGGCATCGCCGGGCATGGTCAACGTGATGCCGGCCCTCTACAAGGGCCTGGCCGTGGCGGGCGTGCTGTCGCTGGTCGCGTTCTGGTTCGTCACCAGCTGGCTGATTCCCGACAACGCCATTGCACCGAGCGGCAGCCAGCTCAAGCTGTTCGGCGCCTGCTTCGTCGGCCTTGCGCTGACGGCCGCCCTGGTGTGGATCACCGAGTACTACACCGGCACCCAGTACAAGCCCGTGCAGCACATCGCGCAGGCCTCGACCACTGGCCACGGCACCAACATCATCGCGGGCCTCGGCGTGTCGATGCGCTCGACGGCGTGGCCGGTGATCTTCGTGTGCATCGCGATCCTGGCGTCCTATTCGCTGGCGGGCCTGTTCGGCATCGCAGTGGCGGCCACCTCGATGCTGAGCATGGCCGGCATCGTGGTCGCGCTCGACGCCTACGGCCCCATCACCGACAACGCCGGCGGCATCGCCGAGATGAGCGAGTTGCCCGACAGCGTGCGCGCCGTGACCGATCCGCTCGACGCGGTCGGCAATACCACCAAGGCTGTGACCAAGGGCTACGCCATCGGCTCGGCCGGCCTCGCCTCGCTGGTGCTCTTTGCCGACTACACGCACAAGCTCGAGAGCTTCGGGCTGAACATCAGCTTCAACCTGAGCGACCCGATGGTGATCGTCGGCCTCTTCATCGGCGGCCTGATCCCTTACCTGTTCGGTGCGATGGCGATGGAAGCCGTGGGCCGTGCGGCCGGCGCGGTGGTGGAAGAAGTGCGCCGCCAGTTCCGCGAGATCCCCGGCATCATGGAAGGCACCGGCAAGCCCGAGTACGGCAAGGCCGTGGGCATGCTGACCGGCGCGGCCATCAAGGAAATGATGATCCCGTCACTGCTGCCGGTGCTGGTGCCGATCATCGTGGGCCTGGTGCTCGGGCCGAAGGCGCTGGGCGGGCTGCTGATGGGTACCATCGTCACCGGCCTGTTCGTCGCGATCAGCATGTGCACGGGCGGCGGCGCCTGGGACAACGCCAAGAAGTACATCGAGGACGGCCACTTCGGCGGCAAGGGCAGCGAGACGCACAAGGCCGCCGTCACCGGCGACACCGTGGGCGACCCCTACAAGGACACTGCCGGCCCGGCGGTGAATCCGCTGATCAAGATCATCAACATCGTGGCGCTGCTGATCGTGCCGCTGGTGGTGAAGTTCCATGCCAGCGATGCGGCGGCGGCGGTACCGACGAAGGTCGAGCAGCCGCCG
>NZ_AKIW01000061.1 GCF_000282635.1 Variovorax sp. CF313
CTGCTTCACACCGTCGATCACGTAGCCGTCGCCGTCCTTGCGCGCGGTGGTGCGCAGGCTCGATGCATCGCTGCCGGCTTGCGGCTCGGTAAGGCAGAAGGCGCCGAGCATCCGGCCCTGCGCCAGCGGCTCGAGCCACTTCTTTTTCTGCTGCGCGTTGCCATAGCGCATGAGGATGGCGTTGACGGGGCAGTTGGTCACGCTGATGGCGGTGCTGGTGCCGCCGTCGCCGGCCGCGATTTCTTCGAGCACCAGCGCGAGCGTGAGGTAGTCGAGGCCCGCGCCACCGTCTTCCTCGGGTACGCAGATGCCGTAAGCACCCAGTGCCGCAAGGCCTTGGTGAGCCTCCTTGGGAAAGCTGTGCTCGCGGTCCCACTTCGCGGCGTTGGGCCAGAGTTCGGCTTGCGAGAAATCGCGCACCGCGTCGCGAATTGCTTCCTGGTCAGTACTCAGCAACATGGTGCAGTCCTCACACCAGTTCGATAGCGACGGCGGTTCCTTCGCCCCCGCCGATGCACAAGGTGGCCACGCCGCGCTTCTTGCCGCGCGCCTTCAGCGCATGGATCAGCGTGACCATGATGCGCGCACCGCTCGCACCGATCGGGTGGCCCAGCGCGCACGCGCCGCCGTTCACGTTGACGATCTCGTGCGACACGTCGAGCTCGTGTATCAGCGCCATCGGCACCACGGCGAAGGCCTCGTTCACTTCCCAGAGGTCGACGTCCTTGACGGTCCAGCCGGTCTTCTTGAACAGCTTGGCGACGGCGCCGACCGGGGCGGTCGAGAACCACTCCGGCTGCTGCGCGTGCGTGGCATGGCCGACGAGGCGGGCGATAGGCTTGGCACCGATCTTCCTGGCGTGCGACTCGGTCATCATCACCAGCGCAGCCGCGCCGTCGTTGATCGACGAGCTCGATGCGGCGGTGATGGTGCCGCCCTCCTTCTTGAACGCGGGCTTGAGCGTGGGGATCTTGTCGAGCTTGACCTTGCCCGGGCCCTCGTCGACCGAGATCACGGTCTCACCGCCGCGCCCCTTGACGGTGACGGGCGCGATCTCGTCCTTGAAGAGGCCGGTGTCGGTGGCCTTCTTGGCGCGTTCGACGCTGGCGATGGCGAAGGCGTCCTGCCGCTCGCGCGTGAACTTGTACTTGG
>NZ_AKIW01000062.1 GCF_000282635.1 Variovorax sp. CF313
AGTCGATAGTGATGTAGGCGTTGGTGTCGGCCAACCAGCGCAGGCGGCCCAGTGCGTCGTAGGCCATCTGGTTGTCCTGGTAGGTGACGCCGCCCTGCACGGTGGTCTCGCGGATGCGCCGGCCGCCCAGGTCATAGGCGTAGGTCGTGACCTTGCCCACGCCCGCGTCGTCGATATCAAGGCGCGTCGCGCGCGAAGGACCGTTCTCTAACCCTTCACCGATGTAGTCATTCCTTCAATCTACTGCAAGACGTTCGCTGCGATCAACATAGATACGAATCTGCTGAACGAAAGGGTTGGAAGATCAACCGTAAAGGCCGGCTTCTTGAATTCAATTTCTAAAAATTGATCTTGGTTAATGTGTAGTATTTGAAGGCCAAGTGCTATTGCTTCTTTCGAAGTGCTCTCTTGAATATTTTTTAACGAGTTAATGGGAAGGCTGATTTCGCAAAAATTTTCGTAATCAGCTATCTCAATTCGAGATTCATCCAGCCTAAAGTCGCGCAAAATAATATTGCCATCCCTCAAAAGAAGGGGCGCTGTCTTTGAATGACTTGCAAGCTCCGCTGTGAGAACAGCTAGAGCTTGACCGACGTGTCGAGAGCGATCAATCGAGCGAATGCAGTCCAAGTGCAGTACCCCATGCAGATCAGCTAGCTCGTGAGATGGATGCAGCTTAGGAAAATAAAAGCGCGACTGCCCCTCCTCAATAGGTTTATTGCATATCGGGCAAATCAATTGTGGAATATTCATTTTTATCTTCCGGGCAGCCAATTTGATAGGTCTTGAAACTGAGTAAACGTTCTTTGCTCGCCAGTAGCTGCGCCCTTAATAACTGACTTCTCTTGGCCAAAGGCCTGAAGGACCAGCCTGTCCGCTGAACTTGCCTCAACACCATACGGATGTGAGTGACCAGACCACTTCCATCCATTTCCTACATACCGATTCGGGATTGCAAGCTCATTGAGCTGGCCTTGAAGCAATACACGTTCTCCGTTTGGTCCTCGGAAGAGTGAAAACTCATTCCCAGTTGCGGCTTGCAATCGTCCAAGATCGCTTACTTTCACCTCACGTCGCCCAAGTCCCTCAACGATTAGAACCGGTGATGTATTGCCACGGGCGTCCTCAACTAGGACGCGACGAGCATTGCCGAAATTGTCAAGGATTTTTTGTGTACGGGCTGATATGGGCCTGCCGAACATGTCCAACCCGTCAACGAGATCATCGCTACGCGCAATCAACCCTCTTGTTGATCCCTCTAGGCGGCTGCTGGCTGATCGACTAATCGCAACTGATTCTGCTCTGGCAAGCAATCCTCCCACAACTATCGGCCCACCGACTTCGTTGCCGATCGACAGGGCCGCCCCCAGCGTCGCGAACCCCGCGTTCATCTCTGCCGCATTCGGCTGCGCCAGCATCGGCCCGGGTTGCCCGCTCTCGGCCAAGGCTGCGTTGTACACCGCGCTCCCAAAGGTCGCGCCCAAGTTCTTCCATCCCGACGAAGAACCCGCTGTGTTGATCCTGACGCGATTTTGACGCGCAGCTTCGAAAATTGTCGTCGTTGCTGGGGGCGTGTCGTTCCACACCTCCGGGTTGATCGGGAGCCCCGACAGTGCAGGAAAACGCGGCTGGAAGTCTGGCCCAAGCAAGTTGCTGTTGCGATTGTTCAGATCGTTGATTTGCAGCGCGATGAGCATGCCCTTCTCTCGCGCTAAATCGGGCGTCAAAAGGTCATTTGGCTGGATGCCGAACACGCCATCGAAACCAGTCTTGATGTCGCGCCACAAACCGGGACTGTCATAGTTGTCGTTCAGATGACCCAAACGACCGTTGACCATCATCCACTGCTCGCTGTTTAGCGTGCTGCTATCAACCATTCCCCGCGTGAAATTGCTTCCTGACAGCATGCCATCCAGAAACAGCCCGGCTTTACTCAGTGGGTAGCCATTGCCGTCGGAATACATGAGGGACTGAGTGGGGCTCCAGGTCTCAGCCGTGCCATCGACTCTGATGGCGCGCAGCATTTCAGCCGAGTCACTCCCCAGGGTGAAGGCCGAGTTGATGGCATCTAAGGCGCCGCTGGCATCGAGCGCCGTGCCCGTCGACACGGGATTGCCGCGTGAAAATCTCACGGGCTGCCCGCCGCCGTCGCTTGATGAGGCCAATACGTTTGCCATATGAGCTTGGGGCACAGCCACATCGTTAGCGGAGGGGCGCGCAGGCGGAGCCCCCACAAGATCAAACCCGGTGCCAGGCCCGTCTGCAAAGTACCCCAGGATGCGCGCCTTCTCTTGTGCGCTAACTACCCCCGGCACATTATTGGCCTTTGCAAGAGCATCCCCAATGATGTTGCCGAACGCGTCTGCCGCAATTTGCGCGCCACTGATCTTGCCGCCCCGTACGACTGTCCCCACCAGAGCGCCACCGAATCCGGAAACAAAGCTCTTCCCGAAATCGAACTGCACTTTGGGGTCGTACTGCATCGCTGAGTTCAGCCCCTGGCTTACGCCAGCGCTTACCGCACTGGCTGCCACGCTCTTCCAGCTGAACTTGTCTTGCAGCCCGGTCACGACTGCAACGCCTTGTGTGATGGTGCTGCCGAGGGCTCCACGCATTGCTCCGTTGACAAACGCGTTGCCCGTGTCGGGAAGTACGTTTGCGCCACCCAAGCCCGCTGATACCGCACCGCCAATAGCCCCCAGAGCCACCCCCTTCCAGCTGAAGCCATCTTGAGCGCCGATGGCGATACCTACTGCCTGGCTTGCGATGGAGCCGACGGCGCCCCCGATGGCC
>NZ_AKIW01000063.1 GCF_000282635.1 Variovorax sp. CF313
ACGGCTTCGCCCTTGTCGGCCTGCATGTCGGCGATCACCACCTTGCCGCCGTTTGCAGCCAGCATGCGCGCCGTGCCTTCGCCGAGGCCCGAAGCGCCCCCGGCCACGACGAATACCTTGCCTTCAATTTTCATTTGTGTTCCCGTTAAAAAGTGTTCGTTAATGCTGAACCGACGATCCGGTGTTATTTGGCTTTCAAACGCTCAAGGACCCTATTGATCTCGCCCATGATCCCCTTGCGGAAGGCCAGCACGCAGATCACGAAGATCAGGCCCGTGACCATGGTCACCGACTCGCCCAGCGTGTTGAACCAGTCCACCGTGGTGATGCGCGCGAGCAGGTTGCCGAGTTCGCCGATCTTGTTCTCCAGCAGCACCACCACCGCCGAGCCCACCAGCGGGCCCGAGAGCGTGCCGAGGCCGCCCACCAGCGTCATCAGGATGACCTGGCCCGAGGCGGTCCAGTGCACGTCCGACAGCGTGGCGAAACCCAGCACCAGCGTCTTGAGCGAACCGGCCAAGCCCGACAGCGCCGCCGAGATCACGAAGGCCAGCAGCTTGAAGCGGCTCACGTCGTAACCCAGCGAGAGCGCGCGCGGCTCGTTCTCCTTGATGCCCTTGAGCACCTGCCCGAAGGGCGAATGGATGGTGCGCACGATCAGCAGGAAAGCCGCGACCACGATGACCAGCGCCACGTAGTACATGGTGAGGTCGTTCGACAGGTCGATCACGCCGAAGAGCTTGCCGCGCGGCACGCCCTGCAGGCCGTCCTCGCCGCCGGTGAACTTGGCCTGCAGCGCGACGAAGAACATCATCTGCGCGAGCGCCAGCGTGATCATCGCGAAGTAGATGCCCTGCCGGCGGATCGCCAGCACGCCGAAGAGCCAGCCGAGGGCGGCGCCGGTGAGCGTGCCCGCGATCAGCCCCAGCTCGGGCGTGAGGCCCCAGACCTTGATCGCATGGCCCGCCACGTAGGCCGAGCCGCCGAGGAATGCCGCATGCCCGAAGGACAGGAGCCCGGTGAAGCCCAGCAGCAGGTTGAATGCGGCCGCGAAGAGCGCGAAGCACATCAGCTTCATCACGAACACCGGGTAGGCGCCGAAGAACGGTGCCAGGACCAGTGCGAGCAGCAGCAGCGCGTAGACGACGGTGGATATCTTTTTCATGTTCATGCCGTCCGCCTTATTTTTCTTTGCCGAACAGGCCGGCCGGACGGATGAGCAGCACGATGACCATGATCACGAACACGACGGTGGAGGATGCCTCCGGATAGAAAACCTTGGTAAGCCCCTCGATCACGCCGAGCCCGAGGCCGGTGAGGATGGCGCCCATGATCGAGCCCATGCCGCCGATCACGACCACGGCGAACACCACGATGATGAGGTTCTGCCCCATCAGCGGCGACACCTGGATGACGGGCGCGGCGAGCACGCCGGCAAAGGCCGCCAGCCCGGCGCCGAAGGCGTAGGTCAGCGTGATCATCAGCGGCACGTTGACGCCGAAGGCCTCCACCAGGCGCGGGTTCTCGGTGCCGGCGCGCAGGTAGGCGCCGATGCGGGTCTTCTCGATCACGTACCAGGTGGCGAAGCACACCACCAGCGATGCCACCACCACCCATGCGCGGTAGTTGGGCAGCACCATGAAGCCAAGGTCGGTGGCGCTCGACAGCGCATCGGGCGCGTCGTAGGGCAGGCCCGAGACGCCGTAGATGGAGCGGAACACGCCCTCGATCAGCAGCGTGAGGCCCAGCGTGAGCAGCAGGCCGTAGAGGTGGTCGAGCTTGTAGATCCAGCGCAGGAGCAGCCGCTCGATGAGCACGCCGAAG
>NZ_AKIW01000064.1 GCF_000282635.1 Variovorax sp. CF313
TGCACCAGTCCCGACTCGGCGTCCACGCCGATGTGCGCCTTCATCCCGAAGTGCCACTGGTTGCCCTTCTTCGTCTGGTGCATCTCGGGGTCTCGCTCGCCGGTACTGTTCTTGGTGGAGCTGGGCGCCGCAATGATGGTTGCGTCCACGATGGAGCCGCGCTTCAGGAGCAACCCCTTCCTGGCCAGGTGGGCGTTGACCTGCTTGAAGATGTCTTCGGCCAGATCGCTGGCTTCCAGCAGGTGACGGAAGTTCAGGATGGTCGTCTCATCGGGGATCGCCTCCAGACCGAGTCCGGCGAACGTGCGCAGCGAGGCGATCTCATACAGGGCTTCTTCCATCGCCGGGTCGCTCAGAGCGAACCAGTTCTGCATCAGGTGCACGCGCAGCATGGCTTGCAGCGGGTAGGGCCGACGGCCTCGGCCCGCCACTGGATAGTGGGGCTCGATGACTTTGAGCAGCGGGTATGGGCCGGACTGCGAAGCAACGACGCCTGCACCGCGCGAGTGCGGCGATCGCCGACGCTCATGCAACCTGTCGCGCCACTTCTCCCCAGTAGGGCTGACGCAGCGCCTTCTTGTCGATCTTCCCCAGCGCCGTGAGCGGCAGCGTTGTCACGACCTCCACGCTCTTCGGCGCATGCGGAGCACCCTTGCGTTCCTTCACCAGATCGATCAGTCGCTCCGAGTCCACCTGGAAGCCGGGACGCGCCACCACGATGGCAAGGACGGTCTCGCCCCATTTCGCGTCCGGAACGCCGATTACCGCGGCCATCGAGACGGCAGGATCGCTCGTCAGCACGTCTTCGACTTCACGAGGGAAGACATTGAAACCGCCACTCACGATCATGTCCTTCTTGCGATCGACGATGAAGAGGTAGCCCTCGGCATCCTGGCGTGCAACATCGCCGGTTCGAACCCAGCCGTCGGCGATGGTGTCGCGTGTAAGGTCTTCCCGTTGCCAGTACGACTCCATGGCATAGGGCGCTCGAACACAGATCTCCCCCGCCTCTCCGGTATCGACTCGGTTTCCTTCGTCGTCCAGCAGCCGGACCTCCGTCAACGCGACAGCCCTGCCGCAAGAACTGAAGAGATCCGACCGGTTCACGCGATGGTCGCTCTTTTGCAAGAGGCTGATCGGGTAGCACTCGGTCTGGCCGTAGAACTGCGAGAAGATGGGTCCGATGCGCTCCAGCCCTTCCAGCAGCCGTGTCGGTGACATCGGCGACGCACCGTAGATCATGAGTTCGAGCGAAGACAGATCGGTGGTCGACAGCGCCGGATCGTCCAGCAGCATGTAGATCATCGTGGGGACTAGCATGGTCATGTTGATGCGCTCGCGCTCCACGATGGCCAAGAGCTGTGCCGGGTGAAAGCGGGGCATCAACTCGACCGTGCCACCCCGCAGCAGCACCGGCGTCACCAAAGTTCCACCCACGTGACTAATCGGTGCAACCGCCAGGAATCGTGGCACCGCCGGCAGCTCGAAGTTCGCCTCAACGGCAAGCGCCATGGCGCCCTGCGCGCGTTGGCGTCGCACGGCGCCCTTCGACTTTCCGGTCGTCCCGCCGGTGTAGTTGAGGATCGCGATGTCATCTAACGCCGACAGGTCCCGAGCAAGGGCCGCACCGACTTCCTCCGCCGCCGCCAGCAGGTTCTTTCCGAAGTCTGCCGCTCCGAGTGTCCAGACAGTGACTGACTGCGGCAGTCTCTTGGCGAGGTCCGCGCCATGTTCCTTGAAGACACCGGCGTCGAGGATCAGCGCATCGACCTGCGCGTCCGTGATCTGTTCCAGGTGATCCGTCAGAGAGCCGAGCGGGTGCAGCCAGGTGACCGATCCGCGCAGTGCCTGCACGGCCGCCTCGGCGCACCAGGCCTCCGCACGGTTCGCGCTGAGCAAGGCCACGCGAAACGGATGGCCGCCCTCCTTGGGCGCCAATGCGAACTGCAGCTTCCCAATCAGCGCCAGGGTGTCCGCATAGGTGAGGCGCCCACCGCTCCAGGAAAAGGCCACCCGATCCGGATGTCCGCGCAGCGCGCGAAACACGAGGGATGACACCGTCGTGTCGGCACGCTCGGCTGCAGAACTCGTGATCATTCTCTTCATCTCCTCGTCTCGTTCATTGAGTGTTAAGCGATTCTTTGCGCACTGCCGTGGAACGCGCCCTCCCCCGCCATGGGCCCTTGCACCGATCCGGGCGGAATACGCGGCGGTGCCAAGCGCGGGCTGGCGCACGACCGGCAGTTCGGCAGTCCAGAACCCACCTTTCATAGCAGGTTCGAGGCTGCGACACGATGTTAGGCAAGGAAGGCGGGCTCGAAGCCGTACCAAAGTCGTGCATCACCTCATGGTTGACCCGTAGAAGTGCCGTCGCGATGCGCGCAGCCGCGCGTCAAGCTGACCACTCGCTCCAAGGCTGGGCTGGCGCTACGCTCAAACGCTTCTGTCAGCCATGACGGTCCGGCCCGGTGTCTCGAACCAGCCGAGCTGGCGCACCTTGGCCACCCAGTTCACGTGACTGCGCCATCACACGCACCACGCGACGTTGCGCACCGACATGCGCTCTCGGCCGAACGCAACGGTGTCGATGCCATCTCGATCGATGGCTTCGAGTGTGCTGGTCACCCAGGCGAAGACGATGTCGGTGGCCTGGTTCTTTTTGCGGCGGCAGCCGACAAGGTGAAGATCCCACTGGTCGCATCGGGCGGCATCGCGGACGGCCGGGGCCTGGCCGCGGCGCTGGCCTTAGGTGCCGAGGGCGTCAACATGGGCACGCGCTTCTGCGCCACGACGGAGGCGCCCATTCACCAAGACATCAAGGATGCGCTCATCGCCGCAGGCGAACGCGATACAAACCTGATCTTCCGCACGCTGCACAACACCGGCCGGGTCCTGAAGAATGCAGTTCCCGATGAAGTCGTCGCCCTCGAGCGCCGGCCCGGAGGCTGCGAATTCAAGGACATCCATCCGCTGGTGGCTGGGGCCCGAGGGCGCGCAAGCCTCGAGATTGACGACGGGCAAGGGCTCAGCCATGGGCTTTGAAGAAACGCGCCTGGATCTTTCGCAGCAGCCCGACCACGCCACCGGGCATCGCGAACATGAAGATGATCAGCACCACGCCGTACACCGCCCAGGGCGCTGCCTTGGAGACCTTCTCGGCCAGCGAGGGCACGAACATGATGAAGATGGCGCCGAAGATCGCGCCGTACAGCGTGCCCACGCCGCCCACCACGATGCCCACCAGCAGCGAGATCGACAGGAACAGCGTGAACGAATCGGGCGCCACGAACTGCACCGCAATGGCCGACAGCGCGCCGCCCACGCCGGTGTACGCGGCCGACACGCCGAAGGTCATGGCCTTGTAGTGGCTGTTGTCCACGCCCATCGCCTCCGAGGCCATGGCGTGGTCGCGGATGGCGCGCATGGCCCGGCCGCTGCCGCTTTGCAGCAGGTTGTGGGCAATGAAGAACATCACGACCGCGACGAACAGCGAGAACAGGTAGAGCCACTGGTCTTCATTCAGCGGCAGGCCGAAGGGCGCGGCGGGCTTCATGAGCACGATGCCCTGCACGCCGCCGGTCCAGGCCTCGAGGTGCTTGTACTTGAGCAGCTGCGGCATCGCCACGCCGAGCGCGAAGGTGGCCAGCGCCAGGTACAGCCCTTCGAGCTTGAGCGCGGGCCGCCCGAACAGGTAGCCGACGATCAGGCACACCACGGCCGCCGCCGGCACCGTGAGCCAGTACGGCACGCCCGCATGCTCCATGAGGATGCCGGTGGTGTAGGCGCCAATGGCATAGAAGGCGCCGTGGCCCAGCGAGATCTGCCCGTTGTAGCCCGTGAGGATGTTCAGGCCCAAGAGCGCAATGGCATACGAGATCACCATGGTCGCCTGGAACAGCTGGTAGCCGCGCGCCACGAAGGTGATGCCGATGGCCAGCACGATCAGCAGGCCGACCCACACGAGCGGCGAGCGCGAGGGCTTGGCGGTGGCGCGTGCATCGGCCGACCCAGCGAGCGGTGCCATGGCGGTCGGCAGGGAGGAAGCTTGGGGAGAGTTCATGCGATCAGACCCGGGTGACCAGCTTGCGGCCCATAAGGCCGGAAGGCTTGACGATGAGCACGCCGACGATCAGCACCAGCGCCACCGACAGCTTGAGTTCGGTGCCCACCACGTAGGTGCCGATGAGGTTTTCGAGCACGCCGACGATGAAGCCGCCGAGCACCGCGCCCACGGGGCTGTCGATGCCGCCGATGAGCGCGCCGGCAAAGGCGTACAGCAGAACGCCGGTCATCATGTGCGGGTCGAGAAAGACCACGGGCCCGACCATCATCCCGGCCACCGCGCCGATGGCGCCGGCCAGGCCCCAGCCCAGCATCAGCATGCGCCCGACGTTGATGCCCACCAGCCGCGACGAGGCCGCGTTCTGCGCCGCGGCGCGCATCGCCAGGCCCAGCGGCGTGAAGCGGAAGAACGCGAACAGCAGCAGCACCACCAGCAGCGTGACGCCGATGGCGCCCATCTCATGCGCCGACATCATGGCGCTGCCGAACCACGCGTCCGACGGGAACGGGCTGGGGAACTGCTTGATGGTGTAGCCGAAGAGCCAGCCCGCCAGGCTGTGGAAGATCACCAGCAGGCCGATGAACACCACCACCACCGACAGCGCCGGCTTGTCGTGCATGGGCCGGATCACGGTGAACTCCACCACAGCCGCGAGCACGAAGGACAGCGCCACGGTCGCGACGAAGGCGGCCCAGTACGGCAGGCCGGCCTGCATGAGGCTCCAGGCGATGAAGGTCGAGAACATCGCCATCTCGCCCTGCGCGAAGTTGATGTGGTGCGTGGCCTGGTAGATCATCACCAGCGCCAGCGCAACGCTGGCGTAGATGCCGCCGGTGGCCAGGCCCGCCAGCAGTTGGTGCAGGAATGCATTCATCGGTGTGTGGCCCCTATTCGCCCAAATAGGCTTTACGGACTGCGTCGTTGCGGCGGATGTCGGCGGCGGTGCCCGAGAGCACGATGCGGCCGGTTTCTAGGAGGTAGGCCGAGTCGGCCAGGTCGAGCGCGAGCTTGGCGTTCTGCTCCACCAGCAGGATCGACACGCGCTCTTCCTTGTTGATGCGCCGCATGATCGAGAAGATGTCCTTCACGATGAGTGGCGCGAGCCCGAAGGAGGGCTCGTCGAGCAGCAGCAGGCGCGGCTTGCCCATGAGCGCGCGGCCGATGGCCAGCATCTGCTGCTCGCCACCCGACAGCGTGCCGGCCTGCTGGGCGCGGCGCTCGCGCAGGCGCGGGAAGTAGTCGAACACGCGCTCCATGTCGGCATCGATGCCGTCCCTGCTGGCACGTGCGTAGGCGCCCAGCCGCAGGTTCTCCTCGGTCGTGAGGCCCAGGAAGGTGCCGCGCCCGTCGGGCACGTGGCCCACGCCGGCCTTGGCGATCTGCTCGGTGGAGCGGCCGTCGATGCGCTGGCCGGCCAGCATGATGCGGCCCTCGGTGCTCACCATCATCTGGCACAGCGCGCGCAGCGTGGTGGTCTTGCCGGCGCCGTTGGCGCCCAGCAGCGCCACGACCTGGCCCGTGGGAATGTCGAGGTCGATGCCCTGCAGCACGCGCGTCGGGCCGTACGCCGCATGCAGCCCGCGCACTTCGAGGATGTTCGTCGTCATGCCATCGCCTCCGCTTCTGCCTCTTCGCCCAGGTAGGCGCGGATCACCTCGGGGTGCGCGCGCACCTCGGCCGGCGTGCCCTCGGCGATCTTCTTGCCGAAGTTGAGCGCCACCACCTGGTCCGACACGCCCATCACGAGGCTCATGTGGTGTTCGACCAGCAGCACCGTCACGTTCAGGCGGTCGCGGATGTCGCGGATCAACGTGCCCAGGCTTTCGAGCTCTTCGTGGTTGAGGCCGCAGGCCGGCTCGTCGAGCAGCAGCAGCTGCGGCTCGGCCGCCAATGCGCGTGCCAGCTCGACGCGCTTCTGCGTGCCGAAAGGCAGGTCGGCCACTTCGCGTTCGGCCACGGTCTCGAGGTCGAGAAAGTGGATCAGCTGGTCGGCCCGCTCCCGCGCCTGCGACTCGATGGCCGCCACGCCGGGCAGCCGGAAGGCGTTGCGCAGGAAGCCGGCGTGGTGCTTGCTGTGGCAGCCCACCAGCACGTTGTCGCGCACGGTCATCGTGCGAAACAGCGCCAGGTTCTGGAAGGTGCGCCCGATGCCCAGGCCCGCCATGCGGTGGCGCGGCAGGCACGTGAGCGGATGGCCGTCGAACTCGATGCGGCCGGCGCTGCACTCGTACAGGCGCGAGAGACAGTTGAACAGCGTGCTCTTGCCCGCCCCGTTCGGCCCGATGAGGCCGCAGATCTGGCCCCGCCGCACGTCGAACGAGACGCCGTCGAGCGCCACGATGCCGCCGAAGCGCACCGAGACGCCGTCGATGTGCAGCAGAGGCCTGTCCAAGTCGCCATTGCGGAGGGTCATGTCTCGGCTTCCTGTTCTTTGAATTTGGTATTCATGCCCGTCTGTCTTGGGCTCACTCTGTACTTGGGCAGTAGCGCGGCGGGTCGGTAGGAGAGCTTGGTCCGCCGGAAGTTGGCCAGCCCCATGTCCTGCTCGAAATTCAGCCACTGCACAGGCTCGCCCAACTCGGCCTCGGCGTGCTGACAGAAATGCTGGAACATGTGCTGGTAGATGCCCTTGAAGCGGTCGAGCCCCTTTGCAAAACGCACCACCATCACCCCAGGCTGCAGTTGCTGCGCCAGCACGAATCCAGCGGCCTCTCCGTTCGCAGTGTGGACAAAGCCCTTCAACCCCAGCTGCTCCGCATGGGACAAAGCCTCTGCGCAGGCGAGCTCGTCGGCGTCGCCAGCGGACTTCAACTTGTCGGCCAGCCACTGGCGCAACACCTGCAGCGCGGCCGTCCTATGGATCTGCTGGTAGACCTGATGCGAGAGACTGAAGTTCTTTCGCAACTGCTTCGCCAGGTTGCGCTTCTTGTTCAGTGCGCTTCCACGGTAGAGCAGGAAGTTCTCGGCGGGGAAGAGATAGTCGGCGTCGTCGCGCGAGACATGACTGCACCATTGCGTCGGATCGAGTTCGGCAACCGTGCGGCCGGATACCGGGTAGAAGCACTCGGCCCCATGCTCGCGCAGCAAGGCGGCCAGCTGCGGCTGCGCTTCGCCGCACAGGTCGAACAGCGGGATCAGGTGACAGGTGCCATCGTAGGTCTTGCCGCTGATACAGGGTCGCGGTCCGGCGTGCAACCGGTAGTCGTGGACGCGACGAAACAGCCACAGATTGGCGAATAGCAAGTCGGAGATCGCCTCCGAACCGTCGCTCCTGGCCAGACATGCGAGAACTGCGTCCACATCGGGGCCATCCGAAAGAGAGAGCGGTTGGCCCGGGTGCGCATGCGACGTGGGCGGTGGCGCGATCACTTGCGCGGGCGATCTCGACTCAAGCATCAGCGACCTTCAGCGCACGAGGCACCGGGGGATCGCTCGGTGGGCCCGCAAAGCACTGCGCCAGCGCCATCCACTGGATTGCTCCCTTGCCCTGCACTTCGAGCGCAGTGCCCCGAACGTTTCGACGCTGGGTGACCACCAGACAGAAATCCTCTGCGGAGCCGACGACACGGTTGTCCGATGTCATCTCGCCCCAGGTCCAACGGCTGCCGTCGGGAGCTTGGAGATCCACCCACGGCGCCGGCTCGGGAACCGCCATCCCGCGGTTCGCAAAGGTCCAACCGAAGGTGGTGCAGCCGATGTGCGCGATGTGCTTCAGCCGATGACCCGAAACGCGATGGCGTGCCATCACGTCCCACACGTCCTGCCCATGGGCCCAGGTTTCCATCAGCCGAGCCGTCGCGAAGGAGCGCGCCGACATCTGCGGCCCGTACCAGTTCAGGCGCGCCTTGGCGTCGAGCCGGGCCAGCGAGGCCACCAGCAGTTCATAACGGGAACGCCACACACGCAAGAGCGCCGGGCCGTCAAGCTGGCCATATTTCTCTCGCGCCAATGCGCTGATCTCCTGGCCAGAGTCCAGCAGTCGGTTCAGGGTCCTGGCGTCGGCGACAAACGCGCCCGGGTCAGTGACCGAAAGCAGCGCCGTCTCGTCCAGGAAACTCAGGTGGGCAATCTGGTCCCATGTACTCCAACCAAAGAACGCCCCCTGCCTGAGCCAATCCTCCGCGCTCAGGGTTGCACAGAGACTGTCGAGCGCCTGATATTCGGCGAGGAGATCATTGCAGGTGGCTCTCATGGGACAAGGGAAGTTGCGGGAACAGGGATCGAACAGCGCGATTGCGCGTGGCGCGCCGAAATTCGAAGAAGCGCCAAACGGTGAGCGACCGCGCTTGCATGTTCTGCAGCGCGTGCAGAGCCCACAAGGCGACGCGTTGAATGGAGATGCCGCGGTGCCGGCCCTCCGGATCACTGTCGCGCGGTGTCCGGGACGTCCTTGACCGGCTGGTAGTTCTTCCCATTGAACTGGATCAGGTGCACCTCCTCGATCGGGTAGCCATCCGTTGCGCTCGTTTGAACCTTGATCCCCGGATAGAGCATCGGGAGACTCATGTTCAGGCTCAGCGCCTGCTTCATGACGTTCTCACGGGTAAGTTGGTCCCCCGCCTGTCTGAGAGTCTGCACCAGCGCCTGAGCATAGGAGTACGCAATGACATTGAGCGAGTCGGTCGGGTCCCCTGCCGGGTAGTATTTATTCATCACGGCAGCGTAGTCCTGGTACTCCTTCGTGGCCTGTGTCGCGGCATCGTCCGGCTCACGGATGTAGGTGGCGCTGTAGATTCCCTTGGAGGCTTCCACGCCGGCCGGCTTGAGAACGGAACTCACCGAGGCCGAGACGCTGGCGAGATAGCGGTTGGGCGTCCAGCCGATTTCCGCGGTCTTCTTGATCGCCATGGCGGCGAACTTCGTCGTAGCAAAGATCATCAGCGTGTCGGCGCCGGAGGCCTTGAGCGCCACCAGTTGGCTGTCGATCGTCGGATCGGTCGACTCATAGGATTGCTGGGCAACGATCATCGACTTTGCCTTGTCACCCAATGCGAGGTTCAGGCCCTTGAGGTGATCCTTCCCCAATTCGTCGTTCTGCATCAGGACGGCAATTTTGGCGGCCGGGTTGGTCCGCAGCACGTGCTGGGCAAAGGCCTTGGATTCAGCCTGAAGCGTGGGCTGGAAGCCGACCGTCCACGGGAAGTCCTTGATGTCACCCCACCGGGTCGCACCAGAACCCACGAAGAGATGCGGCACCTTCTTTGCGTTCAGGTATTTCTGGATCGCCACGTTGGTCGGTGTTCCCAACGGAAGGAAGATCGCCAGCACCTCTTCCTGCTCCACCAGCTTGCGAACTTCCTCGAGCGACTTCGCGGGGTTGTAGCCATCATCGTTCGAAAGGAACTTGATCTTCCGGCCGTACACGCCGCCGTCCGAATTGATCTTCTCGAAGTAGGCCGCCGCCATCTTCCCGATTGTCGAGTACGCCGAGGCCGGGCCCGAGTACGGCATGATGTTGCCGATCTTGATCTCGGTGTCCGAAACGCCGGGACCGTACTGCTTCTGAGCCCATGCAGCACTCGGTACGATGGCCGCCGCGACCAGAGCGGCGACGAGGGTTCTGCGGTGCAACGTGTTGATCATGATGTGGTGGATAGAGGTGAACGGGGAGCCGGCCAGGCCTGCGCATGAGCGTTTTGCTCCTGGCATGGGCTGACCACAACCAAATGTCGGCAGCTCCGAAGGCTTGCTTCTTTTTTCCAGGACCGAAGGTAGGCCAGACCACGGGCGCAAGAGCCCGCCTAAAGTCGGGTTCAAGGTCATGGAGAACCCCTGTACGGGCCAGGACGCCATGCCGACAGGCGCCTGGGCGAGGGGTTTCCCCGGTGCGCCGGCCCCGCTTTCTGCAGTCGGCAGCGGTCGACAGGTGTGAGAATCTTCCAATGTCCCGACCTGCAGAGTCATGCTGACGACTCACTTCCCCCGCCGCTCGTTGGCCGATCGACAAGCCCCTGAGACCGAGCACAGCGTGGCTGTCTGGCGGGGCAAGCTGGCGCCACCTCAGCTCGCGTTCGAGGCCGTGCTGCCACGCTTGGCTGAAGTGTTGCTGCGAAGCGCCGTGCTGGCACGCTTGGTGACGGTGTGCGCCCCTCCCGGCTATGGCAAGACGGTCGTCCTGCAGCATCTGCACCAGACCCTGGTACGGCGAGGTCAGCAGTGCGCCTGGGTCGCGCTCGACGATCGCGACGTCTCGGTCAACTCTCTGCTGTTTCTTGTGCAGTCCTCGCTCGCAGCCGAAGGGCTGTCCGGCGATGCCCCGGGCGCACCATCGCCAATGGACGACTCGCGTCACACGGTCGAGCGCGTTCTTCGCTTGCTCGAACGACTGTCGAAGCCGACCACGTTGTTCATCGACAACCTCAGCTACTGCACCGACCCGCTCTTGGAACCGCTGCTCGAGCGACTGGTCTTCTCCGGCCCCTCTCAACTGCGCCTTGTCTTTTCGGGTGTCGACCGCTTGCCCTTCGACGTCACGCGCGCACGACTCGAACTGAGCGCGGTCGAACTGCGAGCGGCCCACCTGGCCTTCGACCGCGAAAGCACCACGTTGTTCTTGAAGAGAGCACATGTGCTGCACGATGCGACGACCGTCCAGAGAGTTCAGGTGCTGACGGAGGGTTGGCCAGCCGCAGTGCGACTGGTGCAGATCCTCATGGCAGAGACCGACAATCCCGGCGCGGTGCTCGAGCACTTCAGCGGCAGCGACCGCGACGTGGCGGACATGCTCACGCGTCGTGTGCTGGCCGGACTGGACGTCGAACGCGCAGCGTTCTTGCTGGAGATCGCACCGCTGCGGGAGTTCAGTGCAGAGCTGGCCACGCACGTGACCGGAAGAGCCGACGCGACCGCCTGGATCGCGGACCTGCTCGATCGCGACCTCTTCGTCTTTCCGCTCGATCGAGGTCGACAATGGGTACGGATGCACTCTCTGCTGCGGCAGTATCTGCTCGCAGAGGGTCACCGCTCGCTGCCTCGCGAGCGCCGCCGCGAGATTCTCGAGCGCGCCGCCCACTGGCACGCGGAGCGGGGCGACAACGAGGCAGCGCTGGAGGCAGCGCTGGAAGCGCCGGCTCCCATGATCGCGGCACGCATGCTGGACCGGCTCGCGCGAACCGTGGTGGGGGGGCAGGGCCGACTGACGCTGTATATCCGTTGGGTCACCCAGCTGTTGGCATGCGGCGTGGAGCTCTCGCTGGAGTCGCACACCTGGTACGTCTGGTCGCTGTGCTTCACGCTGCAGTACGAGCGCGCCTACCGCACCATGGACACGCTTGACCACAGGCTCGCGGAAGCCGCCCCCCGCGGACAACTCGGCGGCCTTCACGCACGTCTGGGTCTGCTGCGGGTCGTGGTGGCGATCAATCTCGACCTGATGACCACCGCGCGCGAAGAGGCGCACCGCTGGTTGCACGACGGCATGCGCCGGGATCCCGTGGGAATCGTGACCGTCGCGGGTGCGGCCGCCACCGCCGAACTTGCACTTGGAAACGTCGACGCGGCGCGCCAGTACGTGCTGCAGGCGCTCTCGGCGGTCACTCGCAGTCCAAGCCACTATGCGAACGCATGGGCCTGGACGATGGGCGCCTGCGTCGAGTTGGCCAATGGCGACCCGCTGGCGGCAGACCGCATGCTCACGCAGGCCCGGAGTATTGCAGTCGAAGCGCTGGGCGAGGACGCCGGTGTCGTGGCTACCTTGGACTTCGTGCATGCGCGTGCTCTGCTTGATCTCGGACGAACCGAGAGTGCGCAAGCCAAGGCGATGATCGGTCTTTCTCGCGCCTCGGGGCAGGGTCTGATCGAGACGACGCTGCAGGGCTTCTCCGCCTGTGTAGCGCTTTGGGACGGCAGCGACGATCACCCCTTCGGCCCGGAGGCGCTCGATGCGATCGCGCGCAGCTATCCCCCGCGCGCGCTGCGCGCACTGGCGTTGCTGCAGTTGCACCGGTTGCTGAGTCTCGGTCGCGCTCGCGACGCGCAGGAACTCGTCCGCCGTCAGCTGCTCGACTTGAAAGCGATCCTGAGCAGCGAGGCGTCCTTGCACGAACGCCTGATCGTGCTGCGACTGCAAGGGGCCACGGGCAATAGCCGCCAGGTTCTGGAAGAGGTCGAGCGACTGTTGCGCCTGACGGTCGCGTCGCCCAGAGAAGCAGTGGAGCTGCACCTGCTCGCGTGCGAGCTTCACCTCCAGGCAGATCAGAAGGACCTGGCTCGACGCTCCTTGAGTCTGGCCGTATCCACCGCGGCAGCTCGGCGCCTGCTGCATCCTTTCATGGATCGCATGGCCACCGTGGGGCGGATCCTGGCCGCCTCACGGAGCAAGGACCTCGGTTTAACGTTGCCAGACGAAGCCACATTGCTCACCCAGATTCACGAGCGCATGCCGTCTGAATCATCAGAACCTCTTAGCGACTCGGCGGATGCGACACCAGCCGCCTTGCCCGAAGCGCTCACGAATCGGGAGCTTCAGCTGCTCGACCTTGTGGCACTGGGATTGAGCAATCAGCAGGTCGCGGACCGTCTTGCACTGTCGGTGCCGACAGTGAAGTGGCATCTCTCGAACATCTACGGGAAGCTGGGCGTGAAGAGCCGCGCAGCGGCGCTCGCAAGAGCCAGGGCTCTGCAGGTTCTGCGCAGATAGTCGCCCGGCGGGCTGGCACCGTCGCGACGACGTCCCATTCCCGCGCAACCAGCGCAAGCATCTCGCCACAGCGGCTCGGCGCGTTGCCTCGCGCAGCATGAATGCAGTAGTGACTTGGTCTGCAGTGTCTTTGGCGGTCGCGACAGCCGTCTCGAAGTGCTCTTTGGACATGCCGGCCAACGATTGCCAGCGCGACGACTGCATTGGCGACACACCAATCTCCGCCAATGTGGGGGTATCAGCATGTGATGCCCTGTTGTGCTGATTGATTCAGCCATCGCCAACTGCGCGCTCTCCGCGCTGTGCTGACTGTCGAAGCAACTCCCCGGCCTTGCGTTCAGCGCGGACCTTGATCTCCGTAGCCCATTCGACCAACTCTGTGTCCTTGGCCTGGTGCAGCGCAGGCGCATGCGACCTCGATCCACCTCAGAGCCCGTCCTCCTTCTCCACTTGGCGCCTGCCCTTGTCAATCACGTCCTTCGGCGCTGAAAAGTAGACGATCTGTTCGGTTATTCAACAACGCCGTCATGATGGATGCTCCTGTTCGAGGGTTGCAGTGACCCTCCAACTTTGGCATGCATACGCTGTTACGGGGAGGGTCCGCCCATTCCAGTAGCGCCCTCTGTATGTTGCAGCTGGGGCTCCATGCACGGCGATTGCCGCGGCTTAATACCCCGTAACGGATCGATGATGTTGTCCGGCAATTCGCCCGCCGCAACGCGCAGGATGTTCGCTGCAATCTGCTTGGCTGAGGTCGCCGGAATGGCCACCGAGGCGAGGTGCGGGGTTATCAGCACGTTGGGCATGCTCCACAGCGCGTCTCCAACCGGGAGGGGTTCTCGCTCGAAGACGTCCAGCGTTGCTGCACCGATGTGACCGCTTTTGAGCAGATCCGTCAGGGCAGCTTGACTGACCAGGGAGCCGCGGGCGACGTTGATGAAAGCAGCACCGGGCCGCATTTTTTTGAGGCGTTCGCGATCGAAGAGCTGCTTCGTTTGGGGCGTGAGTGGCAGCATCAGGACGACGATGTCCGCCTGCCCGATCACCGAATCAAGCGTATCCATGCCGGAAAAACACGCCACGCCATCGATCTGAGCGAGGCTGCGCGACCACCCCAGCGTTCTGAAGCCCTGGCGCTGCAGTTCATGCGCTGCTTTGGCGCCCAACTGCCCCAGCCCCAGCACCGCAACGGTTATTTCCTCCGGGGAACGCGGATGGCGATAAGTCCATTCGCCCGAACGCTGGGCCTGCTCGAAAAACGGAATGTCTCGGGCGTGCCGGAGCACCGCAAAAAGCACATACCCGGCCATCATTCTCGACATCTGCGGATCGGTGATCCGGGTGATGGGAATGTTCCTTGGGAGGTCGTCACGTCCCACCAGCGAGTCGACTCCGGCGCCCAGATTGACGATCAGCCGCAGATTCGTCATCGGCTCGAAAATGCCTTGCGGGGGCTTCCAGACCATGGCGTAGTCGATCTCTTGCGGCCGCTCAGCCTGGCTTGCGTGAACCACACGCAAGCCCGGAAGTTGCGACTGAAGCGCTTTCTTCCAGGTCTCGAAATCGTCGAAGTCGCTATAGAAAGCCAGGGTGCCGGCGGTCGCAGTTACCAGCGGCGAATCGTGGACCTGGAACTGCAGCAAGCACGCTATGAAGCAACGCTGGCAGAGCGCCGCTACGCGGCATGCGACCCCGACAACCGTTTGATCGCCGCACAGCTCGAGAAGAGCTGGGAGTCGGCGTTGCAGCGTGTGCAGGCATGCCAGCGGCGCGTCGACGCTGTGGACCAAACGCTGTCGGCTGTGGTGATGCCCGATCTCGGTGGACTCGCCCAAGATCTCTCTGTCGCATGGGATGCGCCCGGCGTGACGATGCGCACGCGGCAACAATTGCTTCACACCTTGGTCCAGGAGATCATTGCCGATCTCGATGAGAAGACACGCGAGATCGTGCTGACGATTCATTGGCGTGGAGGCCAGCATTCGCAGGTCAGGCTTGCGAAGCCGAAGTCCGGCGAGCACGGCTGTCGAACTCCCGATGAAGCCCTGGCTGTGATGCGCAGCATGGCGGGCAAGTGGTCCGACGAGCACATCGCCGCGACCCTCAATCGCATGGGCCTTCCCACGGGTCAGGCGAAGACGTGGACCGCGCATCGCGTGAGCTCCGTGCGCAGGGTGAACGACATCCGCGCGTACCGTTCAGCGCACAAGGATGGGCAGTGGTTGACCATGTCGGAGGCCGCAGCCGAACTCGGCGTCAACAACCACCGCATTCGGCGTCTGATCAAGGACGGCATACTGCCCGCCGAGCAGGTGGTGCCGCGGGCGCCGTATCAGATTCGAGCCAGCGACCTGCTGGATCCGAAGGTCATGGACGCGGCAGCCCGAACAGATCGCCCGTGTCGCGCGGTCGGCAAGAACCAGATCTCAATGTTTTCAACTACTTAACGAAGTGGGGCACTATGAACAGGTCATTGCAATAGGCCGGATCTGGTTCTCCACCCAGTTGTTGTCCGCAGGCAAGCTCCCGTCGTCCAGGTAGCGCGTCAGCGCAGCCCAGCGCTTCAGGCTGTAGTTCAACGCCTTCGCCGTTGCTGAACCGTCCGGAAACGCCCGACGGTTTCCCCCTCGGTCCATCAGCAGAAAATGTGCCGATGCCATTTCTGAATCCGAAAGGGGCTGATCGAATGGTGCAAGGCTTGAGCACCAGGAAGGTCAAGACCAGACCGGAGACCACGCAAACATCTCAGCTCGCTGGGCAGACAGCCGAGAGAATCGCGATGGCCGTCAAGGCAGGAGCTAAGCACTGCAGAGGACGCAAAAGTACGTGGAGGGAAGGAATCAGCATGGAATGCGACAGCATCAGAGTCACACCTCAAAATCCCCTTACATCGGCCGTTACATCGAGGAAAAACAGTAGCAAAAAGAGAAAGAGTCTGCTACTTTTTTTGTAGCAGACTCTTCAGTGACCATACGGTCTTGTAGTTGGTAGGCCGTGATGGGCTTGAACCATCGACCAACGGATTATGAGTCCGCTGCTCTAACCAACTGAGCTAACGGCCCACTGGCCACGATTCTATTCGCCGCAGCGCCCTACTTGCGGTGGCTCAGCGCATTGCCGACCAGCCGCGACGTGATATCGACGATCTGGATCATGCGTTCGTAGGGCATGCGCGTCGGTCCGATCACGCCCAGCGTGCCCACGACTTGCCCATCGACCTCGTAGTTGGCACTGACGATGGAAAGCTCCTCGAACGGCACGACCTGGCTTTCGCCGCCGATGAAGATGCGCACGCCTTCGGCCTTGCTCGACACATCGAGCAGACGCATCAGCTGGGCCTTTTGCTCGAAGAGTTCGAAGGCGCGGCGCAGTTGCCCCATGTCGCTGGAGAAATCGCTCACCGACAGCAGGTTGCGCTCGCCGGAGATCACGACTTCGTCTTCCTGCGCCTCGGTCAGCACCTCGGAGCTGACCTGCACCGCAGCCTGCATCAGGGCGGCGATCTCGCCGCGCAGCTTCTCGATCTCGGACTGGAGACGATCGCGCACCTGCTCGATGGTCAGGCCCGCATAGTGGGCATTGATGTAGTTCGAGGCCTCGACCAGTTGCGACTGCGAATAGTCGGCCTCCGGGAAGATCACCCTGTTCTGCACGTCGCCATCGGGCGAGACGATGATGACCAGCAGGCGCCGCTCGGAGAGCCGCAGGAACTCGATCTGCTTGAACACCGAAGCGCGCCGCGGCGCCATCACCACACCGACGAACTGCGACAGGTTCGACAGCAGGTTCGCCGCATTGGCGATCACCTTCTGCGGCTGGTCGGGCGCCAGGCTCGGCGTGCTCATCTGTTCGCGCTCGGCGGTCAGCATGGTGTCGACGAAGAGGCGGTAGCCGCGGTGCGTGGGGATGCGGCCGGCCGAGGTGTGCGGGCTGGCAATCAGCCCCAGCGCCTCGAGGTCGGACATGACGTTGCGGATGGTCGCGGGCGACAGGTCGAGCCCCGACGAACGCGAGAGCGTTCGCGAGCCGACGGGTTGCCCGTCGGCGATATAGCGCTCGACGAGCGTCTTGAGCAGCAACTTGGCACGGTCGTCCAGCATTGCAAGATTTTAGTGTTGTAATTTGTGAGATATGACCTCTCGCTTTCGTCACGTCGCCCTGATCGGCAAATACCAGGCTTCCGGCGCCCGAGCGCAGGCGGATGCGCGCGACGGCGTCATGGAAGGCATCGGCACCTTCCTCGAATCGCAAGGCTGCACGGTGTTCGTCGAGCGCTCGACCTGCGAAGACGACGATGACGGCGCCCCCGCCCATCCGCGCTACGAAGCCCTGAGCGTCGAGGAAATCGGCCAGCGCTGCGACCTCGGCCTGGTGGTCGGCGGCGACGGCACCATGCTCGGCATCGGCCGGCAGCTCGCCAGCTACGGCATTCCGCTGATCGGCATCAACCGCGGCCGGCTCGGCTTCATCACCGACATCCCGCTCGACAACTACCAGGCCACGCTGATTCCGATGCTGGCCGGCGAGTACGAGGAGGACCACCGCAGCCTGATGCATGCACAGGTCGTGCGCGACGGCGCCTCGGTGTTCGACGCGCTCGCGATGAACGACGTGGTCGTGAACCGCGGCGCCACCTCCGGCATGGTCGAGCTGCGCGTGTCGGTGGGCCGCCATTTCGTGGCCAACCAGCGCGCCGACGGCCTGATCATCGCCACGCCCACGGGCTCGACCGCCTATGCGCTGTCGGCAGGGGGGCCGCTGCTGCATCCGGCGGTGCCGGGCTGGGTGCTGGTGCCGATCGCGCCGCACACCCTATCGAACCGTCCCGTGCTGCTGCCTGATGCCGACGAGATCGTGATCGAGCTGGTGGGCGGGCGCGACGCCAGCGCCAATTTCGACATGCAGTCGCTGGCCTCGCTCGCGATCGGCGACCGCGTGGTGGTGCGCCGCTCCGACTTCCGGGTGCGCTTCCTGCACCCGCGCGGCTGGAGCTATTTCGACACGCTGCGCAAGAAACTTCATTGGAACGAAGGGGGCTCCTGAAATGGCGCTGCGACGCATCGCACTGCGCGACTTCGTGATCGTGCGATCACTCGAACTCGACCTGTCCGGCGGCTTCACGGTATTGACCGGTGAGACCGGCGCGGGCAAATCCATCCTGATCGACGCACTGCAGCTGGCCCTGGGCAACCGCGCCGACGCGGGCGCCGTGCGCGAAGGCGCCGAGCGGCTCGACGTGAGCGCCGAATTCGACGCCGACCCGGCCCTGGACACGTGGCTCGACGAGGGCGGCTTCGAGGCCGGCGACGCGCTGCTGCTGCGCCGCACCGTCGACCTGCAGGGCCGCAGCCGCGGCTGGATCAACGGTAGCCCGGCCACGGCCACGCAATTGCGCGAACTCGGCGACCGTCTGCTCGACATCCACGGCCAGCACGCCTGGCAGAGCCTGACGCGGCCCGAAGCCGTGCGCGGCCTGCTCGACGCCTACGCGGGCGTGCGCACTGACGCGCTCGACGCCGCATGGCAGGGCTGGCGGCAGGCGCTTTCGGCGCTCGAACATGCGCGCTCGGCGCAAGACTCGCTGCAGCGCGAACGCGAACGGCTGCAGTGGCAGATCTCCGAAGTCGCCAAGCTCGCGCCGGGTGCCGACGAATGGGAAGAGCTGTCGACCAACCACTCGCGCATCTCCAACGCGCAAGCGCTGATCGACGCAGCCCAGGGCGCCAGCCAGGCGCTGGAAGACGACGACAGCGGCGCCCTCTCCGCGCTCTCGCGGGCGGCCACGCTGCTGCAGAACTGCGAGCACATCGAGCCCGAGTTCCGCGCGCTGGGCGAGGTGCTCGCCTCCTGCGTGGCGCAGGCTTCCGACGCGGCCCACACGCTGCACGGCTACCTGCGCGACGCCGACACCGATCCGCAGAGCCTGGCCGAGCTGGATGAACGCATGGGCCTGTGGATGTCGCTTGCGCGCCGCTACAAGCGCACACCCGCCGAGCTGCCGGCGCTGCTGGCCGGCTGGCAGGCCGAACTGCAGGCGCTCGATGCGCAAAGCGATCTCGAAGGCCTGGAGCGTGCCGAGCAAGGCGCGCAACAGGCCTACATGAAAGAAGCCAAGGCGCTGGGCAAGGCCCGCAAGCAGGCCGCCCCCCGCCTCGCCCAGGCCGTCACCGACGCCATGCAGGGCCTCGGCATGCAGGGCGGACGCTTCGACGTCGAACTGCAGCCGCTGGCACAGCCCAGCCGCGCCGGCCTCGAAGACGTGGCCTTCCTCGTTGCCGGCCACACCGGCAGCACGCCCCGGGCCATCGGCAAGGTGGCCTCGGGCGGCGAACTGTCGCGCATTGCGCTGGCCATCGCCGTCACGACCAGCCAGCTCGGCGCCGCGCAGACGCTGATCTTCGACGAGGTCGATGCCGGCGTCGGCGGGGCCGTGGCCGAGACGGTCGGGCGGCTCATGAAGCAGCTCGGCCGCGACCGCCAGGTGCTCGCCGTGACCCACCTGCCCCAGGTGGCCGCCTGCGCCGACAATCACCTCGTGGTGGCCAAGCGCCAGACGGCGGCGGCGGGCAAGGACGGCCCGCGCACCGAAAGCGGTGTATCGCGCCTCGACGACGATAACCGCGCCAGGGAAATCGCCCGCATGCTGGGCGGCGAGAAGGTCTCGCAGACCTCGCTCGCGCATGCACGCGAGCTGCTCGGTCACAAGACTCCGGCGACCGCGCCATGAGCCTCGACCTCGTGCTCATCACGGGCATGTCGGGCTCCGGCAAGTCGGTGGCCCTGCACGCGCTGGAAGACGCTGGCTACTACTGCGTCGACAACCTGCCGCCCGAGCTGCTGACCCCGTTCGTCGCGCTGCAGCATGAGCAGCAGGCCACCCGGGTGGCCATCGCCATGGACGTGCGCAGCGGCGTCTCGCTGCCGATCGTTCCGCATCAGCTCGACGCGCTGCAGCGCGACGGCGAGATCTCGCTGCGTTCGCTGTTCCTCGACGCAACCACCGACGCCCTGCTGCGCCGCTATTCGGAAACCCGCCGCCGCCACCCGCTCTCGCGCCAGGAGGGCCGCACAGACGTGCCCGAGCAGCATCGCGTGCTGATGCAGGCGATCGAGCTCGAACGCGAGCTGCTGGCCGACCTGCGCGACGGCGCCGACGTGATCGACACCAGCCTGATCCGGCCTGCGCAGCTGCAGAGCTACATCAAGTCATTGATCTCCGCGCCCCAGAGCGCGCTGACGCTGGTGTTCGAGTCATTCGCCTTCAAGCGCGGCGTACCGCTCGATGCCGATTACGTGTTCGACGTGCGCATGCTGCCCAATCCGCACTACGTGCCCGCGCTGCGCCCGCTCACAGGCCGCGACGAGCCGGTGATCGAATGGCTGCGCGAGCACGACGACGTGGCACGCATGTACGACGACATCGAGCAGTTCCTTGCGCACTGGCTCGATGCGCTGGCGCGCGACCATCGCAGCTACGTGACTGTGGCCATCGGCTGCACGGGCGGGCAGCATCGTTCGGTGTTCCTGGTCGAGCAGCTGGCGCGCTCGTTCGGTGCGCGCTGGGGTGCGCTCAAGCGGCACCGCGAGCTCGACGCGGTCTGACTGCCTAAGCCTCGCTGCCCTCGAGCAGCTTGCGCATCGGCGCCGGCAGGCCCAGCCGGCCCCACTCGTCCGCATCGACCCAGCGCGCGCCATCGCCTTGCGGCTGGCCGCCCTGGAGCTTCAACGGGTGCAGGTGAAGGTCCTTGTGGGTCAGCACATGCACGAAGGCCGGCAGGTCCTGCAGGCCGCGCTGCGCAGTCGTCGGCAGCACGGCCAGAAGGTCTTCGCGGCTGTCGAACACGGGCAGGCAATAAAGCCCCGCCCAGATGCCCTTCGACGGCCGCTTCTCCAGCCACACGCGGCCGTGCGCATCGCGCGCCAGCAGCACCCAGAGCGACTGGGCGCTGCGCTTGAGCTTGCGCGTCTTGACGGGATATCGCTCCGTCGCGCCTTCCCGCAGGGCCGCGCAGGTCTTGTTGACCGGGCAGATCATGCAGCTCGGCTTGCGCGGCAGGCAGACCGTGGCACCCAGGTCCATCACGCCCTGGGTGTAGTGCGCGATGGCTTCTTTCTGGTCGGCCGGAGGAAGCAATTGCGTCGCGAGGTCCCACAGCGCACGCTCCTGCGCCGCCGAAGACATGTCGCCCGCGAAACCGAGCACGCGCGTCAGCACGCGCTTGACGTTGCCGTCGAGGATCGCCACGCGCTCGCCGAAGCAGAACGCCGCAATGGCCGCGGAGGTCGAGCGGCCGATGCCGGGCAAGGTGACGAGCTCGGCGGCGGTGCGCGGAAACTCGCCGCCGAAGCGCGCGACAACATCCTGCGCACAACGGTGCATGTTGCGCGCCCGGCTGTAGTAGCCCAGCCCGCTCCAGAGCCCGAACACCTCGTCCTCGGTGCCGGCGGCCAGCGCCTTCACGTCGGGAAATCGTTCGAGAAAGCGCGCGAAGTAGCCGAGCACCGTCGACACCTGCGTCTGCTGGAGCATCACCTCCGACAGCCAGACGCGGTACGGGTCGCGGGTGTTCTGCCACGGCAGCTGGCTGCGCCCGTGGCTGCGCTGCCAGCTCACGATCTGCGAGGCGAAATCGGGGGGCAATGGCAGGGTTGCAGCCGCCGTGGAGACGGAAACTTCAGGCCGCACGCAGCTCGCCGACAGTGGCCGCGGCCTGCGGCCTTCCGTGCTGCGCGATCATCGATGTGAACTCGCGCAGCTGCACATGAAGCTCGGTGAGGTTGCTCTCCTGAGAGGCAAGCTCGACCAGCCGCTCGTCGAGGTTGCCCGCCGCGCTCTGGATGCGCTCGATCGCCTCGATGCGCTTGCTGAAATTGCGGCGGCGCTCCTTGAGCTGCGCGTCGATCTGCGCGCTCGCACCCTTGCTCCAGCGCTCGACCTCGGTCATGGCCGCTTCGTTGACGAGCCGCAGCCGGCTGGCCAGCGCACGCACCAGCTTGTCGCAGAAGTCGGCCTGCGCGAGCTTCAGCAGGTTGCCCACGCCCAGGTAGTGGATGTGGCTGCGCTCGATCTGGCCCAGCTCCTGTTCGAAGCCCGTGAGATCGGGCTCGGCCGGCGCCTGCAGGGTGAAGCCCTGCTCGGCATTGAGCTGGCGGAAGGTGGCGTGCAGCATCGACTGGATCTCCGCCGTGGTCGCCTGCACTTCGCGCAGGTTGTTGCGCAGCGAGTCGAAGGTCTCGGCGTACACCTTGCGCACGTTGAACTTGACACCGGGGCGCTTGAGCGCGGCCGACAGCCGCACCATGTCGGCCTTCAGCGCGGTACGGCCGAGCACGGCATACACCTCGCGCAGCAGCTTGCCCTGCACCGATCGCAGCGCCAGGATGCGCGTGTTGCTTCCTTCGAACTCGGTGTGCTCCTGGTCGATGCGCGCGCGCATGTGGCGGATCACCGAGACGTTCTTGCCGCGCAGCCCCTGCAGCTCGAGCGCCTGCTCGGACAGGTCGCGCTGGCGCACCTTCAGGATGCGCTCGGCCTCGGCGCGCAGCGCGGTCATGCCCGCGTCGACCGCCAGCCGCAGCATGGTTTCACGCTTGCCGAGCACGCCTTCGGCCAGCAGGGATTCGAGCGCCGGCAGACGGCTGGCCTCCAGCAGCTGGCCGTCGTGCTGGATCTTGGCCTGCAGGCCCTTCTGCGCGGACACCGGCAGCACCTGCGCAAGCGGCACTTCGAGCAATCGGGCCGCGCCTTCGCGCTGGCGCTCGATCTGCTGCTCGATGTGGGCGGGCTGGCTCAGCGTATCCCACATCGTGTCGATCTTGTTGAGCACCACGAAGCGCGTGTCGTTGCCTTCGTCCTCGGTGATCAGGTGTTCGCGCCAGATCGAAAGATCAGAGCGCGTCACGCCGGTTTCAGCACCCAGGATGAAGACCACCGCATGGGCCTGCGGAATCAGGCTCACCGTGAGTTCGGGTTCGGCGCCGATCGCATTCAGGCCCGGAGTGTCGAGAATCACCAGCCCTTGCTCCAGCAGCGGATGCGGCATGTTCAGCACCGCATGGCGCCAGCGCGGGATCTCGACGCGGCCCTGCGCGTCCTGCGCCGGGTTGTCGTCGGGGGTATCGTCGTCCCAGAAACCCAGCGTGCGCGCTTCGTCCTTGGTGACCCAGCGCACCTCGGCCACCTTGCTCATGGCCTGCGCCAGCTGCTCGGCGTCGCCGACGTCGATGGAGATCTCGGTCCACCGCGCGGGTTTCTCGCGCCAGTGGGCCAACGAATGCGGCTCCAGGCGGGTTTCGATGGGCAGCAGGCGCAGCTTGGGCGCGAGCGCGGCGTCGTAGCCCAGCTCGGTCGGGCACATCGTGGTGCGGCCCGCGCTGGCCGGCATGATGCGCCGCCCGTAGCCGGCGAAGAAGATGGCGTTGATCAGCTCCGACTTGCCGCGCGAGAACTCGGCGACGAAGGCGACCATGACCTTGCTGGTGCGGATCTGCGTCTCGAGGCCGCGCAGGCGCTCCGCCACCGCCTGGTCGAGCAGCTCGTTCTCGGTCAGCCAGCGGGACAGCCACTGCAGCCGGTGGGCGAAATTGCTTCGCCAAGCGCCGTGCTGATCGAGTTGTTGGTTGAAAGAGCGGCTCAAGGGAAATATGTAAGAAACAACTTACAAATATAGCATCGGGAGGTGGCAACAACCGTTTCTAGATTGTTTCTCTCGTCGGATTGTGACGCTTACTTCTGGCACTTGGGGCAGTAATAGGTGGAGCGCTGTCCCTGACGCAGCAGGCGGATCGGCGTTGCGCAAACCCGACAGGGTTCGCCCGCGCGGCCATAGACGGTCGCTTCGAGCTGGAAATAGCCATTCTGGCCGTCCACATTGGAGAAATCGCGCAGCGTGCTGCCGCCCTTCTCCACCGCCCGGGCCAGGATCTCACGCACCGCCGCATGGAGCCGGGCCGCCCGCGGGCGGCTGATGCGCGCGGCCGACAGCGTCGGCCGGATGCCCGCCTGGAACAGCGCCTCCGACGCGTAGATGTTGCCCACGCCTACCACCACGTCGCCCGCCAGCAGCACCTGCTTGACGGCGCTCCTGCGCTTCTTGAGGCCGGCATGGAAGGCATCGAGGTCGAAGGCGTCGCCCAGCGGCTCCATGCCCAGCCCGCCGAGGAGCTTGATGGCCCACGGGGCGGCCTCGTCGTCCACGTAGACCACCGCGCCGAAGCGGCGCGGATCGTTGAGCCGCAGCGTGCCCCGGTCGGTGACCAGGTCGAAATGGTCGTGCGGCCCGGGCAGCGGCAGCGCCGCGTCGAAACGCAGGCTGCCAGACATGCCCAAGTGCAGCAGCAGGATGCCGCGGTCGAGGTCGATCAGCAGGTATTTGCCGCGCCGCCGCACCTCGCGCACCTGCCGCCCGACCAGCGCCTCGGGCAGCACCATCAGCGCCCAGCGCAGGGGCTTGCCGATGTGCACCGCGTCGATGCGCGCGCCCGCGATGCGGTCGGCAAAGCCGCGGCGGGTGACTTCGACTTCGGGCAGTTCAGGCATGAAAGTAAATCTCCGGCAAACGCCAGCGGTAACGAGGCCCCAGGGGGCGCTCATTCGGGAGCCTCGATTATTATGGTCGGATGAATCTTTCGCCCCGCCGACACCGCCTTGCGGCGGCCGCGTCCCTCGCCTTGCTGGCCTGTGCGGTTCACGCACAATCCTCCGCCCCTGCAGCTCCTGGCAGCCCCGTGCTGACCATCGAACACTCGGCTCAGCCGAAGCCCGCAGTCAAGCCCAAGGGCACTGCGGCCAAGGCGGCCAGCGAACCCGCACCGCAGCCGTCTGCGCTGACGGCCGACCTGTTCTATGAAATCCTGATGGGCGAGATGACCGCCCGCTCCGGCGACCCCGGCTCCGGCTACGCGCTGGTGCTCGATGCCGCTCGCCGGCTGCGCGACGGCAAGCTGTTCCAGCGTGCGGTCGAGATCGCCCTGCAATCGCGCTCGGGCGATGCGGCGCTCGCCGCGGCGCGGGCCTGGCAGGAAGCCCTGCCGACCTCGCGCGACGCGCGCCGCATCGAGCTTCAGATCCTGATCGCGCTGAACCGCATCGGCGAAACCGTCGAGCCGCTGCGCGCCGAAGTGGCTGCAACCTCGCAAGTCGAACGTCCGCTGCTCATGGCCGTGATCGCACGCAACTACGCGCGCGCCTCGGACAAGAAGCTGGCCGCCTCGGTGGTCGAGCAGGCCCTGGTCGACGAACTGAAGAGCCCGACCAGCGGCGGACTGGCCTGGGCTACCGTCGGCCGTCTGCGCCTCAATGCAGGCGATGCCTCCGGCGCCCTGGAGGCTGCGCGCAAGGGCCAGGAGATCGACCCGGCCTCCGATGCGCCTGCGGCGCTGGCGCTCGAGATGATCGACCCCGGCCAGCCGCTCGCCGAGCCGATCGTCACGCGCTACCTGAGCAGCAACCCGAAGGCCGCGCCCGACCTGCGCATCGCCTATGCGCGCGTGCTGGTCGAGAACCGGCGCTTCAACGACTCCGCCGCGCAGCTCCAGGTGCTGACCACGTCGCGACCGGAACTTGCGGAGCCATGGCTGCTGCTCGGCAGCCTCCAGATGCAGGCCAGGCAGGATGCCGCGGCCGAGACCTCGATCAAGCGCTTCATCGAACTGTCGGCCAACCGCGGCGGCAACAAGGACGCCGACGACGCTGCCGACCGCAAGCGAGGGGTGTCGCAGGCGTACTTTGCGCTGTCGCAACTGGCGGAGCGGCGCAAGGACTTCACAGCGGCCGAGCGCTGGCTCGCGCGCGTCGATGGGGCCGACGAGCTGGTGGCCGCGCAGACCCGCCGCGCGGCCCTGCTGGCCCGCCAGGGCAAGCTGCCCCAGGCGCGCGAAATGATCCGTAGCCTGCCCGAGCGCACGCCCGACGACAAGAAGCAAAAATTCCTTGCCGAAGTGCAGCTGCTGCGCGACGCGAAGCAGTACCAGGCGGCCTACGACATGCTCGCCCAGGCCTCGGCGAAATCGCCGGACGACGGCGACCTCGTCTATGACCAGGCCATGGTCGCCGAGAAGCTCAATCGCCTCGACGACATGGAACGCCTGCTGCGCCGACTTATCGAGCTCAAGCCCGAGAGCCAGAACGCATACAACGCGCTGGGCTACTCGTTCGCCGATCGCAAGATCCGGCTCGACGAGGCGCGCACGCTGATCCAGAAGGCGGTGCAACTGGCGCCCGAAGATCCGTTCATTGCCGACAGCCTGGGCTGGGTCGAGTTCCGGCTCGGCAACACGACCGAGGCGATCCGCATCCTCGAGGCGGCCTACAAGACGCGGCCCGATCCCGAAATCGGTGCTCATTTCGGCGAAGTCCTGTGGAGCACCGGCCAGAAGGACCGCGCGGTCACGGTCTGGAAGGAAGCCCTGCTGAGCGATGCCGAGAACGAGACGCTGCAGGAAACGCTCAAGCGCCTGCGCGTGAAGCCGTAGATGATGCTCGCCCCCAGGCAGGTCGACAGTGGCCGGCGCGTCCTTCTGGCGATGGGGGGCGTGGCCCTGCTTGCGGTGGCGGGCTGCGCCCAGCTTTCGGGCGGCCCTTCAACCCGCCCACCCTCGGACAGCTGGAGCGGCCGCATGTCGCTGCGCATCGACAGCGAGCCGGTGCAGACCTTCGCTGCGCTGTTCGAGCTGCGCGGCTCCGCCGAGACCGGCGACCTGACGCTCACGACACCCATCGGCAGCACGCTGGCGCAACTGCATTGGGCGCCGGGTGAGGCCCTGCTGAAAGACGGCAGCAAGACGCGGCGCTTCGACTCCGTCGATGCATTGATCGAGGCCGCCACCGGCGCCGCCATCCCGGTCGGCGCGCTGTTCGGCTGGCTCGCGGGCCGCAACGATCCCGTTCCCGGCTGGAAGCCCGATCTTGCGCAACTCGGCAACGGGCGGCTGCAGGCCGTGCGCGAATCGCCGAGTCCGAGGGCCGACCTGCGCATCGTGTTCGAGCGGTCATGAAGGCGATCCACGACCTTCCCGCGCCGGCCAAGCTCAACCTCTTCCTCCACATCACCGGCCAGCGCGACGACGGCTACCACCTGCTGCAATCGGTCTTCATGCTGATCGACTGGTGCGACATGCTCCACGTCGAACTGCGGCGCGATGGCCAGCTGAGCCGCGAGGACCTGACGACCGAGCTGCCCGCCGACGACCTGATCCTGCGCGCGGCCCGCGCTCTGCAGGCATTTGCCGAGCCCGGCCAGGGTGCGCACATCGGCGTGGCCAAGCACGTGCCGGCGCAGGCCGGCATGGGCGGCGGATCTTCGGATGCGGCCACCTGCCTGCTCGCGCTGAACCGCCTGTGGGGCCTGAACCTGCCCCTGTCGCGGCTGGCCCGCATCGGCCTGAAGCTGGGCGCAGACGTGCCCTTCTTCCTTGGCGGGCACAACGCATGGGTCGAGGGCATCGGCGAGCAGATCCGACCGGTTACACTACCGTCGGCGCGTTTCGCGGTGGTCAAGCCACCCGAGGGACTCGATACCCGATTAATTTTTTCGGCTTCCGATCTTCAACGCGCCACACCTGTTGCTATAATCTCGGGCTTTGCTGCAGATAGCGAATTGTCTGAAGCGACAAACCTGGAAAGCTCGGTTCTGAGCTCTTCGGTTTTCGACTTCGGCCACAACGACCTGCAGCCGGTTGCCCAGCGACTTTGCCCCGCCGTCACCGACGCCATCGAATGGCTCGGCGCCCAGGGGTTGAAGGCCCGGATGACCGGCTCCGGAAGTTCGGTGTTCGCGAAGATGCCGCAAGCGCCGCAGGAAGCGGAACTGCTCGAAGCCCCCGAAGGCTGGCAGGTTCGTCAATGCAGCAACCTGGAAGTTCATCCGCTGTGCGGGTGGGCAACCTGAAGATGATCGGACCGTTCATTCGGTTCGATGCGACATATATCGGTTGATGGTGAAAACCATCGACCCGTGTAGGGGAGTCGCCAAGCTGGTTAAGGCACTGGATTTTGATTCCAGCATGCAAAGGTTCGAATCCTTTCTCCCCTGCCAAATCTTCAACGACTGCGGCCCAACGGCCGCAGTCTTCTTTTGCAGCCCACCCGCTGCAATAATCGGCGGCTCACCGGCCGCCATGCATCACAAACCTTTTGGCGGCTTCCTAAGCCAATTCGCACTGCCGGGACGCGCTCATGCAGGCTAATCACCCTGATTTCATGGTTTTCACCGGCAACGCCAATCCGGGCCTTGCTGCAGAAATCGCGCACAACCTCGGCACCTCGCTGGGCGCCGCACGCGTCGGTCGCTTCTCCGATGGGGAAGTCACTGTCGAGATCAACCAGAACGTTCGTGCGCGCGACGTGTTCGTGGTGCAGTCGACCTGCGCACCGACCAACGAAAACCTGATGGAACTGCTGATCATGGTCGACGCGCTCAAGCGCGCTTCGGCCGAACGCATCAGCGCCGTGATCCCCTACTTCGGCTATGCCCGCCAGGACCGCCGCCCGCGCTCGAGCCGCGTGCCGATCTCGGCCAAGGTGGTGGCCAACCTGCTGGAAACCGTCGGCGTCGAGCGCGTGCTCACGATGGACCTGCACGCCGACCAGATCCAGGGCTTCTTCGATATCCCGGTCGACAACATCTACGCCTCGCCCGTGCTGCTCGGCGACCTGCGCGCGAAGAACTACGAAGACCTGATCGTGGTCTCGCCCGACGTCGGCGGCGTGGTTCGCGCCCGTGCGCTGGCCAAGCAGCTGAACTGCGACCTCGCCATCATCGACAAGCGCCGCCCGAAGGCCAACGTCAGCGAAGTCATGAACGTGATCGGCGAGATCGACGGCCGCAACTGCGTGATCATGGACGACATGATCGACACGGCCGGCACGCTGGTCAAAGCCGCCGAGGTGCTGAAGGAGCGCGGCGCCAAGAGCGTCTACGCTTATTGCACGCACCCGATCTTCTCGGGCCCGGCCATCGAGCGCATCACGCAGGGCTCGGCCCTCGACGAAGTGGTCGTGACCAACACCATTCCCCTTTCCGACGCCGCCATGGCTTGCGGAAAGATCCGCCAGCTCTCCGTGGCACCGCTGATCGCCGAAACGATCCAGCGCATTGCCAAGGGCGAGTCGGTGATGAGTTTGTTCTCGGATCAGGACAACCTGTTCTGACCGGGGCATGAAGCGGGCCTCCTTTGCGGGAGGCCTTTTTGAACCGGAGTCGCACTGGTCGCGGTGGACTCTCACAGGAGCTAGTTATGAAATTCGTCGCTTTTGAGCGCGCAAAGCAGGGCACGGGTGCGAGCCGCCGTCTCCGCATCTCGGGCAAGACCCCCGGCATCGTCTACGGTGGCGACACCCAGCCGCAACTGATCGAGATCGATCACAACGCGCTGTGGCACGCCCTGAAGAAGGAAGCCTTCCATGCGAGCGTGCTCGAAATGGAAATCGGCGGCGCCGTCAGCAAGGTTCTGCTGCGCGACGTGCAATACCACCCGTTCCGCCAGCTGGTGCAACACATCGACTTCCAACGCGTCGATGCCAAGACCCGCATGACCATGAAGGTGCCGGTGCACTTCAAGGGCGAGGAAGAATCCGAAGCCGTCAAGATCGACCTGAACCTGGTCAACCACGTGACGACCGAACTCGAACTGAACTGCCTGCCGAGCGATCTGCCCGAGTTCATCGAAGTCGACCTGTCGGGCCTGAAGAAGAACGGCACGGTCACGCTGAAGGACATCAAGCTGCCCAAGGGCGTGAAGTGGGTCAGCCACGGCAAGGTCAACCCGGTGCTGGCTTCGGCCGTGTCGCCGGCTGCTGAAGAAGCCGACGTTCCCGCCGAAGGCGCAGTCGCTGCCGACGCAGCTGCCGCACCGGCAGGCAAGGGTGGTAAGGCCGCTCCCGCCGCCAAGACCCCGGCTGCCAAGACCGCCAAGAAGTAATCCACTTCTCGCGTCTGTCTTTGCGAAGGCCCGCTCCGTGCGGGCCTTTTGCTTTTGGCGGATCGGATAATCCACGACCATGATCAAGCTGTTTGTCGGCCTCGGCAACCCGGGCCCAGAGTACGAAGCCACGCGGCACAACGCCGGCTTCTGGTGGATCGACGCCGTCGCGCGCGAATGGAAACTCAACCTCGTGCCCGAGCGCAGCTACCACGGCCTTGCCGCACGCGCCAACATCGGCGGCCAGAGCATCTGGCTGCTGGAGCCGCAGACCTTCATGAACCTGTCGGGCAAGTCGGTGGCGGCCCTCGCCCGCTTCTTCAAGATCGCGCCTGAGGAAATCCTCGTGGCACACGACGAGCTCGACGTGGTGCCGGGCCAGGTCAAGCTCAAGTTCGGCGGCAGCCATGCCGGCCACAACGGACTGCGCGACATTCACGCGCAACTGGGCACCGGCGACTACTGGCGGCTGCGGCTGGGCATCGGACACCCTGGCGTGAAGTCGGAGGTCGTCAACTGGGTGCTCAAGAAGCCGCTCAAGGAACAACGTGAAGCGATAGAAGACGCCATCGTCCGCACCCTGCACGCGCTGCCTGCGCTGGTGGCAGGCGAGATGGAAAAGGCGACCCTCGTCATTCACACGAGCAAACCACCCCGGCCCAAACCGCCGCGGCGGGAGCCCGGCGACGGAGGCACGCCTGCCGCCACCTAGCCGGCCATCGGAGTGCAGGAGGGAGAGAAATAAAAAATGAGCCAGAAGAAGAAAAGAAAAAGAACGACAGCCGGTAGCCTCGGGGTTGCTATATTTTTAATAGCAACATGCGCTTTCTCCATGAGCGCGTCCGCCCAAAACGCCGCAAAAACCTGGCGATGCGGCAACACCTATTCCGACCAGCCTTGTGAAGGCGGCACGACGGTGAAGGTGAACGACCACCGCAGCGACCAGGACCGCCAGGCCGCCGACGCCGGCACGCGCAGCGCCCAGACCTACGCCGACCACCTGGAACGCACCCGGCTGTCCCAGGAAAAGGCGGCCAACGACCGCGATCAGCGAGCCGCGCGGGAAGCCAGAAGCGCCGCGCTGGCGGAAAGACGGCTTGCCCTGTCCGAGCAGAGGGAGAGGGATCGCGCACGCAAGGCAGCCAACGATCCGCGCAAGCCCAGCCTGAATTTCAGCGGCGGCCAGAGTTCAAGGGCGGCCGGCGACGCCTCGGAGCGCAAGAAAAAGAAACGGAAACCAGCCGCCTAAGCGCTGCTCGACACAGACGTCACCTTGATCGCCGTGAGACGCTCGTATTTCTGCATCAGCGTCTCGCGGCTTTCCACGTGCTCGGGATGCACGGGAATGCAAGCCACCGGGCAGATCTGCACGCACTGCGGCTCGTCGAAGTGGCCGACACACTCGGTGCACTTGTGCGGATCGATCTCGTAGAACTCCGCGCCCATGTAGATCGCGTCGTTCGGGCACTCGGGCTCGCAGACATCGCAGTTGATGCATTCGTCGGTGATCATGAGGGCCATCCCCCGATTATCGCGGGGCCGGGCGGACAGGCTGCCGATGAATGACAAAGGCCACATCCGCGGCACACTTGTTGCACGAGTCAGTTATGCTGCGCCCCGCCCCATGAGTCTGTTTCTATTCAAGCGCCTCGCCACGCTGATCGGCACGCTGATCGGC
>NZ_AKIW01000065.1 GCF_000282635.1 Variovorax sp. CF313
TTCGTGCGCAGGGCACCGGGTGCTCCCCGCAGCGAAATAAAGGAGGAGCCCGAAGGGCGGGGGATATTCGCGGAGGGGAGTACCCGGTGGCCTGTGCACGCACTCCGAACAACGGCGGCGCAAAGAGCAAGAGCAAAAAGAATCAGCGCAGCGCTTCGACCAGATCGAGAACCATCCGGTCCGGCCCGAACTTCTCGACACCCCGGGTCAGCAACGCATCGACAGCCTGCGCAATGCCATGGCTGGAAGACGACTGCTCCGCCATGTCGTTGTAGTACCCCAGGTCCTTCTTGGCATTGGCCATCGAGAACTTCAACGAGTCGGTGCTGCCCGTCAGCAGCTTGGGCTTGACGCGTTCCAGCGCCACGCCGTTGCCGCCGCCCTTGGCGAGCACGTCCACGAACACATCCGGCGCCACGCCCGCGCGCTGTGCACAGGCAGCCGCTTCGCACAGCAGCGCGACCGTGCCGAGCGACACGAAGTTGTGCAGCAGCTTCATCGCATGACCGGCACCGATCCCGCCCACGTGCGTGACGTTCTCGGCAAAGCAGCGCAGCAGCGGCAGGCACGAAGCCAGCACCTCGGCGTCGCCACCCACCAGCAGGTTCAGCCGGCCCTCGGCGGCTTCCTTCGCGGTGCGGGTCATCGGCGCATCGATGAACCTGCCGCCCTTGGCGCCCACCGCTTCCGCCACTTTCGCGGTGGAGGCGGGCACGGCCGTCGAGCAGTCGATCACCACCGTGCCGGGGCGCAGGGCCGTCAGCGCCCCCTTGTCGCCGAGCATCACCGCCTCGACCTGCGGCGTGCCGGTGACGCAGAGGATCAGCACGTCGACCTGCGCGGCCAGGGCGGCCACGTCCTTCACCGACGTGGCGCCGGCTTTCAGCAGGCCGTCGATCGGCTGGTTGCCCGCGTGTTCCAGCACCGTCAACTGGTGGCCGTGCTTGACGATGTTGCTCGCGATGCCGTGGCCCATCAGGCCGACGCCGACGAGGCCGACTTTGCGTGGGGCTTGCTGTTCAGTGGTGGTCATGAATTGTTCATCCGTGCTTGATGGCGATGGTCTTGAGGGTCGTGAATCCGAGCAGGGCCTCGAAGCCCTTCTCGCGGCCGAAGCCGCTGGATTTCACGCCGCCGAAAGGCAGTTCTACACCACCCGCCGCACCGTAATTGTTCACGAAGACCTGCCCGCAATGCAGCTTGTGCGCCATGCGCAGCTGGCGCGCGCCGTCGCGTGTCCACACGCCGGCCACCAGGCCGAAGTCCGTGCCGTTGGCCAGGCGCACCGCCTCGGCCTCGTCGGCGAAGGGGGTCACGGCCAGCACCGGGCCGAAGACCTCGCGCTGCGCGATGTCGCTGTCGTGCGGCACGTCGCGGAACAGCACGGCCTCCTGGTAGAAGCCCGTGGTCGATGCGTTGGGCGACACCGTGCCGCGCGCCGCCACCTTCAGGCCGCTGGCCTCGGCGGTCGAGACCATGTCGCGCACCTGGCGAAACTGTTTCTCGTTGATGAGCGGACCCATGTCCAGGTCTTCCGCGGGCGTGCCCGCACGAACGGCCGTGAAACGCTTCGCGAGGCGCTGCACCACCTCTTCGTACACCGACTGCTCCACCAGCACGCGGCTGCCCGCCGAGCAGGTCTGGCCGGCATTCTGGATGATGGCGTTGAGCAGCACCGGTTCGGCCGCGTCGAGGTCGGCGTCGGCGAACACGATCTGCGGCGACTTGCCGCCCAGCTCCAGCGTCACCGGGCAATGGCGCTCGGCCGCGGCCAGGCCCACGCTGCGGCCGGTCATCGTCGAGCCGGTGAACGAGATGTGGTCGATGCCCGGGTGCGCGCACAGCGCCGCGCCGGCTTCCTTGCCGTAGCCCGTCACCACGTTGAGCGCCCCGGCCGGAAAGCCCACCTCGGTCGCGATCTCGGCCAGGCGCAGCAGCGACAGGCTCGCGTCTTCTGCCGGCTTCACCACGCAGGCGTTGCCGGCCGCGAGCGATGCGCCTACGCTGCGGCCCGCAATCTGCATCGGGTAGTTCCAGGGAATGATGTGCCCCGTCACGCCATGCGGGATGCGCACGGTCAGCACGGTGTAGCCGCGCTCGTAGGGCAGGGTGTCGCCATGCAGCTTGTCGCAGGCGCCGGCGTAGTACTCGAAGTAGCGGGCCAGCGCGGTCGCATCGTTGCGCGCCACTCGCAGCGCCTTGCCGGTGTCGCGCGCCTCCAGCTGGGCCAGCTCCTCGTGGTGTTCCAAGACGGCGGCACCGAGCTTGGCGAGCAGGCGGCCGCGCTGCAGCGCGGTCATGCCGCCCCAGGGGCCGTCGAAGTTCTCGCCCATGGCCTGGCGCGCGGCGCGCACGGCGGTGTCGACGTCGGCAGCCGTGCCGCGTGCGATCTCGCCGAATTTCTGGCCGTCGCTCGGGTCGATCACGTCGATGGTGGCGTTGCCTTCGGACGGTACGTGGCGGCCGTCGATGTAGTGGGTGGCGTTCATGAGGTTGTCTCCTTGCGGCCGATCACTTCGGTTCGGGCCAGGGGTGTTGGGCTTCGCGGATCTGTTCGAAGGCGCGGCTGAATTGCAGCACGCCCAGGTCGTCGAAGCGGCGCCCGGCGATCTGCAGGCCAATCGGCATGCCTTGCAGGCCCTCGCCCGAATAGCCGCAGTTGATCGAGGCCGCGGGCTGCTCCGACATGTTGTAGGGCACCGTGAAGCCGATGTGCTCCAGCGGCAGCATCGGGTCGTTGGTCGGCGAGGCGTGTTCCGCGGGCGCGGGCATGTTGGGCGACACGGGCGAGATCACGAAGTCGTAGGCCTTGGTAGCGGCGACGGTGGCCGCGCGCGTGGCGACGAACTGGCTGTAGGCGTCGAAGATGTGCGCGCCCGAGAAACCGGCCGCGCTCTCGGCCCACTCGCGGATGTACGGCAGGATCTTCGCGCGCTTTTCCGCGGTCATCGCCTGCATGTCGATGCACGAGCGCATGCGCCAGAAGTGGTCCATGCCCTGCAGCATCTTCGGTGTCATGAAGGCACCGATTTCCTCCACATGCGCGCCGGCCGCCTCGATGCGCTTCGCGGCGCGGCGCACGGCCTCGCCAATCTGCGGATCGAGCGGCAGGCCGCAACCCGCGTCCATGTGCAGCGCCACGCGCTTGCCCTTGAGGAACGACGGGTCGACCTCGAAGGCCGCCCAGTCGATCGCGGGCGCGGGCAGCTCCGAGTAGTCGCGATCGTCGGGCTGCGCGATCGACGCCATCATCAGCGCCGAGTCGGCCACCGTGCGCGTCATCGGCCCGGCGCAGCGGCCCATGTAGGGCGTGCTCAGTGGAATGCGGCCGAAGCTGGGCTTGAGCGTGTAGATGCCGCACCAGCTCGCAGGCAGGCGCAGCGAGCCGCCGATGTCGGTGCCCACGTGCAGCGGGCCGTAACCCGCAGCGGCCGCCGCGCCCGCACCCGCGCTGGAACCGCCGGGCGTGCGCGACAGGTCCCACGGGTTGCGCGAGAGTTCATGAAAGCTCGACAGGCCCGACGACAGCATGCCCAGGTCGGGCATGGTGGTCTTGGCGACCAGCACCGTGCCGTCTTCCTTCAGGCGGGCGGCGGGTGGCGAGTCTTGCAGCATCGGCACGAGGTCGTAGGCTGCGGTGCCCAGCGGCATCGGGTCGCCTGCGGTCGCGAGGTTGTCCTTGATGGTCACGGGCACGCCGTCCAGCGTGCCGCGCGGCTGGCCGGCCAGCCAGCGCGCTTCGGAGGCGCGCGCCTGTTCGAGCGCCAGTTCGGGGCGGAACAGCCATGTGGCATGCAGCTCGGGCTCATAGGCGGCGATGCGCTCGTTGACCGAGCGTGCCACTTCGACCGGCGAGAGTTCCTTGGCGGCGTAAGCCGCGTGCAGCTCCTGCACGCTCAGGGAATACAAGGGCTTGGTCGTCATCGCATCAGCCCCACGAGATCGCGGCCAGGTCGTTCACCACGATCGGCATGCTCGGCCACAGGCCCTTCACTTCCTTGCGCGCGATGGTCGGGAACACCGCCTGGTACAGGAAGCCATTGACCGCGTCCGTGGCCAGCTCGCGCTGCGCCTCGGCCAGCAGTTCGGCGCGGCGCTTCTTGTTCTCTTCGTTCTGGATGGTGGCGAACAGGTCGCGGAACTTCTTCGAGTCGTAGCCCCAGTAGTAGTCGGGCTCGGTGTACTTCACGAGGTCGAAGGGCTCCACGTGGGCGACCATCGTCAGGTCGAAGTCGTGCGCGCCGCCGAAGGTGCCGCTGAGCCACTGGGCCCATTCGACGTTCTGGATCTTCACGTGGATGCCGATCTGCGCCAGCTGCGCCGCGATCACCTCGCCGCCTTGCCGCGCATACGAAGGCGGCGGCAGCTGCAGGCGCAGTTCGAGCGGTGTCTTCACGCCGGCCTCGGCCAGCAGTTTCTTCGCCTCCTCTACGTCGTAGGGGTTCAACGCGGTGGTGTCGATGAAGCCCGGCGCGCCCAGCGCGTAGTGGCTGCCGATGGGCTTGCCGAAGCCATCTGCCGCGCCCTGAACGATCGCGTTGCGGTCGATGGCCGCCAGGATGGCGCGGCGCACGCGCACGTCGTCCAGCGGCTTCTTGCGGTTGTTGATGGTGAGGATCACCTTGCCGCGCGTGCCGACCTCGATCACCTGGAAGCGCGGGTTGCCCTTGAACTGGCTCACCGAGCGCGTGCCCGCGCGCGGGAAGATGTCGATGTCGTTGGCCATCAGCGCGGCGGTCTGCGCGGCGGTGTCCGACATGAAGCGGAAAACGAACTTCTCGGTCTTCGCGAGGTTAGGGTCGCGGTACGTTGGCGACTTCACCAGTGTGCACGAGGCGCCGCGCTGCCAGGCGCTCAGCTTGTACGGGCCGGTGCCCACCGGCGCGGTGGCGTTGGTCTCGGCGCTCTTGGGCTCCACGATGCAGGCGGTCGACTGGCCGAGCATGAAGGGCAGGTCGGGATTGGGCAGCGTGCTGTTCACGCCGACCATGTAGTCGTCGAGCACCACGGTGCCGATCTCGCTGAAGAAGCGTTTGTCCTTGTTGGTGCTCTTGGCGCCGCCCGCGCGGTCGAACGAGAACTTCACGACCGATGCGTTGAAGGGCTGGCCGTTCTCGAAGCGCACACCCTTGCGCAGCTTGAAGACGAAGGTCTTCATGTCGGGCGACGAGGTCCAGCTCTCGGCCAGCATCGGCGTGACCGAGCCGTCGGCGTTCACCTTGGTGAGCGTCTCGAAGATGTTGTACTGCGTGATCTCCGCGATGGCCGATGCGGCGCCGGTCGTCGGGTCCAGGCCCGGCGGTTCGAGCGGCATGCCGATCGTCAGCGTGTTCTTGCCGGCCTGCGCACGCGCCTGGGGCAGGAAGACACCCGGGATTGCCGCGGCCATGGCGGAAGTCATGAGTGTGCGTCGCTTCAACATTCGGTAGTTCCTGGAGGTGAGGGTGATGGAAAGAAAGAACGACCGCCCGGCTAGCGGGACGGCGTGTGCAGAACGGCGGAAAGCAGGGTGCGCGTGTACTCGTGCTGCGCGTGCCGGAACAGGTCGGCCGGGCGGCCGCGCTCCACGATGCGGCCCTTGAAGACCACGCACACTTCATCGCACAGGTGGTTGACCACCGCGAGGTCGTGGCTGATGAGCAGATAGCTGATGCCGAACTGCTGCTGCAGGTCCTGCATGAGGTTGAGCACCTGGGCCTGCACCGACACGTCGAGCGCGCTCACCGGCTCGTCGGCCACGATGAGCTTGGGGCGCGTGATCAGCGCCCGTGCGATCGCAATGCGCTGGCGCTGGCCGCCCGAGAACTCGTGCGGGTACTTGTCCATGTCGGTGGTGCGCAGGCCGACTGCGGCGAGCGCCTCGTTGGCACGCTCGCGCTGCACGGCGCGGCTCGTTTCGGCCAGCGCCTCGAGGGGCTCGGCGACGATGCGCGCGACGGTCTGGCGTGGGTCTAGCGAGCCGTAGGGGTCCTGGAACACCATCTGGAAATCGCGCCGCGCGGTGCGCAGTTCGGCCTTCGGCAGCGTGTGCAGGTCGCGGCCTTCGAGGCGCACGCTGCCCGAAGTCGGCGTGTCCAGCGCCATCACGAGGCGCGCGATGGTCGACTTGCCCGAGCCCGATTCGCCCACGATGCCCACGCTCTTGCCGGCGTGCACCTCGAAGCTCACGCCATTGAGCGCCTTCACGGTCGGTGGCGGGCCGAAGAGCTTCTCGCGCGGCAGCGCGTAGTGA
>NZ_AKIW01000066.1 GCF_000282635.1 Variovorax sp. CF313
CCTTCTGCCGCAATGAAGCGCTCCGATGTCAGTCCGGCCCTGTTCAGGTAGCCGCGCGCCAGCCCGGCGCCCGAGACATACAGCTCGCCCGCCACGCCCACCGGCACCGGGTTGAGTTGCCCATCGAGTACGCGCATCCCCAGGTCGGAGATGGCGATGCCCACGGGACTGCGCTGCAGGCCCAGGTCCTCGGCGGTGATCCGCCGGTAGGTCACATGCACCGTGGTCTCGGTGATGCCGTACATGTTGATCAGTTGCGGGCTGTCATCGCCATGGTGTTCGATCCACTGGCGCAGGCGCTGCGGGTCCAGTGCCTCTCCGCCGAAGATCACCACGCGCAGGGACAAATGCTCTTGGTAGGCTCGCGGCAGGCTGGTCAGCTGGCCGAAGGCCGAAGGCGTCTGGTTGAGCACCGTCACCTTCTGCACTTGCAGCAACTGCAGGAAGTCCTCGGGCGAACGGCTGACCCAGAACGGCACGACCACCAGCTTGCCGCCAGTGCACAGCGCACCGAAGATCTCCCACACGGAGAAGTCGAAGGCGTAGGAGTGGAACATCGTCCACACGTCCTCGGGGCCGAAGCCGAACCAGGCATCGGTGG
>NZ_AKIW01000067.1 GCF_000282635.1 Variovorax sp. CF313
GGCATAGAAGTCGTCGACGGGGGTCTTCTTGAGCGCCTCCATCACCTTGTCGGCATCGACCGTCTTGGCGGCCTGCACGGCCTTCAGGTAGGTCATGGTGGCCGAATAGTCGGCGGCCTGGATGTCGGTGGGCATGCGCTTGGTCTTCTCGAAGAAGCGCTTGCCAAAGGCGCGCGTCTTGTCGTCGAGGTTCCAGTCCCAGCTGGTGGTGAGCAGCAGGCCTTCGGTGTTCTTCAGGCCCAGGCTGTGCACGTCGGTCACGAACACCAGCAGGCCGACCATCTTCATGGTCTTGGTGATGCCGAATTCCTTGGCGGCCTTGATCGAGTTGATGGTGTCGCCGCCCGCATTGGCCAGCGCCAGCACCTGGGCCTTGGAGTTCTGCGCCTGCAGCAGGAACGAGGAGAAGTCGGAGGTGTTGAGCGGATGCTTCACGCTGCCCACCACGGTGCCGCCCTTCTCCTTCACGACCTTGGACGCGTCGGCTTCCAGTGCCTGGCCAAAGGCATAGTCGGCCGTCAGGAAGTACCAGCTCTTGTCGCCGCGTGCGATCACGGCGCTGCCCGTGCCCTTGGCCAGCGCCACGGTGTCGTAGGCGTAGTGCACGGTGTAGGGGCTGCACTGCTCATTGGTGAGCGCCGAACTGCCGGCACCGTTCACGACGAACACGCGCTTCTTCTCCTGCGCCACCTTGGCCATGGCCAGCGCCGTGCCCGAGCTGGTGCCGCCGAACAGCATCGTCAGGCCCTGCGTGTCGATCCATTCGCGCGCCTTGGAAGCCGCGATGTCGGCCTTGTTCTGGTGGTCGGCCTGCAGCAGCTCGATGGGCATGCCGTTGACCTTGCCGCCGAAGTCGTCGATGGCCATCTGGATCGCGAGGGCGCCGTTCTTGCCCTCCACGTCCGCGTAGAGGCTCGACATGTCGGTGATGAAGCCGATCTTGACCTTGTCCTGGGCCTGGACGGCGCCCGCGGCAAGCGCCATGGCAAGGGACAGGCCGGAAAGCACGAACGTCTTTTTCATGGTCGGGAACTCCTGGAGAAGGAACGGAAAGTCGTGAGGGCGAGCATCACTTCCAGCTGGCGCACTTGGTTTCTGCCTTGGCCGTGAAGACCTGGTCGCCCGGCAGGGTCTTGAGCACCTTCAGGTAGTCCCAAGGCTTCTTCGATTCGGCGGGCGACTTCACTTCGACCAGGTACATGTCGTGGATGAAGCTGCCGTCGGCGCGGATCTGACCCTTGGCGTAGAAGTCGTCAACCTTCATGCTCTTGAGTTGCGCCATCACCTTGTCGGAGTCGGTCGTCTTGGCGGCAGCCACGGCCTTCAGGTAGGTGGTGGTGGCCGAGTAGTCGGCAGCCTGCACGTCGGTGGGCATGCGCTTGGTCTTCTCGAAGAAGCGGTTGGCGAACTTGCGCGTGTCGTCGTTCAGGTCCCAGTACCAGCTGGTGGTGTGCAGCAGGCCTTCGGTGTTCCTCAGGCCCAGGCTGTGGATGTCGCTCAGGAAGACCAGCAGGCCGGCGGTCTTCATGGTCTTGTTGATGCCGAATTCCTTGGCGGCCTTGATCGAATTGATGGTGTCGCCGCCGGCGTTGGCCAGGCCGAGGATCTGCGCCTTCGAGTTCTGCGCCTGCAGCAGGAACGACGAGAAGTCGGATGCGTTCAGCGGATGGCGCACCGCGCCCACCACCGTGCCGCCCTTCTCTTTCACCACCTTGGTGGTGTCGGCTTCGAGTGCGTGGCCGAAGGCGTAGTCGGCCGTCAGGAAGAACCAGCTCTTGCCGCCGCGATCGACCACGGCCGCGCCGGTGCCCTTGGCCAGCGCCACGGTGTCGTAGGCATAGTGGACGGTGTAGGGGCTGCACTGCTCGTTGGTGAGCACCGAGCTGCCGGCGCCGTTGTTGAAGTACACGCGCTTTTTCTCTTCCGCCACCTTGGCGGTGGCCAGCGCGGTGCCGGAGTTGGTGCCGCCGAAGACCATGGTCACGCCAGCGGTGTCGATCCATTCGCGCGCCTTGGAAGCGGCGATGTCGGCCTTGTTCTGGTGGTCGGCCGTCAGCAGTTCGATGGGTTGGCCCAGCACCTTGCCGCCGAAGTCGTCGATGGCCATCTGGATGGCGGTGGCGCCGCCCTTGCCTTCCAGGTCGGCGTAGAGACTCGACATATCGGTGACGAAACCGATCTTCACTTTTTCCTGCGCCTGCACAGCGCCTGCGCTCAAGGCGAGGATGGCGACGGCGGTGGCGATGAGTCCGAGTTTCTTGTTCATGGTGTTGGGTCTCCTGAAAAATCTTGTTGGGTGTTCGAGTTCAGACGCCGAGCAGTTCGGTGAGCACCGGCATCTTGGCTTCAAGTTCGGCCGCGCCGAATTTTTCGACGATGCGGCCATGCTCCATCACATAGAAGCGGTCCGCCAACGGCGCCGCGAAGCGGAAGTTCTGCTCCACCATGACGATGGTGTAGCCCTTGGCGCGCAGCATGGTGATCATTCGGGCCAGCGCCTGCACGAT
>NZ_AKIW01000068.1 GCF_000282635.1 Variovorax sp. CF313
TATGTGTTGGGCGGACGCATACCCATATAGTGTGGGATCGAACCGATATCCGACTGGCAGAATTGCCGCTGACGACAGCCGAACACCGCCACTTTCTCGGAGCCAACGTTTTCAGCCATGCCCTACTACATTCGCGTGCTCAGCACGACCGAACGAACACTACCGGCAAGCGATGTCGCGCGCTCACTCAAGAGTTCAACGCTGACCGTCGAGGCAGGAACGGATGACCAATGGGACGAACTGCTGCTGGTACACAAGACTGGGCGAGAAATTGCCGTGATTGAACGAAACCCTGTGTCCGATGGCTCGATGGCTGCAGAGGAGCTTGAGGAGTTCATTGACGAGCTTCAGGATGCCGAACCAGCGACGGGGGCTAAGTGGCTTCGAGACTACCTGCCGAAGGTGAAGACCATCTACGCGATTCAAGTGTTGTCTGGCACAGATGAAGCTGAAGGTTGGTCCGAGCTTGGCTCCGTCAAGACTGCACTGTGGAACAAGCTCGGCGGAATTCTCCAGGCCGATGGCGAAGGCTTTTCCAACGAGGACGGCTATCACGTTGTCTGGCAATTTTCCGATACAGCGTCAGGCCCGTGGTGGATGGGGCTTCTCAAGGACGGTAAATGGGTGCACTTCGAGATGGAACTGAGCGACCAGCGTCAGCGCGAACAGTTTTTGCAAGGAGAACTGCCTGCCGGCGCGAAGCTCGCGACATAAACTGTGACGGCGGGCCGTTTCGCAGCACCCGCGAAGGGGTTCTGTGACGTGATACACGGGGACGCTGGACTCCGGTGGAGCGAGGCGCCACCATAGATGGCTACTGTCGGCCGCAAGCCGACATTCCCCCACACCTTCCAACGTGACCGATGAACTTATGAAGTCTTCCTTGCTCGCGAAATTTGCCTTGATAGGTTCAATGCTTGCGCCGTGGCTCGCCGTTGCGGCAGACGAAGTTGTCTTCAGGGACAAGGCAGGCCGTGTTCTCAAGAAGAGCGACCTAGTCGAGGCCAACGGCAACTTCTCCTGGGAACTCGCGTCCACCACTCCTGTCAGTGAGGCGGCGAAGAAAGAACATGCCCTTGGCCGAGCGGCGGGACAACGAGGCGACCATCGCACGGCGTTGGCGCATTTCGCTGCGGCATCGAAGGTAGCTCCGGCCTGGCCGTACCCGATATACGACGCAGCCTTCACCTTCCTGCTTCAGAAGGAATTCGACACTGCGTATGAATACTACCGACGCGTAGACCAGATGGCTCCGAGGGGGTTCTTCACGGCCAAAACGGCGGTTCACGCGCTTCGGATGGAACTGAACCGCGAACTCCCCAGTGGGACCTATCTCAGCTACGTTGCCCTTGAATGGGAAACCGACAAGCAGAAGGTGCGGCAGGTCGCGCAAGCGATGACTAGGGCGACGCCGGGATTTGCGCCGGCGTGGAAGACTGCTGCCATGTTGGAAGACGACCTCGGTAGACGCGCGGCGCTGCTAGAAAGTGGTTTAAAGGCCCGTCCGGACGAAGAAACTCGAGGCTTTCTCCTCCTGAACAAAGCCTTGGTACTTCACGAACAGAACAAAACCTCCGAAGCGAAGGCAATCCTAGGGGAGCTTGCGTTGGCTCCAACCTCCCCACGCGACGTCGAGGCGTTAGCGAAACGCACCCTTGCACAGTTGGCGCAGCGCTAGCTACGCCTGCACACGGCCAGCAGCGGACATAGGACGCGTGACCTTCTGCCTAACCTACTAACCAGCCGTAGCACATCACGAATGGAATTGATCCTCTATGTGCCGGGCGATCCGCCCGCGAATCGAATCGTCGCCGCCGGCGCTGCGGGAGAAGTCCCACTCATCGCTTCACTTCTGCAGCAAGGTGTCCCAATCGATGCGCAGCACACGCATTACAAACAGACCGCCTTGCACGCAGCCGCCGATGCCGGTTATCTACCTGCCGTCGGCTACCTGATCGACCAAGGGGCCGACCTCAATGCACTCGACAACATTGAAATGACGCCACTGATGCATGCCTGTTCTCGAGGCAGAAGCACGGTGGCGTTGAGACTTATGGCTGCAGGCGCGAATGTCGAGCATGAACGATCGGACGATCAGATGACCGCATTGAAGTTCGCGCTGTGGGGCAGGTGCTCGCGCACAGTGATCCGGCAACTTCTCGCCCAGGGTGCCAAGAGGCCGGAGGCTGGATTTCCCATCGTCCACCTGTCTTCCGAAGAGCCCCGTTTCAACCCTCCGATCCGCCTGCTGTTTCTCAGCCTGCTTTTGATCACTATCGTCGTCTCAGTGGTTTTCATCCTGAAGCATGTCGATGAAATGGGCTTGTGATGCCAAGCCTTGCCTCTCAGCAAACGCGGCTGCGACTGACTGCTTCGGAGCAAAGCGTAAGACGGCTCAGGGCCCTTTCGCGACGGTAGCGCGACCAGCTACAGTCGGCCAGGAGCCATAAACTGCCACGCCAAGGGAGGTCCGATGTCACAAGCAAACCAACTGCGCCCGTTTTCGTTCGTGCTGGCTGTGCCGGACCTTGGGCGAAACACCGCCTACTTCAGGGATGCCTGGGCTTTAAGGCTGAATACGCGCACCGACTTTTGCCGGAATTGCTTCATCCAGAGGGCTAACGCCAGCCCGATCGGGCGACCGCTCCGGCAGAATTCAGCCACAGTAGCGGACGGTCGGGCCTTCAAGCACATCTCATGAAAACAAGACTTCATGCTATTCGAGCCGACATCACTGGGCTGTCGGTCGATGCCATCGTCAATGCAGCCAATTCGTCATTGCTTGGCGGGGGCGGTGTCGATGGAGCAATCCACCGCGCCGCAGGTCCTGAGCTGGTACATGAGTGCCGCTTGCTGGGGGGATGCAAAACAGGTGATGCAAAGATCACAAAAGGCTATCGGCTACCGGCCCGTTTCATCATTCATACGGTCGGTCCGGTCTGGAGGGGAGGGGTAAACGGCGAGGCGGACCTGCTGGCGTCCTGCTACCGAAAATCGCTGATGCTCGCAAACGAATACGGGGCGCGAACGGTGGCGTTTCCGAGCATCAGTACGGGCATCTATGGCTACCCGATCGAACGGGCTGCGCAGGTGGCCGTTGATGCGGTCCGCGCTGCGTTGGAAGAAACTTCGGTCATTGCAGAGGTCACGTTCTGCTGTTTTTCAGACGAAGACTTGGCAATTTACAGGTCTGTTCTTGGATAAGGTGGGTGTAGGCCTCCTTCTCACCATGGCAGACACTGAGGCCCGCCGCCGCGCTGTCCAACGGCCTAAGCCGGCCTCAACGGCGCGGCGAACCTGTAGGTATTGAGGACAAGGCCGGACGGCGTCGTCTTCGTGCTGGCGAGCTCGAAGGAACACCCCGGGGTCCCCTCGGCGAAGAAGCGCTTGCCCGTGCCCACCAGCACCGGATAGAGGATCAGCATGACTTCGTCCGCAAGTCCGTGCTCCAGCAGCGTCGATGTCAGTGTGGAACTGCCCCACAGAACCAGGTCCAGGCCAGCCTTCGACTTGATGCGCCGCACGCCCTCGACCGGGTCCGGCCCGACGCCCTCGAACGGCCCCCACGCGAGGCTTTCCGGGCGATGGGTGACGACGAACTTGGTGGCCGCATTCAAGCCATCAGCCATCGGACTGGCCGGCACCTTCGGCCAGTAGTCCGACCACATGTCGTAGGTGCGCCGGCCCAGCAGCAGGTCGAAGCGCCCGCCGTGCGCGGCGAGCACCTCGTCCCGGCCGGCGGGAGTCCGGTAGGGCGCCGTCCAGTCGGCATACGGGAAGCCGTCTTCGCCGGAGGACTGGATCACGCCGTCCAGCGACACGTGCTCCATGATCTTGAGCTTTCTCATTCGGGTCTCCGTGTTTGGTTGTTGGGCTTGGAGGGGATGAGGATGCTGAACCGCTCTCGGTCTTCGCGCAACTCCGCCGGCCTAGGAGTCAGGCGTTGCTCGCGCGCGCCATCTGTGGCTCATCGAAGCGCTCGGGAGTCTGAGGCGAGCCGGCCAGGTCCGCGCGGGCGAGCTGGAAGCAGTCTGTTCCCGCAGGAAGCACCACGCCCGTCTGCGCCGAGCTGGTCCAGATGTGCGAACTGATCGAAACGGAGTTCGGGTCGTCGAAAGCTCCGCGAGAAATCGCGCGGTACTCGGGCCAGCGCTCGAAGGTGAGCGAGAGGGTGGTGCCGCACTTGGGGCAGAAATGAACATGCACCTGCTTCGAGCTGCCTTCCGATCTGTGCGAATACTGCGCCATCGGCTCGCCCGAGAACCGAACCGCGTCCACCGCATACATCGACTCCGCATACGAGGTCGAGCCCGTCATGCGCTGGCAGAACCTGCAGTGGCATTGCAGCGTGCGAATGGGCTCGCCCTGGGCGACAAAACGCACTGACCCGCAGAGGCATCCTCCAACGCGCTGAGTGGTCACGTTGATCTCCTTTGTGAATGCCGCGAGTATGGGCGAGCAATCCGCTTGCCTGTCTCCCGAACTTGACGCTGGCGGGGCAGGGCCTCGCCTTCCTTTCACAGCGGCGGCATCCTGTCGAACTTGGGCAATGCCGGGTCCAGAAAATCCCATCGATGTCCGCGCACGGCATACGTGACCGCCTGCGGCTTGTACCGGCCAGGGTCGTCGAGGCTCGCGGCGTGCACCGTGAAGATGTCGGGCATCGCCGCAAAGGTCATGTACACGGGCGAGCCGCAGTGCGGGCAGAACGCCCGGGTCTTGACGTTGCCGCTGTCGCCGACCATGTCCCACAGCGTGGCCTGGCCGCTGTGCTTCACGCCGCCACGCGGGAAGGTGAGGTACGAGCCATGGCCGGTGCCGCTCTTGCGTTGGCAGTCGCGGCACTGGCAGTCGTTCTGGAAGATGGGCTCGGCTGAAATCTCGTAGCGGACTGCGCCGCATGCGCAGCCGCCGGTGTAGGCGTGGGTCATTTCCTGGTTCCTTCGGGGTGTGCTTTCCGGCGGCTCTGGCCGGGTGCAGCCAATCTAGCGGGGGCACGCGTGTCGCGGGGAGTAACAAGTTCGTCGCGAGTCGCTTCGCCGAGCCGGCTGGATGCCAGGGCCGCCATTTGAAGTGCTTACAACTTCGGCGCCATCCAGGCTGCTGCCAGACGGTAAAGTTCCCGTCTCCGGTTTCGGATCGTCCGCGGCCCTTTTTTCCACCGCCTCCAGCTTTTCCGCTCGCCCCCCATGTCCAACCTCATCGTGCACGGCGGAACGCCGCTGCGTGGCCGCGTCACCCCCTCCGCCAACAAGAACGCCGTGCTGCCGGTGCTCTGTGCCACCTTGCTCACCTGGGAGCCGCTGCGCCTGTACGGTGTGCCCGACATCACCGACGTGCGCAAGATCCTCGACATCTTCCGCACCCTGGGCAGCGACGTGCGCATGGACCACGAGACCGGCACGCTCGAGCTGCACCATCGCGAGACTGCCTTCGACGCATCGCGCCACCGGCTGCCGGAGGAGATGCGCTCGTCGATCATGCTGGTGCCGCCGCTCTTGGCGCGCTTCGGCGTGGCGCGGCTCGAGGACAACGTGAAGGGCTGCACGCTCGGTGTGCGCGAGATCGATCCGCACGTGGAGGTGTTCCAGCGCTTCGGCGGCGAGGTGGAGCGCACCGAAGGCTCGCTGCTGGTGCGCAGCGCGGGCCGCCTCACGCCCACGGACCACTGGCTGGACTACGCCTCCGTCACGACCACCGAGAATTTCGTGCTGTGCGCAGCCGCAGCGGGCGGTACTTCGACGTTGACCAATGCGGCGTCGGAGCCGCACGTGCAGGAGTTCTGCCGCTTCATGGCGATGATCGGTGTGCGCATCGAAGGCATGGGTACCTCGCGGCTCACTGTGCACGGCGGCGGCACGCTCAAGGGCGGTGAGTTCCGCTTCGACGAAGACTTCCACGAGATCACGACCTTCCTGGCGCTGGGCGCCATCACCGGCGGCGACGTGGTCGTGCGCAACAGCGCACCCGAAAACTTTCCGCTGCTCGACCGCACGTTCGCGAAGTTCGGCGTGCAGATCGTGCATGAAGACGGCTGGTCGCGCGCCATCCGCAGCGGCCCGCTGAAGGTGCAGACGCCTTTCACGAGCAACGTGCTGACCAAGGTGGAGGCGGCGCCGTGGCCTTACTTTCCGGTCGACCTGCTGCCGATCTTCATCGCGCTGGGCGTGCGCGCGCAGGGCAATGCGATGTTCTGGAACAAGGTGTACGACGGGGCGCTGGGCTGGACGGGCGAGTTGTCGAAGTTCGGCGCGCACGTGTTCTCTTCGGACCCGCACCGGCTCATCACCTTCGGCGGCAATCCGCTGACGCCGGCCGTGGTCGAAAGCCCGTACATCATCCGCGTGGCGATCGCCTTGTTCATGGTGGCGGCGAGCATCGAAGGGCGTTCCGAGATCCGCAACGCCACGCCCATTCGCCGCGCCCATCCGCGCTTCGTCGAGAACCTGCGCAGCCTTGGCGTGCAGGTGGAGTGGACGAGCGAGGAGTGAGCTGGTCCACGGGCGATGGCCCTGTTGCGGGAGGCAACTCCGCCTTGGCGGGAGAATCGGCGGTATCCGACACAAAAGGAGCGCCTTCATGACCACGCTGCAGCAGATTCTCGGCACCGAACTCCCGTTGATCCAGGCCCCGATGGCCGGCATTCAGGGCAGCGCGATGGCCATCGCGGTGAGCAACGCAGGCGGCCTCGGTTCGCTGCCTTGCGCCATGTTGAGCCCCGAGGCCATGCGCAGCGAGCTCGCCGCGATCCGCGCGGGCACCGACAAGCCCTTCAACGTCAACTTCTTCTGCCATACGCCGCCCGTGCCGAGCGCCGAGCGCGAGGCGGCGTGGCGCGCCGCGCTGGCGCCTTACTACGCCGAGTTCGGCATCGATGCGGCCGGGATTCCGACCGGGCCGGGCCGCAACCCCTTCAGCGCCGAGGTGGCCGAGCTGCTGGCCGAATTCGCACCGCCGGTGGTGAGCTTTCATTTCGGACTGCCGTCCGAGGCGCTGCTGGCGCGGGTGCACGGCTGGGGCGCGAAGGTGCTGGCCTCGGCCACCACGGTGGAAGAGGCGCTGTGGCTCGAAGCGCGCGGCGCCGATGCCGTCATCGCCCAAGGACTGGAGGCCGGCGGGCATCGCGGCCATTTCCTGTCGCACGACCTGACGAGGCAGCTCGGCACTTTTGCGCTGGTGCCGCAGGTAGTGCATGCGGTGAAGGTGCCGGTGATCGCGGCCGGCGGCATCGCGGATGCGGGCGGCGTGGCCGCGGCCATGGCGCTGGGCGCTGCAGGCGTGCAGGTGGGCACGGCCTACATGCTGACGCCCGAGGCGACGACCAGCGCGCTGCACCGCGAGGCGCTCAAGGGCAGGGCCGCGCGGCACACGGCGCTGACCAATCTCTTTACCGGCCGACCGGCCCGCGGCATCGTGAACCGTGTGATGCGCGACCTGGGGCCCATCGGCGAGGCCGCGCCGGAGTTTCCGCTGGCCACCTCGGGCATTGCGCCGCTGCGGGCCAAGGCCGAGGCGCAGGGCAGCGGCGATTTCTCTCCGCTGTGGTCGGGGCAGAACGCAACCGGCTGCCGCGAGGTGCCGGCGGCCGAAGTTACCCGCGCGCTCGCGCAAGGCTTTCACGCAACCGTCTGAAGATCCATCGATGCCTCAACTTCACTTGCCCCTCAAATTCCTCGAACACGCGGCCCGGCCCGAGGCCCGCGAACCCTGGCTGCTGATGCTGATGCACGGCGTAGGCAGCAACGAGCAGGACCTGTTCGGCCTCGCGCGGCTGATGCCGCCGCAGTTCCACGTGCTGAGCCTGCGCGCGCCGTATGTGCTGTCGCCCGGTGCCTACGCGTGGTTCGAGTTCCAGGTGCTGCCGAACGGCGAGCGGCAGATCAACGAAGAGCAGGAGCGCGAAAGCCGCTTCCTCGTCGGCGAGATGATCGCCTCGGCCTCGCAGCAGCTCGGCGTGCCGGCCGAGCGGGTGGTGGTTGGCGGCTTCAGCCAGGGCGGCATCATGTCGCTGTCGCAGCTGCTTACCAAGCCGCAGAGCGTGCGTGCCGCGATGGTGTGGCACAGCCGGCTGCTCTCGCAGGTGGTGCCGCACATCGCGCCGCCGGAGGCCTTCGAGGGCAAGGCGCTATGGGTGAGCCATGGCAGCGCCGACAACGTGATTCCGCCGAGCGCCGCGCAGGCCACGCGCGAGCTGGCGCGCGGCTTGCCGCTGGCGCTGTCGGGCTCGGACTTTCCGGGCGCGCACGAGATCCGCCCGGCCGAGCTGCAGGGGTCGATTGCCTGGCTGCAATCGCTGAGCGGGCCCACCGACGCGGCCTGATTGCGCAGCTTGCGCGGCACGGGGCGACACAGGGCGTTACGCGGCCGTGGTGCCATGGAGCGCCCGATTGGTGCAACATGACCGGTCTCTCCGCATCACACACAGCCTTAGCAGAAGGAAAGTGCCGCCATGTCCGACCGAGATACCCCCGGCTCCGGGGACGATTCCCCCGAATTCCGGCCACGCCGCGAAATGCCCGTAGGCGCCATCGTCGCCTTCATGCTGGTGGTGCTCGGGACGGCCTTCGTCGGCTGGCGCTGGTATCAGCAGCAGCAACAACTACCCGAGGCTCCGCCGGTGGCCGCGGCGCCGAACGACGGGCTCGCGCCCGCACCGGCGCCCGTGCCCGCGCCCGAGTCCCTGGAGCCGCGCAACCCCATCGACGCGATTGCCGTGCCCGACACGGGGCTGCCTACCGTCACCGATTCCGATACGCGCGTGATGAAGGCGCTCGTCGACCTGCTCGGCAGCAAGAACGTGGCCGACTTCCTGAAGTTCGACGGTGTCGTGCGCCGCTTCGTGGCAACGGTCGACAACCTCGCGCGCGAGCAGGCGCCAGCGAGTGCGTGGCCGGTGCAGCCGGCCAGGCAGCGCTTCACCACCGCAGGGCAGGGCGAGAAACAGGTCATCGCGCCCAACAACGCCGCGCGCTACAACGCCATCGTGCTGTTTGCCGAATCGGTCGATCCTGCGAAGGCGGCCAAGACGTATGCCCGCCTCTACCCGCTGTTCCAGCAAGCCTATGAAGAACTCGGCTATCCGGGGCGCTACTTCAACGACCGGCTCATTGCCGTGATCGACCACCTGCTGCAGGCGCCGGAGCCCGCCGGACCGGTGCAGGTGCGGCTGGTCGAGGTGAAGGGCAATGTTCCTTCGCAGCGGCCCTGGGTGCGCTACGAATACGCCGATCCGCAGTTGGAGTCGCTTTCTTCCGGCCAGAAGATCATGGTGCGGGTGGGGCTCGAAAACGAACGCAGGCTGAAGGCCAGCCTGCGCGGCTTCCGCGAGCAGATCGCCACGGCCGGCTTGGCGAAGAAGAAACAGCCCTGACGCGCACGGTGCGCCGTGTAGGCGCGGACTGATTGCATGCCGCGCAGATGCCGCAGATGATTTGTTCCCAAGACCAAGATCTCGAGGACAAACGTATGAACCCGATGAGCGTCGACCTCTACCAGAGTGCCACCGATCCGGAGAAATTCCTCGCGCTTCCCGCGGGCGCCGATCCTGCCGAACTCATGGGTCCGATGACCTTCGACCAGGACTACGCGCAGGTCAAGCGATACCAGGAGGCATTCCAGTTCAACCCGTCCGAGGCCTATGCGGGCGTCAACGCGGCCAAGATCGCCGCGGACATCCTGACTGTGAAGTGGGCCATCTATCGCCGCGAATCCCCACCGAAGAAGGGCGCCGCGGCGCGGCGCGGCTGAGCCCGCCTGCGGGCCTTCTCAGGCCTCTTCGGTTTCCTGGTATTCGCCCACCGGCACGCAACTGCAGAACAGGTTGCGGTCGCCGTACACGTTGTCGACGCGGCCGATCGGCGGCCAGTACTTGGCCTGCTTGAGTTCGGCCAGCGGGAACGCGCCGAGTTCGCGCGAGTAGGGGTGCGGCCACTCGGTGCCGAGCAGGCTCGCGGCCGTGTGCGGCGCGTGCTTGAGCGGGTTGTCGTCCTTCGGCCAGACGCCTTCCTCCACGCGGCGGATCTCGCCGCGGATGGCGATCATCGCGTCGACGAAGCGGTCGAGCTCGGCCAGAGGCTCGCTCTCGGTCGGCTCGACCATCAGCGTACCCGGCACCGGGAAGCTCAGCGTGGGCGCGTGGAAGCCGTAGTCGATCAGGCGCTTGGCCACGTCCTCGGCGGTGACGCCGCTGGTGTCCTTGAGCGGGCGCAGGTCAAGGATGCACTCGTGCGCGACGTGGCCGTTCGGGCTTGCGTACAGCGTCGGGTAATGGTCCTTCAGGCGCGCGCTGATGTAGTTGGCGCTGAGGATGGCCGTTTCGGTCGCGGCCTGCAGGCCCTTGGCGCCCATCATGCGGCAGTACATCCAGCTGATCGGCAGCACGGCCGCATTGCCGAGCGGCGCCGCGGAAACCGCACCGACGCCGTTCGATGCGACGCCGGCCGTCGCATGGCCCGGCAGGTACGGCACGAGGTCTTCGACCACGCAGACCGGGCCCACGCCCGGGCCGCCGCCGCCGTGTGGAATGCAGAAGGTCTTGTGCAGGTTCAGGTGGCTCACGTCGCCGCCGAATTCGCCCGGCGCGGCCACGCCGACCAGCGCGTTCATGTTGGCGCCGTCGACGTACACGCGCCCGCCGTGCTCGTGCACGAGCTCGCACAGTTCCTTCACGCGCGTCTCGAACACGCCGTGCGTGCTCGGGTAGGTGATCATCACGGCGGCGAGGTGGGCGCTGTGCTTCTCGCAGGCGCGCTTGAGGTCGTCCATGTCGACGTTGCCCTGCGCGTCGCAGGCCGTCACCACCACCTGCAGGCCCACCATCTGCGCGCTGGCCGGGTTGGTGCCGTGCGCCGACGACGGAATCAGGCAGATGTTGCGGTGGCCCTGGCCCTTGGCCTCATGGAAGGACTTGATGGCCAGCAGGCCCGCGTACTCGCCCTGCGAGCCGGCGTTGGGCTGCAGGCTGATGCCGGCATAGCCGGTGGCCTCGCACAGCCATGCGCGCAGCTGCGCGTCGAGCTGCGCATAGCCCTGCTGCTGCTCGGCCGGTGCGAAGGGGTGGATGTTGGCGAACTCGGGCCAGGTGATGGGGATCATCTCGCTGGTCGCGTTGAGCTTCATGGTGCAGCTGCCCAGCGGGATCATGCTGCGGTCGAGCGCGAGGTCCTTGTCCGACAGGCTGCGGATGTAGCGCAGCATCGCGGTCTCGCTCTTGTGGGTGTTGAACACCGGGTGCGTGAGAAAGGCGCTGGTGCGGCGCAGGTCTTCGGGAATGAGCGGCGCGGTGTTGGCGGCCAGGTCGTCGAAGCGCGGCATCGGGGTGCCGGCGGGCACGAACAGCGCCCACAGCGTCTCGATGTCGGCGCGCGTGGTGGTCTCGTCGAGCGAGATGCCCAGGTGCTGCTGCAGGCGCTGGCGCAGGTTGACGCCGCCCGCCTGCGCGCGCTCGATGATCGCGGCCGTGTCGTCGCCGGTGCGGATCGTCAGCGAGTCGAAGGCCGTGGTGTTGACCGGCTCGCGGCCCATCTGCGACAGGCCCCGGGCGAGGATGGCGGTGAGCGCCGCCACGCGCTGCGCGATGCGCGTGAGCCCGTCGGGCCCGTGGTACACGGCGTACATGCTGGCGACCACGGCCGGCAGCACCTGTGCGGTGCAGATGTTGGAGGTGGCCTTCTCGCGGCGGATGTGCTGCTCGCGCGTCTGCAGCGCGAGTCGGTAGGCGGGCTGGCCGTGCGTGTCGACGCTCACACCCACCAGGCGGCCCGGCAGCGAACGCTTGAACGAATCGCGGCAGGCCAGGTAGGCGGCGTGCGGGCCGCCGTTGCACAGCGGCATGCCGAAGCGCTGCGTGGTGCCGCAGACGATGTCGGCATCGAACTCGCCGGGTGCGACCAGCAGCGTCAGCGCCAGCAGGTCGGCCGCGACGATGAGGGCGGCGTCGCACTGGTGCGCGTGGCCCGCGAGCGGGCGCAGGTCGTGCACGTGGCCGGTGGTGGCGGGGTATTGCGCAAGCACGCCGAAGAATTCGCCGCTCACCATCAGGTGCGGCAGCGTTTCCGACACGGTGCTCACCTTCACCTCGATGCCCAGCGGCGCAGCGCGCGTCCTGATGACTTCGATGGTCTGCGGATGGCAGTCGCCCGACACCAGGAACACGTTGCTCTTGCTCTTGACGCTGCGCTTGGCGAGCGTCATGGCTTCGGCCGCGGCCGTGGCTTCGTCGAGCATCGATGCGTTGGCGATGGCCATGCCCGTGAGGTCGCACACCATCGTCTGGAAGTTGAGCAGGGCTTCCATGCGGCCCTGCGAAATCTCGGCCTGGTAGGGCGTGTAGGCGGTGTACCAGGCGGGGTTCTCGAGCACGTTGCGCAAGATGACGCCCGGCGTGTGCGTGCCGTAGTAGCCCTGGCCGATGAAATTGCGGAACACCTTGTTCTTCGACGCCATCACCTTCAACTCGGCCAGCGCATCGGCTTCGGTCGCCGGTGCGGGCAGCCGCATCGGCTTCGCGCGGCGAATGGCCGCGGGCACGATGCCGTCGATGAGCTCAGCCCGCGTCTCCGAGCCGATCACGGGCAGCATGCGCGCCTCGTCCGCCGCATCGATGCCGATGTGGCGGGCGAGGAATTCTTCGGCGTTCTCTAGTTGTTGCAGGGAGGGGAGGGCGTGGCTTGACATGGCGGAGATGTAGGGCGGGAGGGGCGGGAGCGGTGGTCCGTGTTCAGCAGCGCATCAAGACTCGGCGGCGAACTTGTCGTACGAGGCCGCATCGAGCAGCGCGTCGAGCTGCGCCGGCTCACTCAGCTTGACCTTGAAGAACCAGCCGCCGGCCAGCGGGTCGCTGTTGGCGAGCGAGGGGTCGGCGCGCAGCGCTTCGTTCACTTCGGTGATCTCGCCCGACACGGGCATGAACACGTCGGCCGCGGCCTTGACCGATTCGACGACGCCGGCGACTTCACCCTGGGCAAAGGTCTTGCCGACTTCGGGCAGATCGACGAACACCACATCGCCCAGCGCGTCCTGCGCGTGCACGGTGATGCCGACGGTGGCCGCGCCGCCTTCGGCCGAGACCCATTCATGGTCCTTGGTGTACTTGATGCTCATGTAAAAAACTCCTCGTGGAAAAAATGATGATCGGGATGCGTAGCCTAGCCGCGGTAGTAGCGGGTGGGCACGAAAGGCATGGTCGAGACTTCCATCGGCACCGGCTTGCCGCGCACGATGGCCTGGATGCGCGTGCCCGGCTCGGCGAAGGCGGTGGCCACGTAGCCCATGGCGATGCAGCGGTCGGCGGTAGGGCCGAGCAGGCCGCTGGTGACGAGGCCGATGTCCTGGCCTTCGAAGGATTGCAGCACCGTGCCGTCGCGCACCGGAATGCGTTCGAGGGCAACGAGGCCCACGCGCTTGCGCTTCAGCGTGTCGTGGTCGGTGTGGCCTGCCGCGCCCACGGTGGATGCGGTGAGCTGCGCCAGGACCTTCGCTGCGCCCGGAAAGCCGCCAGCGCGCGCGCCGCCGGTGCGGCGCACCTTCTGCATCGCCCAGTTGAGCGAGGCCTCGACCGGCGTGGTGGTGGTGTCGATGTCGTTGCCGTACAGGCACAGGCCGGCTTCGAGCCGCAGCGAATTGCGCGCGCCCAGGCCGATGGGCTTGACCTCGGGCTGGGCCAGCAGCAGGCGGGCGAGGGCGTCGGCGTCCTTGGCGGCCACCGAGATCTCGAAGCCGTCCTCGCCGGTGTAGCCGCTGCGGGTGACGAAGGCGGGAATGCCGCCGATCTGCACTGCGCCGCCCGTCATGAACACGAAGCGCTCGACACCGGGCGACAGCCGCGCGAGTGTGGCGGCGGCCTGCGGGCCTTGCAGTGCGAGCAGGGCGTGGTCGGGCAGGGGCTGCACGTCGCAGCGGGCGCCGATCTTCTGCTGGATGTGCGCGATGTCGGCCACCTTGCAGGCCCCATTCACGATCACGAAGATCGAGCCGTGGCCTTCGTTGAAGAACATCAGGTCGTCGATGATGCCGCCCTCGTCGTTCAGCAGCAGGCCGTAGCGCTGCTTGCCGGCGGGCAGGTCGATCACGTCGACGGGCATCAGGGTTTCGAAGGCGGCTGCCGCATCGGGCCCGACGAGGCGCAGCTGTCCCATGTGGGAAATGTCGAACAGGCCGGCCGCATCGCGCGTGTGCTTGTGCTCGGCCATCAGGCCGGCGGGGTATTGCACGGGCATCGAATAGCCGGCGAAAGGCACCATGCGGGCGCCGAGCTCCAGATGGAGGTCGTACAGCGGCGTCTTGAGAAGAGGGGCGTCGGAGGGAGCGGAAGAAGCAGCCACGGGGCACTCCAAAGGGGCAGTCGAAATCCATGGCTGCAACGCCATGGGCCACCCCTGCTGTCCGCTTTACCTGAGAGATTCGCCCCACGATCGGGGTTTGCTCCTTCGGTGGGCCGTTACCTGGCAACGGCCTCTCTCCAGCAAGGAAACACCGGTGTCCACCAGTGCCTTGTCAGTCCTTTTGCCTGAGCGTTCGGGAATCCCCTGCGCCTTCGGCGGCCCCGGCGTGCGGGGCTCTCTCCTGACCCCGGCAAGTGTAGTGGATCGCGCAGCCCGCAGCCCCGGACTTGCCCTTCACCCTATCGCGACCACAGGCGCCACGCTGCGACGCCGACCGCGATCCACACGGCCACGACAAGCGCGGCGCCATACCGGCTGGTCGGCCTGGCGCCCGACTTCTGCATCCAGTCGTCGGCTTGCCGGCGGCACTCCGCGAGCACCGGCGGCGGAATCATCCGGATCGCAAGCCAGATCAGCCCCGGCAGCAGGAGAACGTCGTCGAGGTAGCCCAGGACCGGGATGAAGTCGGGAATGAGGTCGATCGGGCTGAGCGCGTAGGCGACCACGAGCATGCCCAGTGCCTTGGCATACCACGGGGTGGATGCATGCCTGCCGGCGAACCACAGCGTGACGCCGTCGCGCTTGACGCGCCGGGCCCAGGCGCGAAGCCGGTCGGACAGGGGCGGTTTTTCGGGGGCGGAGTTCACCTCGCGATGGTGTCACAGGCCGCGTTCGCGCCCGTGGTGCGCTCTTCAATGAACGATTTCGGCCGGCGGCAGCAGCCGGTCGATGCGCTCGCGCAGCGATTCGGCTCGCTCCACACCGGCGGTTTTCTCGATCTCGGTCAGCATCAGCGCGGCGATGGTCAGCATCGCCTCGCGGTCGCGCGCCTCGCGCAGCGCGTCGCGCATCTGCAGCGCGAACTTCGGGTCGCGCCGCACGAACATGCGCTCGCAGATGTCGAACAGGAACATGCGCGTGGTGGCCAGCGAGCGCTTGCCGTCGAAGGTATCGGCCGAGGTGGGGAGGCGGATCGGTTCGTTGGCGGGGATCGGCACGGGCTGGGCGGGTGCCGGTGCGTCCGCGGCTTGCGGGCTCTGCAGGTAGCCCCTCTGGATCAGCGCCCGGATCGCCAGCTCGGCTTCATGCCGGTCGGGGAACAGCGCGCTGAAGTCGGTCAGCGAGCGCCGGCCGTCGGCCATCAGCAGCAGGGCGCGCTCGCGCTGGCTGAGCGTGCGCTGTCCGCCCTGGAGTTCGTCGCGCGCCTTGTCGGTCTTGGTGGGAAACATGGCAGCCACAGCTTTGGGGAATCGATGGACACAGCATCGTTGCAAGCGGTGACATCTTTATTACCCGTTTTCCTCGCAGGGCCAATGGCCGCCGGCGCTACTTGAACCCGAGCGCGTGCGGCAGCCAGGTGCTCAGCGCCGGCACGAAGGTCAGTATCAGCAGCACCGCGCCGTGCGCCCAGAGGAAGGGCACCAGCTCCTTCACCAGCGCCGACATGGGTACCTTCGACACGTTGCACGTCACGAACAGCAGCCCACCCACCGGCGGCGTGATCATGCCCAGCGTGAGGTTGAAGATCACGATCATCGCGAAGTGCACCGGGTCCACGCCCAGCTTCACCGCCACTGGCGCGAGGATCGGCGCCAGCACCATCACGCCCGGCAGCGGCTCGATGAAGATGCCGAACAGCAGCAGGAAGATGTTGACGATGATCAGGAACATCCACGGCGAGAGGTTCATGCCGATGAGCCATTCGGCCATCTGCTGCGGAATGCCCTCGATGGTCAGGATCCACGCGAACGAGGCCGACAGGCCGATGATGATCAGCACCGAGGCCGACAGCAGGGCCGAGCGCGAAAGAATGTCGGGCAGCGCCTTCCATTCGAGCGTGCGGTAGATGAACTTGCCGCACACGAGCGCGTAGAACACCGCCACCACCGATGCCTCGGTGGGCGTGAACCAGCCCGCGCGCATGCCGCCGAGAATGACTACTGGCAGCAGGATCGCGGGAATCGCCTTCCACGTCGTCACCAGGATCTCGCGCAGCGGCGGCGTTTGCCCGTCGCCCTTGTAGTTGCGCTTCTTCGAGACGTGGAAGTTCACCAGGCACATCGCCACCGCGATCAGGATGCCCGGCAGGATGCCTGCTGCGAACAGCGTGCCGACCGAGACCGTCTCGTCCTGCAGCGCGTAGATGATCATGATGATCGAGGGCGGAATGATCGGCCCCACGATCGCGGTCGAGGCCGTGAGCGCCGCCGCGTAGGAGCGGTCGTAGCCGGCCTTGTCCATCATCTTGATGAGCATCGACCCCGGCCCCGCCGCGTCGGCCAGCGCCGAGCCCGAGATGCCCGAGAAGAAGGTCAGCGACACCACGTTGGTGTAGCCCAGACCGCCCCGGCGATGGCCCACGAACTGGCCCGCGAAGCGCAACAGCACCTCGGTGAGGGAGCCGCCGCTCATCAGCTCGGCCGCCAGGATGAAGAAGGGCACGGCCATCAGCGGAAAGCTGTCGATGCCGGTGAAGGTTTCCTTCAGCAGTACCATCAGCGGGTAGTTCTCCGCGAGGATCAGCGTGGTCACGGTGGAAAGGCCCAGCGCGAAAGCAACCGGCACGCCGATGGCCAGGAACACGCAGGCGGAAACGATCAGAACGAGGCTTGCATCCATGGTCGTTCCTCCTTACAGCGACGCGCTCGCGTTGGCGTCGAAGTGCGCGTCGGAGGCGAACTCGCGGTTCAGCACGTAGCCGCGCACCACCAGCAGCCAATGCACGACGAGCAGCACGCCGCCGAACAGCATCGCGCTGTAGATGTAGGCAAACGGAATCTGCGTGACGGCCGTGAGCTGGAACATCGTGCGCTGCATGTACAGCCAGCCGTACCACACCATGAAGCCGAAGAAAGCGAAGAGAAGCCCTGCCACCACGATGCGCAGCGCCACCGCGGCGGGGCGCGGCAGCGCGTCCTGCAGGTTCTCGACCGCGATGTGCCCGCCGTAGCGCAGCACCGGCCCGGCGCCCAGGAATGTGAGCCAGATCATCATGTGGCGCGACACCTCCTCTGCCCATTCGAGCGACTGGTTGGTGGTGTAGCGCAGCACGACGTTGGTGAAGATGATGACCGACATGGCGGCCAGCAGAAGAATCAGCGCCCAGCGGTTGGCGGCGAGAAAGTAGCGCTCGAAGGCTTGCACTTTGAGTTGTTCTCTGTTGTGTCGAGAGATGAAAAAACGAAGCGCCCGGCGCACTATCGCTAGCCGGGCGCGTTGCCGGAAGACCGGCGGGGCGGCGTTACTTGACGTCCGAAATCTTCTTGATGTTGTCCGCGCCGAATTCCTTGGCGTAGCTCACGTATGCCGGCTTCAGCGCCTCGCGGAAGGCCGCGCCGTCGACGGTGCGCGTGACCTTCATGCCGTCTTTCTCGAGCTGGGCGATGCCGTTGTTCTCGTCGTCGTTCACCTTCTTGCGCTGGGCGACGGAGGCCTTCTTCGCGGCTTCGACGAACACCTTCTTGTCGGCGTCCGAGAGCTTGTTCCACACCTTCGGCGACAGCAGCAGCAGCGCCGGCGAATACACGTGGCCCGTGAGCGAGAGGTGCTTCTGCACCTGCGAGAACTTCGATGCCAGGATCACCGGAATCGGGTTCTCCTGCCCGTCGACCGTGCCCTGCTGCAGCGCGCCGAAGAGTTCGGGGAAGGCCATCGGCGTGGGCAGGATGCCGAAGGTGCGGTAGCCGTCCATGTGCACCTTGTTTTCCATGGTGCGCATCTTCAGGCCCTTGGCGTCCTCGGGCTTGACGATGTCGCGTTTGCTGTTCGTCATGTGGCGGAAGCCGTTCTCCGTCCAGGCCAGCGCGACGATGCCCTTGCTCGGGAACTTGGTCAGGATGTCCTGGCCGATCGGGCCGTCCATCACCTTGCGCGCGTGGTCGTAGTCGCGGAACAGGAAGGGGATGTCGACGATCTTCACCTCGGGCACGAAGTTGCCCACCGGGCCGGTCGAGGTGTTGACCAGGTCCTGCGTGCCGAGCTGTATGGCCTCGATCTGCTCGCGCTCGCCGCCCAACGCCGAGTTGGCGAAGTGCTGGCACTTGTAGCGGCCTTGCGTGCCCTTCTCGATCTCTTCGCAGAACACCGTGGAGCCCACGCCGTAGTGCGACTCCTTGGAGGTCGCGTAGCCGATCTTCAGGACGGTCGGTTGTTGCGCATGGGCAGCGGAAGCGCCCAGGGCGAGCGAAAGGCAGGCGGCGGCGATGTGGCCGATTTTCATGATGTCTCCGGGGTTGAAGTCAGGTGCGCGTCAGGCGCCCCGGACTATGCAACACCGGAGAGCTTCACCGCGTCGGGATTTTCACGGACGTATTCGCGGATGACGGTCTCGAAGCTCTGGTCCGCCGACAGGCCCAGCGCCTTCGCACGCGCCGTTTCGATGCGCCCGGGCCAGGTCTTCACGATGCGCATGATCGTCGGATCGGGCGTGCGATCGAGCAGGGCGGTGGCGGCCTGGCCGGCCACGTGCTCCAGCGCGGCAGCCATCTCGCCCACCGTGGTGGCCAGCGAGGGCAGGTTCAGTGCGGTGCGCGGACCCCACTGCGCATCGCTCGCCTCGGCGGCGCGGATGATGCCCTCGATGGTGCGCGCCGGTGACGCGATGGCGACAGGCGTCGAATCGGGCACGGGGCAGGCCGCGCGCAGGCCGGCCAGCGGCTCGCGGATCATGCCGCTGAAGAAGCCCGAGGCCGCGCCGTTGGGTTTGCCCGGGCGTACGCTCACCGTCATGAGCCGCACGCTGCGCCCGCGCACGAAGCCCTTGCGCGTGAAATCGGCCACCAGCTGCTCGCCGATGAATTTCTGGATGCCGTAGCTGGTCTGCGGCGTGGGCAGCGTGTGGTCTTCGATGACCTTCGGCAGCGGCTGCTCGGGCGAATCGCCGAACACCGCGAGCGAGCTGGCGAACACCAGCACTGGCTTCGTGCCGAGCGCACGCACCCGTTCGAGCAACGCGTGCGTGGCTGCGAAATTGCTGCGCATGCCGAGGTCGAAGTCGGCCTCGCACTCGCCGCTCACGGCCGCGGCCAGGTGGAAGACGGCATCGGCTTCGCGCCAGACGGTCGCGTCTGCATCGGGCGAGAGTTGCGCGTTGAGGTCGCCCGTCACGGTGGCGATGCGCGCATCGGACGCGAGGTCGGCGGGCGCGCCCACGCGGTCGACCAGCGTGATGCGCTCGATCGGCCGGGCGGGTGCGCCGGCCAGCGAGAGGGGGCCTTGCTTCAACAGCGTGCGGGCGAGGCGAGCGCCCAGAAAACCGGCGCCGCCGGTGATGACGATGTGCATGGGTTTTGTCTCCTGTGAGCCGCCAGAATACGCGAGGCTCCGGCAACACGAAGCGCAGCGGAGAGCCGAAACGAAAAAGCCCTCCGAAGAGGGCTCGCCGACGAGGCAAGGAGGCCTTACATGCCCACGTAGTTCGGCCCGCCGCCGCCTTCGGGCGTGACCCACACGATGTTCTGCGTCGGGTCCTTGATGTCGCAGGTCTTGCAGTGCACGCAGTTCTGCGCATTGATCTGCAGGCGCTGCTTGCCGTCCTCGGTGCCCACGAACTCGTACACGCCGGCCGGGCAGTAGCGGCTTTCGGGGCCGGCGAACTTGGCGAGGTTGATGTTGACCGGCACCGTCGCGTCCTTCAGCGTCAGGTGGGCCGGCTGCTGCTCTTCATGGTTGGTGTTGCTGATGAACACGCTGGAGAGGCGGTCGAAGGTGAGCTTGCCGTCCGGCTTCGGATAGACGATGGGCTTGCACTCCGAAGCGGGCTTCAGGTAGAGGTGGTCGGGCTTGTTGCGGTGCAGTGTCCATGGAATGTGGCCCTTGAGCAGCCACTGCTCGATGCCGTTCATGAAGGTCGCGATACCCAGGCCCTTCTTGAACCAGGCCTTGAAGTTGCGCGCCTTGTTCAGCTCGGTGTAGAGCCAGCTCTTCTCGAACGCGGCCGGGTAGGCCGTGAGTTCGTCGTGCTGGCGGCCGGCCTGCACCGCCTCGAAGGCGGCTTCGGCGCACAGCATGCCGGTCTTGATGGCGGCGTGGCTGCCCTTGATGCGGCTCACGTTGAGGTAGCCGGCCTCGCAGCCGACCAGCGCGCCGCCCGGGAACACCGTCTTGGGCAGCGACATCAGGCCGCCGGCCGTGATGGCGCGCGCGCCGTAGCCGATGCGCTTGGCCGGCTTGATGCCCTGGGCCTCGTCGCCTTCGAGGTACCAGCGGATGTTGGGGTGCAGCTTCCAGCGCTGCATTTCCTCGAACGGGCTCAGGTAGGGGTTGCTGTAGTCCAGGCCGGTGATGAAGCCCATCGTGACCTTGTTGTCCTCCATGTGATAGAGGAAGGCGCCGCCATAGGTGTCGCTCTTCATGGGCCAGCCGGCCGTGTGCAGCACGAAGCCGGGCTGGTGGCGCTTGGGGTCGATCTCCCACACTTCCTTCACGCCGAGGCCGTAGGTCTGCGGGTCCTTGCCGGCGTCGAGCTTGTACTTCGCGATGAGCTGGCGGCCGAGGTGGCCGCGCGCGCCTTCGGCGAACACGGTGTACTTGCCCAGCAGCTCCATGCCGAGCTGGAAGTTCTCGGTCGGTTCGCCGTCCTTGCCCACGCCCATGTTGCCGGTGGCCACGCCGCGCACCGAACCGTCTTCGTTGTAGAGCACTTCCGCCGCGGGGAAGCCCGGGAAGATTTCGACGCCCATGTTCTCGGCCTGCTGCGCCAGCCACTTGGTGAAGGCGCCGAGGCTGATGATGTAGTTGCCGTGGTTCTGGAAGCAGGCCGGCAGGAACAGGTTGGGGGTGCGCAGGCCCGACTTCTCGCCGAGGAACACCATCGCGTCGTCGGTCACGGGCTGGTTGAGCGGCGCGCCGAGTTCCTCCCAGTCGGGCAGCAGCTCGTTGAGCGCGCGCGGGTCCATGATGGCGCCCGAGAGGATGTGCGCGCCGGGCTCCGAGCCCTTTTCGAGCACCACGACCGAGATCTCCTTCTCGTGCTGCGCGGCCAACTGCTTGAGCCGGATCGCGGTCGAGAGGCCGGCCGGGCCGCCGCCGACCACGACCACGTCGTATTCCATGGCTTCGCGAGGGCCGAACTGGGCGAGGATTTCGTCGTGGGTCATGTGGGTTGGGTCGATAATGATTTTTCGAGGCGCGGGGCATTTTATGCGGCGTCCACGGGCGGTCCGTGTCACTCGCGGACGGGCCTGTTTCGTCACCTGCGCGACTCCACAGGATCCAGTCCATGGCTTACAGCATCGATCTTTCCGGCCGCGTGGCCTTCGTCACCGGCGCCTCCAGCGGGCTCGGCGCCCAGTTCTCGAAAACCCTGGCGCGCGCCGGTGCCGCCGTGGTGCTGGCCAGCCGCCGCGTCGAGAAGCTCAAGGAGCTGCGCGCCCGCATCGAAGGCGAGGGCGGCGACGCCCACGTGGTCGAGCTCGACGTGACCGACATCGGCAGCATCAAGGCCGCGGTCGCGCGTGCGGAGACCGAGGTCGGCCCCATCGACATCCTGGTCAACAACTCGGGCGTGAGCACCACGCAGCGCCTGCAGGACGTGACGCCCGACGACTACGACTACATCTTCGACACCAACGTGAAGGGCTCCTTCTTCGTCGCGCAGGAAGTCGGCAAGCGCATGCTGGCGCGCGCCACGGGCACGGCACCGGGCACCTACATCGGCGGGCGGATCATCAACATCGCCTCGTCGGCGGCGCTCAAGGTCATGCCGCAGATCGGCACGTATTGCATGAGCAAGGCCGCGGTGGTGCAGATGACCAAGGCCATGGCGCTCGAGTGGGGCCGCTTCGGCATCAACGTGAACGCGCTGTGCCCGGGCTACATCGCGACCGAACTCAACGAGGAGCACTGGACCACCGAGGCAGGCGCCAGGCTGGTCAGCATGCTGCCGCGCAAGCGCGTGGGCAAGCCCGAGGACCTGGACGGCCTGATCGTGCTGCTGGCCAGCGGCGAGAGCCATTTCGTGAACGGTGCCGTCATTGCGGCCGACGACGGGTTCGCGCTCTGAGTCCGCGGGCCTGGACCGGCATTGCCGCCGGCCTGGGCGCGGGTGCGCTCTGGGGGCTGGTGTTCGTAGCGCCGCGCATGGTGGGCCAATTCGGCATGGTCGACATCACCGCCGCGCGCTGGCCGAACGGTCGGCAGGCGCTCGCGGCGCTGGGGCTCAGCGTGCTGGGCTTCAGCGGCTACTACCTGCTGCTCGCCTTCGGCATCGCGGCAGCCGGCACCGAGGTGCCGAGCCTCGTCATCGGCACGATCCCTGTCTGGATGATGCTGCTGGGCCGGCCCGCGGGCCTGCACATGCGGGCCTTGCTGCCCGGGCTGCTGCTCACGGGCGCGGGCATGGCACTCATGATCTGGGGCGCCTGGTCGGCGCACGGCGGCGCGGGCAGTGGTGCTGGCGCGCGCTTCGGCGGGGGCATTGCGCTGGCGCTGTGCTCGATGGTGAGCTGGACGGTCTACGGCTTGCTCAACGCCGCCTGGCTGCAGCGGCACCGCGAGGTGCACGCGGCCGACTGGGCCAACTGGCTCGGCATTGCCACCGGCCTCGGGGCCTTGCTGCTGTGGGCGGCGGCGGGCAGCGATGTCGCCACGCTGCGGTCGCAGCCCGACGGCATGCTGTTCATCTGGATCGCACTGGCGAGCGGTTTCGGTTCGTCGTGGCTTGCGACCATCCTGTGGAACGTCGCGAGCCAGCGGCTGTCTGCGAGCCTGTGCGGCCAGCTGATCGTCAGCGAGACGCTGTTCGCATTGCTCTATTCCTTCCTCTGGGACGGCCGCTGGCCGCTGGCCACCGAATGGCTGGCGGCCTTGCTGTTCGTCCTGGGCATCCTCGCATCCATCAAGGCCCACCGATGAGAATCGAAATCCCCGAAAAGAAGAAGCTCGTGTACGAAATGTCGATCCCCATCCGCTGGGGCGACATGGACGCCATGGGCCACCTGAACAACGGCACCTACTTTCGCTATCTCGAAACCGCGCGCATCGACTGGATCCGCTCGATCGGTGTCGAGCCCGCGCCGGGCGGCGAGGGCATGGTGATCGTCAATGCCTTCTGCAACTTCTACCGGCAGATCGAATACCCGGGCAACGTGCGGATCAAGATGTACGTGAGCGACCCGGGGCGCACCACCTTCGAAAGCTGGGCCACCATGGTCCGCGAAGACGCGCCCGACGTGGTCTGCGCGGCCGGCGGCGCAACCACCATCTGGGTCGATTTCCCGAAGCAGAAGGCGCTGGCGCTGCCCGACTGGCTGCGCACGCTGGTGAGCGACTGAGCAGGAGCCGCTGACGCAGCTCAGGCCGGCTGCAGCACGATGCGAGCCTCGAAGCCATGCGCCGCGGCCGCCGGCGGCGACGAGAGTTCGAGCCTCGCGCCGTGCTTCTCGACGATGGTGCCCACGATCGAGATGCCCAGGCCGTAGCCGGCGCGATCGGAGCTGTGGCGCACATGGCGCTCGCGCAGGGTTTCGAGCTGCGCGGGGTTCACGCCGGGGCCGAAGTCGCGCACGGCAAGGGTGCAGGGCGCCGTCACCTCGACGACGACGCGGCCACCCCCGTAGCGCAGCGCGTTCTCCACCAGGTTGCGCAGTGCGATCGCGAGTGCGTCGAAGTCGCCGAGGGCCAGGGGGGTGGCGCTGTCGGGCACCTTGAGCACGAGGCGCTCGGTGTTGCGCGGGTCTTGCCAGAAGTCCTGCGCCACGGCGCCGGCGAGCTGCACCAGGTCGACCCGCGTGCGTGTGAGCGAGGCGCCCGATTCCGCGCGCGACAGCTGCAGCAGCTTCTCGGTGCGGTGGCTGAGGGTGCGCAGCGCATCGAGCGCGGCCTGCACGTCGTTGCGCTGCAGGTCGTGTTCGAGCGCGGTCTGCAGCCGCAGGCGGGCGGCGGCAAGCGGTGTTCGCAGTTCGTGCGCGGCGTTGGCCGCCAGCGCGCGCTCCACGTCGAGCGAGTGCGACAGGCGCTCCAGCAGCCGGTTGACGTGGTCGCCGACGGTGCGCAGCTCCCTCGGCAGGCCGGGCAGGGCGATCGGGCTCAGGTCGGCGCCGCTGCGTTTCTCGATCTCACCGGCCAGCTCCTGCAGCGCCCGCAGCTCGGCACGCGCCACGTTGCGCAACACCAGCGCGAGCAGCGGCAGCACCGCGACGAGCGGAATGATCAGGCCGAAGAGCGTGCGGTTCAGGGCATGGCGGCGTTCGTCGAGCGGGTCCGCCACCTGGAAGAACAGGCCCAGCGTCGGATGGCGCACGGTGTAGATGCGCCAGCTCGGGTTGTTCGCGAAGCCGGCGGCCAGCGGCACATCGAAGGTGTCCGCGGGCGCTTCGGCGGAGCGCAGCAGTACGTGTTCGTGCAGGTCGACGATCTGGTAGATCACCGCGTCCTCGGAGAACAGCTGCTTGGGCGCGATCAGCGGTTCGCGCGGCGGCTCCTGTCTGGGGTGCTGCAGCTTTTCCAGTTCCTGCACGGCCATCGCGAACATGCGGTGCGAAACTTCGACCATTTCGTTGTCGAAGTTGTGGTTGATCTCGCGGTCCACATACCAGACCACGGCGAACACGCACAGCAGCCACACGCCGCCGACCCAGAGGATCAGCGTGCGGGTCAGCCGGCCCGCGAGCGTGTCGCGGCCGGCCACGAGCTTGTTCAGGCTCATTCGTCGTCGTCCGCCGAGAACGACAGGCGATAGCCGAGGCCGCGCAGCGTCTGGATGTGGTTGCGCCCTAGCTTGCGGCGCAGGCGGCTGATGAAGACCTCGAGCGTGTTGCTGTCGGCCTCGTCGCCGAAGCCGTAGAGCGCATCGGCAAGGTTCTCGCGCGTGTGGATGCGCTCGGGTCGCGTGGCCATGACGCGCAGCAGCGCCCATTCCTTCTGCGTCAGCGTGATCGGCGAGCCGTCCTTGCGCACCATGTCGTGCGCCAGGTCGATCTCGAGCGTGCCGAGCTGCAGCACCGGCGAGCTGCTCGCGCTGCGGCGGCGCTCGACCGCGCGCAGGCGCGCCAGCAGCTCGGCGGGGTCGTAGGGCTTGATGAGGTAGTCGTCGGCGCCGGCATCCAGGCCGCGGATGCGGTCGGTCACCTGGTCGCGTGCCGTCAGCACGATGACGATGGGGCGCTCGGGCAGGGCGCGCACCTGCGGCAGCAGCGAGAGGCCGTCGCCGTCGCCCAGGTGCAGGTCGAGCAGCACGGCCGCGTATTGCACCGAAAGCAGGGCGCCGCGGGCGTCGGCCAGGCTCGAAGCCACGTCGACCACGAAGGCCTTGGCCAGCAGGTAGCTGCAGACGGCATCTGCCAACGCAGTGTCATCTTCGACCAGCAATATGCGCACGCCATGTCCTTCCAACAAAAAATGGAGTCTAGCGCTGCCCGGTTGCACGGGGCCTGCCAGTCAGGTTCGGTTCATCTTGCTTCAGGCTGGGTTCATTCCGCGAACGTAGGCTCGCGTCTGTTTTTCAGTCCCGCCTTCGTTCATGACACGTTTCCCGCTATTTCGCCTGGGGGTCCTGACCCTTTTTGCACTGGTTGCACTGATGGCATGGGACGCGACGGGGGCAGACCTGGTGCTGGCGCGCATGGCAGGTTCGCACATGGGTTTTCCCTTGCGCGACAACCCTTTCATGGTTCACGTGATGCATGAGGGCGCCCGGAACCTGAGCTGGGCGCTCGTGATCGCATTGTTCGCCGCAATCCGGTGGCCGTTCGGCTTCCTGCGCCGCCTGAGCACCGGGGGCCGCGCCCAGCTGGCGCTCACGGTGCTGGCCTCGGTGATCGCCGTCAGCGTGCTCAAGCATGCCAGCCAGACCAGCTGCCCGTGGGACCTGCAGGAGTTCGGCGGCGTTGCACGGTATGTGTCGCACTGGTCGTGGGGCGTCAACGATGGCGGGCCGGGCGGGTGTTTTCCTGCCGGCCATGCGTCTGCGGCCTTTGCCTACGTGGGCGGGTACTTCGTGCTGCGCCGGGTGTCGTCCCGTGCGGCGGCGATCTGGCTGGGGGTGTCCGTGGTTGCGGGGTTCGTGCTGGGCGCGTCGCAGCAACTGCGCGGCGCCCATTACATGAGCCACACCCTCTGGACCGCTTGGGTCTGCTGGGTGGTGGGCTTCGTCATCGAGGCGGCGGTGACTCGCTTCAAATCGCGCATGCTGAAGCCGGCGATGCCCGCACATGCAGGATCTTGATTTCGCACTGTTCAGGCTGATCAACGCGGACCCTTCGGTGCCGGCGTGGAGCCTGCGTGTCGCCGAGTTCTCCTCCAACCTGCTGCCGGCCCTGCTGACGCTCGCCATCGGGGTCTGCGCGCTGTTCAGCCGGCGCTGGCGCCATGCGCTGTTCACGGTGCTGGTGAGCGTGCTGGCCGTGTGGTTGATCGTGAACATGATCCGCACGCTGATGCCGGTTCCCCGGCCTGCGTTCTATGGCCTTGGCATCCAGTGGGTGCCCCAGGGCGTGCGGCCCGGCTTTCCGAGCCTGCATGCGGCCGGAACCTTTGCCGCCGCCTTTTCGCTCTGGTGCCTGCCTTCCCGCGCAGCCATGCTGGCGGCGCTGCTGGTGGCTGTTGTGGTGGCATGGAGCCGGGTGTTCCTGGGCCTGCATTTTCCCTCCGATGTCGTCGTGGCGGCGGTGCTGGGCGCGGTGGTGTCGGTCATTGTGGAGCGCGGCGTCAGCCGGCCGCTGGGCCTGGCCGCTTCCGGCGTGCTCATGGCGCGCAGGCGCGCGAAGATGCGCCTGCGCCGGGCCAGCCTGAACACCGACTGAAGGGGCAATTCAGGCTCGCTTCAGGCGGACTCGCTACATTCGCCGCATGTCTGTTTCGCGAATCGAGCCCGCACCCCTGCAGCGGGCGAGCACTTCTGACCCCAAAACGCCGCACTCACCCGCCTCCGGTACGTCGTGGGAGCGCTTCAACCTGTGGTTGAAGCAGCCGCGTTCGGCCGCCGTGCTCGTTCTTTGGCTCAGCCTCTACCTCGTATTGACCACCAACTGGCCGCTGTGGAACGAGCTGGCCCGTATCGGCGGTGCGCCGAGCACCTACATGTCCACCATCGTGGCCATGAGCCTGCTCACGCTGTGCGGCTCGGCGGCCATGCTGTCGCTGACCGCCTGGTCGCGCTGGATGAAGCCGCTGTGGCTCGCCGTGGTCGTGCTGGCCGCGGTGGTCCAGCACTACATGCTCCAGTACCGCGTGGTGATGGACCCGACCATGATCGCCAACGCGCTGCAGACCGATCCGAACGAGGCGCGCGATCTGCTGAGCTGGCGCATGGCCTTCAACGTCGGCGTGGTGGTCCTGCCTGCGGCCTGGCTGCTGTGGCGGGTGCGCGTCACGCCGATGCGCTTTCTGTCGAAGCTCTGGCGCAACGCCGCGCTGTTGCTGCTGTCGGTGCTCGTCGCGCTGGGCGCGGCGGTGTCCATGAACCGCGAGCTGGCGCCGCTGATGCGCAACAACGTTCATCTGCGCTACATGATGAACCCCATCGCGACGCTCTATTCCACGGGCTCGCTGTTCATCAAGCCGCTGTTCAAGCGCAGCGGCAAGCTGATTCCGATCACTGCCGGCACGGCGCTGGGCGCCAGCTATGCGGCTCAGACCAAGCCACCGCTGTTCGTGGTGGTGGTGGGCGAGACGGCTCGCGCCGACCACTTCGCCTTGAATGGCTATGCGCGCGACACCACGCCCGAACTCGCCAGGCGCGGTGTGCTGAGTTACCGCGAGGTGCATTCCTGCGGCACCAACACGCTGGCCTCCGTGCCGTGCATGTTCTCGCCGCTGGGCAAGGAAGGCTACGAATCGCGCAAGGACGACTACGAGACACTGGTCGACGTGCTGCAGGCTGCGGGCCTGGCCGTTTTCTGGCTGGACAACCAGGCCGGCTGCAAGGGTGTGTGTGTCCGCGTGCCGAACGCCTCGGCCTTCGAAGGCCTCGATGCCGCCACCAAGAAGGCGCTGTGCGACGGCGACGAATGCCTCGACGACGTGATGCTCAAGGGCCTCGACGAGCGCATTGCCGCGCTACCGGCCGAGCGCCGCGCCAAGGGTGTCGTGCTGGTGATGCACCAGATGGGCAGCCACGGCCCGGCCTACTACAAGCGCTCGGCGCCCGACGTGAAGCGCTTCCTGCCCGAGTGCAAGACCAATGCGCTGGCCGAGTGCGGCCACGCCGAGCTCATGAACGTGTACGACAACTCGATCGTGCAGACCGACCGCTTCCTAGGCCAGACCATCGACTGGCTCAAGGCCCAATCGAAGCAGTACGACCCGGCGATGCTGTACGTGAGCGACCACGGCGAGTCGCTCGGCGAATACGGCCTGTTCCTGCACGGCGTGCCGTACAGCTTCGCGCCCGAGGCGCAGAAGCACGTGCCGATGGTCACGTGGTTCAGCGAAGGCATGAGCCAACGGCGCAAGCTTTCGCGTTCGTGCATGGAGGCGGGGCTCGACACGCCGCTCACCCACGACAACCTGTACCACACGGTGCTGGGCGTGATGGACGTCGCCACGCCCACCTACAAGCCGGCGCTGGATGCACTGGCTTCTTGTCGCGGTAAGGGCTGAGCTTCTATCGGAGCTTGCCTGCGGTTGATGGCCCAGGGACATTCGCGCAGGGGACTACCCGGTGCCCTGTGCACACGCCCTGAACGGACCCCGCATCAAATCAGGCTCACTTCTTCTCGCGCGGCAGCCGCCCCATCAGGAAGAACTCGTTGTTCGGCTGCATGCCGCTGAAGCTCGCCAGCCGGTTGCTCAGGCCGAAGAAGGCGGTGATGGCCGCGATATCCCAGATGTCCTCGTCGTCGAAGCCGTGCGCGTGCAGCGGCGGGAAGTCGCTGTCGTCGATCTCGTGCGAGCGCTCGCAGACCTTCATCGCAAAGTCGAGCATGGCGCGCTGGCGCGGCGTGATGTCGGCCTTGCGGTAGTTCACCGCCACCTGGTCGGCCACCAGCGGCTTCTTCTCGTAAATGCGCAGCAGCGCGCCATGCGCCACAACGCAGTACAGGCATTTGTTGGCCGCGCTGGTGGTGGTGACGATCATCTCGCGGTCGCCCTTGGTGAGCGAGCCTTCTTCCTTGAGCATCAGCGCATCGTGGTACGCGAAGAAGGCGCGCCACTCGGCCGGCCGGCGTGCGAGGGCGAGGAACACGTTGGGCACGAAGCCCGCCTTTTCCTGCACGGCGAGGATCGCGGTGCGGATGTCTTCGGGCAGGTCTTTCAGTTCGGCGAGGGGATAGCGTTCTGCGGCCATGTTGTCTCCGGTGCGGGTTGCTTTGATGGAGCCATCATAGGCAAGCCGCACCGCAGACGTGGAACCGCTCCTTCTCCTACTTGAGTGCCTTGCCCTGCGTCGCACCCAGCGGCGTGTGCAATTGCGACGGCACCCACTCGCCGGTGTTGTCGTTGCGCCCCTGCAGCAGATAGCGCGTGTCGGCCTTGCCGTAGTTCTGCACCGCCATCGCCGAGAACTTGCCGATGTCGGTCTTCGGGTCGCGCAGGCGGTTCACGATCAGCACCTTCTTCGTGTCGGCGAAGTCGGCCATCATGTTCTGGTCGCCTTCGCTGTCGCCGGCCACGAAGCTCGGGCCGTAGCCGTACTTGGCGACCAGGAAGCGCTGGATGTTCTTCGTCTTGCCCGGGCCCTGCGTCTGGTCGTAGCCGCGGCGGAACTCGGGCTGGATCACGCCATTGGCATCGCGCTCCAGTTCCATCGCGAGCACGCGCTCGGGCGGGTTGTTGTAGCCGAAGGCGGGGTTCGACGAGATTTCCTTGATGACATCGACGAACGAGGCCGAGCACACCCACACGTCGAAGCCCGCGTTGCGGAAGGCGGCGTACAGCGCCTGTATCTCGGGTTGCAGCCGCAGGCCGTTCTTCCAGCTCACCGACACCACACCGGCGCGGCCCGGCAGGGCTGCGGGCGACGTCCACTTGACCTTGACGATCGGCTCCTTCAGCTGCCATGCCACCGTGTCGGCCGTGAGCTTGCGCACCTGCGCCTCGGTCATGCCGGCGAAGAGGTAGGTCACCCACGGGTAGGCCGTGTCGTGGTCAAAGGTGTCGCCGATGGCTTCGTAGAGATAGCGCACCTTGGCGGTGAACGCGATGTAGTGCGGATTCAGCTTCACGGCCGCCAGCGGCTGGCTGCCCTTGAGGCCGGCATAGTTCTGATAGAGCCAGGTGTAGCTGGCCACGATGTCGGGCACCACCAGGTCGATGTTGACCGACCCGCCGGCCGCGTTGTTGAACGGCGGGAGGAAGTCTTTCTTCGGAATGTTCTTGCGCAATGCCACCTCGAGCTGCGCGGGCGTGGCGCCGAACACCAGGTTCTCGAGCTGGTAGATCAGCGAGGCTTCCTCGATGTCGAGGAAGACGCTGGTGTTGTCCCAGTCGAAGACGACGTAGGGCGGCCTGGCGGCGTTGTAGCCGGGGCTGTCCTTGCCGAGGCCGGCGATCAGGCCTTCGATCTGCGCGCGGTTGAAGGCGTCCCAGTGGCCGGGCGACAAGCCCTTGGCGGGCGAGAGGCTGGCGCAGCCGGTGGCGACGAGCGCGGTGGCGAGGGGGGTAAGGAGAATGAGGCGGCGTTGCATGCGTTCCCTGTTGTTGTGCGGTGTGGATGGGAAGCACCAAGCGTATGCGGCGCTGGTGACACTTCCGCGTCGACCTACGCATCAGCCGTGCCAGCCCACCGCATGAGCTCACGCTTGCCTCCTGCCGCCTCGACGCTCGCCGCGGCCCGCCGATCTCCACGCCAGCTTCGACACGCCGGGAATTGGAAGGCGTCTAGCCGGGCAGCCCCGGCCTCACCGCACCGGGTTGCTTCAGCACTGCGAGATCGCTCTCGTCCTTGAGCCCGACGCCGGTCAGCCCGCGGCGCAGGGATTCGCGCATCAGCCATGCCAGCTTGAACGCGGCGGTTTCATAGGACAGGCCTTCGGGCCGCACATTGGAGATGCAGTTGCGCTCGGCGTCGTGCCGGCCGCGCTTGGGCGAATGCGTGAGGTAGATGCCGAGGCTGTCGGGCGAGCTCAGGCCGGGGCGCTCGCCGATCAGCATGACGGAGAGCGCCGCGCCGAACAGCTCGCCCACCTCGTCGGCCAGCGCCACGCGTGCCTGCGTGGCGATGACCACCGGGGCGAAACTGGTGTCGGCCGGCAGGTGCGAGCGCAATGCGGCCAGCAGCGGCGCCGCATGGCGGGCGACAGCGAGCGAGGAGAGCCCGTCGCCGATCACGACGCAGACATCGCAGCCGTAGCGGCCGTCGACGAGCAGGCGCGTGGCGTCGTCCTCGTCGAGCTGCCGGCCGAGGTCGGGGCGGCGCAGGTATTCGGTGCGGTCCGCTGCACGGCTGCGTGCGCGCGCCACCTCCCAGTGCTGCGATCGCAATGCGGCTTCGAGCGCATCGACGTCGAGCGCGGCATGGATGGCATCGCGTGCCATCGCATGTGCCCAGCCGAAGCGCAGCGTCTCGTCGGTCGGCATGCCTGCGCCGGCGCGGCCCAGCGCCAGCCGCGCGGGCGTGGCCGAGCGCCATTGCGCCCAGGGGTTGGGTGTGACCGGTGAATCGCTCATGACGCGAGCGCGGACAGCCCGCTCATGTCGGCCAGCAGCCGGTTGGCAGCAGGCGGCGCCAGTTGCCCGGCCGCGTTGGTGATCTGCATGCGCTGCAGCCAGGCCTCGAATTCGGGCGCGCGCTTCAGGCCCAGCGTTTCGCGCAGGAAGAGCGCGTCGTGGAAGGAGGTGCTCTGGTAGTTGAGCATCACGTCGTCCGCGCCCGGGATGCCCATGATGAAGTTGATGCCCGCCGTGCCCAGCAGCACGAGCAGCGTGTCCATGTCGTCCTGGTCGGCCTCGGCGTGGTTGGTGTAGCAGATGTCGCAGCCGATGGGCAGGCCCAGCAGCTTGCCGCAGAAGTGGTCCTCGAGCCCGGCGCGGATGATCTGCTTGCCGTCGTACAGGTACTCCGGCCCGATGAAGCCGACTACCGTGTTGATGAGGAAGGGCTTGTAGCGCCGCGCCAGCGCATAGGCGCGCGCCTCGCAAGTCTGCTGGTCGACACCGAAGTTGGCATTGGCCGAGAGCGCGCTGCCCTGGCCGGTCTCGAAGTACATGACGTTGTCGCCGATGGTGCCGCGCTTGAGCGACAGCGCCGCGGCATAGGCCTCGTCGAGCAACTCGGGCGTCACGCCGAACGAGAGGTTGGCCTTCTCGGTGCCCGCGATCGACTGGAACACCAGGTCCACCGGCGCGCCGGCCTCGGCGAGCTTGAGCGTGTTGGTCACGTGCGTGAGCACGCAGCTTTGCGTGGGAATCTCGAAGCGCTGGATCACCTCGTCGAGCATGCGAAGCAACTGGCCCAGCACGGGCATGCTGTCGGAAGCGGGGTTGAGGCCGATCACCGCGTCGCCCGCGCCGTAGAGCAGCCCGTCGAGCGTGGAGGCCGCCACGCCGCGCAGGTCGTCGGTCGGGTGGTTGGGCTGCAGCCGCACGGCCAAGTGGCCGGGCAGCCCGATGGTGTCGCGAAAGCGCGTGACCACGCTGCATTTCTTCGCGACCGATACCAGGTCCTGGTTGCGCATGAGCTTGGACACGGCCGCGACCATCTCGGGCGTGAGGCCCGGTGCCAGCGCGGTGAGCGTGGCGGTGGTGGCCGCTTCGGACAGCAGCCAGTTGCGCAAGTCGCCGACCGTGAGATGCGCGACCGGCGCGAACGCCTGCGCGTCGTGGCCGTCGATGATGAGGCGCGTGATGTTGTCGCTCTCGTATGGAATCAATGCTTCGGTCAGGAACTGCCTGAGCGGCGTCTCGGCCAGCACGTGGCGCGCGGCCATGCGTTGCTGCGCGGTGGCCGCGCCGATGCCCGCGAGGTAGTCGCCCGAACGCGCCGGGCTCGCGAAGGCCATGACCTGCCGCAAGTCGTCGAAGGCGAAGACATGGCTGTCGATGGTGGTGCGGTACAGCATCTGTCAGGCGGCAGTCTTCGAGGAAGACAGCATCTCGTCGGGCGCGGCCGCCTTGCGCTGCGCCGAGGTCAGCAGGAAGTAGCCGTACGCCGCTGCCATCAGCACGATGAACAGCAGCGTGAGCATGCCGTTGAACCACACCATTGCGCCCAGGCACACGACGCCGAGCCCAAGCGCAATGGCCGGGAACACGGGGTAGAAGGGCGCGCGGTAGGTGCGCAGCAGGTTGGGCTCGGTGCGGCGCAGCTTGAACAGCGCTGCCATCGAGATCAGGTACATCACGATGGCGCCGAGCACGGCCATGGTCACGATGTTGGCGGTGAGCGTCTGGCCGCCGAACTGCACCCACTCGTCGCTGAAGATCGCGACCACGCCGATCACGCCGCCGGCCAGCAGCGCGCGGTGCGGCGTGTCGAAGCGCGGGCTCAGCCCGGCGAAGTAGCGCGGCAGGTACCCCGCGCGCGCCAGCGCGAAGATCTGGCGCGAGTAGCCCATGATGATTCCGTGGAACGAGGCGATCAGCCCGAACAGCCCGATCCACACCAGCATGTGCAGCCAGCCGCTGTTGTCGCCCACCACCGCCTTCATGGCCTGTGGCAGCGGATCGTTGATGTTGGCGAGCTTGCGCCAGTCGCCCACGCCGCCCGCGAAGATCATCACGCCGAAGGCCAGCACCACCAGCGTGACGATGCCCGTGGTGTACGCGATGGGAATGGTGCGGTGCGGATCGCGCGCCTCCTCGGCCGCCATGGCCGCGCCCTCGATGGCGAGGAAGAACCAGATCGCGAACGGAATGGAGGCGAAGATGCCCGAGATGGCCGCGCCGTTGAGCACGCTGCCGCCGGCCCAGCCGTTGGCCACGAAGTTGGCCATGGTCCAGCCCGGCGTGACCACGCCCATGAAGACCAGCAGCTCGACGATGGCCAGGATGGTGACGAACAGCTCGAAGGCCGCCGCGATGCCCACGCCGATCCAGTTGAGTCCGATGAAGATCACGTACGCGCCCAGCGCGAACCACTTCGGGTTGATGCCCGGAAACTGCACGTTGAGATACGCACCGATGGCCAGCGCGATGGCCGGCGGCGCGAAGACGAATTCGATCAGCGTGGCAAAGCCCGCGACGAAGCCACCGTTGGGACCGAAGGCACGCCGCGCATAGGCGAAGGGCCCGCCCGCATGCGGGATGGCAGTCGACAGTTCGGTGAAGCTGAAGATGAAGGTGGTGTACATCGTCGCGACCAGCACCGTGGCAACGAGAAAGCCGAGTGTGCCGGCCGTGTTCCAGCCGTAGCTCCAACCAAAGTACTCACCCGAGATGACGAGGCCCACCGCGATGCCCCAGAGCTGGACGGGACCGAGCACTTTCTTGAGATGACCGGTGCCTGAATGGTCGGGCGTCGTGCCCGTGCTGGCGGCTGCGGTGGAGTTCATGCGGCTTCCTCTCTTCGTGGATGTTGACAGTGCACATTCCGCAAAGCAAGGGCTGTTCCAACACGCGCATCGGTCCCGAATATCCCCTTACAGGCCTGGCCGGCCGCTGGCCATAATCGACGACTTTCAACCTCCGAGGTCTTTCGTGAAGTCTCTTCTCTGCGCCGCACTCGTGTCCGTTCTCGCCGCTCCCGCCGCCTTTGCGCAATCCGCGCCGGTGACCACGCCCAGCGGCCTGGTCTACCAGTCGCTCAAGGAAGGCACCGGTGCCTCGCCTGCCGCGACCGACACGGTCAAGGTGCACTACCGCGGCACCTTCCCCGATACCGGCAAGGAATTCGACAGCTCCTACAAGCGCGGTGAGCCCACCGAGTTTCCGCTCAACGGCGTGATCCCGTGCTGGACCGAAGGCGTGCAGAAGATGAAGCCGGGTGGCAAGGCCAAGCTGACCTGCCCGCCGTCGATTGCCTATGGTTCGCGCGGCGCGGGCGGCGTGATTCCGCCGAACGCCACGCTCAATTTCGAAGTGGAACTGGTGTCGGTTACCAAGCGCTGATTTCAGGCTGCAGCCCCGCCCGCAGTCAGACTCCCGGCTGGTACTGATACAGCCAGGTTTCCGTAAGCGTCTTGTCCCCCGTCTTCAGGTAGAGCCGCATGTCGACCGGCTCGTTGCCTTCGGGCGTGAAGTCGAACTGCGCGCGCCAGTGGCCCGGCACGCCGTTGGGCACGGCCTCGGCGAAGATGTACGAGAACTTGCCGCGCGCCGCCGTCAGCACCACCTCGGGCTTCACGCCGAAGGGCACGGTAGTCAACGGTTGGCCGACGAACTCGACCATGAACTTGCGCACGCCCTGCGGTCGCGGCTGGCCCGGCTGTCCGCCGCGGCCGATGCGCGTGGCCACGCAGCGCGCGAGCGGCGACGGAAACGGCTCCTGGTCAGTCCAGTGCAGCCGGTACTGCAGGCTGTAGCTCGCACCCGCCTTGGCATCGGCCTTCGGCACCCAGAAGGCGACGACGTTGTCGTGGATCTCGTCGTCGGTCGGAATCTCGATGAGCTGCACCGAGCCTTCGCCCCAGTCGCCCAGCGGCTCGATCCACAGGCTCGGGCGCTTCTCGTAGCCCACGCCGTCCTGGTAGTGGTCGAACGCGCGGTCGCGCTGCAGCAGGCCGAAGCCACGCGGCTTGGTGTCCGCGAACGCGGATGCGCGCGTCTGCGTCGGGTTGTTGAGCGGGCGCCAGATGCGCTCGCCCGCGCCGTTCCAGATCGCGAGGCCGTCGGAGTCGTGCACCTCGGGGCGCCAGTCGATGGCCGTGGGCTTGATGGTTTCCGAGTACCAGTACATGGACGTGAGCGGCACCAGGCCAAGGCGCGACACGTCGCGGCGCAGGAACATGCGCGCGTCGATGTCCATGATCACGGCCTTGGTGCGCTGCATGACGAACTTGAACACGCCCGTCACGCTCGGTCCTTCGAGCAGCGCGTAGACCGTCATCGAGGTGGTGTTGTTCGCGGCCGGCGTCTCGAAGTAGAAGCGCGTGAAGCTCGGGAATTCCTCGGGCTTGTCGGGCACCGCCACGTCGAGCGCAATGCCGCGCGCCGACAGCCCGTACTGGTAGAGCTCGCCGATGGCGCGGAAGTACGAGGCGCCGAGGAACGCGACCCAGTCGTTCTTCTGCCAGTCGAGCTTGGCCTGGTCGCCCAGCCGGCTCTCCTGCAGGCGAAAGCCCGCGAAGCCCGCGCCCGGCGGCAGCGCGCGCGCGGGGCTGTCGGGCGGCATTGAGAAGTAGGTGGGGCTGTAGAGCACCTCGCGGGCGAACGCATCGCCGTCGGTGTTCTCGAGCACGTGCATGCGCACCGGCGTCTGGAAGAAGCGGCCGAGGTGGAAGAAGGTGACCGGGAACGCGCCGGGCCCGTCGCGGAACAGGGCGTTGGCGACGTCGAACTTGATCTTGCCGTGCGCGTCGTAGTCGATGCGATCGAGCACCTCGGGGGCCAGCGGCGCCGCGGCCGCATAGGGCCTTGCGGCGAGCGACTTCGCTTGTGCGACCAGCGCGTCGAAGGAGAAGGGCGCGGGCTGGCTCAGTTGCAGTCCGTTGGCGGCCAGTGCCTCTTCGGGCAGTCCGAGGGCGGCGAGTGCGGCAGCGGCTCCGCCGGCGGCAAGGAAGGATCGGCGATCAAGCATGTGGTTCTTGAGGGTTGCGAATCTTTGGGGGAAAGAAGGGAAAGCGGCGGAAACGACAGCGCATTTTCCGCGAATGGGAACACCGGCGAGCTTGGCCCGGCGCGGGATCGAACCGCGTCAGCCATCCAGCGCAAGCCGGGCCGGACAAAGCCGGCAATTCACGAAATTGTGCGTTTATGTATCGGCCTCGTTCCCCGTCTTCAACGCGTAGAGCGCATACAGCGGTACGCCCAGGAACAGCATCACCATCGGCGCGAACAGCGTGTAGGGCAGGCCGGCGCCTTCCAGCACGCCGTAGGTGGCGGCCAGCCGCAGGCGCGGATGGGGTTGCGTCAGCTCGGCCGGCCGATGGATGCCCCAGTGGAACTCCGCGCCGGTCGCGCGCACCGAAGGGTGCTGCTTCGCGTGGCCCACCGCGAGCCAGCACAGGGCGTCGAAGACCAGCATCGAGCCCGCAGGCGCGCGTGCGCCGAAGGTGGCGAGCACCGCCTGCACTTGCTCGGGCTTCAGGTACATCAGCACGCCTTCGGTGAACAGGAACACCGGCCGCGCATTGCGTCTGCGCGGCAGGCCCAGTTGCTCCCACCAGCCGGGCGCGGTCAGGTCGAGTTCGCGCAGGTCGTGGCGTTCGTTGGCTTCGGGGATCAACTCGCGGCGCAGTTCGAGCACTTCGGGCAGGTCGGCGTCGGTCATGCGGGACTTGCCGTCGTCCAGCCACTGGAAGTAATGGCTCAGGCCGCAGCCCATGTTCACCACGCGTGCTCCGGGGTGCTCCTTGAGGAAGTCCTGGGCCAGGCTGCGGAAGCGCCGCGTGCGCCAGAGGATGCCGTAGATGGTCGCCCGGTCTTCCGGCAGCGCGCTGCCGTCGTCGCGGATCTGCTCCAGGATGCCGGCGGCGTAGGCGTCCCGCACGGCCATCTGCGGAAAGATGGCGTCGCCCGAGGCCCGCGCAGCGAGGGGAATCCGCAAGGTGGAAGGGACGGCCGAGAGGCGCTGTGCCTTTTTTCTGGTGGTCATGAATGCGAGGGCGAGGCCATGCGCAAAGTCTGGCCGCTGCGGCATGGCGGGGCAAGTCAGTCTTTGGTTGTGCGGGCGGCCTCCGCCGGCCGCCCTGTCAGTGCCCGGAAGGCTTGCCGCGCTGGCGTGCGAGATGGCGGTAGATGGTGCTGCGGTGAACGCCGAGGCGGCGCGCGGCCTTCGCCACGTCGTGCTCGCAGGCCTTCAACGCCTCGTCGATGGCGTGGCGTGTGATGGCCTGCAGCGGCTCGGCATGCGCAGGGGCGCACTCGAGCGGGTCGTCGGGCAAGACGGTAGGCTGCGCGCCCAGCAGGTGCGCGGGCAATGCGCTCGCCGTCACCGAGTCGCCCGTATCGGCCAGTGCCACGATGGCGCGCAGCGTGCTGCGCAGCTCGCGCACGTTGCCCGGCCAGCGGTAGGCGGCCAGCACTTCGAGTGCGTCGTTTTCCAGCTGCAAGTGCTTGGCCGCGCCGCCCGCTTCAAGAAACAGCCGCGCGATCAGCGCGTGCCGGTCGTCGCGCCGGCTCAAGGGAGGCAGGGTGACGGTGAACCCCGCCACGCGGTACATCAGGTCGGCGCGGAAGCGTCCGGCCTCCACCAGCGCCGGCAGGTGGCCGTGCGTGGCGCAGACCAGGTCGAAGTCCACCGCCACCCCCTGGCCGCCGCCCAGCGGCGTGACCACGCGCTCCTCCAGCACGCGCAGCAGGCGCGTCTGCAGGGCCAGCGGGATCTCCGCGATCTCGTCGAGGAACAGCACCCCGCCATGCGCTTCGCGGATGCGGCCCCCCATGCCCTTGCGCTTCGCGCCGGTGAAGGCGCCTTCCTCGTAGCCGAACAGTTCGGACTCGATCAGCGTCTCGGGCAGCGAGGCGCAGTCCACCGCCACGAAGGGGCCCGTGCTGCGGCGGCTCGCGGCGTGCAGCCGGCGCGAGAAAACCTCCTTGCCGCTGCCGGTCTCGCCGTTGACCAGCACGGAGACGCCTTCGTTCAGCACCCGCACGGCCTTGTGCAGCAGAGGCTGCACATCGTCGGTTTCGGGCTCGGCCACCGCGCGCCGCGTGGGCGTGCGCGAACCGCCGGCCGCATGCGAACGCTCCATCACGGTCGCGATCTGCCGGCCGCCCGGCAGCGTCAGCAGGCTGCGCCGGTGTTCCATGCGCGGCCAGTTCGCGCCGAGAAAGGCCTCGGCGTCCAGTTCGAGAAGACCGTCCCACGAGCGCCCGAACAGCTCGAGCGCCACCCGGTTCGCCGCGACGATGCGCCCGCCCTCGATCACCATCAGCCCTTCGCGCGCAGTGCCGATCAGCGCCGGGCGCGCATGGAAGCGCAGTACGTGGCCGTTGGCCTCGGCCAGCATCATGCGGTGCTCGACCTGCTGCGCCGCCATGCGCACCAGGCCGAGCGCATGCGTGTTCACGCGCACCGTCTCGCCCGAGATGTCGAGCGCGCCCGCCAGTTCGCCGCGCCCGGTGAAGATGGGCGCTGCCGCGCATCCGAGCGTTCCGTTCTGCGCCAGGTAGTGCTCGGCGCCCAGCACCATCAGCGCCTCGCGCTCCGCCAGCGCCGTGCCGATGGCGTTGGTGCCCCGGTTGCGTTCCGACCATTCCACGCCGGGCTGCAGCGCGATGCGCTCGGCCTTGGGCAGGAAGTCGGCGCTGCCGACCTCCTCGAGAATCAGGCCGCTGGCATCCGACAGGATCACCACGCAGCCGTTGCCGACCGCATGCTCGGCCAGGCCGTCGAGCTCGGGCTGCGCGCAGTTCAGCAGCCGCATGGCCTGCTCGCGCCGTTCGCGCAGCAGGGCCAGCGCCATCGGCTCGGGGTCCGTGGCCTGGTGGCCGACCGGCCGGCAGCGCTGCCAGGAGCGCGAGATGTGCGGGGCGATCCACGGCGCGGGATCGCAGCCTTGTCCAAAGAACAGTTCGCGGGCCTGCGCCACTTTGATCGACGGCAACTGCGCTGCGCTCATGCGTGTCTCCGAGAGGTTTTCGCCTTGTGCGACATCCTAGTCGCCATGTTCGCGCGGACATGTCGCATATTGCGAATGAAAACCCCCCCTGCGGCATGCGATGCCCAGGAGGAAGTACCCAGGGAATGTACCGATCCGGCCGGGTATGCGGCTTGCGATTGCTCAAGCAGGTCGCCGCATGTCGCGGCGCCGCCAGCAGCAAATGGAGACAAGTCATGGACATGCTCGAACCGGGCAAATTCGGCACCGCGGTGCCGTTCAAGAAGCGTTACGGCAACTACATCGGCGGCGAATGGGTCGCGCCGGCGGACAACCAGTATTTCGAGAACATCACGCCCGTCACCGGCAAGGTCTTCTGCGAAGTGCCGCGCTCTACCGCGGCCGACATTGAACGTGCGCTCGACGCCGCGCACAAGGCCAAGGGCCCCTGGGGCCGCACCTCGACCACCGAGCGCGCCAACATCCTCAACAGGATTGCCGACCGCATGCAGGAGAACCTGCCCATCCTGGCGGCAGCGGAGACCTGGGACAACGGCAAGCCCATCCGCGAAACCACCGCGGCCGACCTGCCGCTGGCCATCGACCACTTCCGCTACTTCGCCTCGTGTGTGCGCTCGCAGGAAGGCGGCATCAGCGAGATCGACTACGAAACCTTCGCCTACCACTTCCATGAGCCCATCGGCGTGGTCGGCCAGATCATTCCGTGGAACTTCCCGATCCTGATGGCCGTGTGGAAGCTGGCGCCCGCGCTGGCGGCCGGCAACTGCGTGGTGCTGAAGCCGGCCGAGCAGACGCCGGTGTCGATCCTCGTGCTGCTGGAGGTCATCGGCGACCTGCTGCCGCCGGGCGTGCTGAACGTGGTCAATGGCTTTGGCGTGGAGGCGGGCAAGCCGCTGGCGTCGAGCAACCGCATCGGCAAGATCGCCTTCACCGGCGAGACCACCACCGGCCGGCTGATCTCGCAGTACGCGAGCCAGAACCTGATTCCGGTCACGCTGGAGCTGGGCGGCAAGTCGCCCAACATCTTCTTCGCCGACGTGATGGACAAGGACGACGCCTTCTTCGACAAGGCGCTCGAGGGCTTCGCAATGTTCGCGCTGAACCAGGGCGAGGTCTGCACCTGCCCGTCGCGCGCGCTCATCCAGGAGTCGATCTACGACCGCTTCATGGAGCGTGCGCTGAAGCGAGTGGCAGCCATCAAGCAGGGCAGCCCGCTCGACATGGCCACCATGATCGGCGCGCAGGCCTCCGGCGAGCAGCTAGAGAAGATCCTGTCGTACCTCGACATCGGCAGGCAGGAGGGGGCGAAGGTGCTGATCGGCGGCGAGCGCCAGCGGTTCGAGGGCGACCTGGCCGACGGCTACTACGTGAAGCCGACCGTGTTCCGGGGCCACAACAAGATGCGCATCTTCCAGGAGGAGATCTTCGGCCCGGTGGTGTCGGTCACCACTTTCAAAGACGAGGAAGAGGCGCTTTCCATCGCCAACGACACGCTCTACGGCCTGGGCGCCGGCGTGTGGAGCCGCGACATGAACCGTGCCTTCCGCATGGGCCGCGGCATCCAGGCCGGCCGCGTGTGGACCAACTGCTACCACCACTACCCGGCGCACGCGGCCTTCGGCGGCTACAAGCAATCGGGCATCGGCCGAGAGAACCACAAGATGATGCTCGACCACTACCAGCAGACCAAGAACCTGCTGGTGAGCTACAGCGAGAACAAGCTGGGCTTCTTCTGATGAGCACCACCGGCGACGTCCTGCGTGTCACCGCGACTGATACCGCGCTCGCGCTGATCGACAGGCTCGCCAAAAAGCACGGCCCGCTGATGTTCCATCAGTCGGGCGGCTGCTGCGACGGCAGCGCGCCCATGTGCTATGCCCAGGGCGAGTTCATCGTGGGCGACTACGACCGGCTGCTGGGGCACATCGGCGGCATGCCGTTCTACATCAGCGGGCCGCAGTTCGAGTATTGGCAGCACACGCAACTCATCATCGACGTGGTGCCGGGGCGCGGCGGCATGTTCTCGCTGGAAGGCCCCGAGGGCGTGCGCTTCCTGACGCGCTCGCGGCTTTTCACCGACGCGGAATGGGCCGTGCTGGAAGCCGAGGAGGCGAAGTAGGGCTGCTGCAAAAGGCCTCGGCCGAGGCGGGGCTGCCGGGCTACGAGGTCGAATCGTGGTTCGCGGTGCTCGCGCCAGCGAAGACGCCGCCCGAGGTTGTCAACAGGCTCAGCGCGGAACTCCGGAAGATCGTGGAGAGCGAAGCCTTCCGCAAGAAGGTGGACGAACAGGGCGCCTTCGCGACCTGCATGGACCTGCCGACGCTCGCGAAATTCGTCGACCAGGAGCTGGCGGCGTAGTCGAAGGTGATCAAGTCGGCGGACATCAAGCCCGACTGATTCGAAATACGGGCACGACCGGCTACAGCTTGACGTTGATGATCGACAGGATGATCGCAGAGAGCGTCATCGCGACGGGCAGCTTCCGCACGGCGAGCGCATGAGCGCGGGCGACGGAGGCTTGCGTCTGCAGCAGAAGGCTGCGTTCGGAATGGATGGGTGTGGACATTTCGGACTCCTGTTTGGTTGTGGGCTTGTCGCCCTTGATGACCTCCACGATAGGCTTCGCAGGGCGCAGCGGCGCGGGCGTTTCGACGACACGGCGTTTCTGTTTTCGCAACGATGAGGCGGCAACTGGCCGGAACTTCGGGCGGCTCTTTTGGATCGGCGAGGCTTGCGTGCGGCGTGAGAATCCGGCGCCGGCGACCAATGACCGAACTAGAAAGCAGGCAGAAATCATGAACATTGCGGTGCGCGATGAACTGCGCGGCCATGGTGTGGGCACTGCGCTGTTGTGCAGAAGCAGGACGGCATCGTGTTGCGCGACATGCTCCGCATGCGCATCGAGCTCGCTGACTAGCCCGCGATCAGCTTCTGCACCAGTTCCGCGGTGGTCGCGGCCGCGTACTTGCGCATCAGCCGGGCCCGGTGCAGTTCCACCGTGCGGTGGCTGATGCCCAGCGCCTTGCCGATCTCCTTCGAGGTCAGCCCGCGCATCACCTGCGCCGCCACCTCGCGCTCGCGCGGCGTGAGTTCGGCCTTGACGGCGCGGCGCGAGCCCAGGTCCTCGAAGGTCCAGATGCCGGCCTCGTGCGGCGCGGCGCGGTTCATGGCGTGGCCGGTGACGTGGCACCAGAAGGTCTCGCCTGCGATGGCGCCGTGCAGTCCGCCCAGGCGCTTCATCATGCGGTTGTCGGCGTAGTGCCCGCTGGCATTCAGAAAGGGCTCCATGCGCTTGCCGATGCGCTCGAACTCGACCACGCTGGGGTACAGGATGCTGAACGAATGCCCGACCAATGCGGAGGGCGTTGCGCCAAAAATCTCGCACACGCGAACGTTGCAGGCCACGATGGTGCGGTTGCTCGACACCACCATGCCGACGGGCGCGTGTTCAAAGGCCAGCCGGTAATCGATCTCGGGCATCGGGGGTCACCATTACGAAATACTACGTATGCGAGTAGGTAGTATCGTTCAGGGCTTTCCCACCTCTCTCCATTCACCCATCAAGGAGCCCGAGTGAACAAGATTTATCCCACCGCGGACGCGGCACTCAAGGGGGTCGTCGCCGACGGGCAGATGCTCGCGGTCGGCGGCTTCGGCCTGTGCGGCATTCCCGAAGCGCTGATCGACGCGCTGAAGGACTCCGGCGTGCAGAACCTCACCGTCGTGTCGAACAACGCGGGCGTCGACGGCTTCGGCCTCGGCAAGCTGCTGGAGACGCGCCAGATCAAGAAAATGATTGCGTCCTACGTCGGCGAGAACAAGGAGTTCGAGCGCCAGTACCTCGCGGGCGAACTGGCCCTCGAATTCACGCCCCAGGGCACGCTGGCCGAGAAGCTGCGCGCCGGCGGCGCGGGCATCCCGGCCTTCTTCACCAAGACCGGCGTGGGCACGCAGGTGGCCGAGGGCAAGGAGCTGCGCGAGTTCGACGGCGAAACCTACGTGATGGAACGCTCGCTGGTGCCCGACGTGGCGCTGGTGAAGGCCCACGTGGCCGACAAGTCGGGCAACCTGCGCTTTCGCCTCACGGCGCGCAACTTCAACCCGGCCGCCGCCATGGCCGGCAAGATCTGCATCGTCGAGGTCGAGAAGATCGTCGAGGTGGGCGAACTGGCCCCCGACGACATCCACCTGCCGGGCATCTACGTGCACCGCATCGTGCTCAACGCCAAGCCCGAGAAGCGCATCGAGAAGCGCACCGTGAGCGCCTCGGTCGATGCCGTCGCCGCCAAGGTCGAGGCCCAGACCGCCATCGCCCAGGCCGCTGCCGGCAGTGAAGTGCCAGCCAAGGTCGTCAACAAGAAAGAAGGAGCCTGAGATGCCCTGGACCCAAGACCAGATGGCGGCCCGCGCCGCGCAAGAACTCGAAGACGGCTTCTACGTCAACCTCGGCATCGGCATTCCGACGCTGGTGGCCAACCACACCGGCACCAAGGAAGTGTGGCTGCAGAGCGAGAACGGCATGCTCGGCATCGGCCCGTTCCCGACCGAGGACAACGTCGACGCGGACCTCATCAACGCCGGCAAGCAGACCGTCACCACGCTGCCCGGCTCGGCCATCTTCGGCAGCCATGACAGCTTCGCGATGATCCGCGGCGGCAAGATCAACCTGTCGATCCTCGGTGCGATGCAGGTGAGCGTGAAGGGCGACCTCGCCAACTGGATGATCCCCGGCAAGATGGTCAAGGGCATGGGCGGCGCGATGGACCTCGTGGCCGGCGTGAAGCGCGTGATCGTGCTGATGGAGCATGTGGCCAAGAAGAAGGACGGCACCGAGGACCTGAAGATCCTCGAGCAGTGCACGCTTCCGCTGACCGGTGTGGCCGTGGTCGACCGCATCATCACCGACCTGGCCGTGATGGACGTGGTGCCCGAAGGCCTGAAGGTCGTCGAGCTGGCGCCGGGCGTGAGCTTCGATACGCTGCAGGCCAAGACGGGTGCGAAGCTGATCCAGTAACAAGGCTGCGAACGCAACGACGACAAAGGGCAGGGCCGCGCAAGCGGGCCCTGCCTTTTTTCCTGGAGAGACGGAATGAATGCAAGCGAAGTTCTGGGCGACATCTGGCAGCAGGCGGGCCTGCCCGCCGAAGCCTTGGTGTTCGCGCGATTGACGGGCGCCGACCCTGTGCTGCCGTCGTCCTTCGCGGTCGGCGCAGCGGCGCAGAGCACCATCGCGGCGGCCGCGCTCGCGGCCTGCGAACTGGGGCACCGGCGCGGCACGGCGCGGCAGCAGGTCGGCGTCGACATGCAGCATGCGGCACTCGACTGCACCGGCTGGTTCAGCCTCGACGGCCGCGTGCCCGACCCGTGGGACGCCTTCTCGGGGCTGTACCGCTGCGCGGACGGCTGGGTGCGCGTGCATGCGAACTTCGCGCACCACCGAGACGGTGCATTGCGCTTGATGAAGCTGGACCCGGCCACCGCCACCCGCGCCGACGCCGAGGCTGCGATGGCCGGCTGGCGCGCGCTCGATTTCGAAGAGGCGGCCTCGGCACTGGGATTGGTGGCGACCGCGCTGCGGCGCTTCGACGAGTGGGATGCGACGCCGCAAGGGCAGGCTATCGCGGCCCAACCGCTCTTCACGCTTGAGCGCATCGGCGATGCGCCACCGCTCGCACTGCCGCCGCTGCGCGAAGACCAGCGTCCGCTGAGCGGCCTGCGTGTGCTCGACCTCACGCGCATCCTCGCGGGACCGGTCGGCGGCCGCGCGCTCGCGGCCTATGGCGCCGACGTGATGCTGGTCAATTCGCCGCAACTGCCGAACATCGAAGCCATCGCCGACACCAGCCGCGGCAAGCTCTCGGCGCACGTGGACCTGCGCACCGACGAAGGTCGCGCCGTGCTGCACGGCCTCGTCGCCGACGCACACGTCTTCGTGCAGGGCTACCGTCCCGGCGGCATCAAGGCGCTGGGCTTCGGCCCCGAGGCGCTGGCGCGCGAGCGGCCGGGCATCGTCTGCGTCTCGCTCACGGCCTACGGCACGCAGGGGCCGTGGGCTGACCGGCGCGGCTTCGATTCGCTGGTGCAGACTGCCATGGGCTTCAACCATGCCGAGGGCGAGGCTGCAGGCGACGGCAAGCCGCGCCCGCTGCCCATGCAGATCCTCGACGAGGCCACCGGCTACCTGATCGCCTTCGGCGCCGCTGCGGCGCTCTGGCGCCAGCAGCGGGAAGGCGGCAGCTGGCATGTGCAGGTGTCGCTGGCACAGACGGGGCAGTGGCTGCGCGGGCTGGGGCGCGTGCCGAATGGGCTGTCGATCGCGAGGCCCGATATCAAGCCGTACGTCGAGACCTCGGCTTCCGGCTTTGGTGAGCTCGCGGCGTTGCGCCACAGTGCGCAGCTGCCGCGAACGCCTGCGGCATGGCCGCGGCCGTCGATGCCGCCGGGCAGCGATGCGCCGGTGTGGCCGGCCGTCACGACCGGGTAGGCGCTGCGCATCGCTGGGCGAGGGGCGCGCGTCTACTCCCCGGCCTGCGCTGGGGCGGGGATCGGCAGCCCCTCGAAGCCCTTGAATTCCTGGAGCGAGAAGCTCGTGCGCACCTGCCGCACGCCGGGCAGCCGATGCAGCCGGGTCTGCAGCAGCGTGGAGTAGTGGTCCAGGTCGCGTGCCACGACCACCAGCATGAAATCCTCGGGCCCGGAGATGCCGTGGAACATCACTACCTCGGGAATGGCCTGGACTGCCTCCTCGAACTCGGTGGAGCGGGCGTCGTTCTGGTGGTCGATGCCGATCATCACGAACGCCATGACCCCATACCCCAGCGCGCGACGGCTGAGCCGGGCCTGGTAGCCGGCGATCAGCCCGCTTTCTTCCATGCGTTTGATGCGGCGCCAGCAGGGCGATTGCGACAGCTGCGTCATCTGTGCGAGCTCGCCCGTGGTGAGCCGTGCGTTGTCTTGCAGCGCCTTCAACAGCTTTCGGTCGGTCAAATCGAGGTCGGTTTGCATAATTATTTCTTCAAATTGAAAAATTCGAATAAACATACCTCAAATTGATATATGTAGGGTTCAACACTACGTTATTTGTGGATTTGATGCATAGCATTGCGTGAAATTCAGAAGCAAGACCGGTCCCGGTTGCGCTTTTCCTGCCCCCTCCAGAAGCTCCAGCCCCCACGACCATGTCCATGTCACCGCCCCCCCTGTTCGCCCACGTTCCGTCCTATGCCGGCGACCCCATCCTGTCCTTGATGGAAGACTTCCAGAAAGATCCGCGGACGAACAAGGTCAGCCTCAGCATCGGCATCTACTTCGACGGCGCGGGCCGGCTGCCCGTCATGGAAGCCGTGCGCAAGGCCGAGACCGCATTGCTCGACGGCATCGGCCCGCGTCCGTACCTGCCGATCGAAGGCGTGGCGGACTACCGCCAGGCCGTGCAGCGCTTGCTCTTCGGTGCCGGGCACGAGGCCGTGGCCAGCGGCCGCATCGCCACGCTGCAGACCCTCGGCGGCTCGGGCGGGCTCAAGGTGGGCGCCGATTTCCTGCGCCGCTACTTCCCCGAGTCCCAGGTCTGGGTCAGCGACCCCACCTGGGAGAACCACCGCGCGCTGTTCGAAGGCGCGGGCCTGGCCGTCAACACCTACCCCTACTACGACCCGGCCACCGGAGGCCTGTGCTTCGACGAGATGCTGGCCAGGCTCGCGACCCTGCCGCGCCACGGCATCGTGCTGCTGCACGCGAGCTGTCACAACCCGACCGGCGTCGACCTCTCGCCGGCCCAGTGGCAGGCGCTGATTCCGGTGCTGCGCGACCGCGGCCTGATCCCGTTCGTCGACATCGCCTACCAGGGCTTCGGCGACGGGTTGGACGAAGACGCCTTCGCGCTGCGCGCGCTCGCCGACGCGGGTCTGCAATTCTTCGTGGCCAATTCCTTCTCCAAGAACTTCTCGCTGTACGGCGAACGCTGCGGCGGCCTCAGCGTGGTGTGCGCCGACAGCGCCACGGCGCAGACGGTGCTCGGACAGCTGAAAGCCACGGTGCGCGCCAACTACTCGACGCCGCCCACCCATGGGGCGCGCATCGTCGCCACGGTGCTGCGCAGCGCCGAGCTGTTCGCGCTGTGGACGCAGGAAACCGCGCAGATGCGCCAGCGCATCCGCGCCATGCGCGAGCGCCTGCACGCCGCGCTGGACGAAAGATTCCAGGGCCGGCGCAACTTCGACTACCTGCTCACGCAGCGCGGCATGTTCAGCTACACGGGCTTGAACGAAGCGCAGGTGACCCGCCTGCGCGACGAGCACGCGGTGTACCTGGTCCGCTCGGGCCGGATGTGCATCTCGGGCCTGACCGACGGCAACGTCGATCACGTGGCGGCGTCCATGGCCGCCGTGCTGGGCCGATGACACAGCCGGCGAGGAATACCATGAAAGAGATCATCGACGTCGGCCTGCCCGCGCTGAGCCAGCCGTTTTCCTGGGCCGTGAAATCGGCCGGCCTGCTGTTCACCGCGCACGGCCCCGTGCGCTCCGACGGCAGCATCGACACCGGCGCCGTCGACGATCAGGCTCGCCTGACCTTCGCCAACCTGCGCCGCGCGCTCCATGCTGCCGGCGGCACGCTGCACGACGTGACCCAGGTGCTGATCTACATGACCGACGTGCAGGACATGAAGGCCATCGACGCGGTCTATCGCGAGTTCTTCGAGGCGCCTTACCCCAACCGGTCGAGCATGGGCGTCAACGGCCTCGTGGTGCCCGGCATGAAGCTCGAGATCGTGGCCTACGCCGTGATCCCCGAGCCTCCTGCATCCGCATGACTTTCCAAAATACGAGGAGATGACGATGTCCAGCAGCTTTCAGGAAATATCGAACAGGGAAAAGGGCCTGCAGAAGGAGCTTTCCGCAGGCCAGATGGCGATGATCGCGATCGGCGGAGCCATCGGCACCGGCCTGTTCCTCGGCAGCGGCTTCGCCATCGGCCTGGCCGGCCCCAGCGTGCTTGTGAGCTACGCGATCGGCGGCCTCATCGCGCTGCTGCTGATGGGCTGCCTCGCCGAGATGACCGTGGCGCATCCCACCTCGGGCTCGTTCGGCGCCTACGCCGAGCACTACATCGGCCCGTGGGCCGGCTTCATCGTGCGCTACGTCTACTGGTCCTGCGTGGTGCTGGCAGTGGGCACCGAGGTCACGGCCATCGGCGTGTACATGGCGTACTGGTTTCCCGGCTCGCCGCAGTGGCTCTGGGTGGTGCTGTTCTCGGCACTGCTGATCATGGTCAACGCCATGAGTGTGAAGGCCTTCGGCTTCGTCGAGTACTGGTTCTCGATGGTCAAGATCGTGGCCATCGTGCTGTTCATCCTGATCGGCGCCTACGTGGTGTTCGGCTCGCGCCCCGCCGGCATCGGCCTGGACAACTACGCCGTGCAGGGAGGCTTCTTTCCCAAGGGCGTGTGGGGCACCTGGGTGGCGGTCGTGGTCGCCATCTTCAGCTACATGAGCGTCGAGACCATCGCCGTCGCCGCCGGCGAAGCCAAGGACCCGGAGCGCGCGGTGACCGGTGCCTTCCGCGCCACCATGCTGCGCCTGGCGGTGTTCTACCTCGCATCGATCGCGTTGATGCTGGCCATCGTGCCGTGGAACGCCACCAACGCCGACAAGAGCCCGTTCGTGAAGGTGATGGAAATCATCGGCATTCCCGGCGCCGCCGCGGTGATCAACTTCGTGGTGCTGATTGCCGCACTGTCGGCCATGAACAGCCTGCTCTACATCGCCACGCGCATGATGTTCAGCCTGTCGCGCGCCGGTCATGCGCCCAAGCGCTTCGGCCGCATCCGCGGCAACGGCGTGCCGGTCGACGCGCTGGCGATCTCCTGTGCTGGCATTGCCATCGCCACCGCGCTGAGCGTCGTCGCGCCCGAGCAGTCGTTCGCGCTGATGATGGCCATCGCCATGTTCGGCGGCCTGTTCACCTGGTTCATGATCTTCGCGACCCACTGGTTCTTTCGCCGCCGCTGGGTGAAGGAAGGGCGCCCCGGCCCAGGCTTCCGCATGTGGGGCTTTCCGTGGCTCACGCTGCTGGGCGCGGGGCTGGTGCTGGCGATCCTGGTCACCACATACTTCACGCCGATGTTCAGGTTGACGCTGCTGGTGGGCCTTCCGTTCCTGGCCGTCCTGGTGGTGGTGTACCTGGCCTGGTACCGCCCGCTTTCCGGCGGTGCGGCGCTGCCGGCCCGGGCACGCCGCTAGGCGTCCAGCGCGGCGCGCACCTTCTCGCCCAGTCCGCGCAGCCGTTCGACCGGCTCGTTGGAAAACACGAAGCGCAGGTACTGCGCGCCATGCGTCTCGCCCCAGCCCTTCATCGCGGTGGCACACACGCGATGCTTCAGCAGGCGCTCCGACAGCGTCTGCCCGTCGATGCCGAAGTCGCTCGCACGCAGCAGCAATGACCAGCCGCCTGCGGGCACGCCGACCGGCAGTCCCTTGAGTTCATCGAGCACCGTGTCGCGCCGCCGCTCCAGTTCGCCCACATACGGCGCGAGCGTGTGCGCCGATTGCGCCAGCGCCGTGGCCACCGCGTCCTGCGCAATCCCCACGGGCACCACCACGTTCGCGAGCGACACGGCCACGAGGTCCGGCATGTAGCTCTCGGGTGCCACGGTCCAGCCCACGCGCCAGCCGATCATGCGCAGCTCCTTGGCCGATGAACCCACCGTGATCGTGCGTTCGGCCATGCCGGGCAGGCCCGCGGGGTGGATGACCTCGCGGCCGTCGTACAGCAGGCGTTCCATGGCGGTGTCGAGGATCAGCGTCAGGTCGTGCTGCACGCACAGCGCGGCGATGGTGCGCCAGTCGTCCGCGTCGAAGTACCCGCCCGTCGGCATCGACGGCGACATCAGCAGCATCACGCGCACGCGGGGGCCGATGGCCGTTTGCAGCGCGGCGCGGTCCAGCTTCCATTCGCCGCCGGGGTTGAATGCAAAGGGCAGGTACTTCGGCGTGCCGCCGGCGAGCCGGATGCGGTTGAGCAGGCCGGCGTAGGTCGGATCGGTGACCAGCACTTCGTCGCCCACCTCGACGGTTGCGAGCAGCGCGTTGAGGATGCCCGAGAGCCCGCCGGCCGAGATCACGCAGTTGCGTGCGTCGTAGGCAACGCCCGAGAGCGCGGACACATGCCGCGCCGCGATCTCGCGCAATCGGGACTGGCCGACGAACGGGAGGTAGCTGTTGTCGGCGTCTTCCGAGGCGGCGCGCACGGTGCGCGCGATGGCATCGGGGTCGGGCGGGATGTCGACGTCGAGGTTTTCCAGCCGCAGGAACCGCGGGCCGTCCGCGTCGTCGGCGATCGCGCCCATGCGGTCGACGCCGATGCCTGCGATGTGTTCCAGGCGGGCGGGGCGGTGGCGTGGCATGGGGCGAATCTCCGTGTCGGGGTTGGCTTGCTACGGGGCCGGCCTGCGCGAACGGGCCGGCCGCTGCTGCGACGCGCCATTCTCATCGCCGGGCGGGGCCGGGAGCAACAGCGCCTGCCGGGCCTGCGCCGTCTCGCGCAGGAAGCTCCACACCGCCTGCATGCGCGCCAGGTGCTTGGTTTCCTCCGGCATCGACATCCAGAAGGTGCGCGTGAAGTTCGCCTGCCCCGGCAGCACGGGCCGCAGCGCGCTGTCGTTCTCGGCGATGAAGGCCGGCAGCACCGCGATGCCCGCGCCCGCCGCCACCGCACTGTGCTGCGCGAGCACGCTGGTGCTGCGCAGCGCGAAGCTGTCAGGGCGGTGCAGTTCGTCCAGGTACTGCAGCTCCTTGCTGAACAGCAGGTCGTCTACGTAGCTGATGAAGGTGTGGCCGCGCAGGTCTTCACGCGTCCTGATGGGCTTGTGCGCTGCCAGGTACTTCTTCGACGCATAGAGCCGCAGCGTGTAGTCGGTGAGCTTGGTGACGACCACCGGTCCGCGCGCCGGCCGTTCGAGCGAGATCACGATGTCGGCTTCGCGCCGCGACAGGTGCACGAGCCGCGGCATCGCGAGCAGGTCGATGGTGAGCTTCGGATGCTGCAGCGCGAACAGCGCGAGCTGCGGTGCGAGCACCACGGTGCCGAAGCCCTCGGTGGCGCCGATGCGCACCAGCCCCGACAGGCCCTCCTGCGAGGCCGGCGCGGTGCTCTCCACGGCCTGGAAGGCGCTCTCCATCGCCTCGACCTGCGGCTGCAGCCGCCGGCCGGCCTCGGTAAGGCGGTGGCCGCCCGCTTCGCGCGAGAACAGCGGGGCGCCGACCTCCTTCTCCAGCGCCTGGATGCGGCGCGCCACCGTGGTGTGGTCGACCTCGAGGCGGCGCGCGGCGCTCATCAGCGTGCCGGAGCGGGCGAGTTCGAGGAAGTAGCGCAGGTTGTCCCAGTCCATGTGTGTTCGGGTTCTCGATGGAGGTTTGCATCCTCTGCGTCTTGTTCCGCATTCTGCATTTATGCAAAACCAAGGTGCAGATTTGTCTATTGTCATGGCAAATATGCAAAGCTAGGATGCACGCTGTACCGGCCCCCGACCGGCATCGCCTTCCCGAGATTCACAGGAGACAAACCCCATGGACGCCACCACCACCCCCTCGACGCAAGTCGCCACCGTCAAGCTGCTGATCGGCGGCAAGCTCGTCGAGTCGAAGACCACCGAATGGCGCGATGTCGTCAACCCGGCCACGCAGCAGGTGCTGGCCCGTGTGCCCTTCGCCACGCAAGCCGAGCTCGACGCTGCCGTGGCCTCCGCCAAGGAGGCCTTCAAGACCTGGCGCAAGACCCCCATCGGCGCGCGCGCCCGCATCTTCCTGAAGTACCAGCAGCTCATCCGCGAGAACATGAGCGAGCTGGCTGCCATCCTCACGGCCGAGCAGGGCAAGACGCTGCCCGACGCCGAAGGCGACGTGTTCCGCGGGCTCGAAGTAGTGGAGCACGCATCGAACATCGGCAACCTGCAGCTGGGCGAGCTGGCCAACAACGTGGCCAACGGCGTCGACACCTACACGCTGCTGCAGCCGCTGGGCGTGTGCGCCGGCATCACGCCGTTCAACTTCCCGGCCATGATCCCGCTGTGGATGTTCCCGATGGCCATCGTCACCGGCAACACCTTCGTGCTGAAGCCTTCCGAGCAGGACCCGATGGTCACCATGCGCCTGTGCGAACTGGCACTCGAAGCCGGCATTCCGCCCGGCGTGCTCAACGTGGTGCATGGCGGCGAAGCGGTGGTCAACGGCATCTGCGACCACAAGGACATCAAGGCGATCAGCTTCGTCGGCTCGACCAAGGTCGGCACGCACGTCTACAACCGCGCCACGCTGGCCGGCAAGCGCGCCCAATGCATGATGGGTGCGAAGAACCACGCCATCGTGATGCCCGACGCGAACAAGGAGCAGACGCTCAACGCACTGGCCGGCGCCAGCTTCGGTGCAGCCGGCCAGCGCTGCATGGCCGTGTCGGTCGCGGTGCTGGTGGGCGAGGCACGCAACTGGGTGCCCGAACTCATCGAGAAGGCCAGGACGCTGAAGATCGGTGCGGGCACCGAGAAGGGCGTGGACGTGGGGCCGCTGGTGTCCTGCGCTGCCTACGACCGCGTGAACGGTCTCATCGAACGCGGCGAGGCCGATGGTGCCAAGCTCGTGCTCGACGGCCGCAAGCCCACGGTGCCCGGCTACGAGAAGGGCAACTTCGTCGGCCCGACGATCTTCACCGGCGTGAAGCCCGGCATGTCGATCTATGACCAGGAAGTGTTCGGCCCGGTGCTGTGCATCGCCGACGCCGAGACCATCGACGAAGCCATCGAGCTGATCAACAGCAACCCGAACGGCAACGGCACGGCGATCTTCACGCAGTCGGGCGCGGCCGCCCGCCGGTTCCAGGAAGACATCGACGTGGGCCAGGTCGGCATCAATGTGCCGATTCCGGTGCCGGTCCCGATGTTCTCGTTCACCGGCTCGCGCGCCTCGAAGCTCGGCGACCTGGGGCCGTACGGCAAGCAGGTCATCATGTTCTACACGCAGACCAAGACGGTGACGGCGCGCTGGTTCGACGACAGCACCGTCTCGCACGGCGTCAACACCACGATCAGCCTCAAGTAAGAAGTCCGCCGGATGGACTTCGAACTTTCCGAAGAGCAGCGCGCTTTCGCGCAAAGCGCGCGCGACTTTGCTCAGGCCGAGTTCGCGCCCCATGCGGCGCAGTGGGACGCGGAGGCCGTCTTCCCGAAGGAGGCCATCGCCAAGGCCGGCGAACTGGGCTTCTGCGGACTCTATGCGCCCGAGCGCATCGGCGGCCTCGGACTGCCGCGGCTCGATGCGGCGCTGGTGTTCGAGGAGATGGCCGCGGTCGACCCCTCGACCACGGCCTTCATCACGATCCACAACATGGCGACGTGGATGCTCGGCACCTGGGCCACCGATGCCGTGGCGCAGCAGTGGGGCGAAGAACTCACGAGCGGGCGCAAGCTCGCGTCGTACTGCCTGACGGAGCCGGGCGCGGGCTCCGATGCGGGTTCGCTGAAGACGCGCGCCGAGCTGCGGGGCGCCGAGTACGTCATCAACGGCGGCAAGGCCTTCATCTCGGGCGCGGGCTCGACCGACGTGCTGGTGCTGATGGCGCGCACCGGCGGCGCGGGCGCCAGCGGTATCTCGGCCTTCGCGGTGCCGGCCGACGCGCCCGGCGTCAGCTACGGCAAGAAGGAGCACAAGATGGGCTGGAACAGCCAGCCCACGCGAAGCATCAACTTCGACAACGTGCGCGTTCCCGCGCAGAACCTGCTGGGCAAGGAGGGCGAGGGCTTTCGCATTGCCATGAAGGGGCTCGACGGCGGTCGCATCAACATCGCGACCTGCTCGGTGGGCGCGGCGCAGGGGGCGCTCGACGCGGCCCGCCGCTACCTGCACGAGCGCCAGCAGTTCGGCAAGCCGCTCGCGAGCTTCCAGGCGCTGCAGTTCAAGCTGGCCGATATGGCGACCGAACTGGTGGCGGCGCGGCAGATGGTGCGGCTGGCGGCATCGAAGCTCGACGCCGGGCATGCCGACGCCAGCACCTATTGCGCGATGGCCAAGCGCTTTGCGACCGATGCGGGCTTCAACGTCTGCAACGACGCGCTGCAGCTGCATGGCGGCTATGGCTACCTGAGCGAATTTCCGCTGGAGCGGCTGGTGCGCGACGCGCGCGTGCACCAGATCCTCGAAGGCACCAACGAGATCATGCGTGTGATCGTTGCGCGAAAATTGCTGGAGGGCGACAGCGATATCCGCTGAAGTTTTCGCATCCAGAACCTCTCAAGACAATGACCGACTCCGTAGTTCTCTTCGACGAAATCAAGACCGCCGGCGGCCAGCGCTTCGGCGTTGCCACCCTCAACGCGCCGGCTTCGCTCAACGCGCTCTCCGTGGACATGGTTCGCCTGCTCACGCCCAAGCTGCGCGAATGGGCGAAGGACGCAGGCATCGTCGGCGTCCTGCTGCAGGCCGCGGGCGAGAAAGCCTTCTGCGCCGGCGGCGATTTGCGCCAGCTCTACCGGACGCTGCTCGACTGCGGCCCCGAGCGCAACACCTACGCCGAGGACTTCTTCCGCGAAGAGTACGAACTGGACCACCTGATCCACACCTTCCCCAAGCCCTTCCTGTGCTGGGGTCACGGCATCGTGATGGGCGGCGGCGTGGGCTTGCTGGCTGGCGCCTCGCACCGCGTGATGACGCTGCAAAGCCGCATTGCCATGCCCGAGATCAACATCGGCCTGTACCCCGACGTGGGCGGCAGCTGGTTCCTGCGCCGCACGCCGGGCCGCACGGGCCTGTTCCTCGCACTCACTGCCGCGAACATCAACGCGGCAGACACCATCTTCTGCGGGCTGGCCGACGTGCTGGTGCCGCAGGAGCGCAAGGGCGAGGTGCTGGAAGCCATCGCTTCGACGAAATGGACCGGCGAGAACAAGGCCGACCGCGCCACGCTGTCGCGCATCCTCGCCAAGGCGAGCGAGGGCACCGAGATGCCGCCATCGAAGGTGCGCGAGCACTACGACACCATCAACGCGCTGATGGCGGGCGACGACCTGCTCGACATCGCAAGGCGTTTGCGCGATCTGCAGAGCGACGACACATGGCTGCAGACCGCAGCCAAGACCTTCGCCAAAGGCGCACCCAGCTCGGCCGCGCTGAGCTTCGAGCTGTGGCAGCGAGTTCTGCGCATGTCGCTGGCCGAGGTGTTCCGTCTCGAATACTGGGCCTCGCTCGGCTTCTGCGCACACAAGGACTTCGCCGAAGGCATCCGCGCGGTGCTGGTCGACAAGGACCGCAATCCGCGCTGGAGCCCCGCGACGCTCGAAGAGATCACGCCAGCATTCATCGAAGATCATCTGCGCCCGCGCGGCGAGATGCCGGTCGAGCTGGCGTCGCTGGTCTGATCCACACGCATAGATTCCTGCACAGAACAACGGAGACAAGACATATGAAGATCGCATTCATCGGCCTCGGCAACATGGGCGGCCCGATGGCCATGAACCTGCTCAAGGCAGGCCATACGCTCAGCGCCTTCGACCTCTCGGCCGAGGCCTGCAAGAAATTCGGCGCCGAAGGCCTGCCCATTGCCAAATCGGCGGCCGAGACGGTGGCCGATGCCGAGGTGGTCATCAGCATGCTGCCGGCCAGCGCGCACGTCGAGGGGCTGTTCCTCGGCAGTGGAGGCAAACCCGGCCTGCTCGACAGCATCCGCGCCGGCACATTGGTGATCGACAGCAGCACCATCGCCGCAGCCACCTCGCGCAAGGTGGCCGAAGCCGCTGCCGCCAAGGGCGTTGCGATGATCGACGCGCCCGTATCGGGCGGCACCGGCGGTGCGATTGCCGGCACACTGACCTTCATGGTCGGCGGCGAGACGGGTGACCTGGAGCGCGCGCGCCCGGTGCTCGAAAAAATGGGCGCCAACATCTTCCACGCCGGCGCGGCCGGCGCGGGGCAGACCGCGAAGATCTGCAACAACATGCTGCTGGGCATCCTGATGATCGGCACCTCGGAGGCGCTGGCGCTGGGTGTGGCCAACGGGCTCGACCCCAAGGTGCTGTCGGAGATCATGCGCCGCAGCTCGGGCGGCAACTGGGCGCTGGAAAAGTACAACCCGATGCCGGGCGTGATGGAAACGTCGCCCGCCTCGAAGAACTACGCGGGGGGGTTCGGCACCGACCTGATGCTCAAGGATCTGGGCCTGGCGCAAGAGAACGCGACCGCCGTGCGCGCGGCCACGCCCCTGGGTGGGCTGGCGCGCAGCCTGTATGCCGCACACAGCCTCGCCGGCCACGGCGCGCTCGATTTCTCGAGCGTGCTGAAGCTGGTGCAGAAGGCTTCCTGAAGCGGGCTCTGTGATCAGCCGTAGTGGGAGTGCAGGGCCCACAACAGGCCGATCACCACCACGAAGAGCACCGCAAAAAGCGCCCAGGCACGCATGACTGCCTGGTTCTCCGTGATTTCGGCGGGAGCTGCCTCGGGAGGCTGGCTAGGAGCGGCGGGCGGCGGTTGGGTCATTCCCGACTGTACCCCGCGTCGAGGCGGCCGGGGCGAGCTTTGCAGAAGCGTCCATCCGCGACATCGCCCACATGATGCCGGCCGCCACGAGGTTGGCGCCCACGCTGGACAGGATCGGCAGCATGTAGCTGCGGCTGATGTCGAAGGCAAAGCCCGCGGCGGCGGGGCCGACCAGCGTGCCGAAGGCCACGCTGGTGTAGAGCACCCCGATGATCGCGCCGATGTTGCGGCCGCCGAAGTAGTCCATGACCAGCGCCGGCAGCAGCGCGACGAAACCGCCGTAGAACGCGCCGTAGAAGAACGCGAACACGGCCAGCCCCGGGAAGCCGCTGGACGCCGCCCACACGAGCAGCGACAGGGCCATGCCCGTCGACATCAGCAGCATGGTCTGCGCACGCCCCATGCGGTCGGCCAGCCCACCGAGAAAGAATCGCCCGGCCGTGCTGCCGACGCCGATGGCGCCCAGCAGCAGCACCGCGGAGGCGTTGGGCACGCCGTGGTCCAGGGCGTAGGGCACGAGGTGCACGAAGGGCACGAACAGGCCGAACGAGCTGATGAGGCAGGCCGCATACAGGCCGGCGAAGCGCCTTGAGCGCACTGCATCGCGCACCGTGAAGCCTTCGGGCCTGGCCGAAGCGGCCAGCGGCTGCGGCGGATCGCCGTCGGGGCCGAGCCCCCGGTCGCGCGGGTCGTTTTCTATCAGCAGTGCCATGCCCACGCCCACCACCACCGCCAGCCCGCCGAGTGCCAGGTAGGCGTGCCGCCAGCCCAGGGTTTGGATGAACAGCGACGCCAGCGGCGGCATCACCAGCGTGCCCACGCCGATGCCGCTCACCGCCAGCCCCGACGCGAAGCCGCGCCGCCTGACGAACCAGCGCTGCACCGCGCCCAGCACCGGCACATACGACGCGCCAACCCCGAGGCCGACGCCAAGCCCGTAGGCCAGGTAGATCTGCGCGAGGCTCTGCGCCTGCCCCGCAATGGCCAGCCCCAGCCCGACCAGCACCATGCCGGCGACGGCCAGCCGCCGCGAACCCCAGCGGTCGGCCAGCGGCCCGCTCAGCACGCCCAGGCCGAAGTAGAGAAAGCCCGCCAGCGAGAACACCAGCGACACCGAGCCGCGCGAGGCGCCGAAGTCTTTCTGCAGCGATTCGAGAAAGGCGCTGAAGGTGTAGGCGCTGCCGAAGCCGACCAAGGTCACGGCGAAGGCGCCCGCGACCACCAGCCAGCCTCGGAAGAGGCCCCTGTTGCTCAACGGATGGCCTCCATTGGATGGATCAGAATATTTGAATTCATAGTTGCGAGTGACGAATCAGATCGGTTTTCTTCTTTCCCTGCGTGTGCCAATATTCCTGCTTCGAGGATCGCTTCGCAAACCAGAATTTCTGACCGGTTCGGATCAGATTGGCTAAACCATGGAGCACCAACTCCCACCGCTCAACGCTCTGCGCGCCTTCGAGGCCGCAGCACGCCATCTCTCGGTGAAGAATGCCGCGGACGAACTGTGCGTGACCCCGGGTGCCGTGAGCCAGCTCGTCAAGACGCTGGAGCTGCACCTCGGCGTGGAGCTGTTTCGCCGCGTCAACCGCGGCATCTTCCTGACCGATGCGGGCCAGGCCTACCTGCCGCCGGTGCGCAATGCCTTCAGGCAGATCAGCGACGCCACGCAAAAGGTGGCCGTGCCTGCGGACACCGGCCTGCTCACCGTGAGCGCCACGCCGTTCTTCGCTGCCGCCTGGCTCGTGCCGCACCTCAAGTCATTCCAGAAGGCGCATCCCGGCATCGACCTGCAGGTGCGGGCCAGCAACACGCTCGCCGATTTCTCGCGCGACGGCATCGATGTGGCCATCCGCCACGGCATGGGCCGGTACCCCGGGCTTGCCAGCCAGCGCGTGCTCACGGTCGAGATGGTTGCCGTCGCCGCGCCCGCGCTGGTCGCCGAGCACGGCAAGCCGAAGAAGCCGGTCGACCTGCTGCAATGGCCGCGCGTGAACGACGCGGAACGCAAGGGCTGGCACACGTGGTTCGAGGCACAGGGCGTTGCTGACACCGGCCCGGCCCGTGGGCCGTCGTTCGACGATGCGGGGCTGCTGGTGGGCGCGGTGCAGGCGGGGCAGGGCGTCGGCCTGCTGCCCGCGGCCCTGGTGGCGAACGACGTCGCAGAAGGCCGGCTGGTGCGGCTCTTCAGGGCCGCATGGCTGGAAGACTTCGCCTATTACCTCGTGTACCCGCAGGCCAGCCACGATCGGCCGAAGGTGGCGGCCTTCCGCGCCTGGATCGGCGAGGCGATGCGCCGCGGTCAGACGGCGGCGAGAAAGTCGCCGGCGTCCCCGCCTTCGCATTTCCAGTCGGCAAAGACACCGACGAGGCTGCAATTGGTGCAGCGGCAGCCGAGGTAGTACCAGCGCACGTCGGTGCTGTCGGCATGGAGTGCTACGCCCGAGAGCAGCTCGAAGGCTTCGGCGCCGCAGACGCACTCGTGGTTCTCGAACTCGGCTTCGTCTGCGTATTCGGCGCTGTCGCCCATCAGGTGAACGTTGCCGCAGGCCGTGCAGGTGCGCCGCGCCGCGCCCGTGTCTTCGTCGGTCTCGAGCTTGAAGACGCGTCGACCGCAGCTGCATGCCGATGCCGCGAACCGCGTGGCCGGGTAGGCGTTGGCCTGGCTGTAGCGCTGCATTTCGGCCTGGATGTCTTCCGGACCATCGCCGTACCAGTAGCGGCCTTTTTTCTTCAGAGCCATCGGGTCTTCCTGTCCTCGAGTGTGGATGCGAAGTCGCGATTCTGCAGTGCCATTCCTACAGCAGCTCGATCCCCGGCAGGCTCTTGAAGCAACTCTCGCGCGTGATGCGCACGAAGTCCGCCAGCCATGGCTGCCCCGACGTGCCCCGCGTGCACGCCATGTAGAGCCGCCCCGTCAGCCCTTTGCTGCCCACGCGGCGAGCCGTGACGTAGCCGCGGTCGAGGTAGTTCTGCACCGCCCACAGCGGCAGCGTCGCCACGCCGCGCCCGCTCGCCACCAGTTGCAGCATCGCCACCGTGAGCTCGGTGGTGCGGCGGTGCGCAGGCTCCACGCCCGCCGGCGCCAGCACCTGCCGCACGATGTCGAGCATGTCGTCGGGCACGGGGTAGGTGATGAGCGTCTGGTTGGCGAAGTGGCGCGCCGTCAGATACGCCTTGGCTGTCAGCGGATGGTCGTTGGCCAGCAGCGCCATGATCTCGAAGCGAAACAGCGCGTGGTAGTCGACGGTTTCGTCGGGGTCTTCCTCGGACACGATCGCCACCTCGGCGCGGTTCTGCAGCACCAGCGCGATCGGGTCGGGGTGGAAGCCCGAGACGATGTCGAGCTCGATCTCGGGCCAGCGCTGGCGGAACGCGTCCATCGCCGGCATCAGCCAGTCGAAGCAGGTGTGGCACTCGACCACGATGCGCAGCTGCCCGCTGCGCCCCAGCGCGAGCCGGGCCACGTCGCGCTCGGCTTCCTCGATGAGCGGCAGGGCGGTGTCGGCCAGCTGCAGCAACCGCAGGCCGGTGGTGCTGAACTGCGGCGGCACCGACTTGCGTTCGAACAGCTGCGCGCCGTAGCGGTCCTCGAGCAGCTTGATCTGGTGCGACAGCGCCGATTGCGTGAGGTTGAGCAGCTGCGCTGCGCGCACCAGGCTGCCGGTGTCGCGCAGCGCGATGAGCGTGCGCAGGTGGCGTATTTCGAGGGTCGACTGCGACATGAAAATTATTCAATCGAATGGGCAAAAGGTTTCGTTTGAATCATATGCCCCAAACGCCGACCATTGCAGGCTCCCAAGATCAGCGATTACTACCTGCAAATGACCACCCGTATCCACACCCTCGGCTTTCCGCGCATGGGCGCCCACCGGGAACTCAAGTTCGCCCTCGAAAAGCACTGGCGCGGCGAGATCGATCGCGCCTCGCTCGAAGCGGTCGGCGAAGAACTGCGCGCGCGCCACTGGCAGGCCCAGCGCGATGCGGGACTCGACTTCGTGACGGTCGGCGACTTTGCATACTACGACCACGTGGCCAACCATATCCAGCTGCTCGGCTGCGAGCCGTCGCGCTTCGGCTTTCATGGCGGCGAACCCGAACTTTCGCGTTACTTCACGATGGCGCGCGGCGTGGAAAGCGAAGCCGGCCACGTACACGACGACAGCTGCAACCACGCCGAAGGCACTTTCGCGCTGGAAATGACCAAGTGGTTCGACACCAACTACCACTACCTCGTGCCCGAGTTCGATGCGGCCACGCAGTTCAAGCTCGTGTCGACGCGCCTGTTCGACGAAGTGGCGCAGGCGCAGCAGGCCGGGCACGCGGTCAAGGCCGTGCTGCTCGGGCCACTGAGCTTCCTGTACCTCGGCAAGGAAAAGGAAGCCGGCTTCGACCGCTTCTCGCTGCTCGACTCGCTGCTGCCCGTCTATGAACAGGTGCTTCGGCGGTTGAAGCAGCAGGGCGTGGAATGGGTGCAGGTCGACGAGCCCATCCTCGGCCTCGACCTGCCCGACGCGTGGCGCAACGCCTTCGAGCGCACCTACTGGCAACTGGCCCGCAGCGCGCCGAAGCTGCTGCTGGCCACGTACTTCTCGCCGCTGTCGGACAACCTGCGCCTGGCCTGCCAGCTGCCGGTGGCGGGCCTGCACGTGGACGCCGTGCGTTCGCCGCAGGAACTGACGGGCGTGGCCGACTGGCTGCCGGCGCACAAGGTGCTGTCTGTCGGCGTGGTCGATGGCCGCAACATCTGGCGTACCGACGTCGATGCCGCGCTGGCCAAGCTCAGGCCAGTGGCGGAGAAGCACAAGGGCGAGCTGTGGATCGCGCCTTCGTGTTCGCTGCTGCACGTGCCTTTCAACCTCGAGGCCGAGACGAAGCTCGACACCGAGCTCAAGTCGTGGCTCGCCTTCGCCATCGAGAAGCTCGACGAGCTGCGCGTGCTGCGCGCGGCCATCGACGGCGATGAAGCCTCGGTCGCGACCGAACTGGTGGCCGCCCGCGCGGCAGTGTCGGCACGCCGCGCCAGTCCGCGGGTGCACCGCGCCGACGTGGCCCTGCGCCTGGCGCGCAGCGTGGCCGGCGACGACAGCCGCGTGTCGGTCTTTGCGCTGCGCCAACTGGTGCAGCGCACGCGCTTCGCCTTGCCGGCGCTGCCGACCACCACCATCGGCTCGTTCCCGCAGACGCCGGACATCCGCGCCGCGCGCGCCGCCTTCAAGCGCGGCGAGCTCGACGCCGCCGGCTACCGCGAGAAGATGCGCGCAGAGATCGCACTCGCCGTGCGCAAGCAGGAGGAACTGGGCATCGACGTGCTGGTGCATGGCGAAGCCGAGCGCAATGACATGGTCGAGTACTTCGGCGAGCAGCTCGACGGCTTCGCCTTCAGCGCCAACGGCTGGGTGCAGTCGTACGGCTCGCGCTGCGTGAAGCCGCCGGTGATCTTCGGCGACGTGGCGCGCCCGGCGGCGATGACAGTGGAGTGGAGCGCCTATGCGCAGAGCCTGACGAAGCTGCCGATGAAGGGCATGCTGACCGGCCCCGTCACCATCCTGCAGTGGTCTTTCGTGCGCGACGACCAGCCGCGCGCCACCACCTGCGAGCAGATTGCCTGGGCGATCCGCGACGAGGTGGTCGACCTCGAAGGCGCGGGCATCGGCATCATCCAGATCGACGAACCCGCGATTCGCGAAGGACTGCCGCTGCGCCGCGCCGGCCGGCCCGCGTACCTGAAGTCGGCCACGCGCGCCTTCCGCATCAGCGCTTCAGGCGTGCGCGACGAGACGCAGATCCACACGCACATGTGCTATTCGGAGTTCAACGACATCCTGCCGGAGATCGCGGCAATGGACGCCGACGTGATCACCATCGAGACCAGCCGGTCCGACATGGAACTCTTGCGAGGTTTCGGCGGCGAGAACGATGCGGGTGGCTTCCGCTACCCGAACGAGATCGGCCCGGGCGTGTATGACATCCACTCGCCGCGCGTGCCCTCGGTCGACGAGATCGTGCGCCTGATGCGCAAGGCCGCGGGCGTGGTGCCGCACGAGAACCTCTGGATCAACCCCGACTGCGGCCTCAAGACCCGCGGCTGGCCCGAGACCGAGGCGGCGCTGTCGAACATGGTGGCCGCAGCGAAGCTGCTGCGAAAGGAACTGGTTCCCGCTTGAGGTGAGGAGGGGCAATGCGGGCGCGCCAATAATGGTGGCATGCTTTGCCCAGACCGTCTCTTCCCGTTCCGTTTCTCCCTGTTGCTCCTGTTGCTCCTGGCCCCCGTGATGGGCTGGGCGCAGAACCGCGCGGAAGCGCTGCTGCAGTTCGAAGGCGTGCAGGCGCGCTATGAAGCGTCCTATGCGCCCGGTGCCGTCGCGCGTGGTGCGAGGGAACTGCTGGAGCCCGATGACCAGGCCATTGCCGACAAGGCACTCAAGGCGCTGGACACCGCCGCCGGCCGTGCGTTCAACACCAGGGCCTCCGTGGCCGCGATCCAGCAGGAAGTAGCGTTGGCCGGCAACGGCGGTGCCGCTCCCGGCCCGCAGGTGCTGGCCGCCGTGGCGCATCTCGTGAAACTGCGCACCGACTACGCCGCCATGACCGAGGCCGGCAAGGCCGAGTTCTTCAGCCGCGAGCGCGCCAAGCCCGCCGATGCGGCCCGCACCGAACTGCTCGAACGCATGGCCGTGGCAGAGGTGCGCGAGATCGACTTCTCGAGCCAGTTGCTGATGAGCGCGGTGGTCAAGCAGCTCGCGCGCGGCAATGGCGGCCAGCTCAGCTCGCTGCCGGACCGCACCCTGGACATGGCACTCGACACGCTGTGGTCGCGCGGCGTAACGTCGACGCGCCCACGAAACCTGATGATCGTGGCGCGCGAATTCGAGAAGCAGGTGACGCAGGCACAGCTCGCCGCGCTGCCCGATGCGGACGTGGCCGCATTGCTGGCCTGGCGCAACGACCCCCAGGCTGCAGCCGAGCGCGAGGCCCTGGTGGGCACCTACCGCGCAGAGGTCAAGGGGAGCGGCGCGGTCGCGCTCCGGACGCTGGTGCGCGCCTGGCCGCGCTCCTGATCGCGCCTGCCGCCGGTGCTGCCGCATAGGGCATGAACCGGCTCTGGTTCTCGTCCACGGCCAGCGGCCGGCCCACGAACGGAAACGCGCGCTGCGGGCAGGTCTCGCGTTCGCACACCTTGCAGCCCGCGCCGATGGGCGTGGGCACGTCGGGGTCGCGCAGGTCCATACCCTTCGAATAGACCAGCTGCGTGGCATGGCTGATGTCGCAGCCCAGCCCGATCGAGAAGGTCTTGTTGGGCGAACCGTAGCCGCGGTAGCCGTGCGACACCGTGCGCGCGATCCAGAGGTAGGCGCGCCCGTCGGGCATGCGCGCGAGCTGCGTGAGTACGCGCCCGGGCTGCGCGAAGGCCTCGTACACGTTCCACAGCGGGCAGGTGCCGCCCGTCTTCGAGAAGTGGAAATGCGTGGCCGACTGCCGCTTCGAGATGTTGCCCGCGCGGTCGACGCGGATGAGGAAGAAGGGCACGCCACGCGCATCGGGCCGCTGCAGCGAGCTCAGGCGGTGGCAGATGGTCTCGAAGCCCACGCCGAAGCGGCGCGCCAGCTGGTCGATGTCGTAGCGCAGCAGCTCGGCGGTTTCGAGGAACTCGCTGTAGGGCAGCAGAAGCGCCGCGGCGAAGTAGTTGGCCAGGCCGATGCGCGCGAGCGAACGGGCCGTGTCGCTGGACAGCGGCGCGGTCGCCACCAGCTCTTCGAGCATGTCGCCGAGCTCGAAAAACGCAAGCTGCGTGGCGAGCTGGAATGCATGCTGCCCGGGCTCCAGGTGGGGTGAGAGCCGCAGCACGCGCGAGGCCGGGTCGTAGCGCCGCAGCGCACCTGCTTCGCCATCTTCGGCGGGCACCACCTGCACGCCATGCGCTTCGAGCAGCCGGCGCGCGAGGCGGTCGCCGGGGTTGCCTTCGCGCAGGCGCCATTGCGCGGCGAAGGCCTCGGCCGCGTCGTCGAGCGGTGCGATGTGGTTCTGGTGCGCGAAGAAGAAGTCGCGCACTTCCTCGAAGGGCATGGGCCGCGCCTGAGGCAAGCGTGCGAGATCGCCACGGCCGTCACCCAGTTCGCCCGCCAACGCTTCGAGCCGTTCCATCGCATCGCGGTGCCGCTGATGCAGGGCCACCAGCGCGCGGCCCACGGCCGGCATCTGCGTGGCCACCTCGCGCAGCTCGGCCAGCGCGACCGCGTCGCCGCCCGGGTTGTCGGCCAGCGCCTCGCGCAGGCTGGCGATGAGCCGCGCTTCCTCGTCTTCCGAGAAGGCCTGGATGTCGACGCCCAGCGTGGCATGCAGGCGCAGCAGCACCGGCACCGTGAGCGGCCGCTGGTTCTGCTCGATCTGGTTCAGGTAGCTGGGCGACAGGCCCAGCTGCTGTGCGAGCGCGAGCTGGCTCAGGCCGCGCTCCTCGCGCAGGCTTCGCAGCCGCACGCCCATGAAGGTCTTCTTCATCGTCTGTGTCCGTTGTTCGCAAGATTCGCAAATCTGACCGCGTTTCCTTCGCAATCATTCGCCAATTCAGGTCTTCATTATGGGCACGATCTTGCGTAAATTGCGAATCATGCAAGGCACTCGCGGCTCGGTCCGTCTCATCGAGGTGGTGTTCCCGGAACACACCAACCACTACGGCACGCTGTTTGGCGGCCAGGCGCTGCAGCTGATGTCGAAGGCTGCCTTCCTGGGCGGCCGGAGCTTCGTGCGCGGCGACGTGGTGATGGCGCGCTGCCGCGAGGTGATGTTCCATGCGCCGGTGCGCCTGGGCAGCACGCTGGTGCTCGAAACGCACGTCTCGCGCGCCGGCCGCAGCTCGCTCACCGTGCGTGTGCGCGGCTGCGTGCAGGACGTGGCTACCGAGGCGCTTGCATGCGTGCTCGAAGGCGAGTTCGAGATGGTGGCGGTCGACGCCGCCGGACGCCCGAGGCGCATGGCGCGCCTCGCCGAAGCAATTTCCGAGGAGATCGTATGACCACAGACACCGCAAGCCCCACCGGCTTCAAGCCAAAGAAATCCGTCGCGCTCTCGGGCGTGCCCGCGGGCAACACCGCGCTGTGCACCGTGGGGCGCACGGGCAACGACCTGCACTACCGCGGCTACGACATCCTCGACATTGCCGACGTCTGCGAGTTCGAGGAAATCGCGCACCTGCTGGTGCACGGCAAGCTGCCCAGCAGCGCCGAGCTGCGCGCCTACAAGGGCCGGCTGAAGGCGATGCGCGGCCTGCCCGCGAGCGTGAAGGAAGCGCTGGAGCGCCTGCCCGCCAGCGCGCATCCGATGGACGTGATGCGTACCGGCGTCTCTGCGCTCGGCTGCGTGCTGCCCGAGAAAGACGACCACTCGCTGCCCGGCGCGCGCGACATCGCCGACCGGCTGATGGCATCGCTCGGTTCGATGCTGCTGTACTGGTATCACTGGTCGACGCAGGGGCGGCGCATCGAGGTGGAGACCGACGACGACTCCATCGGTGCGCATTTCCTGCACCTGCTGCACGGCCGCGCACCCTCGGCGAGCTGGGAGCGCGCGATGCACACCTCGCTCAACCTCTATGCGGAGCACGAGTTCAACGCCTCGACCTTCACCGCGCGCGTGGTGGCGGGCACGGGCTCCGACGTGTACTCGGCCATCACCGGCGCCATCGGCGCGCTGCGCGGGCCCAAACATGGCGGCGCCAACGAGGTCGCCTTCGAGATCCAGAAGCGCTACGACACTCCCGATGAGGCCGAGGCCGACATCCGTCGCCGCGTCGAGGCGAAGGAAGTGATCATCGGCTTCGGCCACCCGGTCTACACCGTGTCGGACCCGCGCAACGTGGTCATCAAGTGCGTGGCGAAGCAGCTGTCGGAGGAGGCCGGTTCCACCCGCATGTACGACATTGCCGAGCGGCTCGAAAAGGTGATGTGGGACGCGAAGAAGATGTTCCCCAACCTCGACTGGTTCAGCGCCGTGAGTTATCACATGCTGGGCGTGCCGACCGCAATGTTCACGCCGCTGTTCGTCATTGCGCGCACCAGCGGCTGGGCCGCGCACATCATCGAGCAGCGGCAGGACAACAAGATCATCCGCCCGAGCGCCAACTACACCGGTCCCGAAGACCAGACCTTCGTTCCCATCGCCAACCGCTGAAAGCCTCTTTCTCCATGTCCGCACACATCAGCAACATCCGCCCCGAACCCGACCAGGTGCTGGTCGACATCGTCGACTACGTGCTTGCCCACCAGCAGATCACGAGCGCGCTGGCGTACGAAACCGCGCGCCACTGCCTGATCGACACGCTCGGCTGCGGCCTCGAGGCGCTCGAGTACCCGGCCTGCACCAAGCTGCTCGGCCCGATCGTGCCGGGCACGGTGGTGCCGAACGGCGCGAAGGTGCCGGGCACGCCGTACCAGCTCGATCCGGTGCAGGCCGCCTTCAACATCGGCACGATGATCCGCTGGCTCGACTTCAACGACACCTGGCTTGCGGCGGAGTGGGGCCACCCGAGCGACAACCTCGGCGGCATCCTCGCCACGGCCGACTGGCTCAGCCGCAACGCCGTGGCTGCCGGGCGCAAGCCGCTGACCATGCGCGACGTGCTCACCGGCATGATCCAGGCGCACGAGATCCAGGGCTGCCTCGCGCTGGAGAACTCGTTCAACAAGGTCGGGCTTGATCACGTGGTGCTGGTCAAGGTGGCATCGACGGCCGTGGTGGCGCGCCTGCTGGGGCTGACGCGCGACGAGATCGTCAACGCCGTGTCGCTCGCATGGGTCGATGGCCAGAGCCTGCGCACGTACCGCCATGCGCCCAATACCGGCAGCCGCAAGAGCTGGGCGGCGGGCGACGCGACCAGCCGCGCGGTGCGCCTCGCGCTGATCGCGAAGACGGGCGAGATGGGCTACCCGGGCGTGCTCAGCGCCAAGACCTGGGGCTTCTACGACGTGCTTTTCAAGGGGCAACCCTTCAAGTTTCAACGCCCGTACGGCAGCTACGTGATGGAGAACGTGCTCTTCAAGATCAGCTTCCCGGCCGAGTTCCACAGCCAGACGGCGGTGGAGGCTGGCATGGCGCTGCATGCGCAGTTGCACAAGATCGGCAAGACCGTGGACGACATCGAGCGGGTGACCATCCGCACGCACGAGGCCTGCATCCGCATCATCGACAAGCAGGGCCCGCTGAACAACCCGGCCGACCGCGACCACTGCATCCAGTACATGGTGGCGGTGCCGATGATCTTCGGCCGCCTCACTGCCGGCGACTACGAGGACAGCGTGGCAAATGACCCGCGCATCGACGCGCTGCGCGACAGGATCGTGTGCGTGGAAGACCCCCGCTTCACCGCCGACTACCACGACCCCGAAAAGCGCAGCATCGCGAACGCGCTGACGGTGGCGTTCAAGGACGGCACGAGCCTTGCCGAAGTGGTGGTCGAGTACCCCATCGGCCACAAGCGCCGCCGCAGCGACGGCATTCCGCTGCTCGAAGCCAAGTTCCGCACCAACCTTGCGCGCCGCTTCGCGCAGAAGCAGCAGCAGGCCATCCTCGATGTGTCGCTCGATGCGAAGAAGCTCGAGGCGATGCCGGTGCACGAGTACGTCGACCTGTACGCGGCCTGAACCATGCGGGCGAACAATGAATCCCCGAAGAAGGTATTGCGCCGCCTGGCCGAGGCGCGCCGCGGCGTGCTGGTGCCGGGTGCGTTCAATGCGATGTCGGCCCGCGTGATCGAAGACCTCGGCTTCGAGGCGATCTACGTCACCGGCGCGGGCGTCACCAACATGCACCTCGGCCTGCCCGACCAGGCCTTCATGGGCCTGCACGAGATCGCCGAGCACACGGCGCGCATCCGCGACGCGGTGAGCCTGCCGCTGCTGGTCGATGCCGACACCGGCTTCGGCAATGCGCTCAACGTGCGGCACACGGTGCGTGTGCTCGAGCGGGCAGGGGCCGACTGCATCCAGCTCGAAGACCAGGTGAGCCCCAAGCGCTGCGGCCATTTCGCGGGCAAGGCTGTGATCGAGACAGGCGAGATGCTCGGCAAGATCAAGGCCGCGGTCGATGCGCGGCAGGACGGCGATCTGCTCGTCATGGCCCGCACCGATGCGGCGGCAGTGCATGGCTTCGAGGCCGCCATCGAGCGCGCGCAGAAGTTCGGCGAAGCCGGCGCCGACATCCTCTTCGTCGAGGCCGTGACGCTGGCCGAAGAAGTGCGCACCATGCCGCAGCGCCTCGGCAAGCCGCAGCTCATGAACATGGTGATCGGCGGCAGGACGCCGACCTTCGGCGCGCAGGAACTGGGCGCGCTGGGCTATGGCTTCGTGCTCTACGCCAATGCCGCGTTGCAGGGCGCGGTGGCTGGCATGCAACGTGCGTTGACCGTTCTGCGCGATACCCGGCGGCTGGATGAAGACCCGGCACTGGTAGCACCTTTTGCTGAAAGGCAGCGCCTGGTCGGCAAGCCATTGCTTGATGAGCTAGAGAAAAAGTACGCGAATTAGCCGCGTTTTTGACGGCGGAGAGGGCGGTTGAGTTAGCTTCGTCAGAAAGTTCCTCGTCATTGTTTCGATTTCATGAACACTGCGATTCGGTTGTATAGGGGTTTGCCCTAGTAATCGTGATGCACACTTGAGGCACCCAAAGGCCCAATGAATAAGGAATTGAAATGAAGACCTCGAACATCCTCGCCGCCGCCGCCCTGTCCCTGCTCGCCGCCGCTGGCGCTCACGCAGAAAGCTACGAAGGCGTGCAGCCCCTGACTTCCGGCTACAGCCGCGCCGACGTGGCGCCCCAGGCAGTTGCCGCCGCCCGCGCCGGCAATGCATATGGCGACAACGACGGCGCTGCTTCGACCGCAACGCCCGCGCTGACCGCTTCGGCCGACCGCGCCGCCGTCCGCAATGAAGCTGTTGCCGCTGCACACGCACCGGGCCAGAACCTGCGCCCCGAAACCTTCGCCGGCAGCGTGATCCCCGCGCAAGCGAAGGGCCTGGCCTTAACGCGCCAAGCCGGCCTGTAAATTGTCGCGGCGCAAGCCGCTTCACTTAGCAGCCAGACAAAACCGGACCATGCGAAAGCGTGGCCCGGTTTTTTTATTGCGTCATTTCAGCTTGGCCGCGTGCCGGTGGCAGTCGTGCGCATGGTCGTCGACGATGCCCGTGGCCTGCATCCACGCGTAGACGATGACGGGGCCGACGAATTTGAAGCCGCGCTTCTTGAGCGCAGCCGAAATGTCTTCCGACAGCGGCGTCTTCACCGGCACGCTGCCCGTGCGGTTGACGATGGGCTTGCCACCAGCCATGCCCCAGATGAATTCCGAGAAGTCTTCGCCCGCCGCCTGCATCGCAAGGTAGGCGCGCGCATTGCCGATGGTGGCTTCGATCTTCGAGCGCGAGCGCACGATGCCGGCGTCCTGCATGAGCCGTTCGACATCGGCCTCGGTGAATTTGATGATCTTCTCCGGCACGAAGCCCTTGAAGGCCTTGCGGAACGCATCGCGCTTGCGCAGGATGGTGAGCCACGAGAGACCGGCCTGGAAGCCGTCGAGCATCAGCTTTTCCCACAGCGCACGGCTGTCGCGCTCGGGAACGCCCCATTCGGCGTCGTGGTAGGCGGCCAGCAGCGGGTTGGTCTGGGCCCATGCGCAGCGGATCTTGGCGTTGCTGTTGTTCATCGTTCGGTATTTCGCTCGGCTATCGTCGGGAATGTTTTTCAGAATGAGGAGGTCACCCTGATGCAGCATTTTCGATTTTCATTGTCGGCCCTGTCGATGGTCGTGCTCGGCCTTGGTGCGAGCGTGCACGCCGAAGCACTCAGGAAGCCCCAGCTCGATCAGCTCGCCGCCGCATGGCAAGCCGGCAAGGCCCCGGCCGATTTCAATGCCTTCCTCGCGCAGGCAGCCAGGAGCAACCCCGCGCTGCAAGCCAGCGTGGCCGCCTATCGCGCGAAGAAACCGCTGGCCGGGGACGACCTCGTCAACATCGCGCGCCTGCTCGGCTTGTACAACCGCCTGCAGAACCAGCAGGCCGTGATCGCGAGCATCGGCACCATGGTGGCGATTCCGACGGTACGCAACGTGCAGGTTCCGCCCCACGAGAGCGCACCGATCATCGAGTTCGGCAAGCTGGTCGAGAAGATGGCGGGCGACTTCGGCCTTGCCTACCGCAATGTCGACAACCGCATCTTCGAAGTCAGCCTCAAGGGCAAGGGTACGGAAGAATTCGGCATCCTCACGCATGCCGATGTGGTGCCTGCGGTGCTGTCCGAATGGGTGCTCGACGACGGCACGCGGCTCGACCCGTTCAAGATGACCCGCGTGGGCGACTTCCTCTATGGCCGCGGCACCATCGACGACAAGGGCTCCATCGCCGCCGTGCTCTACGCGATGAAGGCCGTGAAGGACAGCGGCCTGCCCATCGAGCGAAGCATCCGCCTGATGATCGAGACCACCGAGGAAACCGGTGGCGACGCCATGCAGTACTACCGCGCGAAGACGCAGCTGCCGGCCTACAACATCGTGCTCGACAGCAAGTACCCGGCCGTGGTGGCGGAGAAGGGCTCGGGCGCGCTGAAGGTGCTGTTCCCGGCGGAAACGGCCGATGGCGCATCGACGGCGATCACGGCCATGGCCGGCGCCGCATCGGCCAACGCGATCTCGCAGACGGCAACCGCCACGCTCAAAGGCGGCGACCTTGCAGGCGTGCTCGCAAAGCTCGAAGCAGCAAAGCCGGCCTTCCGACAGAAGTACGAAGCGCAGGGCGGCAAGTTCGCCATCGACATCGCACGCGGCGCCGACAGCATCGAACTCAAGGTGACAGGCGTCTCGGCCCACGGCTCGCGCCCGGAGGAAGGCGTCAACCCGCTGCCGCGCCTTGCACTGTTCCTGGAGGAGTCCGGCGTGCCGCTGGTGGCCAACCAGTACCTGAAGGCCGCGAAGTACATCGACGCGCTCTACGGCACCGGCTACCTCGGCGAGAAGATGGGCCTGGGCTACGCCGACGATTTCATGGGGCCGCTGACCTTGTCGCCGAACCTCGTGCGCATGGGCAACGATGGCAGGCTGGAGGTCACGGTCAACGTGCGCATGCCGCGCGGCCGCACGCCCGACGAACTGAAGGCGCAGGTCACCTCGAAGGTCAACGCCTGGGCGAGCGCGAACAACGTGAAGCTCGATGTGGTCTACGACCAGGGCAACTGGATGGCGCGCGACCCCAAGGGCGCATGGCTGTCGACGCTGCTCGACATCTACGGCGACACCACCGGCCTTGAAGCCAAGCCCGTGCCCACGGCCGGCAGCACCACTGCGAAGCTGATGCCCAACGCCATCAACTTCGGTCCCGCCATGCCGGGCAAGAAGTACACGGCGCACAACGCCAAGGAATACAAGGAAGTGCCCGACCTCGACGCCGACATGCAGATGTTCACCGAGATGCTGGTGCGCATCGGCAACCTGCAGCAGATGCAGTAGCGTCAGCGCAGGCCGTGTGCCTGCAGCACGGCCTTGAGCCGCCGCACTTCGTGCTCCAGGTCGAGGATCAGCGCGGCGGCATCGAGCCCCACGCCGAAGTCGCGCTCCAGCCGGCGCACTTCGAGCGCGTGCTGCAGGTCTGTGCTGGAAAATTGCCAGCGCTCGGGCTGGGTCTCGGCCGTTTCGATCTGCAGGATGCCGACCTCGACCAGTTGCACGACCCAGGCGGTGTCGGCGCCGACGGCGTGCGCCAGTTCGCTCGCCGCGAGCGGCTGCGAGGCGCTGATGGCGGTGGCGGTCGTAAGGGTGAAGTTCACCATGCTCAGACTCCCAGATGCTGGCGTGGGTGGAACGATGCCGTGGCTTGCGCCAGCTGCTCGTAGGCCTTGCGCGCATCGTCGCTGTCGGCGGGCGGCAGGGCGATGTCGAGCAGCAGGTACAGGTCGCCGGGCGTCTTGCCCGCGAGGCCCCGGCCCTTGAGTCGCAGCTTCAGGCCGTTGCGCGCATTGCGCGGCACGGTCACCTCGACCACGCCGCCGGTCGGCGTCGGCACCTGCACCTGCGTGCCCAGTGCCGCCTCGGTGGGCGTGACGGGCAGCGTCATGTACAGGTCGCGCTCTTCCACGCGGTACAGCTTGTGCGGCGCAATGCGCACTTCGAGATACAGGTCGCCCGGCGGCTCGCCGCCGTGGCCGGGCATGCCTTGCCCCGCGAGGCGGATGAACTGGCCCGGGTGCACCCCCGGCGGGATCTTCACGCTGAGCGTGCGGTTCTGCCACTGCGGGTGGCCCTGCGCGTCGACGGTCTGGGCGCGCAGCGTGATCTCGCGCTCGGCGCCGTTGAGCGCGTCTTCGAGTGCAATCTCGATGGCCGCATGGTGGTCTTCGCCGCGCGCCTTGTAGTTCCGCCGCGCCGCGTCGCGCCGCTCGGCCTCGCCGAACAGCGACGAGAAAAACTCGCTGAAGTCCGCGTGGTCGGCCGGGCCCTGGCGCGGGCCGCGGTGGAACTCGAAGCCCTGGTCCCAGCCCGGCGGCGGCTGGAAGCCGCCCTCGGGGTGGCCGCCGCGTGCGACACGGTCGGCCAGCGCGTCGTAGGCCGCGCGCTTTTCCTTGTCGCCCAGCACGTCCTTGGCCTCGTTGATGTCGCGCATGCGCTGCTCGGCGTCGGACTCCTTGCTGACGTCGGGGTGGTACTTGCGGGCGAGCTTGCGGTAGGCCTTGCGCACTTCGTCGTCGGACGCGGTGCGGTCGACGCCCAGTGCGCTGTAGTAGTCCTTGAATTCCATGGTGTGTGGCAGTTCGTTGTGTGGACGGCATCAGGGCCCGGGGCGCCGGGTTGGTTAAGCCAGGGCTGCGTTTCCGTCGGTTTGCCGCAGCAGCGGCGTTATGCCCCATGTGGGGCCTCTACGCTCGAAACGCAATGGCTGTGCGTTGCCGAGCAGGCCGAGGTCGATAGGTACACCCAGCAGTGCAGCCAGCGCATAGAGCGTGCCGCCGTGCGCCACCACCAGCACCGGGGCGGGCAGCTGCAGTGCCTCGTCGAGGGCGGCGCGCGTGCGTGCGACGAACTGCGTGAGCGTCTCGCCGCCCTCGGGCTCGCAGGCCCAGTCGATGTTGGCGGACGAGGTGCCGATCAGCGCGCCGAAGTTGCGCTCGCGCAGCGCGGCCTGCGCGGCCGGCACCAGTTTCAGCGCCGTGCCAACGGAGTGGGCGGTGTCGTTCGCGCGCCGCGCATCGCTGCACACGACGGTGCGGATGGGCTCGCCCGCCAGCAGCCCGGCAGCGCGCGCGGCCTGCTGCAGGCCGAGCTCGCTCAGGGGTTCGTCCACCGCCTGGAAGATGCGTTGCGCATTGCGCCCGGTCTGGCCATGGCGCAGGAAGTAGAAGTGATCGCAGGCGGGCGACAGCGGTTGCGTCTCGGCGATGTGGACGAGCTGATCGAGGCCGCCGGTGCCGATGTGAACGGAGGTGGTCTGTGACATGGCGTGTTGTCGTTTTCAGCCGAACTTCATGCCTTTGGGGCGGCCCTGCAGCCGGTTGACGTAGGCGTCGAGCTTGGGCCGGTTCAGGATGCCGCCGAACGCGCGGTGCCAGATGAGCATCGAGCCGATCATCACGTCGGCCGCGGTGAACTGCGCGCCGAACAGGTAGGGGCCATCGCCCAGTTCGCGCTCGACCGCGTCCTTGGCCGCCTCGAAGTCCGTCCAGCCGCGCGCTCTGTTGTTGCTGCGGATCTTCAGCAGGCTGTCGCCCATCGCGGGCTCCAGCTGCGAGGTCGAGTAGACCATCAGCGACAGGTAGCGGCCGCGCTCCGGCGAACCGATGAAAGGCGCGAGCCGCTTGCCGGGAAACTTCTCGGCGACGTACATGCAGATGGCCGCGTTCTCGAAGACGCGCGTGCGCCCGTCGACCAGCGCCGGTAGCTTGCCTGCCGGGTTGATCTTCAGGAACTCGGGTGTCTTGTGGGCCTTGTTCTTGATGAGCGTGGTCACGATCTCGTAGTCGACGCCGGCTTCGTCAAGCATCCATTTGGCAACCTGCGAGCGGCTCTGAGGGTCGAAATACAGCTTCATCGTCATCGGTGGGTCTCCTTCGTGTTGAACGGTCAGAACTTGGGGATGCGCAGCGTCTTGCTGATCATGAGCGTGCCCGACAAGGCGAACAGCAGCACCAGCGGATGCAGCTGCCACGGGCCGACGGCCCAGGCGGCGCCCCACAGGGCGTCGCCGATGCGGCCCTGCCAGGCCGCGTACGCCAGCACGCCCACCAGCACCACGCTGGTCGGGATGGGCGTGCCCTCGAAGTACTTCACCTTGTCGGCGCCGGCCGACAGGGCTTCGGCCGTGACGTTGTAGCGCGCGAGCCGGCTCACGCCGCAGCCCACGAAATAGATCAGGATCACGCAGTCCCAGCCGCCGTTCAGCCCGGCCGCGAAGCCGAGCGCGGCGGGCGCCACGCCGAACGAGATCACATCGGCGAGCGAGTCGAGCTCGCGCCCGAGGGCCGATTGGGTCTGGCGCCAGCGCGCGATGCGGCCGTCGAGCACGTCGAAGACGAAGGCGGCCGGAGCGAGCGCTGCAGCCCACAGGAACTGCGCGAGCGAATGGCTCGCCATGAAGGCCATCGCCAGGAACACCGCGCCCACTCCGCAGGCCGCATTGCCGAGCGTGAACGCATCGGCGAGGTGGAACCCTCGGATCATCGAAAAATGCTTGCGGGCTGGCGCGGTGGAAGGAGTGGTCATGAAAGAAGGGTTGGCAAACGGCGAATGGACCGCACCTTAACCGAAGCGCGCGGCGCTTCCTGTAGTCGCGGTCCGACGGACAGGCAGTGCTTTCGGGCCGCCGAAGCTCAGCTGCCGTGGTGCGCTTCGACAATCCGCGCGAAGCGCCCGAGCAGCCCGGCCGCCGTGTCGGTAGGGCCTACGCGCTCGCGCAGCGCGGCCGGATCGACGCCGGCGGAAGCCAGGTCGTCGGCCAGCAGGTCGATGTAGCCGCGCATGGCCTCGGCGTCGAACTCGGGGTGGAACTGCACGCCCCAGGCGTGCTTGCCGATGCGGAAGGCGTGCACCGGCTCGTGGTCGTTGCCGGCCAGCCGTACCGCGCCTTCGGGCAGGCGAAGCGCGCTCTGCCAGTGCACCACGTGCGCCGGAAACTGCGCGGGCAGGCCGCGCAACAGCGGATCGGTGGCGGCCGCCTCTTCGAGGGTGACCGTGACGGTACCGACCTCCACGCCCGCCGGATGATTGCCTGCTTCGCCGCCGAGCGCATGCGCGAGCAGCTGGTGGCCGTAGCAGATGCCGAGCACGGGCGTGTCGTGCGCCACCAGCTGCGCGAGCCACGCAGCGGTGGTTTCGCTCCAGGGCTCGCGGTGCGACACCATTGCGTGCGAGCCGGTCACCACCACACCCGACACCTGGGCCGGTCGGGCAGAGCGTCGCCGCGTCGCGGGTCGACCACCAGCAGGGGCAGCGTGCGCGTGCCGAGCCCGTCGGCGATCCAGTGCTCGAAGTCGCCGTGCTGTGCGCGCAGGGCCTCGAAGGTGTCCCCGAGCTTGACGATGACGAGTGGATGCGGGCGGTGGTTGTCCATGCTGCGATCATGCCGCAGGTGCGCGCCGGGGCTGCAACGGCTACAGTGGATAACCCGGGCGATTCCCGGGTGTTGGCCCGCCCGCAACCTCCGCTGAAAACCCATCCGATGCGCACCTTGGCTGTCTCTCTCGCGATCTTCGCTGCGGCGCTGGGGGCCCGCGCGGAGGTGGTGCGCTGCATCGACGCCGCCGGGGCCATTTCGTACACCAACGTGGCTTGCCCGCCGGGCAGCAAGGTGTCGCGCGAGGTGCCGATCCTCGAATCCCCGCCCGGCGAGGCGCGCCGGCCGGAGTACACGCCGGCGCCGAGCGCCGCGCCGCCGCCCAGCCAGGTGGCCGGCAATCCGCCGGCGGGGCCGGCCATCATTCCGCGCTACCCCGTCGATACGCAGCCGCCTGGGGTCTCCTCCGATCCTCCCGGCGTCGTCATCCTGAGCCCCGACCCGTACTACGACGGCGTGCGCCCCATCCGCCGGCCGCCGCCGCATGTGCGCGACCCCGGGCCGCCGCCGGGCCAGCGGCCCTGCCAGAACCTTGCGGGCATCAAGCGCAACAACTGCTGAATGAGCGCAGGGGAATCCAGCGGGCCCGACAGCCTTCTTCCGTGGACCGTCTATTGCGACGGCAGCGCCATGCCCAACCCGGGCCGCATGGGCATCGGCGCCGTCCTCACCGCGCCGGACGGAGCGCGCCACACGCTGTCGCAGGCCACGCACACCACCGGCTGCAACAACGAGGCCGAACTGCTCGCACTGACGCTGGCCCTGCAGGAGCTGCGCGCACGCGGCGCGACGGCGGTGCGGGCCTACAGCGACAACAGCATCCTCGTCGAGCAGCTGGCCGCGTCCGAAGCGAAGCCGATCGTGCGCATGGCCGCGTTGTTCGACGATGCCCGCGCCTTGCTCGCAAGCTTCGACGACGCGCGAGTTCAGTGGATCCCGCGCCACCGCAATGGCGAGGCCGACGCACTGGCCCGTGCCGCCCTGGGCTTCGCGCCAAAGCCCCCGGCGCGGCACGCGAAGAAGAAGCGGCGCTAGGGCAGGGCGCGGAGCCCCTATCATCACGCGCCATGACAGAAGCCACTCCCCGCCCACCCCTTCCCGATCACCTCTCCATCGATCCGCGCAGCCCGCATCACGTGGCCGCCGCCTTCGAACACGACATCGGCATCCGTTTCAACGGCAAGGACCGCCTCGACGTCGAGGAATACTGCATCAGCGAAGGCTGGGTCAAGGTGCCCGCCGGCAAGACCCTCGACCGCAAGGGCAAGCCCCTGCTGCTCAAGCTGAAGGGCAAGGTCGAGGCGTTCTACAAGTAAGCCGGTTCAGCGCCACTGCAGCAGCAGCGACCAGGGCTGGCGGCTCATGTGGCGATCGATGCAGCCCGGCGTGCCCGGCGTGCATCCCTCGGACTGGTAGCTCGGGTCCAGCCACCGAGTGCCCGGCGCAAAGTCGAGCCGGCGCCGCGTGACCGACTGCAGCACGTTGCCGCCCACCGTGTCGAAGCCCGTGGCATCCACGGCCACCACCACGTCGCAGTGCATGGGCAGCGACTCGCCGCCGGTGTCGCGCGTGGCCAGCACTCCACCGATCTTGTCGAAGGTGTCGAGTTCGGCGCCCGCGCCGCGCGCCTGGCAGACGATGTCGCCGATGCGCGGCGGCGTGTGCCTCAGGTCGCAGGCTCGCAGGGCGTAGCGCGTGGGCCGGCCCGCGGCCTCGTCGATGCCGGCTTGCCAGGCGGCGCCCGCATAGTCGACATGCGCTTCGGAGAAAACGAACTCGTCGTCCGCCAGACCGGCCTGCCGCGCCAGCCAGCTGATGAAGGCCGCGGACCAGGGCGTGTCGATCACCGCGACGCGGGCGAGGGCGACCTGCACCGCGCGCAGCTCTCCAGAATCAAGCCCCTCGTCGGGGCCTACGTCCATGCCCTGAAGCCGCCCGGCCGTCGCCTCGTTCAACGCCTGCATCAGCAGGTGCCGGTCGGCGGGGCGCAGGGCGCCGAAGCGCACGAGCGACGGCAGCCGCGGGTCGACCGCCTGCCAATAGCCGAGCACCCGCTGCCATGGCGCCAGGCCCGGCAGGGTGGGGCGCGTGTCTTCGGCCTCGGAGCTGCCGGCTTCGGTCATGCGGCCTTCGGCGTCCATGGCCTGGCCACCGAAGGCTTCGTGCTCCTGCAGCGCGAAGGTGGCCATGGCGAGCGCGCGCGATGGCGAAGGGGCTTGCGTAGCGGTGTCGAGGCAGCCTTGCGCGGCCGACGCGGGACTTGCGAAGGCCAGCCACAGGGCGCAGGCGAGCACGGCCAACGAGCGGCGAGGCGTGCGAGGAATCGTGACGGGTGGCGGCATGTGCCGGGAGCATAGCTGCGGGCAGGATGCTCTGGATCCGGAGGTCTATCGCCGCGTCATTTCCGCTTTCCCTCGACGGGCTGTGGCGCCACCTGGAAGTTGTTGCGGCCCGCCCCCTTGGCCTGGTAGAGCATCTCGTCGGCCTGCCTGATGAGCGCGGCAGCCGTTGCGGTGCCGCCTTGGTAGAACGCCACGCCGATGCTCGTGCTGATGGAGATCGTCCGCTGTTCGGTGGTGAACGGCACCTGCATGGCCTTGATCAACTTCGAGGCGGCGGAAACCGCGGCGTCCCCATTGGACAGGCCCTCCATGATTACCGTGAACTCGTCGCCGCCCAGGCGCGCGCGGACGTCGCTGGAGCGCAGCGCCTGCGACAACCTGCCCGCGAAGCCCCGCAGAAGCTCGTCTCCCGTCTGGTGGCCGAACCGATCGTTGATCTGCTTGAATCCATCGATGTCCAGGTACATCAGCGCCATCAATGCACCGGGGCCTCGCGCACGCTCCATCGCCTGCGCCAGGCGCACCTCGAATCCCGCGCGATTGGCAAGACCGGTGAGAGGATCGATCTGCGCCAGGTTCACCAGGCGCTTCTCCTCGAGCTTTTGCCGCGTGATGTCGGTGATCACGGCATGGAAGCCGACGATGGCCTCGTCGTTCACTGCAGGTTGCGGGATGTACTGGGCTTCGTAGCAGTAGTAGGCGTCGCTCTTGTCGATCTCGCTCTGGAAGGTGACGACCTCGCCGGCCAGGGCCGCGCGGATGTGCGGTTGCACGGCCTCGTAGGCGGGCTCGCCCAGGAGCTCTTTCACGGTGTGCCCCTCGATCTGGTCGCGGGAGAGTCCGAACCCGCGCTCGTAGGCCAGGTTGTTGAATCGATAGCGCTCCTCCGCATCGATGTAGGCGACACGCATCGGCAGTGCGTCGGCCACCGTGCGCAGGCGCGCCTCGCTTTCCTGGAGGGCTTCCTCCGCCTCGTGGTGCGCGGTGATGTCGCTGTCCAGCGTATAGAGGCCGATCACTTCGCCGCGTTCGTCGCGCTCGGGAACCAGCGTGGCCTGGATATCGCGGCGCCCGCCAGGCGTTGCCAGCCTGCGCTCGTAAGTGACCTGGCGCCCGGCCAGAGCGGCGCGCATGTGCGGCTCCATCTGTGCCCACGCTTCATTGCCGTAGAACTCGCGCAGGCTCAGGCCGAGCAGTTGTTCGGGCTGGACGCCGAACCAGTCCTGATAGGCCTTGTTGACGAAGCGCATCCGCAGGTCGCGGTCCAGGTAGGAGACCAGCGCCGGCAGGTGGTCCGTCACCATGCGCAGGCGATGCTCGCTCTCGCGCAGCGCCCGCTCCGCGGCCTTGGCCGCCGAAATGTCGCGCATCAGCCCCGAGAAATACTCCACCTTGCCATGCTTGTCGCGATGCGCGATCACCATGTGGCTGGCCGGAAACTCGTTGTGCTCGGCGTCCCACACCATCGATTCGCCCACCCAGACGCCGGTCTTGACCGCGGTGGGCACCACCTCCGACCGGAACCTTTCCATCGTCTCCGGCGGATTGAAGTCGGCCGCGCTGAACTGTTCGATGGGGGCGTCGAGGGCCAGCCCCGTGCGGCGGCGCGCGGCCGGGTTCATGTAGATGAGCCGCCCCGCCGCGTCGAGCTGGACGATGTAGTCGGTCGTCATGTCGAAGATGGCCGTCAACGTGCGAAGTGCCCGTTCGGCCCGCGTGCGCTCGGTGATGTCGGTCACCGTTCCCACGTGGCCGAGGACGCGGCCTTCGGCGAGCACAGGCCGGCTTCTCAATGCCACCAGCACCTGGGTTCCATCCCTGCGATGGAGCCGGCGTGTGGCGCTCAACGGCGCGGCCGTGCTGACGACACGAACCCAGTCCTGGCGAACCGTCTCTCGAATCTCCTCGCGCACGAGCGTGAGCCAGCCTTCTTCGGCGTCCTTCCGCTCGAGCCCGTGGATCGCCAGGTACTCGTCGTTCACGTAGGTCATGCGCCCGTCGCTGTCGCAACGGAACAATCCCACGGGTGATGCATCGGTGACCGCCGCCATCTCGAGCCGCTGCTCGCGCAGGTCGGCCATCAGTGCATCGAACTCGCGTGCCAGGTCCCCGCGCTCGTCGTTGGCGACGACGTCGAGTCTTACCTCGCTGTCCGGCGAACGGCGCAGGGTGCGGATCGCGCCGCTCAACGCCTCCAGGGGGCGCATGACCCACGCAGTCCCCAGCCAGACCAGGAGCGCGCAGCCCAGACCCAGCCCGATCAATTGCAGCAGCAGGTTGCGCCTTGCCTTTTCCAGTGGTGCGTAGGCGATGCGCGCAGGCACGATCAGGCGCAGTTCCCAGTCGGCACTGGGCACGGCGGCGCGCGTTGCCATGTCGCTTTCGGTACCGCCGTTGAAGGCGACTGCGACTGCGGTTGCGGGCTTGAGCAGCAGGTTCGCATCGGGGTGCATGACGATCTGCGGAGACTGGCCGCGCGTGACGATCATGTAGTGGCCGCCCCGGCCGATGGTGGCGCGGCTGAGATCGCCAAGCACGTTGGCGCGCTGCAGGTTCAGCGCCGCGCCGAGCACGCCGGCGAGGCGACCATCGGGGTCTTTGACGGGGACCGCCATGACGACCGCGGGCTGTTGGGTGCTCTTCGTGAGCAGGGGCGCAGAGATCGCGGGCTGGCCCATGTCGCGCACGCGCCGGAAGTAGTCGCGGTCGCCGACGTTCGAAGGCCGGCTGGTGGGCGGGTCGATGGCGACGATGGCGCCGTCCAGTGTCGCCAGCGCGGCGTTGTCGAACATCGTGCGCAGGTCCTCGTCGGCAAGGAAACGCTGCTGTGCCGCGGGGTCCGCGAAGCCATGCAGGCTGAGTTCCCGGGCCGCACGCGCCAAGGCTGCCAGATGGATTTCGAGCTTGTAGTCGAGATCCGCCGCTGCGCTGTCGGTCAGTGCCTGCTGCTGCTCGCGCATCAGGTTGAGGTACTCGCTGGACAGGCTCCGGTACTGCCACCAGCCAGCCACACCGACCAGCGTGAGTACGAGCGCTGTGATCAGCAGTGCTGTCTTTGTTCTTAGCTTGAGCCGCACTTGGTTTCCTCCGCCACCACGGTGCCGGCGGCCGCATGGTTCGATGATAGCAACGGCTTTTTCACGGCTGCCGCAACGCCGCGCGCGCGCACGCCAGAAACGGCTTGATGAGCGGACTGTCCCAATCGCTGCGCCAGCACGCGGCGATGTCCATCGTCGCGTCGATGCCGCGAAAGGGGCGGAACACCACGCCCGGGGGGCGGCCGATCTGGGCGCAGGCAGGCAGGATGGCCACGCCCTTGCCCGCCAGGACAAGCGCCAATGCGGACACCATGGTTTCGACCCGCAGCGCAATCGGCATGTTGACCTCGTGCCTGCGCAGCATCGACGTGACGACGGATTTGTCGATGTCGCCTTCCGGAACGGGAAGGCCGATCAGAGGCATGCCGGAGAGGCGCGCCAGTGGAATGCTGGACATCCGTGCCAACGGCGAATCCGATCGCACGGCAAGCAGCAGCGGCTGGGTGCCGATGCGTTCGATCGCAATGCCTGGCTGTGCAATCGGTGGGATGCAGATCGCGACCGAAACGTCCGAGTCGGTGATGGCCTCTACGTTGTTGACGGCGTTCAGCTCCACGTACTGGATCTCCACGTCCGGAAGCCTCAGCCGAAGCTCGTTTTCCAGCCGTGGCAGCACCAGGTAGGACAGCACGACCATGGTTCCGACCGCGAGTCGCCCTCTGCTGCCCGAGCCCACGGCGCGCGCGGCGTCGAATCCTTCGTTGGCGAGCAGCAACGCCTCCTTGGCGCGCTGGAAGAGGGCATTTCCCGCGTCGGTGATTTCCATGCCGCGCGCTGCCCTGCGGAACAAGGGCGCGCCGATGGCCGCTTCCAGGTTCTTGATGTGAACAGACAGCGGCGGCTGGGCCATGTTGAGCCGCCGCGCCGCCTTGCCGACGCTGCGCTCCTCTGCAACGGCCACGAAGTAGCGAAGCGATCTAAGGTCGGGTGTAGCCATACGCTGTGCATATGCCTTTTCTGGAAAACAGTATTGGACGCAATGTTGCCGCGTATCAATCATCTGCGCATGAAGAATTTTCCGCGCCTTCCAAGGTCCGAGATCTGCGAGATGTCCGCGTCGGCGATGCGCACGCTGGTCGCGCAGCGCGAACTCTCCCCGGTGGAGATCGTCGACGAGGTGCTGCGCCGCGCCGATGTGCTCCAGCCGCACTTGAACTGCTTCATCACTCTGTGCCACGACGAGGCGACGGAACAGGCCCGGAAGGCCGAGCAGGCGATCATGAGAGGCGACGCCGTGGGGGCACTGCACGGCTTGCCGTTCACCGTGAAGGACATCGTCGACACCGCGAACGTCAGGACTACCTACGGATCGCTGCTGCATCGCGATCACGTGCCCGCGCACGACGCCGTGGCCGTGGCGCGCATGCGCGAGGCGGGCGGCATCCTCATCGGCAAGACGACCTCGTCGGAGTTCGGTGCCAAGTGCATGACCGACGCGCCACTCTTCGGCAGCACGCGCAATGCATGGGATCCGACGCGCACCAGCGGCGGCTCCAGCGGCGGAGCCGCCGCGTCGATGGCGGCAGGCATCGCGCCGCTGGCCATCGCGACCGACGGGGGCGGCTCCACCCGCATTCCCGCGGCGTGCAACGGCGTGGTCGGGCTGAAGCAGAGCCTGGGCGTGGTTCCGCACAGCCAAGTGCAGGACGCGTTCGGCAATTACACCTACGTGACGCCCACCACGCGCAACGTCGGCGACACGGCGCTCATGCTGCAGGCAATGACCGGCGCCCACGGTTCGGACCCCTGGTCGCTGGGCGTGCCGGCCCGACGCTACTTCGACGACCTGCAGCCTGGCGGCGACCTGCGCGGCAAGCGCGTCCTTTTCAGTGCGACCCCGGCGGGGCGGCCGATTGCCGCCGACGTCGCCGCCGCATTCGAGGCCGCCCTTGCAACCCTGCGGTCGATGGGCGCGGACCTGGAGGAGATGACGGGCGAGGGCTATGACGTCGAGCCGGTGTGGCGCGTGATCAACCACACGAGCTGGCGAGGCCGGTTCGCTCCGCTGGCCGAGGCGCATGCCGACCGGTTGAGTCCGTCGCTGCTGCAGCAGCTGGCGCTGGCGGAGCACGTCGACGGGGTCGCCTTCCAACAGGCCATGTTCGCGAGGACCGCGCTCTTTCGCAAAGTCCAGGCGCAACTGGAGACGCACGACTTCATCTTCACGCCGACTCTTTCGCGCACGGCGCTGCCGATCGACCAGGACCTCTTCGGCAGCATCGAGATCGACGGCAGGGAATTTGCAGAGCTGCGGCCCAACTGGTTCCCCTGGACGATGCCGTTCAACCTTACCGGGCACCCCGCCATCAGCCTGCCGTGCGGCGCGGGCCGCGACGGATTGCCCATCGGCATGCAACTCGTCGGCGGCTTCCGCGAAGACCTGCAGTTGCTGCAGGCCGCGGCGGCTTTCGAGGCCAACCACCGGCCGGCCAATCCGCTGCCGGTCCTGGCCTTCTGAGCACGCCATTTCTCTTCCTGTTTTTCGTCAATCAACCTTGCGGGTACCTCACCATGACCTCGTTTCCAAAGACACTCGTGCTCAGTGCGCTGGTCGCCCTGGGCGGAAGCTTCGCGCATGCTGACAACAACGCGCCCATCAGGCTGATCGTGGGCTTTCCACCGGGTGGCGCGCTCGACAACCTGGCACGCTCGGTGGCCGAGGACTTGCGCACGGCGCTCAAGGAACCGGTGCTGGTGGAGAACCGGCCCGGCGCGTCGACCCGCATTTCCATCGAAGCGGTCAAGGCGTCGCGGCCTGACGGGCGCACCATCCTGATCGGCGCGACGCCGCCGTTCGTGTTCTTTCCGATGACTTATGCGCGGCTGAACTACGACGTCGACAAGGACTTCATTCCTGTTGCCCACCTCGCCAACGTGCCCAGCGTCATCTCCACCGGCGCGGGCCAGCCGTACAGGACGGTTCCCGAATACGTGGCGTGGATCAGGAAGAACCCCGGTCAGGCCAGCGTGGGCATGACCAACCTCGGGGGCGGGCTTCACTTCAGCGTGCTGCAGCTGTCCAAGGCCATCGGCGTGCCTCTGACGGCGGTCACCTACAGGGGCGGGGCGCCGCTGGCGACCGACATCATCGGCGACCACGTGCCGGTCGGCACCGACGCGCTGGCCAGCCAGCTCGAGCTGCACCGTTCCGGAAAGCTGCGCATCCTGGGCGTCGCAGGAACGAAGCGGCTGAGCTGGCTGCCCGACGTTCCGACGATCAAGGAAGCGGGCTACGACGCGTTCGACCGGGCCAACGCCGCCTATGCCGCGTTCGTGCCGGCGGGCACGCCGAAGGAAGTTGTGGCGAAGCTCGAAAGCGCGTTCCTGGCCGCGATTCGCAGCCCGCGGGTGCGCGGGCAACTCGATCACATGGGCCTCGAGCCGACGGGGCTTCCCGGCGCGGAAGTGACCCGGGTGATGAACGAAGACCGCGAGTACTGGCGCCCCATCGTCAAGGCCTCGGGATTCAAGAGCGAAGACTGAACCGGTGGCAGCCGCATTCATCGCCGGTTCTTCGCGTGCAGAGGCGGCTGCCGACGACGAGGACAGGGCCGGATGGGCCGTGCTCGCCGCGGCATGCCTCGGCGCGCTGCTGTGCTTCCTGAATCTCAGCGCGCTCAACGTGGTGCTGCCCGCGGTGGGGCGCAGCCTGCAGGCCTCGCCGGCGCAGGCGAGCTGGATCCTGCTGTCCTACATGCTCGTGAGCACCGTGTGCATCCTCAGCTTCGGAAGGCTCGCCGACCTGTGGGGGCGGCGGCACCTGTTCCTGGCGGGGCTGGGCCTCTTCGTGACCGCCTGTGCAGCCTGTGCCGTCGCGACGAGCGCGGAAACGATGCTTGTCTTCCGCATCTGCCAGGCCGTGGGCGCCGCGGGCGTCATGGCCAACACCAGCGCCCTGGTGGGCGATGCGTTCGGCCGCCGCAGGATGGGGCTCGCCCTGGGTGTGCTCGCGATGGTGGCCGCGCTGGCCCAGGTCGCCGGCCCGCTGGCGGGCGGCTTCATCATGTCGTGGTGGGGATGGCGGGTTCTCTTCATGCTCAATGTCCCGGTCGGCCTGTGCGTCCTGGCATGGTCGTGGCGGATCCTCCCGAAGACGGCGGCGGTCCGTGCCGAGCGCTTCGACATGGCCGGCGCCGCGTTGTCTCTGGCCGGGATCGGATGCGTCACCTATGCGCTCTCGCTGGCGGGGAGCCACGGCTGGGCCAGCATGTCGGTATGGGGCTTCCTGCTCGCGGGCGGCGCGGGAATCCTGTCGTTCGCCCGGCTTCAGCGGCGCGTGGCCAGTCCGCTGGTCGACCCCGAACTCTTCGGCGACCTGCGACGCCGCACCGCCTACATATGCATCCTGCTGCTGTCGATGACGCAGGCGGCGCCTCTTTTGCTGATAGCGCTGTATCTGCAGGCATGCACGGCCCTGTCTGCCTCGGATGTCGGGCTGCGCGTGGCGCCTGTGGCCCTCGGGATGCTGGTGGCCGCGCCCGTGGCCGGCGGCCTGCTGCAGCGCTTCAGGCCCGAATCGATCTGCATGGCTGCGATGCTGCTTGCCGCAGGCGCGCTGGCGCTGCTGGCCGCGCTGCTGCAGCCGGCGATCGGTGCCGGGCAGCTTGCCATGTGCCTGCTGATGCTCGGCTGCGGCATAGGGAGTTTCGTGACGCCCAACAACGCGTCGATCCTGCAGAGCGTGCGTCCCCAGCGCCGGGGCATCGCCAACGGCGTGCGCTCGACGCTCCAGAACGCGGGAATCATGGTAGGCACAGCGCTGACGCTGGGCGTGGCGATGGCGCAACTGCCCGAGGACTCGCAGCGAATGATCCTGGGACACAGCGGTACAGGCCTTTCGGCCTTGGACGTTGCGCTGCTCACCCGGGGCGCGAGGTACGCGCTGCTCATGCTCGCGTTGTGCTGCGTGTCGGGAGCAGTGCTGATCGCGAAGACATGCCTTCGGCCCGCGCCGCCGCCGCCGGCCTGAAGCCGCTCGGCGCCGTTACAGCAGATACACCCGGGACGCGGAACGTCGCCGGGCGGCTGGATCGCCGGGAGGGGCGCTCCTAGGATTCGCTTCGTCCCATCCACACGCCGAATGAAAGAGAAGACGAAATGAATCCTCCCATCCAGCGCCGCAGCCTGTTGCTCGCGGCCTCCGTCCTGCCGCTCGCCGGCGCATGCACCGCGTGGTCCCGAGCGGGATCGCCGTCTTCGGCCGAGGCGCAGCTCGCCGAGCTCGAACGCGCTTCGGGCGGCCGCCTGGGCGTGGCCGGCTTCCACACCGGCCGCGGTGCGCGCATCCAGCACCGGGCGCACGAGCGCTTTCCGCTGTGCAGCACCTTCAAGCTGATGCTGGCGGCGGCCGTGCTCGAACGCAGCGCGAAAGACGCCAGCCTGCTCGCGCGGCGCATCGGCTACGGCAAGGCCGACCTCGTCTCCTGGTCGCCCATCACCGAGAAGCACGTGGCCGACGGCATGACGGTCGCCGAGCTCTGCGCCGCCACCGTGCAGTACAGCGACAACGCCGCCGCCAACCTGCTGCTGAAGATGCTGGGCGGCCCGGCCACCGTCACCGCCTTTGCGCGCGGCATCGGCGACCAGGCCTTCAGGCTCGACCGCACGGAGCCCGAGCTCAACACCGCAATTCCCGGCGACCTGCGCGACACCACCACGCCCGCGGCGATGTCCGACAGCGTGCAGCGGCTGGCGCTGGGCGACGCGCTGGGCACGGCGCAGCGCGACCAGCTGACAACCTGGCTGCTGGGCAACACCACGAGCGCCGAGCGTTTCCTGGCGGGCGTGCCGGCCGGCTGGAAGGTGGGCGACAAGACCGGCTCGGGCTCCTACGGCAGCACCAACGACGTCGGCGTGCTGTGGCCGCCGGCCGGTGCCCCGGTGGTGCTGTCGGTGTACCTGACCTTTCCGCAGAAGGACGCGAAGGGACGCAGCGACGTCATTGCATCGGCAACGCGCATCGTGGTGGCTGCGCTGGCGGGCTGAGGCGCCCTCAGCTGCTTTGCCGCACCACCAGTTCGAACCCCATGTCCACCATCGGTTCGTTCACCGGCTCGCCGCGCATCAGTGCCAGCAGCATCGAGGCGGCGCGCATGCCGATCTCCTTGCGCGGCGTGCGCACGCTGGTCAATGGCGGCAGCATCTGGTCGCTGCCGTCGAGGTCGTTGAAGCCTGCGATCGCCACGCGCTGCGGTACCGCGACGCCGGTGCGCAGCGCGGCGAGCAGACCTCCCTGCGCAAGGTCGTCGTTGCAATAGAAGATCGCGTCGACGTCCGGGTGGCGGGCGAGCAGGTCTTCGAACTGCCGTCCGCCGAGCGCCATGGACGTCGGACCCGGCGTGAGCAGTTCGAGCTGCGGGTCGTGGCAGCCCGCCGCACGCAGCGATTGCCGATAGCCTTCGAGCCGCTGCATCACCCGCGGATCGAGCTGGCCCGCCGCATAGGCGATGCGCCGGCGGCCGCGCTGCAGCAGATGCTCGGTGAGCGCACGGGCCGCATCCTGCTGGGAGAGCCCCACGCTGTAGGTGCCCGGTGCCGGCGAGGTTTCCATGAGGTGCACGCAGGGCACGTCGCTTTCTTCCAGCATGCGCGAGGCGGCCGCGCTGCGGTCGAGGCCGGTCAGCAGCAGCCCGGCGGGGCGCTGCGAGAGATAGCTGCGCAGCAGCGCTTCTTCCTGCGCGAGGTCGTAGTGCGTCACACCGATCAGCGACTGGAAACCCGAAGGCGCCAGCGTGTCCTGCACTGCCTCGAGCAAATCGACGAACAGGGCGTTCGTCAGCGACGGGATCAGCACCGCGACATGGGAGCTGCGGGCCGAAGCCAGCGCGCGCGCGGCAACGTTGGGCACGTAGCCGAGTTCGTCCACCGCGGCCTGCACGCGGGCCTGCAGGTCCGGCGCCACGTTGCGTGCTCCACGCAGCGCGCGGGACACGGTGATCGGGCTGACGCCGGACACCCGGGCCACGTCGTCGAGCGTGACGCGGCTGGAAGAACGGGAGCGGGGGCGTTCGGAGGTGTCGGCCATTTTATTGGGGTTAATACCAGTATTTAATTGGACAGCGCAGTCCTAGGATAGCGCTATCCCAGCCCTGGGCCATCGGCACAAACCCGGTTCGATCGCCCTGCGGCTGATTTTTTCGATCTTTGAGGATAGCGCTATCCCAAAAATGCCTGGCCACCCCCTTGCAGCCAGGATCCTGGAGACAACATGTTCGGTTTAAGCAAAGAGGTGTTCCTGCTGGTCGATGCCCTGGCAGCGATCCTCGGGCTCATCCTTCTGATCACGCGCTGGCGCGTGCATCCCTTCATCGCGTTGACGCTGGCCGCAGGTTTCCTGGGCCTGACCTCGGGCATGCCCGTGGCGCTGGTGATGAAGTCCTTCCAGGACGGCTTCGGCGGCGTGCTGGGCTTCGTGGGCATCGTGCTGGGCCTGGGCACCATGCTCGGCAAGATGATGGCCGAGTCGGGCGGCGCCGACCGCATCGCGCGCACGCTGGTCGGCGCCTTCGGCCGCGAGCGGGTGCACTGGGCGATGATGTTCGCGGCCTTCCTGGTCGGCATTCCGCTGTTCTTCGAGATCGGCTTCGTGCTGCTGATCCCGCTGGTCTTCATCGTGGCGCGGCGCACCGGCGTATCGCTGATCCGCATCGGCATCCCGCTGCTGGCCGGCCTCTCGGTGGTGCACGGCCTCGTGCCGCCGCACCCAGGGCCGCTGCTGGCCATCGGCGTGTTCAACGCCGACATCGGCAAGACCATCTTCTACGGCCTGCTCGTCGGCCTGCCCACGGCGATGATCGCGGGCCCGATCTTCGGCAAGTTCATCTCGAAGTACGTGCCGGGCGAGGCTTCGCCCGAGCTGATGGCGCAGCTGGCGCACGAGCCCGAGGCGCGCGAGCTGCCGGGCTTCGGCATCACGCTGCTCACCGTGCTGCTGCCGGTGGTGCTGATGCTGCTCAAGACCTTCGCCGACGTGGCGCTCGACGAGAAGAACGTCGTGCGGCAGTGGCTGGACTTCATCGGCCATCCGATCACGGCCCTGCTCGCCGCGCTGCTGCTGTCGCTCTACACCTTCGGTACCGCGCGCGGCTTCACGTCGAAGCAGATCATGAAGTTCGTCGACGACAGCCTGGCGCCCACGGCGGCCATCGTGCTCATCATCGGCGCGGGCGGCGGCTTCAAGCAGATGCTGGTGGCCAGCGGCGTGGGCAACGCGATCGGGCAGATGGCGCTGCATGCGCAGATATCGCCGATCCTGCTGGCATGGCTTGTGGCGGGCCTGATCCGCATCGCGACCGGCTCGGCCACGGTGGCGACCATCACGGGCGCGGGCATCGTCGCGCCGCTCGCCACCATGGTGCCGGGCGTGAACCGCGAACTGCTGGTGCTTGCCACCGGCGCGGGCTCGCTGATTCTTTCGCACGTGAACGACGCGGGTTTCTGGCTGGTGAAGCAATACTTCAACATGAGCGTGGCCGAGACTTTCAAGACCTGGACCGTGATGGAAACGCTGATCTCGGTTGTCGCGATCATCTTCATCATGCTGCTCAGCATGGTCGTCTAGGAGAAAGCACATGAACCGCATCGCCATCGGGGTCGACATCGGAACCACCAGCACCAAGGCAGTCGCCTTTTCCACGGCGGGGCGCGTGCTGGCGAACGATGCGGTGGAGTACCCCCTGCTGCAGCCTGAACCCGCGGCCGCGGAGCAGGACCCGGAGCAGATCTACAGGGCCGTGCTGTCGACCATTGCCTCGTGCGTGCGGCAGTGCAAGGCGGCGCCGGGCGATGTGCTGTGCGTGTCGTTCAGCGCAGCCATGCACAGCCTCATCCTGGTGGACGAGCACGGCGCGCCGCTGACGCGCAGCATCACCTGGGCCGACCACCGCAGCGCGGCCTGGGCCGGGCGCATTCGCGCGGAGTGGGAGGGCGACGCGATCTACCACCGTACGGGCACGCCGATCCATCCCATGTCGCCGTTGGCCAAGCTGGTGTGGCTGCGCCACGAGCGCCCGGAGCTTTTCGCGCAGGCCCGGCGCTTCGTCGGCATCAAGGAGTACGTGTTCTTCCGGCTGTTCGGCCGCTGGCTGGTGGACCATTCGATCGCCTCGGCCACCGGGCTCTTCAACATCGGGCAACTCGACTGGGATGCCGGGGCGCTCGCGCTCGCGGGTGTGCGCGCCGAGCAGCTCTCGGATCTCGTGCCCACGACCTGGCACGTGGAGGGATTGGCGGGCGAGACGGCGGCGCAGCTCGGGCTGTCGAGCGACACGCCCTTCGTCGTCGGGGCCAACGACGGCGTGCTTTCCAACCTGGGCGTGAACGCGGTGGCGCCGGGCGAGGTGGCCGTGACCATCGGGACCAGCGGCGCGATGCGCACGGTGATCGACCGCCCGATGACCGACTCCGAAGGCCGCACCTTCTGCTATGCGCTGGCCGACCGGCGCTGGGTGGTCGGCGGGCCGGTGAACAACGGCGGCATCATCCTGCGCTGGGTGCGCGACGAGTTCGCCTCCGCCGAAGCCGAGACCGCCAAGCGACTGGGCATCGACACCTACGAGGTGCTCACGCGCATTGCCGAACGCGTCTCGGCCGGCTCCGAAGGGCTGGTGTTCCATCCCTTCCTGACCGGCGAACGTGCGCCGTACTGGAATGCGGATCTGCGCGGCTCCTTCTTCGGCCTGGGCATCCATCACCGCAAGGAGCACATGATCCGCGCCGTGCTCGAGGGCGTCATCTTCAATCTCTACAGCATCCTGCCCGCGGTCGAATCGATTGCGGGCACGAGCACCAGCATCAAGGCCACAGGCGGTTTTGCGCGCTCGGGTCTGTGGCGCCAGATGATGGCCGACGTGTTCGACCGCGAAGTGGTGGTTCCGGAGAGCTTCGAGAGCTCCTGCCTCGGCGCGGCCGTCCTCGGGCTTTATGCGCTGGGGCACGTCGATTCCCTGGACGTGGTGTCGGGCATGGTGGGCGCCACGCACCGCCACACGCCCAATCCGAAGAACGCGGCGCTCTATCGGCAATTGCTGCCCGTGTACCTCTCCCTGCCGCGCAAGCTCGGCGACGAATACCGCACCCTTGCGAAGTTCCAGCAGCAGGCGGTGCAGCGCACCGGTGACTGAGGCCATTCCTTTCTAGTTGGAGATTCGGTCTTGTTGAACACGATCCCGCCAGCCATCGCCGCCCGACCGCACATGCCCGACACCATGCGCCGCGCGATGCTCCAACGGCCCGGTGCCGACGTGTTCGACAAGAAGACCTCGATCCACTGCGCCGAGTACGCAGCCCGCGACCGGCAGGCCGGCCTGCACGACTACGAACTCCATCTCACGGGGGCCTTGCCAGGGCGCATCCGCGTGAGCGACGGCGTGGACAGGGAGGTGCCGCCGGAGGCGGTCGTTCTTCTGGGCCCCAGGCTGCCGCACAGGCTGGCCATCGAATACCGCACCAGCGGGGCGGCTGAGCAGCCGTGCGGCCTGGTGCTGCGCTTCGGCGACGAACCGCTGCGCCGAGGCATGGCGCTGTTTCCCGAACTCAATGACGCGGGCCCGCTGCTGGCCCGCGCACGGCATGGCGTGCAGTTTCTCGGCCTCGGCGAGGGCACGGTTGGGCGCTTCGGGCGCATTCACGCGCTGCAGGGGCTTGCACGCTTCTCGGAATTCACTGCGCTGTTGAGCGAGCTTGCGCAATGGAACGACTACCGTCTTCTTTGCACGCCGTCGCTGCAGGAAGACGCGCATGACGAGAACGGCCGCGCGACGCGCATCCACACGGCGCTCGACCACATCCGGGAAAACTACGCGGAAGAACTCTCGCTCGCCGAAGTCAGCGCCGTGGTCGGCATGCGCGAGCACACCTTCTCGCGCTGCTTTCGCCGTGCCACGGGACAGACCTTCACCGATGTGGTGATCGGCCTGCGCGTGGACAAGGCCTGCCGGCTGCTGCTGTCCACGCGCCAGCACGTCAGCAGCATCTGCTACGAGGTGGGGTTCAACAACATCTCGAATTTCAACCGGCACTTCCGCAGGCTCAAGGGCATGGCGCCGGGTGAATTCCGCGCCATTGCGCGGGAGTAGGACTTACAGCACGAACCACCCCACCGCCACATAGTGGCTCGCCGTCCCCGCCAGCACGAACAGGTGCCAGGCCCCGTGCGCATGCCGGAAGCCCTGGCGGTTGCGGTAGAACACCGTTCCCGCTGTGTAGAGCACGCCGCCGATCAGCAGCCATGCCAGCCCCGCGCCCTCGAGCCGCGCGGCCAGCGGCACGGCGGCCAGCACACCGAGCCAGCCCATGCCGATATACAGCGCCAGTGATGGCTTCTTCAACGCCTTGCCTCCGGCCGGCATCAGCTCGCGCCAGATGCCGAAAAGCGCCGCGCCCCAGATCGTCGCCAGCAGCAGCCAGCCCCACGGACCTTGCAGCGTGACCAGCGCGAAGGGCGTGTAGGTGCCCGCGATCAGCAGGTAGATCGCGCAATGGTCGGCGCGCTCCCACATGCGCTTGAGCCGGCCGCGCGTGCTGTGGAAGAGCGTGGAGGCCGCATACAGGGCCACGGCCGAGAGCGAGAACACCAGCGCTCCCGCGATGCGCGCGGGATCGCCGGTGGGCACGGTCTTGGCGAGCAGCAGGGCTGTCGCGGGCAATGCGAGCAGCAGGCCCAGCAGGTGGCTGTATCCGTTGAACCGTTCGCCGGGGTACATGCGCTCGCTGCAGGCCTCAGCGGCCCGTTTCCTTCAGGTAGCTCGCGCGCGCCGCGAACGCCGTGTTCGCGAAATCGGAGAACACGCCGTCGATGCCCGCGCGGAAGTACGCGAGGTACTCGGCCGTCGGGTCGCCCTTGTAGACGCCTGCCAGGTACTTGGCCTCGTTGCGGAAGGTGTAGCTGTGCACGAACAGGCCGGCCTTGTGCGCATCGGCGATCAGGCTGGTGGGCTTGATGGTGTTCACATCGGCAAGGCCCTTGCCTGCGACAAAGGGCACGATGGTGTGGGCCATGACCTGTGGCTTCCACGGGCCGATGCCGTCGGCATAGGTCTTCACGTCGGCCAGGCCCGCTGGCGTGAGCATCTCTGCGAACCACTTCGGGTTACCGGCCAGCGTCCAGCTGTAGGGGCGACCGTCGACGAAGGTGTAGACGTCCTTGGTGACGTAGATCATCTCGCCGGTCTGGTAGTTGACGTCGTTGCCGTCCACCAGTTGCACCGCACGGGCCTTCATGCCGGCCGAGCGCAGGTACTTCAGGCTCTCGGGTTCGAAGCTCTGCACGAAGATCGGCGCGTCCTTGCGGTTCAGGTCGTTGAAATTCATGATCTTCAGCAGCGCGTCTTCCAGCGGATGGCTGCCGGCCGGCCCGCAGCCGTTGGCGATGGCCTGGGCGTTGTTCCAGATCGGGTTCTTGGTCTCCGGGTACACGGTGAGCGTGCGGCCGGTGGCTGCGCTCTTGGCCTTGGCGATGTCGATGATTTCCTGGAAGCTCAGGATCGGCAGCTTGCCGTTGAGGTCGGTCGGACGCTGGTCCCTGGCGTCGTAGGTGGTGCCGCGGATCCACTGGCGCAGCTCGTCCATCGTGAAGTCGGTGATCGACCAGTCGTTGGTGTGGTCCTCGCCATCGACGACGAGCGACTTGAGCACCGACTTAGGATCGCTCGGGTCGGTCAGGTCGCTCAGGTACTGGGCCGGGCCGTTGGCCTCGACGGGCGGGTACGTCACGTTCACCAGCACGCCCGGCACGGTGCGCTTGCGGCCCGCGACGGTGGTGTTGGTCTTGGCCACGTCGGCGATGTTGGTGTTGTCGCTGAGCCAGGGGTTGTGCCGCGCGACGAGCACGCAGTCCTTGGTGAGGTGCAGGTCGGTCTCGAGCGAATCGGCACCGGCATCGGCCGCGGCTTCGTAGGCGACCTTGGTTTCCTCGGGGTACAGGCCCGGCAGGCCGCGGTGGCCGATGACCAGCGGGACCGAGCCGTCGAGCGTGCCCAGGGGCGCGGGAGCCGGGGCAGGGGCCGGCGGTGCGGGGGCAGGTGCCGGTGCCGGCGGGAGAACCGGGAACGCGATGCCCCCGCCGTTGCCGCCCCCGCAGGCTGCAATCACGAGGCAGCCGCCGATGGCTGCGATGGCGGCGCGAACCGGGCGTGGCGCGGGCACGGGGACGCTCTTTTTCATATGCGGTCTTCGGGTGTTCGTTGAAAGAGAAACAAAAGCCGCCGGATGCTAGGTCGGGTGCGTGACGCGGCAGTGACCGAGGCCGAAGGCCCAGGCCTCGGGACTGCGAGCGCGGCGCGAACGAATGGCAGACGATGTTCCGAGCGCATCGGAAATAACTGAAACGCAGCGCGAGCCCGCACCATCTAATGGGAAAAGCAGCACACCATGTCCCACACCGCCTCCACACCCGACGCCGCCCCCGAAACCGGGGGTGCATCCGATCGCGAGCTTGCGGCACGCTCCGCACAGGGCGACACGCGGGCTTTCGCGGCCATCATGCGGCGCCACAACCAGCTGCTGTTCCGCACGGCGCGCAGCGTGCTCAAGAGCGACTCCGAGACGGAGGACGCCGTGCAGGAGGCCTATTTGCGCGCGTGGCGGGCCATCGGCACCTTCCGGGACGACGCGCAGCTTTCGACCTGGCTGGTGCGCATCGTCATCAACGAGGCCCTGGGGCGCCTGCGGCGACGAGGGGCGCAGGTGATTCAGCTCGACGGGGCGCACGTTGCCGACGTGGACCCGGACCCGGCGTCGGCGGTGGCCGACGATCCCAACCTGCAACCCGAACATCTGGCCATGCGTGAAGAACTCCGCCTTCTGATGGAGCGCCGCATCGATCGGCTGCCCGATGCCTACCGCACCGTGTTCATGCTGCGGGCGGTCGAGGAAATGAGCGTGGCACAGACGGCGATTGCGCTCGCACTGCCCGAAGCGACCGTGCGCACGCGCTTCTTTCGCGCACGCAGCCTGCTGCGCGAGGGCCTGTCTCGCGACATGGACGTCGCTTTGGGCGACGCCTTCTCATTCGACGGCGCACGTTGCGATCGCATCGTGGCGGGTGTGCTGTCGAGCCTTGTCAACGGGCGGGAATCGCCCCGCTCGTGACGTTCACCCTGCGAGGAAAACAAAATGTCCTTCTTTCAGATGGCTTCCCCCATTGCCGCCCGGCGCATGTTCCTGGGCCGTTCGGGCCTGGCGCTGTCCGGCGCCGCGGTTGCGCTGCTGGCCGGCAAGGACGTGCTGGCCGCCAAGGCCGGCGGCGCGACCGGGAACGATGTGCAGATTCTCAATACCGCGCTGGGCGCGGAGCTGGAAGCCATTGCGGCGTACCAGCTCGGTGCCGAAAGCAAGCTGCTCGAGAAGCCGGTGCTCGACCTGGCGGTGACCTTCCAGGGGCACCACAAGGCGCACGCGGAGCTGCTGGCCCAGACGATCGCCAAGCTCGGCGGCAAGGCCGTTGCGGCAAAGCCGAAGTACGACTTTCCGGCGAACCAGCTGAAGTCGCAGGCGGACGTGCTGCGGTTCGCGGCCAAGCTCGAACAGGGCGCGGTGAGCGCCTACCTGGGGGCCGTGCCGCTGTTTGTGAACCGCGACCTGTCGAAGGCGGCGGCGAGCATCCTCGGCGACGAAGCCATGCATTGGGCCGTGCTGCGCCACGCGCTTGGCGAAGCACCGGTTCCTTCGGCCTTCGTGTCGTGACGCCGCTGCAGCTTCTGGCGGTTGCCGCGCTGTTCTCAAGCATGGCCGCATGGGGCGCCGCGCCCGATGCGGTGCGCGGCGAGCAGATCTACGCGCGCTGCCTGGCGTGCCATGCGCTGGCGACCGACCGGGTCGGGCCCAGGCACTGCGGCCTGTTCGGACGGCTGGCTGGCAGCGTGCCCGGTTTCAGCTATTCGCAGGCCATGAAGAATTCGAAGATCGTGTGGAACGACAAGACACTCGACCGCTTCCTGGCGAAGCCGCTGGCCATGGTGCCCGGAAGCGCCATGACCTATGACGGCGTGCCGGACCCCATGGAGCGGGCGGACCTGATTGCGTACCTGCGGCAGGCGAACGGCAAGCCTCCGTGCACGAACAGCCATTGAAGAAAAGCATCACGCGCGCGTACCCGCGAGCACCGGCTGGAAGAACGCGCCGTCGACGCGCCCCAATCGGCGCTCATGCCCGCGGCACCTTCCCCGCCGTATTCGGCGCACGGAGAAAGTCGAAGTCCACGCCCTTGTCGGCCTGCGTCACGGTCTGGAGGAACAGCTTTCTGTAGCCGCGCTCGGCGGTGGGTTCGACCACTGTCGTCTCCTGCGCGCGGCGCGCCAGTTCATCGTCCGTCACCAGCAGCGAAATCTCGCGCCTTGCCACGCTGAGGCGGATGCGGTCGCCGCTGCGTACGTAGGCCAGTGGGCCGCCGACGGCCGACTCGGGCGTCACGTGCAGCACGATGGTGCCAAAGGCGGTGCCGCTCATGCGGCCGTCGGAGATGCGCACCATGTCCTTCACGCCGGCACGCGCGAGCTTGCGGGGGATGGGGATGTAGCCCGCCTCGGGCATGCCCGGCGCGCCCTTGGGGCCGATGTTCTTGAGCACCAGCACGTCTCGCGGCGCGACGTCGAGCGTGTCGCTGTCGATGCGGGTCACCAGGTCTTCGGCGTTCTCGAACACCACCGCGCGGCCTTCGTGTTCCATCAGCGCCGGGTCGGCGGCCGATTGCTTGATGATCGCGCCGCCCGGCGCCAGGTTGCCCCAGAGCACCGCGATGCCGCCCTGCGGATAGATCGGCCGGGCAGCCGGCCGCACCACGTCCTGCCGAAAGCCGGGGCCCGCGCGCTCGAGCTCCTCACCCAGCGTGCGGCCGGTGACCGTGAGCGCGTCGAGGTGCAGCAGCGGCTTGAGTTCGCGCAGCAGCGTGGCCATGCCGCCCGCGGCGTGGAAGTCTTCCATGTAGTGCTGGCCCGAGGGCTTCAGGTCGAGCAGCACCGGCGTCTCGCGGCCCATGCGGTCGAGCGCGTGCAGGTCGATGTCCAGGCCCATGCGCCCCGCAATGGCCGCGAGGTGCACGATGCCATTGGTCGAGCCGCCGATGGCCAGCAGCACGCGCATCGCGTTCTCGAAGGCGGCGGGGGCCAGCACCTTGTCGATGGTGAGGCGATCGCGTGCCATCTGCACGGCCTGCGCGCCGGTCTGCTCGGCGATGCGGATGCGGTCGGCCGTCACAGCGGGCGGCGAGGCGCCGCCCGGCATCGTCATGCCCAGCGCCTCGGCGATGCAGGCCATGGTGCTGGCCGTGCCCATCACCGAGCAGGTGCCCACGCTCGCGACCAGCTGGTTGTTGACGTCGGCGGTTTCCTCGGCGTCGATCTCGCCCGCGCGGTACTTGCCCCAGTAGCGCCGGCAGTCGGTGCAGGCGCCCACGCGCTCGCCGCGGTGGCTGCCCGTGAGCATCGAGCCGGTGATGAGCTGGATCGACGGCAGGCCCGCCGAGGCCGCGCCCATGAGCTGCGCGGGCACGGTCTTGTCGCAGCCGCCGATCAGCACCACGGCGTCCATGGGCTGCGCGCGCACCATTTCCTCGGTGTCCATGGCCATCAGGTTGCGCAGGTACATGCTGGTGGGCGCGGCGAAGCTCTCGTGCACCGAGATCGTCGGAAAGTCCATCGGCAGTCCGCCCGCGAGCATCACGCCGCGCTTGACGGCCTCGACGAGTTGCGGCGCGTTGCCGTGGCAGGGGTTGTAGGCGCTGCCGGTGTTGGCGATGCCGACCACCGGACGATCAAGTGCGGCATCGGTATAGCCCGCGCCCTTGATGAAGGCCTTGCGCAGGAACAGCGAAAAGCCGCGGTCGCCGTAGCTGGTCAAGCCCTTGCGCATGCCTGCACGGTCCGGGTCCGTGCCGTTGTCGTCATCGGGTTCGAGGGGCAAGGGGGACATGGAAGGGCCTCTGTGTTGCTTGCGTGATCGTATGCCCGTGCCCGGGCAAACCCGATTACCACTTTTTGTTTCAAATCCTTACGATTGGAGCCGGGGATGTTTCCGTGGCATCCCCTTGCGCTGGCGCGCAATTTGCACTGGTTTTGCCTTTTCTCATCGAGGGAGAGTTCATGAAAAGCTTCTTGCCGTGGCACCGGGCGGGCGTGCTGCTGATGGCATTGGGTGGCGTCATCGCTGTCCACGCCCAGGCCCAGGTGCTGCAATTCAAGTGGGGCCATGTCTACGAGCCCGCGAGCATCTTCCACCAGCAGGCGGAGCTGGCGGCGCGCAAGATCGCCGAGCAGTCCGATGGCAAGATCAAGATCGAGGTCATTCCCTCCTCCAGGCTGGGGCAGGAGGGCGACTTTCCGCTGATGCTGGCGAACGACTCGGTGCAGATCGCCTACGTCGGGCAAGCCACGCTGGCCGAGGGCTATCCGCCGCTGAGCCTGGGAACCTACCCCTTCGCCTTCAAGGACCTCGACCACATGCGCAGGTACCTGGCGAGTCCGCTGTTGGCCGAGCTGATGAAGGGCTACAACGAGAAGAGCGGCAACCGCATGGTGGCCTCGGTGTACTACGGCGCGCGGCAGGTCACGTCGGCAAAGCCGCTGTCCAGGCCCGAGGACTTCCGCGACCTGCGCCTGTACGTGCCCGCCGCCGCGGCCTACCAGCTGTTCGCCACCGCGCTCGACGCCAAGCCGGTGACGCTGCCTTTCATGAGCCTCTACGGCTCGCTCAAGAAGAACGAGGTGGAGGCGCAGGAAAACCCGCTCGACATCGTCAAGTCGAAGAAGCTCTACGAAGTCCAGAAATACGTGCTGCTGACGGGGCACGTCTACGACACGCTGGGCATCGTCATCGGCAAGGCCGCCTGGGCGAAGCTCGCGCCGCCCCAGCAGGCGATGGTCGAGAAGGTGCTCGCGGAAACCGCGAAGTGGACCAATGTGGGCGTGATCGCCGGCGAGCTCGAGGACGAGAAGTTCCTGCGCGACAAGGGTATGACCGTGTCGCCGGCCAACCGGCAGCTGTTCCTGGAGCGGATCGCGAAGCGGTCGACGCCCGAGCAGATGGGCGCGCGGCCGGGCGACTACGCGCGCCTGCAGGCGCTGGTGAACTGACGAGGCGGTTTCAGGCGGCTTCGAAGGCACGCAGCAGCGCGTGCGAGAGGTCGGCCACGAGTGCTTCGCGCTGGGGAGAAGGGCGCCAGAACGCGCGGCTGGCCACGCCCGTGGCTTCCCATTCGGGATGGTTGCGCGCCGGCTGCACGCCGCGCACCGCGGCCGCGGCGGCACGCGTGGGGGCATCGCCGTTCTCGGGCGCATCGGCGGCGATGCGCTGCGTGGCCGCGTGGCCGCGCTGCTCGAGGGCCTGCGTGAGCTTGAGCTGCCATGCGGCCAGCGTGAACAGCACGCCGTCTTCCACCGTGAGTTCGTGCACGTCGCGCAGCTTGTTGGCCAGCTTGCGCCCGAGCGGCCCCAAGCCCTGCGACACCGCACCGCCGATGGCGCCGCCCAGCGCCGCACCCGCACCGAGCGAGATGCCGGCCACCGCCAGGTCGGCCACCACGCCCACGGCCGCGCCGATGACCGCGCCCTTGCCGAGCCGCAGGCCCGCGTCCTTCATGGCTTCGGGGCTGAAGAAGTCGAGCGTCCAGCGGCCTTCGATCATCGGCAGCGGTGCCTCGTCGGCGTCGCCCTGGCGGAAGCCGTAGAGCGCGAGCAGGTCGTCGGTGCAGCGCTGGGCCTTGTCGAATACCGCCTTCTGCAGCGCCTCGACGAGCGCCTGGCGGCGTGCCGCGTCGGCGAACTCGGTGGACGACACCGTGCGGCGCACCGCGGCCGCATCGACGAGCAGGCCGGCGATGCGCGTGCAGGCGGACTGGCGGCGCCGGGCCGCCTCGGCGTCCAGCGCATCGACCACGGCGCGCAGCAGGTCGCGGCGCTCGCGCAGCAGCGTGGCGAGGTCGTTGTACAGGTCTTGTTCGGCGCCGACGAAGGGGGCCGCCGCGTCGAAGCGCACCTGCACGTGCAGGCCATAGGCCGAGAGCAGTTCCTTCCACGCCGTTTCGCGGCTGGCGGCATCGCGCACGAAATTCAGCACCGGCAGCACGGGGCGCGCACAGGAGTTGAGCAGTTCGATCTCGTCGCGGAACTTGGGCAGCACCGGCTCGCGCACGTCGATGACCAGGAAGGCCGCGTCGATGTCGAGCATGGTGCGCAGCACCTTGGCCTCCTGCTCGAACACGCCATGGGCTTCGGGACCCTGCAGGAACCGGCGGATGCGCTCGGGGGGCGTGGCCTGCTGGTCGAATCCGGCCAGGTGCTCGCGCAGCGCGACCGCGTCTTCCAGGCCTGGCGTGTCGAAGAAGCGCACGGCGGCTGCGCCATCCACGTCGAGGTCGACCGATTCGACATGGCGCGTGGTGCCGGGGCGCTGCGACACCTCGCCGAAGCCGACGCGGCGCGTGAGCGTGCGCAGCAGCGAGGTCTTGCCCGCGTTGGTGTGGCCGACGACGGCGATGCGGATGGGCGGTTGCGGCGTCACGGTGCGGCGACCCCGTCCTGCAAGGAGACGTCCAGGCGGTCGGCGGCGGTTACGCGCTCCAGGCCGGTGTCGCGCAGCCAGTCGAGCCAGCGCTGCGTGGCGCCGGCATGCGGCGCATCGGCCAGCCAGATTCGGCACTCGCCGCAATGCGCGAGCAGCTCGCGCAGGAAGCGCTCGGTGCCGCGATCGGGGCTCGATGCGGCGTGGCAGACCAGCAGCACGGTACGCGGATGGACGTGGGCCAACTGGTCGAGCAGGGCGCGGCGCGCGGGGGCGCTGCCGTCGATGCGCTGCACCTGCGTCGCGATGCCGGCGGGCAGGGCGGCTGGGGGCCAGGGCATGTCGGGCGGCAGTTCGAAGCCGACGACGAAGAGCGCGTCATGCAGTTCCGAGGCCGGCAGGCCCGTGGGCAGCGCACCGCGCGTGCGGCCCGGGTCGGCATCGACGATGGCCGCCGGGGCCATCGCGGCGAAGCGGGCCAGCAGCTTGCGGTAGTAGGGCTCGCTCCAGTCGGGCTGCAGCGCCTTGCGGCGGCTGCGCCACACGGCCGCGCTCCACAGCACGAGCACCACGCGCGGCAGCAGCCCGTAGACCACGATGCAGCCGGTAAGCCACAGCGCCCAGGCGCGTTGGCCGCCGGCGTTTGCGGCACCGGGTGCCGCGGCCAGCACGGCGGTGGCATCGGGCACGGGAAAGCCGAGCCGCGCCGGCGCCCAGCCCAGCGCCTGCACGGCCCGCACGAAGAATGCCGGCTCGAGGATCGTCGTCTCCCAGCTCAGCGTGTAGCTGCGGAACGCGAGCGCGAACAGCATCGCGGCCAGTACCACGGCGAACGACAGCGACCAGATGCCGTGGCTCACGAGCCCGAAGGCCCATGGCAGCAACTTCGCGCGGGACAGCAGCCCGGTGGCCGCACGCACCAGCAGCGGCGCCTGGCCGCGCCTGCCGCCGGCCACGCGGGCGGTGAGCGACAGCCAGATCCAGCCGAGCGATGCGGTACTGAAGGAAACGAAGGGCACCCACAGGCCCACGAGCCAGAGCAGCAGCGTGAGCACATGCAGGCCCAGCAGGCTCGCGAGCGCGACGATCACGTTGATGTGGCGCTCGCCGCCGCCGACCACGTTGCCCGCCAGCCCGAGGCCGGCCGCAACGATCAGCGCCACCAGCGCGAGCAGCACCCAAGGGGCCCAATGGCGGGCGCGTGCGAGTTCAGCCTGCAGGCCGATGCGTTCGCCGAGCCGGAGTGCGCGTTCGACGATCTGCCCGTGGGCATCGGCTGTGTGCGAGGCTGCGGTGCGCAGGGCTTGCGCATCGTCGAGCGGACCGGCCTGCTCGGTCCATCGGATGGCCTCGGTGATCACCGCGTCCGGAAAAGCAGTTTCGCGCAGCGCGGTGTTGGTCAACAGGGTCCCTTCGCAGCCAATCGGTCATCGCCCCGCCGGGTGCGGGGGGCGCGCGAATTATGCCCGGCGCATCAGGGACGGCCACGAAGGAAACGGGGCCGCAAGCGGCCCCGTTCTGCATGTCGCGGGAGGCGATGGCGCGTGCCCGGTCTCAGCGAAGGCCGAAGAACGAAAGCACGGCTACGACCACCACGATCAGACCGACGATGTAAATGATGGAATTCACGCGAGGACTCCTCTGTGTTGAGACGGGTCCAGCATTGCGCCGCCTGCGTGGCACCACTGTCGGCAGGGGGCGGCGTGTGCTGTAGGCGCGGGTGAAGCACCGCCCGGAGGTTTCCCCGGGGGCTCGTGGCGGCTCGCCTCATTTGTGACGATTGTTTGCAGGCGCAACCGGTGCCGTTCAGGCGCGCATCGCCTCGTCTTCCTCGAGGTTGTCGCCCAGGAAGCCACCGCTCTGGTGCGCCCACAGCCGCGCATACAGCCCGCCCTGCGCCATCAGCGTGCGGTGGTCGCCTTCTTCCACCACGCGGCCCTCGTCGAGCACGATCAGGCGGTCCATGGCCGCGATGGTCGACAGCCGGTGCGCGATCGCGATCACGGTCTTGCCCTCCATCAGCGCGTAGAGGCTTTGCTGGATGGCGGCCTCGACTTCGGAGTCGAGCGCGCTGGTGGCTTCGTCGAGCAGAAGGATCGGCGCGTCCTTCAGCATCACGCGCGCAATGGCCACGCGCTGGCGCTGGCCGCCCGAGAGCTTCACGCCGCGCTCGCCGACGTGCGCCTCGTAGCCGCGCCGTCCGGTTGCGTCGCCGAGCGTCTGGATGAATTCGTGCGCCTCGGCCCGCTTCGCCGCCGCCTCGATCTGTGCGTGCGTGGCGTCGGGCCGCCCGTAGGCGATGTTGTCGGCCACCGAGCGGTGCATCAGCGAGGTGTCCTGCGTGACCATGCCGATGTGGCTGCGCAGCGAGTCCTGCGTGACGTGCGCGATGTCCTGCCCGTCGATCAGGATGCGGCCGCTCTCCAGGTCATGGAAGCGCAGCAGCAGGTTCACCAGCGTCGACTTGCCCGCGCCCGAACGGCCCACCAGGCCGATCTTCTCGCCGGGCTTCACCGTCAGATTCAGGTCGTCGATCACGCGGCGGCCTGCATCGGCATAGCGGAAGCTCGCGCGCTCGAAGCGCACCTCGCCGCGCGGGACTTCCAGGGTCTTGGCACCGGGCGCGTCGAGCACGGTGCGCGGGCGCGACAGCGTCTTCATGCCGTCCTGCACCGTGCCGATGTTCTCGAACAGGCTGGTCATCTCCCACATGATCCAGTGCGACATGCCCTGCAGCCGCAGCGCCATCGCCGTGGCCGCGGCCACCGCACCCACGCCCACCGCGCCGTGCGACCACAGCCACAGCGCCGTCCCTGCCATGCCGGCGGTGAGGCCCATGCTCAGCGTGTGGTTGACGATCTCGAAGGCGCTCACGAGGCGCATCTGGCCGTAGCCCGTGTGCATGAATTCGCGCATCGCGTCGCGCGCGAAGCCGGCCTCGCGCTGCGTGTGCGAGAACAGCTTGACGGTCGCGATGTTGGTGTAGGCGTCGGTCACGCGGCCTGTCATGAGCGCGCGGGCGTCGGCCTGCGCCTTGCCGATCTTGCCCAGGCGCGGCACGAAGTACACGAGCGAGCCGATGTAAAGCGCCAGCCAGATCAGGAAGGGCCATGCCAGTTGCGCGTCGAGCACGCCCACCAGCAGGATCATGGTGGCCACGTACACGCCCATGGCCACCAGCACGTCGGCCAGCACGAAGATGGTGTCGCGCACGGCCAGTGCGGTCTGCATCACCTTGGCCGTGATGCGGCCGGCGAACTCGTCCTGGTAGAAGGCCATGCTCTGGCCCAGCATCAGCCGGTGGAAGTTCCAGCGCAGGCGCATCGGCAGGTTCACCGCGAGCGTCTGGTGCTTCACGATGGTCTGCAGTGCGACCACGCCGATGCTGATCACCAGGAACGCGGCCAGCCACATGAGCGTGGTGCCGCGTTCTTCCCAGAGGCGCGAAGGCTCGAGCCCGCCGAGCCAGTCGACGATGCGCCCGAGGATCGCGAACAGCGCCGCCTCGAAGATCGACATGACGGCGGTGAGCGCGCCCATCGCGGCGATCTTGCCGCGCACGCCGTGCGTGCAGGCCCAGAGAAAGGCCACGAAGCCCTGCGGCGGCAACGCAGGTTCGGCTGCAGGGTAGGGGTGAAGGAGTTTTTCGAAGAGGCGGAACAAGGAAACAGTCTCCCGGAGAACTCAGGACTTTAGCCGCGCAGGCATGACCTTGCCCCGCAAAGGTGCGCTCCGCGGCGCATCCCTGCCGAGCCGCTCACCCAGGAAGTCGATGAAAGTACGCAGCTTGGGCGACATGTACTGCCGGCTCGTGTACACCGCGAACAGCGTGACGGGCGCGGCTTCGAACTCCGGCAGCAGCCGCACCAGCCGGCCCTGTGCGATGTCCTCGTCGATCAGCCACAGCGGCAAGAAGGCGACGCCCATGTCCGCGCGCACCGCGTGCAGCGTGAGCGTGGTGTCGTCGGAACGCATGGCCGGCGCCAGCCGCAGCGCAAACATCCGTCCGCCCGGCCCCTTGAGCGCGAGGTTCTCCAGGTTCACGTAGCTCGGCACGATGGCGCCGAGCTTCGCCAGGTCGGCCGGCAGCGCGGGAGCGCCGCCTATGCGCTCCAGGCAGGCCGGCGTGCCCGCGAGGTAGAAAGGCACGCGGCACAGCGGCCGGGCGATCAGCGCGGGCGAGGGCTCCTGCGTGGCGCGCAAGGCGAGGTCGTAGCCGTCGGCGGCGAGATCGACCTTGCGGTTCTCCAGATGCATGTCGACCAGCACCTCGGGGTATTTCTCGCGATAGTCGGCCAGCACCCGTGCGAAGCCCGGCGTGGCGCACCACACGGGCGCGCTCACCTTGAGCTGGCCGCGCGGCGCGTCGTGGGCCTGGCCGATGGCGGCTTCGGCCGCATCGAGCAGGTCGAGGGCGCGGTGGCTCTGCTCGTACCAGGCGGTGCCGGCCTCGGTCAGGCTCAGGTGACGGCTGGAGCGATGCAGCAGCCGCGCCCCGAGCGACTTCTCGAGCTGTGCCACGTGCTTGCTGGCCATCGGCGGCGACAGGCCCAGCCGCTCGGCCGCGGCCACGAAACTGCCGGCCTCGACGACTTCGCGGAACACACGCAGGCTGGTCATCCGGTCCATGGCAATCTTTCCTGTGGAGAACTGATTCGATGCATCGTAGCCTGTCGATTTCCTTGCAGGAAATGTCTACAGTCGATGCAAAGCCTTCAAGGAGCATCGACTTGACCCACGACAACGCCAGCGCTTCATCGCGCCTGCCCACCTACTTCATCTCGCACGGCGGCGGCCCCTGGCCCTGGATGAAAAAGGAAATGGGCCCGACCTACGACCAGCTCGCCGCCTCGCTGGCCGACATGCCGCGCCAGATAGGCCGCACGCCCAGCGCCATCCTGATGGTGTCGGCGCACTGGGAGGCGCCCGTCTTCACGGTGCAAGGCAACCCGAAGCCGCCGATGATCTACGACTACGGCGGCTTTCCGGCCCACACCTACGAAGTGCACTACGACTCGCCCGGTTCGCCCGAACTCGCGCAGCGCGTGCAGTCGCTGATCGCCGCGGCGGGCCTGCCGGTGCAGATCGACCCCGAGCGCGGCTACGACCACGGCATGTTCTCGCCGATGGCCGCGATGTACCCGAAGGCCGACGTGCCGGTGGTGCAGCTGTCGTTGCGCCGCGGGCTCGACCCTGCCGAGCACCTGGCGCTGGGCCGCGCGCTCGCGCCGCTGCGCGACGAGAACGTGCTGATCGTCGGCAGCGGCCTGAGCTATCACAACCTGCGCAACTTCGGGCCGCAGGCGCACGGCGTGTCGAAGGCTTTCGACGACTGGCTCGACGACGCGGTGGTGCAGGGCGCGCCGGCCGGGCGCAGCGCCCGACTGATCGACTGGGCTTCAGCCCCGGCGGCACGCATGGCGCATCCGCGCGAAGAGCACCTGATTCCACTCATGGTGGCCGTCGGTGCGGCAGAGGGCGAGGCCGGCGAGCGCGTGTACCACGAGGATGCCTTCATGGGCGGCCTGGTGGTGTCGAGCTTTCGTTTCGGCGCCTGAGGCTTCAGCCCCGCCGCACGCCCTCGGCATCCACCAGCCCGACGCGCGTCTGCCGGCCCCAGGTGCCGCGCCCGGTCAGGAACATCCACCAGCCCCAGGCCGCGCCCGTGTGGCGCAGTATCTGGAAGGTGAAGGGCTCGACCAGCGCGGCCAGGAAGGCCTGCACCATGTTGGCTTCGCTGACGTGGCCTATCCAGCGCCGGTACAGGAACACCGACCACAGGTGGAAGACGAGGTCGAGCACGATCTTCGCGCCGATCACGCCGGCCACCGGCGCGAGCACGCCGAAGTTGCCGCGCACCAGATACACCAGCAGCAGCCCGAAGGCCGCAAGGCCGTAGAGCGGCTGCAGCGTGTCGATGGCCTTCACCGGCAGCATCGCAACGCCGAGCCAGCCATAGCGCCGGTCGCCAACCATGGCGCGGTACCAGAACTGCGTCTGCAGGAAGCCGCCGAACCAGCGGCGGCGCTGTCGCAGGAAGGCGCCCGTGCTGCTGGGCGCGTCGGTGTGGGCCTGCGCGTCGCCCAGCACGCGCACCTTCCATGGCAGGCCGTGGGCCTGGGCGTGGCGATGAAGGCGGTGGATGAGCTCGTAGTCTTCCACCAGGCAGTCCGTGTCGAAGCCGCCCACGGCGCGCACAGCGCCGGTGCGAAAGCCGGCGAAGGCGCCCGAGATCAGCAGCAGCCCGTTGACGCGCATCCACGCGTAGCGCGAGAGGAAGTTGCGGATGTACTCGTAGGTCTGGAACCACTGGAAGCAGCGCCCGGCCAGCGTGCGGCTGCACACCGGAATGATGACGCCGGTGGCGGCCACGAGGTTGGGCTCTTCGGAGAACGCCCGGCGCACGGCGCCGATGGCCTGGCTGTCGAGCAGCGTGTCGCCATCGACCGTGAGCACGGTGTCGGTGTCGATACACAGGATGGCCGCGTTCAGCGCGACCGCCTTGCCGCCATGCGGCAGGCGCAACCAGAAAAGAGAAGGATGCGTCGTGCTGGGCGCGCTCAACTCGCCCGGGGCCGGCGCGACGAGCCCGTAGCGCGTGGTCAGCAGCTCGGCCGTGCCGTCGGTCGAACCATCGTCGGCGATCACGATGCGGTCGGGCAGGTCGGTCTGGCCGAGCAGGGCGGCCAGCGTCACAGGCAGCACGGCGGCCTCGTTGTGCGAGGCGACGATCACGCCCAGCGTGTCGCGCCGGGTCGCGCTTGCGACAGCGGGCAGGGGGCGCGGCCGCAGGATCGGCAGCGTCATCCACGCCACGAACAGCAGCAGTACCGTGTCGTACAGCACATAGGCCACGCCCACCGACCATGCGGCGACGTTGCCGAACTTGAAGGCCATGGCGAAGAGCAGCGCCCACAGCACGAGCACGCCGCCGTGTATGAGCCAGCTTCGCAGCGGAGTATTGGGGGGCGACAGGCGCGGCGATGCGGCCGCGAAGGCGCGTTGGAGAGAATCGTTCAAGTGAAGGTGCCCCGGGCGACAGTCGGTCGTTCGTCGATACGCAAAAACTCGGCCTGCGGTTTCGAAAATCCCGGGCAAAGCCGGGACAATCGCACGCGCCTTCGAATGAGTCGCCTCACGCCCGAAAATTCCCCGCATGCTCGCACAAACCCGCTACACCCGAACCGCCATCGTGCTGCACTGGCTGGTCGCGGTGCTCATGATCGCCAACATCGTCCTGATCCTGCTGGTCGACCATTACCCCGACGACTGGGTGCGCCCGGCCGTCGACACCCACAAGTCGATCGGCATCACCGTGCTGGGCCTCGTGATCCTGCGGCTCCTCTGGCGCGCCACGCATAAACCGCCACCCATGCCGGGCTCGTACGGTGCGCTCGAACGGTTCGCGGCGCATGCGGCCCATGGCGCGCTGTACCTGGTGATGGTTTTGCTGCCGCTGTCGGGCTGGATGCACGACTCGGCCTGGAAGGACGCGGCCACCCACCCGATGCAGCTCTTCGGCCTGTTCGAATGGCCGCGCATCGGCTGGATCATGGCCATCGAGCCGGCCGTGAAGGAAACCTGGCACACCGTGCTGGGCGGCGTGCACGCCTGGGCGGGCTATGTGCTGTACGTGCTCTTCGGGCTGCACGTGCTGGGTGCGCTCAAGCACCAGTTCCTCGATGGCGAGGCCGAACTCCAGCGGATGCTGCCATGACGACACCGCAGACCGGGGCACGCGACCTCATCACGCGCATCGACGCGCTCTCCACCCGCCACGACCCGGTGCACGAGGGCGTGCGCGTGCGCTGGCGCCGCTTCGGCACCGACGCGACGAAGCCCCCGCTGGTGCTGCTGCACGGCGGCCACGGTAGCTGGATGCATTGGCTGCGCAATGCCGAGGCGCTCTCGGCCGGCCGCACGCTCTGGCTGCCCGACATGCCGGGTTTCAACGAATCCGATGCGCCGCCCCGCGTGGCGCCGGGCGAAGACCCGCTGCAGCCGCTGCTGGCCGCGCTCGGCGGCACGCTCGACCAGCTCATCGGTGCGGGCACCGTCATCGACCTCGGCGGCTTCTCCTTCGGCGGGCTGACGGCCGCGCGCTTCGGCGCCGGGCGCGGCGCGGTCCGCCGGCTCGCGCTGATCGGCAGCGGCGGTCACGGCACGCTGCGGCGCATGACGGCGCAGATGATCAACTGGCGCGCCGCCCCCGATCGCGAGGCAGAACGCGCCGCGTTGCTGCACAACCTGGCGGCGCTGATGCTGCACGATGCCTCGGCCATCGACGAGCTGGCTTTTGCCATCCACGACATCTCCTGCCATGGCACGCGCTTTCGCAGCAAGGAGGTGTCGCAGTCGGGCGGGCTGCAGCAGGCGATCGGCACCATGAGCGTGCCGACGCTGCTGCTGTGGGGCGAGTTCGACGTCACGGCAGATCCGCGCCCGCTGGTGGCGCAATTGGCCTCGGAAGGGCCGGCGCGCGAAGGCGTGGTGATCGACGGCGCCGGGCACTGGGCGCAGTACGAGCGCGCCGACGAGGTCAACGCGCGGCTCGTGGAGTTCTTCCGCTGAGCCTGACTTACTGGGGCTGCTTCACCAGCCCCAGCTTGCGGATGATGTCGCCCCACTGGTCGTAGGTCGCGCGCGTCAGGTCGGCCAGCTGCTTCGGGCTCGACGACTCGGCCTCGTAGGCGCCCTGGCGGAAGAAGTCGCGCGTGGCCGGCATCGCCAGCACCTGCGCCAGCGCGGCGTTGAGCTTCTCGACCACCGGCGCCGGCATGCGCGCCGGCCCGTAGAAGCCCAGCCAGCTCGGCATGTCGACACCGCTCACGCCCTGTTCGCCCATGGTGGGCACGTCGGGCAGCATCGGGCTGCGCCTGGGCGCGGCCACCGCGAGCATGCGCACCTTGCCGGTGGCGGTGTTCTGGATGGCGTTGGGCGCGGCGTCGAAGTAGTACTGCACGCGGCCTGCTAGAAAGTCCTTGGCCGCGTCGGCGCCGCCCTTGTACGGCACATGCACCACGTCCAGCCCGGCCTGCCGCGCGAAGGCTTCGCCGTAGATGTGCGAGGAGGTGCCGGTGCCGAAGGAGGCATAGCTCATCTTCCCCGGGTTGGCCTTGATGTACGCCACCAGCTCCTGCACCGTGCGCGCCGGCACGCTCGCGTGCACGGTCAGCACCAGCGGGCCGCGCGCGCCGAGCGATATCGGCGTCAGGTCCTTGAACGGGTCGTAGCGCACCTGCGCCAGCGTCTGCGGGTTCTGCGCCACCACGGAGGAGGGCGCGTACATGAAGGTGTAGCCGTCGGGCGCGGCGCGGATCACTTCCTCGGTCGCGAGGATGAAACTCGCGCCCGGCCGGTTCTCCACGATCACCGGCGTCTGCAGCACCTCGCCGAGCTTGTTGGCGACGAAGCGCGCCTGCGCGTCCGAGGCGCCGCCGGCCGCCAGGCCCAGCACGATGCGGATGGTGCGGCCCTTGTCCGGAAAGGGCGCGGCGGCATGCGCAAGCAGCGGAGGCATGGCCGCGCCGAGCGCGAGCCAGGCGGCAACGCGGCGGCGGCGAAGAGAAGAAACAGGCCCGCCGCTCATTGCTTGACGAACCCCACCTGCTGCACCATCGCGCCCCAGCTGTCGTAGGTCGAGCGCGTGATGCTGGCGAATTCTGCCGGCGTGGTCGAGCCGGCCTCGTAGCCGCCGCTGCGGTAGAACTCGCGCACCTGCGGCATCGCCAGCACCTTCGCCAGCGCGGTGTTGAGCTTCTCGACCACTGGCGCCGGCATGCGTGCCGGCCCGTAGAAGCCCAGCCAGCTCGGCAGATCGAGCCCGGCCTAGCCCTGCTCGGCGAAGGTGGGTACATCGGGCAGCGCGGCAATGCGCGCATTGGCCGCCACCGCGAGGATCTTCACCTTGCCGGTGGAGGCGGTGATGATGGCCGAGGAGGCGGAGTCGAACATGTACTGCACGCGCCCGCCGATCAGGTCCTTCGCCGCGTCGGAGCCGCCCTTGTACGGGATGTGCACCGCGTCGATGCCGGTCTTCTTCACGAAGGCCTCGCCGTAGATGTGCGAGGAGGTGCCCGCGCCGAAGGAGGCGTAGCTCACCTTGTCGGGGTGCGCCTTCACGTAGGCCACCAGTTCCTTCACGTTGTTCACCGGCACGCTGGTGCTCAGCGACAGCACCAGCGGCCCGCGCCCGCCCATCGAGATGGCGGTGAAGTCCTTGAATGGGTCGTAGGGCACCTGCGCGAAGGTGTGCGGGTTCTGCGCCATGGTGGACGAGGGCGCGTACAGCAGCGTGTAGCCGTCGGGCTGGGCGCGCGACACCTCGTTGGCCGCCAGCATGGTGCTGGCGCCGGGCTTGTTGTCGACGATCACGCTGGTGTCGAGCACCTCGCCGAGCTTCTGCGCAACGATGCGCGCCTGCGCGTCGGTGCCGCCGCCGGCCGTGAAGCCCACGACGATTCGGATGGGTTTGCCGCGCACCGGGAAGTCTTGCGCGAGCGCCAGTGGCGCGAGGCCCAGCAGGGCCGCGGCGCCGAGGGCCGAGCCGAAGGCACGGCGGGTGCCGTGTGGTTTTCTCATCGATGTCTCCGTTGGATTGCTTTTTTAATATTGATCTTGAAATCCATAAAAATCCATATTAACTAGGGAATACCCCAAATTCATGCGCATTTAGTTTGACAAAATGGAAAGTGAAATCAAAATACGACGAAACAAGCCAAGCCGAGAACGCATTCATGAAAACTGTCGTCCGTACCGACGAGCGCATCCTGTCCTCCGACATCTTCGACCGTGACAGCCGCGTCAAGCGGCCTGACCACGGCAGCTGGGCCGAGCCCGGCAAGAGCATCCCGGTCTATCACCGCTGCGGCGTGCTGGTGGTGGGCGGCGGCCCCTCGGGCACCGCCGCCGCTGCCGCCGCTGCCCGTGCGGGCGCCGACGTGGCGCTGCTGGAGCGCTACAACCACCTGGGAGGCCTCTCGACCGGCGGCCTGGTCATCTGGATCGACCGCATGACCGACTGGGAAGGCAAGCTGGTGATCCGCGGCTTCGCCGAAGAGCTGTTCGACCGCCTGCCCGCCGACGCCATCGCCGGCCCGGCACGCGAGGACTGGGGCTCGCAGGACGCCGCCAAGGCCGCGCACTGGTCGCAGCGCACCGCGGCCTACCACGGCGTCGTCACCTGGTCGCCCACCATCGACCCCGAGCGGCTGAAGCTGCTCTCGCAGGAGATCGTGCTGGAGCGCAAGGTCAAGCTCATCTACCACTCGTGGGCGGCCATTCCCATCGTGCAGGACGGCGCGGTGAAGGGCGTGGTGTTCGAGAGCAAGGAGGGCCGCATGGCCATCATGGCCGACGTGGTGGTCGACGCCACCGGCGACGGCGACCTGTTCGCCCGCGCCGGCGCCGACTACGTGAACGACATCGAGGAGGCTGACGTGCATCACTGCATGAACACCTCCTGGCTGTTCGGCGGCGTGGACATGAATCGCTGGATCGAGTTCAAGGCCGGCCAGCCCGAAGCCTTCACCGCCTTCATGGCGGGCGGGCGCGAGCAGTGCGGCCTGTTCGAGCGGCCCTTCGTCTCGTGGCGCAACGACGTGGCGCTCTTCATGGGGCCGCGCCAGTCGGGCTACTCGGCGCTCGACGTGGACGACCTCACCGCCGTGGAGGTGCGTTCGCACCGCGCCATGGCCGCGCACCTGGACTACTTCCGCGCCCATGCGCCGGGCTTCGAGAACGCCTACCTGATGCTGAGTGCGCCGCAGATCGGCGTGCGCCACGCGCGGCGCCTCGTCGGCGTGGGCTCGGTGCTGCGCAGCCAGTGGCCCGACGGCGTGCCGCTGGCCGACGAGATCGGCGTGTCGCCCGCCGTCTCGCCCAAGTTCCCGAACATTTCCATCCCCTACGGCGCGCTGGTGCCCAGGCAGCTCGACGGCCTGCTGGCCTGCGGGCGCCACATCTCCTGCGACCGTAACTCGCACGGCTTCATGCGCGAGATCCCGCAGTGCTGGATCACAGGCCAGGCGGCGGGCGTGGCGGCGGCGCTGGCTTCGCGCGGCGACATCGCTCCGCGCTTCGTCGACGTGGGCGCGCTGCAGTCCGCGCTGCTGGAGCAGGGCGTGTACCTGCGCGCCGGTGCCGGGCAGGGCGACAACGCTTCGCTGGCCACGGCCGAGGCCGGCGCCTGACGCACATGCAAGGCCATGAACCCGGCAGCCCTGCATTCGCGAGCCTCTACATTGGAGAGTCTTGCGAAGGATTCCTCCATGTCCACTGAAAAAAACGACAACTCCCTGTCCGCCGCCGAGCCGGCCGACGCACGCGGCGAGCGCTCCGACACCGTGAGCGCGCTGGAGCGCGGCATCTCCGTGCTGCGCTGCTTCAGCGAAGACCGCCCGGTGCTCGGCCATGCCGACCTGGCGCGCATGACCGGCATTCCGCGCGCCACCGTCAACCGGCTGGTCGCCACGCTGCTCTCGCTGGGCATGCTCAAGCCCGCGCAGGCGGCGGACCGCTTCATGCTCGGGCCGGGCGTGGTGTCGCTGTCGCGCGTGTTCCTCGGCAGCCTCGACGTGCGCGCCGCCGCGCGGCCCAGCATGCAGGCGATGGCGGAAGAAGTCGGTGCCTCGGTCTACCTGGCCGTGCGCGACGGCATGGAGATGGTGCTGATCGAAGCCTGCCGCCCCCGCTCGTCGATGCTTTCGGCGCGGCTGGACGTGGGCTCACGTGCGCCGCTGGCCAACTCGGCGCTCGGCCGCTCGTACCTTTCGGCGTTGCCCGAGGCCCAGCGCAATCAGCTCATCGATTCGATGCGCCTGCTGCGCGGCCCCGAGTGGGACAGCATCGCGCCCGGCATGAACCGCGCCATCGGCGAGTCGAAGCGGCTGGGCTACTGCCTCTCGCTCGGCGAGTTCCACCGCGAGATCAACTCGGTGTCGGTGCCGCTCATCGGACCCGACGGCGAGGTGATGGCGCTCAACGGCGGCGGCGCCGCCTTCGTCTTCACCGAGGAGCGGCTGCGCAACGAACTCGCGCCGCGCCTGCACGACATCGCGCTGAGCATCGCGCGCGACATCGGCGGCCACGTACCCACACCCTCGCCGGGCTAGCAGTCCCGGCCGGGGTTCATTCCCCACGACACAGAAGAACGGAGACACAGGTCATGCACCTGAGCGATGAAGAAAAGGCCATGTACGACGGGCGCGACGGCCCGGCGGTGCAGAAGGCGATGGACCTGCTGGTGCGCTACGGCGAAGCCCTCGGGGCAGAGCGATTGGTCGAGACGCGCAACGTCTGCGCCACCATCACATCGACCACGCCCTTCCAGCGCGACTTCGCACTCGCCAAGGGCGGCGGCATGGACGCGGTGTTCTCCGAATTCAGCCTCGACAGCCAGGAGACGGTCGAGATCCCGAAGTTCAAGGTCTTCACCAGTCACCTGCAGCTGGGCTTCGACCCCGGCCAGCCCGAGCGCATGGGCGTGAGCGAGGAGATCGTGCGCTTCTACGAGAAGAGCGAGCGCCACGCAGCCGGCCTTGGCGCGCAGATCATGAACACCTGCACGCCCTACCAGGTCGGCAACATCCCGACGCGCGGCGAGCACTGCGCATGGATGGAGTCATCGGCGGTGGTGTATTGCAATTCGGTGCTGGGCGCGCGCACCAACACCGAAGGCCGCGAGAGCACCGGCGCCGCCATGCTCACCGGCCGTATTCCGTACTGGGGCTACCACCTCGACGAGAACCGCCGTGCCACTCACGTGGTCGAGCTCGACATCGAGGTCGAGTCGGTGCAGGACTGGGGCCTGCTCGGCTACTACATCGGCGAGCACGTGCAGGAGCGTGTGCCGGTGGTGCACAGCCGGCGCGGCATCTCGCGGGTGCCGAACCTGCCGAGGCTCAAGCACTTCGGCGCGGCGGCCTCCTCCTCGGGCGGCGTGGAGATGTATCACATCGCGGGCGTCACGCCCGAGGCGCTCACGCTCGAACAGGCACTGGGCGGGCGCCCTCCGGCGCAGGTGCTGCGCTACGGCGAGGCCGAGCGCCGCGCCACCTACGAGAAGATCAACACCACGGGCAAGGATGCCGAGGTGCAGTACGTGATGCTGGGCTGCCCGCACTACACCATCGAGCAGATCTGGGAAGCCGCGCAGCTCATCGAAGGGCGCAAGGTGCACCCCGGCTGCGAGCTGTGGATCTTCACGCCGCGCGCCATCAAGGCGCTGGCCGACCGCAACGGCTACACGAAGATCATCGAGGACGCGGGCGGCATCATCATGGGCGACAGCTGCTCCGCCATGAGCCGCGCCGTGCCCAAGGGCACGAAGACCGTGGCGCTCGACTCGGCCAAGCAGGCCCACTACCTGCCCGCCATCCTCGGCGTGCAGGCCTGGTTTGGCAGCACGGCCGAATGCATCGATGCTGCCTGCACGGGCCGCTGGAATGGAGCCTACGCATGAGCGCCGAAGTCATGAGCGAAGCAACCATCGTCATCCGCGGCCGCAAGGTGGTGGGAGGCGTGGCCGAAGGCGAGGCGCTGGTCACGCGCGACCGCATCTCGGGCTGGGGCGGCATCGATCCGCGCACCGGCACCGTCATCGAGACTCGGCACGAACTGCGCGGCCAGAGCTTTGCCGGCAAGGTGCTGGTGTTCCCGGGGGCCAAGGGCTCCTCGGGCTGGTCGGCTATGTTCCACATGACGCGGCTCATGAACTCGGCGCCTGCCGCGTTCCTGTTCAACGAGATGACGACCAAGATGGCGCTGGGCGCGGTGGTCACGCACGCGCCTTCGATGACCGACTTCGAGCGCGATCCGCTCGAATGCATCGAGACCGGCGACTGGGTGCGCGTGGACGCCGACCGCGGCGTGATCGAGATCACCAAGAAGAGGGGAACCCAGCCATGACCCGCCCCCTGCGCAGCAACTTCCCGCGCGGCTCCTACCTCTGGTCGGTGCGCAACGCGCACTGGCGCGCGCTCGGCATTCCGGAGGAGGACTGCGAGAAGCCCAAGATCGCCATCGTCAACAGCTCCTCCGAGCTGGCCGCCTGCTTCAGCCACCTCGACCGCGTCGCGGCCGAGATCAAGGCTGCCATCCGCGCGGCCGGGGCCGTGCCCTTCGAGATCCGCACGGCCGCGCCCAGCGACTTCATCACCGGCGCGGGCGCGCGCGGCGCCTACATGCTGGCGGCGCGCGACCTCGTCACCAACGACATCGAGGTGGCCGTCGAAGGCGCGCAGCTCGACGGCATGGTCTGCCTCACCTCCTGCGACAAGACCGTGCCGGGCCAGCTCATGGCGGCCGCGCGGCTGAACATACCGACGCTGCTCGTGCCCTGCGGCTACCAGCCCAGCGGCGAGTACAAGGGCCACCACATGGACATCGAGGAGGTGTTCATCGGCGCGATGCATGCGGTCACCGGCAACCTGCCTGTGGAAGAACTCGTGGGCATGAGCCGCGAGGCGATTCGCGGCCCCGGCGTGTGCTCGGGCCTGGGCACGGCGAACTCGATGCACATCGTCTGCGAGGCGCTCGGCATGGCGCTGCCCGGCAGCGCGCCGGTGGCTGCGCTGAGCCCGAAGATGATGGCCGACGTGCGCGCGGCCGGCACGCGCATCGTGCAGATGGTGTGGGACGACCTGAAGCCGCGCGACATCCTCACGCCCGGCGCCTTCGCCAACGCGGTGCGCGCGGTGCTGTCCATCGGCGGCTCGCTCAACACCGCCAAGCACCTGCAGGCGGTGGCGACAGAAGGCGAATGCGGCGTCGACGTGTACGGCATGTTCGAGCGCCTGGGCCCCGAGACGCCGGTGCTGGCCGGCGTGCGGCCCATCGGCGCGCATTCGATCGAAGCCTTCGAGGCGGCGGGCGGCTGCCGCGCGCTGATGAAGCAGCTCGAGCCGCTGCTGGACACCGGCGCGCGCACCGTCACCGGCGGCACGGTCGCCGACAACCTGCGCAATGCCGAAGTGGCCGACGCCGAGGTGATCCGCCCCATCGGTCGCCCGGTGGCGCCGCTCCCGGCCATCGTGCTGCTGCGCGGCAACCTTGCGCCCGAGTCGGGCCTCATCAAGACCGGCATCGCCGAGCGCAAGGTGCGGCGCTTCACCGGCCCGGCCGTGTGCTTCTGGACTTCGGACGCCGCCATCGCCGCGCTGAAGAAGGGCGAGATCGTGCCCGGCCAGGTCGTCGTGATGCGCGGCGCCGGTGCCTGCGGCGGCCCGGCCATGGGCGGCGGCGCGTCGCGCGTGGTCTTCGCCGTTGACGGCGCGGGGCTTGGCGACCAGGTGGCGCTGCTGACCGACGGCCATCTTTCGGGCCTGGTCTGCAAGGGGCTGGTGGTGGCCGAGGTGTCGCCCGAAGCGGCGCTCGGCGGACCGCTGGGGCTGGTGCGCGACGGCGACACCATCACCATCGACCTCGACGCGCGCCGGCTCGACATCGACCTGACCGACGCCGAACTGCAGGCGCGCCACGACGGCTGGCAGGCGCCGCCGCCGGCGCATGACACCGGCTGGCTGCAGCAGTACCGGCGCAACGTGGGGCCGCTCTCGAAGGGCGCCGTGCTCGTGCGCACCGAGCGGCCCGAGCCCTCGAGCTAGACCTTTTTCACCCCCCGGCCTTCGCCAACCGGTGCGCACACCCGAGCGCACCCGGTGGCGCAGCCCTGCGCGTGTTCCGAGTTTTTCAACCGAAGAGAAGAAGCAGGAGACAAGGAAACCATGAAGAGAATCTTGATGTGGTCGGCGCTGGGACTGGCCGGCACCGGCGTGGCGCACGCGCAGTCGAGCGTCACCGTGTTCGGCGTGATGGACCTCGGCATCCAGTACACGAACGGCGCCGGCGGCGGCTCGGTGAAGGCGCTGTCGAACGGCGGGCTCTCCACCAGCCGGCTCGGCTTTCGCGGCACCGAGGACCTGGGCGGCGGCCTGCGCGCGGGCTTCTGGCTCGAAGGCAGCCTGAACCCCGACACCGGCACCGGCCGCCCGAGCAACAGCAACAACCAGGCGAGCGGCGCGGGCACGGCGGGGCCGATCACCTTCGACCGCATGTCCTTCGTGAGCCTCTCGTCGGACACGCTGGGCGAGGTGCGGCTGGGCCACGACTTCATTCCCACGCACTACAACAGCATCTACTTCGACCCCTTCAACGCCAACGGCGTGGCGCGCGCGGGCAACCTGACCTTCGCGGCCGTGGGCACCGGGCCGCTGCCCACCACCATCACCGGCAGCAACACGGTGAGTTACTGGCTGCCGCCGAACCTCGGCGGCTTCTACGGCATGGCGATGGCAGGCATGGGCGAGAGCGACTCCACCGTGGTAAACCGCCACGACGGCAACTTCGCCGGCGCGCGCTTCGGCTTCGCATCGGGCGCCTTCGATGTGGCGGCGGCCGTCACCCGCTCGAAATTCAATGCCACCGCCACCGTCGGCAACTACACGCACGCCAACATCGGCGGCTCGTGGGACGCGGGCTTCGCCAAGTTCTTCGCGCTCTACAACAAGGTGACGGTGAAGCTGGCGGCCGGCACGGTGCGCAAGAACACGGCCGAGATCGGCGCGCACATCCCGGCCTTCGAGGTGGGGCGCATCCGCATCAGCTACGCCTACCTCGACGACCGCAGCGACGAGAGCCTGCGCAACGCCAACGGCATGCCGCGCAACCGCGACGACGCGCGGCAGTTCGGCATCGGCTACGTGCACAACCTCTCCAGGCGCACCGCGCTCTACGGCACCTACGCGCGGCTCATGAACAGCGGGCAGGCGCGCTACGTGGTCAGCGGCGGCGTGGCGCCCGGGGCCGGGCAGCGCTCGACCGGCTGGGAATTCGGTGTGCGCCATCTCTTCTGAAGGAGCCTCTCATGCGACGCAGAACCCTGACCCTGGCGGCCTTCGCCGCGACTGCCTTGCCCGGCACGGCCGCATGGAGCGCCGATGCCTTTCCCAACAAGCCGCTGAAGCTGATCGTGGGCTTCGCGGCCGGCGGCGGCGCCGACGTGCTTACGCGCATCATCGCGGAGGGGCTGGCCAAGCAACTCGGCCAGCAGGTGATCGTGGAGAACCGGCCCGGCGCCGACGGCGTGCTGGCCGCGCAGGCCACCTCGGCGGCCAGGCCCGACGGCTACACGCTGCTGATGGGCACCAACACCGCGATGGTGGCCGCGCCCACGCTGCGGCCGACGCCGCCCTACGACCCCTTCAAGGCCTTCACGCCGATCAGCTCGGCCGGGCAGTTCTCGATGTTCCTGGTGGTGCCGACCAGCCTGCCGGTGAAGAGCGTGAACGAGCTGCTCGCGCTGGTGGCCTCGAAACCCGGCGCGCTCAACTCGGCGTCGAGCAACAGCGCCTCGGAGCTCGCGATGCTGCAGCTGCTGGGCGACCGCAAGGTGGTCAATGCGCGCTACAAGGGCGACATGCAGGCCATGACCGACCTTCTGGGCGGGCAGATCCAGATGATGTTCACCACCGGCACGCTGGCGCCGGGCTTCGTGAAGGAAGGGCGCATCCGTGCGCTGGTGACGCTGCTGCCGCAGCGCAGCGCCCTGTTGCCCGACGTGCCCACGGGCGGCGAACTGGGGCTGGGCAAGCTCACCATCACGCCGTGGGCCGGTTTCTTCGGGCCGCCCGGGCTGCCGCAGGCGATCACCGACAGGCTCTCGCAGGAACTGCAGAACACGCTGAAGCGCCCCGAGGTGCACGCCCAACTGGTCCAGCAGGGCTTCGAGGGCTACGGCATGAGTCCCGCGAAGTTCGCCGAGTTCTTCCGCGCGCAGTACGACGCCTTCGGCGCCACGGTGCGCGAGCACAACGTCAAGTTCGAATAGAGGCGGCCTCGCGCTGCCAGAAGGCCGCGTCGGGAAAACTGCCCGTGCCGGCTGCCGCGTTGTCGGCCATGTGCTCGCGGCGGCTGGTGCCCGGTATGGCGCAGGTCACGGCCGGGTGGCTCAGCACGAACTTCAGCAGCACCTGCGCCCAGTTCGTGCAGCCGATCTCGCCGGCCCACGCGGGCAGCGGCTTGTCGCGCAGACGGCGCAGCAGGCCGCCACCGCCGAAAGGCATGTTGACGATCACCGCCACGCCGCGCTCGGCGGCCAGCGGCAGCAGGCGCTGCTCGGCCTCGCGCGCGTCGAGCGAGTAGTTGATCTGCAGGAAGTCGAGCTTCTCGGCCTTCAGCACCGCTTCGACCTCGCCGTAGGCCGAGGCGGTGTAGTGCGTGATGCCGATGTAGCGCACGCGGCCCTGTTCCTTCCAGCCGCGCAGCGTGGCGAGGTGCGTGCGCCAGTCGACGAGGTTGTGCACCTGCATCAGGTCCATGCGCAGCGTGCGCAGCCGCGCGAAGGACTGCTCCATCTGCGCGATGCCGGCCTCGCGGCCCGAGGTCCAGACCTTGGTGGCGAGAAAGACCTTGCCTTGCAGCTTCGACGCGGCCAGCAGTTCGCCGGTGCTTTCCTCGGAGCGGCCGTACATCGGCGAGCTGTCGATCACCGTGCCGCCGGCCGCGAACAGTGCGTCGAGCACGCCGGGCAGGCGCGCGTATTCCTCGCTGCCGGGGCGCTGGTCGAAGCCGATCCAGGTGCCGCAGCCGATCACGGGCAGGGCCTCCTGGGTGGAGGGGATGGGGCGGGTGTTCATCTTCATCGCAGGCCTGCCTTGTTGCTGGGCGAAGGAGGGGAGCGCGGCGCCAGCACAAAGTGCGACGCTCGCACGCAGCAGCCGGGCGCGCGTGAAAGCGGGGAGGTGGGGCTCGTTCGTGAAAGGCGTCGTCACGGACGAAATTCTGCGCCGACAGGTTTCGGCTTGGGACCTGTCGGGGCCAGCGGCAGGCAAGGCCCTCAGCGCAGGTAGCGCCCGTCGGCCTTCAGCATCGACAGCTCGGAGAAGGTGAGGCCGCGGTGCTCGCCGGGCCGGTACGACACCGCAATGCCGCCGATGTCGAGCGTCTTGAACGACTCGAGGCCCTTCTGCAGCGATTCCGGCGTCGGGTTCGCCCCGGCGCGTTTCAGTCCTTCGACCATGACCTTCGCCGCGACATAGCCCTCGAGGCTGGCATAGCCGAACTCGGTCGCGCCGATCTTCTTCATGGCCGCCTGGTACTCGGCAATCACCGGCATTGCGCTGTTCCACGGATAGGGCACGACCTGCGAGATGACCACCCCGGCAGCGTCCTTCTTGATGTCCTGGAACAGCTTCTGCCCGTTCAGGAAGGAGAACGAGTAGAAGGCCGTCTCGCCGCCCGTCGCGCGGTAGGCCGTAATGAACTTCGCCGCCACCTCGTTGGTGGCTGCCAGCACCACCGCCTTGGGCTTGAGCTTGGCCAGCTCGGCGGCGCGCTCGGCGGCGTCGGAGCCGTCGTTCTTGATCGCCACGCTGCCGGCCATCTTCTCGCCGCGCTCGGCAATGAACTTCTGCGTGCTTTCCAGCGCCGACCGTGCGCCCGGGTTGTCGTTGTGGGCGAAGGCGATGCGCGAGAGGCCGATCGTGTAGAGGTGGTTCACGATGCGGCTGTATTCCTCGTCGAAGCTGATGCGCACCGGGAAGCCGTATTCGGTGGGCTTCACCACCGGGCCAGAACCCGAGTAGGGCCCGACGATGGGAACCTTGAGTTCGTTGGCCGCCTTGATCGCGCCGATCGACGACGAAGTGCCGATGGGCATCAGCACGCCGATGGCGCCGTCCTTCACGAAGGTCTTGACGTTCTCGGCGCCCTTGGCGGGGTCGTAGGCGTCGTCGAGCTGGCGCAGCTCGACCGGCCGGCCGTTGATGCCGCCGTTCGCGTTCACCGCGGCGAACATGGCACGGATGCCGAGCAGGGGCTCGGGCGACAGGGACGCCAGCGGCCCCGTCTGCACGTAGGTCTGGCCGATCAGGAGCGGCTTGGTCTGCGCCTGCACCGCAGACGGAAGCCCCAGGACAGTGGAGAGAGCGACGAAGGCCGAAGCCAGCAGATGAATCTTTTTGTGCATGTTGGTAACTTAGTGTTAGCGACCCCATCTTAAGGCGATGGCCCTGCGAGGTAAATCGGGTCTTTGGTTGCGGCCTGGAGAGTACTGTATAAAAATACAGTTAACAGTCTTCACCCATGGGCCTCCCTTTCCTCGACTCCTTTTCCGCTGCCGCGGGCCGCGGCGTCTGGCATGCCGACGAACTCGGCCTGGCCGACGCGCAGGTCACCGCCACCGGCCACGCCGCGCTCGATGCGCAGCTGCCGGGCGGCGGCTGGCCGGTGGGCGCGATGACGGAACTGCTGCAGGGCGCACCCGAGGCCCATGTCTGGCGGCTGCTGCTGCCCGCGCTGGCGCAGGCGGTGCAGGCGCGCGGCGGGCCGGTGGTGCTGGTCGGCGCGCCTTATGAACCCTGCGGGCCGTCGCTCGCGGCGCAGGGGCTGCCGGTGGAAGCGCTGATGTGGGTCAGGAGCGAGGCTCCGGCCGCGCGGCTGTGGGCCTGCGAGCAGGCGCTGCGCTGCGCGGACATCGCCGCCGTCGTGGCCTGGCTGCCGCAGGCGCGGGTGGGCGAATTGCGGCGGTTGCAGCTGGCGGCCGCGCAGCACGAGGTGCTGCTGTTCGTGTGCCGGCCCGAATCGGCCGCGCGGTCGGCCTCGCCGGCGCGGCTGCGCATCCGCGCCGGGCGCTGCGAATCGGATGCGTCGCAGATCGAGCTGCACATCCTCAAGCGCCGCGGCCCGCCGCTGGCCGCGCCGGTGATGCTGCCGGCGCGCAACGAACGCATGGCCGCGCTGCTGGCCGCCGCCCGGCTGCGGCGCAAGTTGCGGTTGCAGCAGTCGGGCACGGTGCCGGCCGGCGAGACGGCAGCGTCTTCGGCGACCGTGGTGCGCATCGACGCGTGGAAAGGAGGAGGCCCGGATGCACTGGATCGCCTTGCAGTGGTTGCCTGACGCCGACACGCCCGACGCTCCCACGCTGCCCACGCCCGAATCGCTGGGCTGGTGGGCGCTGCAGTACACCCCGCACGTCGCCTGGCAGGACGAAGCGCTGATGCTTGAAGTCTCCGCCTGCGAGCGCCTGTGGGGCGGGCGGCTGCAGCTGATGCGCCAGTTGCTGGCCGCCAACCCCGCGCCCGATGTGCGCATGCTGGGCGCGCAGGGCGCCACGAGCCTGATCGCGCTGGCGCGGCTGCGCCTGTTCGAGCGCGACGAGAACAGGCCCCAGGACATTCCGGCCGGCCTGCCGCTCGACACCCTGAGCGCCGCGCGTGAGCACCTCGACCTGCTCGCGCGCCTGGGCTGCCGCACCTGGGGCGATGTGGCGGCACTGCCGCGCGGCGGCCTCACGCGGCGCTTCGGCACTGGCTTGCGCGAGGCGCTCGACGCCGCCTGGGGCCTGCGCCCCGAAAGCCATGCCTGGCTCACGCTGCCCGACGTGTTCGAGCAGAAGCTCGAGCTGCCCGCGCTGGCCGAGACTGCGCCCGAACTCATGTGGTCGGCCAACCGGCTGCTGTCGGCCCTGCAGATCTGGCTGCGCGCCCGCCAGCGCGGTGCGCGCGCGCTCGAGCTGCAGTGGACGCTCGACCTCAAGCGCTTCAACGGCGTGAACCTGCCGCCGCACCAGCAGGTCACCGTGCGCACGGCCGAGCCCACGCAGGACATGGCGCACCTGCGCCGCCTGCTGTCGGAAAAGCTCGCCCTCACCACGCTGGCCGCGCCCGCGAGCTGGCTCAGGCTGCGCACGCTCGAAACCGATCCGTGGGCCGGCGCCAGCACCAGCTTCCTGCCGGAGGACAACCGCAAGGGCGACAGGCTGCACGAGATGGTCGAGCGGCTCAGCGTGCGGCTCGGAGCGCAGCAGGTGATAGTGCCGGCGGCGCAGGCCGATCACCGGCCCGAGCGCAAGCAGGCATGGCGCCCCGCGCTGCAGAAGGAGAACGCGCCCGCCAAGGCCCGCAAGGACGAAAAACCCGCAGCCTCGCAGCCCGATGCCATCTATCCGCCGTGGCTGTTGCCCGAGCCGCTGCTGCTCGAGATGGACGGCGAGCGCCCGTGCTACCGCGGTCCGCTGAGCAGGCTGATCGGGCCGCAGCGTGTCGAGGCCGGCTGGTGGGGCGACAAGGAAGACGGCGGCCAGCCCGCCATGCGCGACTACTACGTCGCCGAAAGCCCCGAAGCCGGCCTGGTGTGGATCTTCCGCGAGCGGCCCTCCGCCCGTTTTTCGTCCGGCGAGGTGCGCTGGTACCTGCAGGGGTTCTATGCCTGACCTGAGCGGCAAGCAACTGCGTGGACGCAACTCGGCGAAGGTGCATGCGCTGCCCTTGCCGCTGCGCGGGAAGCCCACATTCACGCTGCCCGACTACGCCGAGCTGCATTGCCTCACCCACTTCAGCTTCCAGCGCGGCGCCTCGACGCCGGAGGAAATGGTGGAGCGCGCCTACCAGCTCGGCTACACGGCCTTGGCCATCACCGACGAATGCTCGGTGGCGGGCATCGTGCGCGCGCATGTGGCCCTGCGCGACCTGCCTGCGAAGCTGGACGAGTACGAGCGCGAACATCCCGATGAGCCGCCGATTCCGCGCAATCCCGGTTTCCGCCTGCTGTTCGGCAGCGAGTTCCAGTTCGAGCGCTTCAGGCTCGTGGTGATCGCGAACGGCACCGAAGGCTGGGGCAATCTCTGCGAGTTCATCACCGCCGCGCGCAACACCGAACTGCCCAAGGGCGAGTACCGCGTGAGCTGGGAAGGCAGCGACGTGGCCTCGCTGCGGGACTGCCAGGTTCTTTTCGTACCGCAGCGCAACCCCGGCGGCGCGATGGAAACGGCGACGCTGCACGAAGACCTGTCGGCCGCCAGGGCGCTGTATGGCGCGAATCTCTGGCTGGCCGTGGAGCTGTTCAACGAACTCGACGACGACCTCTGGTTCGTCACGCTGATGCAGGCGGGCGAAGAGGCCGGCGTGCCGCTGGTGGCGGCCGGCGACGTGCACATGCATGCGCGTTCGTGCAAGCCGCTGCACGACGTGCTGACGGCCGTGCGCGAAGGCCGGACCGTGGCCGAATGCGGCTTTGCGCTGCAGCCGAATGCCGAACGGCACCTGCGCCCGCGCATGCGGCTGGCCGATCTCTACCTGCCGCTGATGCTGGCGAACACGCTGGTGGTGGCCGGTCGGTGCAGCTTCGATCCCGAGGTGATCCGCGAAAACTACAAGTACCCGCTGGAAAGCGTGGGCAGCCATGAAACACCGGCGCAGACGCTGGTGCGAAAGACGTGGGAGGGCGCGCAGGTCCGCTATCCCCAGGGCGTTCCCGACGTGGTGCGGGCGCAGGTGCAGAAAGAGCTCGACCTGATCCTCGAACTCGAATACGAGATGTTCTTCCTCACCGTGGAAGACATCGTGCGCTTCGCGCGCTCGGAGCACATCCTCTGTCAGGGGCGCGGGTCGTCGGCCAATTCCGCAGTCTGCTATTGCCTGGGCATCACCGCGATCAACCCCGAGAAGGGCCACCTGCTGTTCGAGCGCTTCCTGAGTCGCCACCGCCGCGAGCCGCCCGACATCGACGTCGACTTCGAGCACCAGCGGCGCGAAGAGGTCATCCAGTACATCTACAGGAAGTACGGTCGCGAGCGCGCCGCCATCGCGGCCGTCGTCATCTGCTACCGCTCGCGCAGCGCGTTGCGCGATGTGGGCAAGGCCATCGGCATCGACGAGCGGCTGATCGACGAGTTCGCGAAAGACCACTACTGGTTCGACGACACCGTGCTCGGCGAGCAGCTGCGCCAGGCGGCCGCACGCGTGGGCGTGGAGGAAGACGAACTCAAGCTGGTGCAATGGATCGAGATGACGCAGCGGCTCAAGGGCTTTCCGCGCCATCTGAGCCAGCACGTGGGCGGCTTCGTGCTCACGCATACGAAGCTCACGCGGCTGGTGCCGGTCGAGAAGGCCTCGATGAAAGACCGCTCCGTCATCCAGTGGGAGAAGGACGACCTCGAAGCCATGGGCATGCTCAAGGTCGACGTGCTCGCGCTCGGCATGCTCAGCGCGATCCGCAGGGGACTCGACCACATGAACCGCTGGCGCAACTCGGCGATCGAGATGCATCACATCCCCAACGACGACCAGAATGTGTTCGACATGATCTGCGATGCCGACACCATCGGCGTGTTCCAGATCGAGAGCCGGGCGCAGATGTCGATGCTGCCGCGCCTGAAGCCGCGCACTTATGAAGATCTCGTGATCGAGGTCGCCATCGTGCGGCCGGGGCCGATACAGGGCGGCATGGTGCATCCGTATCTCAAGCAGCGGGAGCGGAAGCGCAACGAGCTGCCCATCCACTACGAGAAAGAAGAGCTTCGCCCCGCGCTGGAGCGCACGCTGGGCATCCCGATCTTCCAGGAGCAGGTGATGCAGATCGCGATGATCGCGGCCAAGTTCACTGCCGACGAGGCCGATCAATTGCGCCGCGCCATGGCCGCGTGGAAGCGCAAGGGCGGCCTGGGCAAGTTTCACGACAAGCTCGTGGATGGCATGGTCGATAACGGCTACAAGGCCAGCTTCGCCGAAGCCATCTTCAAGCAGGTCATGGGCTTCGGCGACTACGGTTTCCCCGAAAGCCACGCCGCCAGCTTCGCGCTGCTGGTCACGATCAGCAGCTGGCTCAAGAACTACGAGCCGGCCTGCTTCCTCGCGGCATTGCTCGATTCGCAGCCGATGGGCTTCTACAGCCCCTCGCAGCTCGTGCAGGACGCGCGGCGCCATGGCGTGGAAGTGCGTCCGGTCGACGTCACGAAGAGCGAGATGGACACCACGCTCGAAGCCCGCGCGCTCGATGCGCCGCGCATGCCGACGGGCACCGATGCGCGCTACGCCGATCGCCTGGGCAACGAGAACCAGCCCGCGGTGCGGCTCGGCCTGAAACGGATCTCGAGCCTCAGCGAGCAGGGCGCCAAGCGACTGCTCGAGGCGCGTGCGCAGGCGCCTTTCACCAGCACCGAAGACCTTGCCCTGCGCGCTGAACTCGATGGCAAGGACATGGCCGCGCTGGCCGCGGCCGATGCACTGATGTCGCTCTCGGGCCATCGGCGCCAGCAGGTGTGGGACGCCACCGCCACCCGTGGCATGGGGAGCCGCGCCCCGGCCCTGCTCAAGGGCGTGCCGATCCACGAACAGGCGCTGCTGCTGCCGGCCGCGCCGGAGGGCGAGGAGATCGTCGGCGACTATGCGGCGCTCGGCCTCACGCTGCGCCGCCATCCGCTCGCGCTGCTGCGCCCGCGCCTCGCGCGCTTGAAGCTCATGAGCGCGGAGCAACTGCGCGCGCAGCCCAGCGGCCAGACCGTGCGCGCCTGCGGCATCGTCAAGGGGCGCCAGCGGCCCGGAACCGCCAACGGCACCATCTTCGTCACGCTGGAGGACGAGACCGGCAACGTCAACGTGATCGTCTGGAGCCATGTCATCGAGGTCTGGCGCGAGCCGCTGCTGAAGTCGCACCTGCTCGCGGTGCAGGGCACATGGCAGCGCGACGACGACAGCGGCGGCAAGGTGCAGCACCTGATCGCCACCGGCTTCAGGGACCTGACGCCGCTCATGGGCCGGCTCGCGCAGAGCAACACCAGCCGCGACTTCCATTGACGGGCAAGGGCGAATGCAACCGATCGTTCCATGCCTCGCGCCCCCCTCGACTTTTCGCTAACCTGTTTCTCCCATGTCCGCACTCGCTCTTGACTCCGCCGTCGACACGCCGATCGGTCCGCCGCCGCCCGCGCCCGACGTGCCCATACCCATGCCGCCGCCACCGCCGCCCGGACTTCCGCCCGAGGGCGATCCGCCACCCGTGGAGCCGCCGTTCACCGATCCCGGTTTTCCGCCACCCGTGGTGGAGCCTCCACCGCCCATACAGAGAACCGGCGAGGTGCCGTTCGGAAAATTGCATGCGCGGCGGCTGCGCGAGATCTACCGATCCGCGGGGTGGCCCTGCTGCGATGCCATCGAGGTCGAACTGCTGGCGGGCGGTTATCTGGAGCGCGTGCGCACGCCGCACGGCCACGAGACGCTGCGCGTGACCGACGCCGGCATTGCGCGCATCGCCACCACGCTCACCATCAACCGCGCGGCGCTGTCGCCGCACGAGGCATTGGTCGAACGCGTGGCGCGCGAGATGACGCGCGGCGGCCGCATCGCGTGGCGCGGCCTCGGCCTACGGGCTCGCCTGCCGCCGCTGGAAGAGGGCGGCAAGCCGCGCTGGTGCGTTGCGCGGCCCGATGTGTTCTCGATCCGCAATACCAGCGTCGAGGCCTATGCGCACCCCATCGTGCACGAGGTGAAGGTGAGCCGCGCCGACCTGCTGGGCGACCTGCGCAAGCCCGACAAGCGCGCGGCCTACCTCGACCTGGGCGGCGAGTGCTGGTACGTGCTGGGCAACGACGCGAAAGGCCGCTGCATCGCCACGCCGGAGGAGGTGCCGGCCGAGTGCGGCGTGATGGTGCTCGAGGGCGATCGCCTCGTGGTGGCACGCGCGGCCGTGCATCGCGCGTTCGATCGCATTCCGTTTGCGGTGTGGCTTGCGCTGGCCAAGGCGCAGCCGGTCGAGGGCTTCGAGGACGACGCGCAGGACATGCTGATCTGAGCCGTTTCCTTGCGCAGTTCAGTGCAGGGGATAGGAGTCCAGCAGCTCGTGGCGGAACGGGGACGTGAAATGCGAGCGCACCAGGCGGAATTCGGTCGCCGTCCAGCGGATCGGGGCCCGCAATGTGGGCCCTGCGGCATGCTCCGAGTGCCGTGCGATCGTGATGTGCGGTGTCCACACGTGAACCAGAAGGGGAAAGCCGGCCCGCAGCAGCACGTGGGTGATGTCGCGCTGAAGGCGTCGCAATCCTTCGTGCTCGGACAGCTGCATCACCGAGACATTGTTCGACCAGGTGCATGAGCGGTCGAGCGTGAGCTCCAGCGGCTGCATCGACACTTCGGCGAGCGCGGCACGCAGCCGTTGCTCGGCGTCTTCCTGTTGGTCGTCGAGGTACTGAAGCGTCAGGTGCAGGCGTTCCTGGGGCGGAAAGGAGCAGCCGCGGGGCCACAACCAGTCCTTGCGGTGAGTCTCGATGTCGACCTGGACTTCCCTGGTGGGAAAAAGCCCGATGAGAAGCTGTCTGCGAGCAGCCATTGCGCACCTCCATCAGGATTCGGATGGCCACCAATTCTCGGCCGTCGTGCGGATCACGCGCGCCGCCTGGACGCGAATGTCGTCCCTGTCGCGGGCTACCTTGAAGGGCCAGGTCGAAATCCGGCCAGTGCGAGAGCGGGAGCGGGCCTGCAACGGATGCAGCCGGGAGAAAAAAAGAACCTGCGCAGAGGGCGCAGGCGGATTGGCGGTGGTCATGGTCGTCGCCTTGAAGTTGTTCTCGGAGACGACGAATTCTAGGGAAATACTGTGTTTGTGTACAGTATGTTTCCGGGCTCGCAAGCCCTGAGGAAGGCTGCTCTCTAAGGCTGGACGGGTGCGCCGAGCAGGGCGTCCAGGTCGATGGCCGCCGCCATCGCCTTGTAGCCGGCATCACCCGGATGCAGGTGGTCGCCCGAGTCCATTGCCGCCTTCAACCGCGAGGGGCGGGCCGGGTCGCGCAGCAGCGCATCGAAGTCGGCTACCGCGTCGAACACCTTGCTCTCGCGAATCCAGCGGTTCACGGCCTGGCGCACCTTGTCCTTGTCGGGCGAGTAGTGGCCTTCGAGCGGCGTGCCTTCCAGCGCGCGCTCGGTCGGCGCGATGGTGCCGGCCATGATGCGCACGTTGTGAGCATGGGCCATCTCGGCCAGTTGCCGCAGGCCCTGGATGACGGCTTGCGCGCTCATCGCGGGCTCGTCCGGTGCGAAGGGGCCGCCGGGCCAGCCGATGTCGTTGGTGCCCAGCAGCACGACCATGGCGCGCACGCCGGGCTGGCTGAACACGTCGCGGCCCGCGCGCTCCAGGCCGGCACGGCCCATGCCGTCCTTCAGCAGGCGGCCGCCGGAGATACCGGCGTTCAGCACCGCGACGTTGCGGCCCGCCAGCCGCTCGGCCAGCGCGTCGGGCCAGCGGGTGTTGGCGCCGGGCGTGGAGCCGTTGCCGTCGGTCAGCGAATCGCCGAGGGTGACGACGGTGATGGGTGGCTGCTGCGTCTCGACCATGAGGCCGCTCACGTAGACGCGGGTGCTCCACGCGGTGGCCGTGGCAGGCAGGCGCTGCGCCGCGCTAAGGTCGCCGTCGGCCACGTAGGCTGTCTGGCGCGCATCGAAATGAAAGCCCGCGGGCTGGCTGGGCTGCGGCAGGTAGAGCGACACGGCCACCTCGGCGAGTGCAGGCAGGGCAATGTCCACCGGGTCGCTGACCAGCCGCGCGCCGGGCGGGATGGTGACTTCGGTCTGCCCGCCGAAGCGCAGCGGCCGGTCGCTGCCTTCGACGACCGCCGAGCCCTCGGCATGCCGCGCCAAGCGCGCCGCGCCGATGTGCAGCGGTGTGGTGCCGCCTTCGTTGCTGATCGCCACGCGCAGCCGCGAGCCACCGATGCTCAGCCGCGCCACCTGCCGCACGGTCTGCCGGTTGAACTGGAACGGCAGGCCGGTGGGCAGCACGAAGTCGCCGCTCCAGATCGGCTGCGTGCTGGACATCCAGCTGGGGCTCCAGTGCGCGGCGGCCGGTTCGGCCACCGAGCCGGCAGCGAGGCCGGCCAGGGTGAGTGCGAGGGCGCCGTGGCGCAGGATCGATGCGAATTTCGGGGTTGTCATGGGAGTCCTTCGATGAGCGGTGAAGCCAGGACTCGACTTTCTTTCATGCGCATCCGGATGGGTAGACGGCAGAATGGCATGCAGACCATTCCATATTCGAATACACCATGGACACCCTGCGCGCCCTCGAAGCCTTCGTGCACAGCGTGGAGCTGGGCAGCCTGTCGGGCGCGGCCCGCGCGCTCGGCACCACGCAGCCGACCGTCAGCAAGCTGGTCGCGGGACTGGAGCGCTCGCTCGGGGTGCGCCTGCTGCGGCGCACGGCGGCCGGCCTGAGCCTGACGGAGGAGGGGCAGCGCTTTCACGAGCGCGCACGGCGCATGCTGGAGGACTACGGCGACGCGGTGTCCGATGCACGCGAAGGCATCCAGCAGCCGCGCGGCCCGCTGCGCATGAGCGCGCCGGTGACGATGGGGCAGCGGCATCTCAATGCAATGGCGCTGGAGTTCCTGGGCCTGTATCCGGACATCGAACTGGAGCTGGTGCTCGACGACCGCTTCGTCGATCCGCTGGAGGAGCGCATCGACGTGTCGCTGCGCGTCGGCGGCGCCTTGCCGCCCGACCTCGTTGCCCGCCACCTGGGCACGTGGCCGCGCGTGCTGGTCGCCTCGCCCGAGTACATCGCGGCGCGCGGCAGGCCGCGCAAGCCGCAGGACCTGCTGGCGCACGACTACCTGCGCTATGCGTCAGGCGACGACGGCGTGCTGCTGCAAGGCCCTGAAGGCTCCGTCACGGTGCCGGTGCGCAGCCGCTACCGTGTGAACAACGCGGTGGCTTTGCTCGACAGCGTGCTCGGCGGCGCAGGCATTTCGCTGCAGCCCACCTGGATGGTGGCCGACCTGCTCGCGCAAGGCCGGCTGGTGCGCGTGCTGGGCCGGCACACCGGGCCGCCGCAGGAGGCGCACCTGCTGTATGCCCCGCGTCGCCAACTGCCGCTGCGGGTGCGCGTGCTGGTGGACTTTCTGTCGGAGCGGGTGGCGAAGCTGCCGGGCGCCTCCCGCGCGGCTGTTTCGTCTGCTGGGTTCAGTGGCAGCCGCAGGCCGGCTCCCGAGCCGTTGCAAAAGAAGACGGCAGGTCAGTCGAGGCGGATCTCGAAGTAGGCCTCGTCGGCTTCGCCCAGCGCACGGAAGCCCGCGGTCTTCGCGGCTTCGTAGGCCTTGGCCCAGGTGGCGGCCAGTGCGAGTTCGTCCTTGGTGAGTTCGTCGGCGCTGGACTCGCTGGCGTTCTCGAATGCCTTCAGCGCAGGTTCGACGCCGTCGCCCAGCAGCTTGTCGAGTTCACGGCGAAAGCGCGACTCCGCGGTAGCGATGACGTCGGCCGGGGCGTCGGGAAAGTCGACCAGTTTCACGGTGTAGCTCATGGCCGGATGCTACGTGATGTGGGTGCAGGGAGCGGCCCCTTCGCTCAGACGACCGACACAGCGGCGGCCCCCGCGGCGCGGTTGTCGAAGATCGGCGGCGTCTTGACGATCGACGTGAGCGCGGGCACGGCCGCGCGCAGCGAGGCCAGGTCGGGGCGCGGACGGCGCAGCTGCGCATCCGACGAGAACGCCGCCTCCATGGCATGCGCCGCACCCAGCACCTGGTGGTCGGCCCTGAACCCGCCCACGATCTGCAGCCCGAACGGCATGCCTGCGTGGTCGAGGCCGCAGGGCAGCGAAATCGCCGGGTGCGTCGTCAGCGTGACCACGTAGGTCAGCGCGAGCCAGCGGTAGTAATTGGCCTGCGTCTCGCCATTGATGGTGTCGGCGTACAGCTGTGTCCACGGGAAGGGCGAGACCGGCGTGGTCGGCGACAGCACCAGGTCGTAGTCGGCGAAGGTCGCCTGGAAGCGCTTCAGGAGCCGGGTCTGCTCGGCCTGCGCCCAGGCGCTGTCGAGCAGGCTCATGCGTGCGCCCATCTCGTAGTTGGCGCGCGGGTTGGGGCCCAGGCTGTTCGGGTCGCGCTCGTAGGCTGCCTGCATGCCCGCCACGAAGGCCTCGGCGCGCAGCACGTCGAAGCAGCGATGCGCTTCGCCCATGTCGAACTCGACCTTGTCGCAGCGGCGAAACAGGTGCCGCATGGCCTCGATCTTCCGGCGGAAGGTGGCGCGGATGCCGTCGTCCACCGCGCAGGTGCCGAAGTCCTCGGTCCACGCCACGCGCAGGTTGGCCAGGTCGACGCGCTCCGGCACGAGAAATGACTGCGGGTCCAGTGGATAGCTCAGCGGGTCGCCGGCGTTCGCGCCCGCGGACGCCGCCAGTTGCAGGCAGGCGTCTTCCACCGTGCGGCCCATCGGGCCGACCACCGAGATCGGCGTCCAGCCCAGCGGCTTGCGCACGCTCGGCACGATGCCCGGCGAGGGACGGAAGCCCACCACGCCGCACTTGGCTGCTGGAATGCGCAGCGAGCCGCCGGTGTCGGAGCCCGTGCACACGGGCAGCATGTCGCAGGCCAGAGCGGCCGCCGAGCCGCCGGACGAGCCGCCGGCATTCAGGTTCGGGTTGAAGGGGTTGCCGGTGGCACCCCACACGTCATTGCGCGAGTTGGCGCCCGCGCCCATCTCGGGCACGTTGGTCTTGCCCGCCACGATGGCGCCCGCGCGGCGCAGCCGGGCCACGAGCTCGATGTCTTCCGTCGGCACGTGGTCGCGGTAGATCGCCGAGCCCCAGGTCGTGAGCAGGCCCTCGGTGGGCTCCAGGTCTTTCACGCCAAGCGGCAGGCCATGCAGCAGGCCGAGCGTGTCGCCGCGCAGGACGGCGCTTTCCGCCGCCTTGGCCTCGGCGCGCGCGCGCTCGAAGCAGGTGGCGGTCACCGCGTTGACGAAGGGGTTCACGCGCTCGATCCGCGCGATGCACGCTTCCAGCAGTTCGACGGGCGAGACCGCCTTGCTGCCGATGAGGCGGCGGAGTTCGACGGCGGACTTCTCGACGAGCTCCGTGCCGGTGTTCATGTGATTCATCAGTCGGCAGTGATGTTGGCGCGCGCCGCAACCGCGCGCATCAGGGGCAATTCACGGGTGATCAGCTCGCTCGCCGCGGCGGCGTTGCTGTAGGTCGGCTCCAGGCCCTGGCCCAGCAGCTTGGTGCGCGTGTCGGGGTCGGCGATGGTCACGGCCAGCGCCTTCTCGAGCTTGGCCTTGACGTCGGCGGGCAGGCCCTTCGGCCCCGCCACCATCAGCCACGAGTCCATGTCGATGCCGGCGTAGCCGCTCTCGGCGAAGGTGGGCACGTCGGGCAGCAGCGCGGAACGCTTGGCGGTGGTCAGTGCAATGGCCTTGATCTTGCCGCTCTTGAGCTGGGGGATTGCCGCGCTCACGGTATCGATGCTGAACGGGATCTGGCCGCCCATCAGGTCGGTCATTGCGGGGGCGCTGCCCTTGTAGGGCACGTGCGTCATTTTCAGGCCGGTCGCATGCAGCATGGTCTCGCCGGCGAACTGGGCGGTCGTTCCGGTGCCGAAGGAGCCGTACGAGTATTTGCCCGGCGAGGCCTTCACGTAATCGACGAACTGCTTCACCGTCTGCACCGGCACCTCGCTGTTGGCCAGCAGGATCAGCGCGACGCGCCCCGCGATGCCGATCGGCTCGAAGCTCTTCACGGGGTCGTAGGGCAGGTTGGAGCGGATCGCCGGGTTGACGGTGAATGTGGAGCCCGAGCTGATCAGCAGCGTGTAGCCGTCGGGGGCCGCTTTCGCCACATAGCTTGCGCCGACGACCGTGCCTGCGCCAGCGCGGTTCTCGATGACGACGGGCTGGCCGAGCTCCTTGCCGAGCCGCTGCGCGATCACCCGGCCGTTGACGTCCGTCGCGCCGCCGGGCGGGAAGGGAATCACCAGCGTGATGGGGCGCGACGGGAAACCCGTGTCCGCGGCGAGGGCGGCCAGCGGTGCAAGACCAAGGCAGGACAGCAGCGCCGTGCCGACCATAAGCGGGAGACGGTTCATCGGGAGACTCCTGGAGCTAGGGGGATGAGTTCATCCTAGGAGTGGCGGGGCGCTGCTACAAGCGCAATGTTTAGAATTGTCGATTGCCGATTCGGCAATCGACGCAGGCCGCTTGTGGCCGCACCAACCGGGAAATCCATGGCAATTCGCGCCTTGCAGGAAACCGCGGTCCGGTACTTTCTAGAGGTTGTGAAGACCGGTTCCGTGAAGGACGCCGCGCTCAAGCTCAACGTCGCGCCCTCGGCGGTCAGCCGGCAGGTGGCACGGCTGGAGCGCGAGCTCGACACGCTCCTGTTCGAGCGCCACGCGCGCGGCATGGTGCCCAACGCGGCCGGCGAGATGCTGGCCGCGCACGCCAAGCGGGCGCAGCAGGACATCGAGCGGGTCACCAACGACATCGCCGGCCTGCGCGGCCTGCGCAGCGGGCATGTGCGCGTGGCGAGCACGGAGGGTTTTGCCTTCGACTTCATCCCGACGCTGATCGCACAGTTCCGGCAAAAGCACGAGGGCATCCGCTTTCACCTCGAGGTCTGTTCGCTGGGCGACATTTCCAGGCGCGTGCGCGACGGCGAAGCCGACGTGGGCATCACCTTGGGCGCTGTGCCCGAGCCCGGCATCGAGATCGAACTGCGGCACCCCAGCCCCATCCTGGCCGTGATGGCGAGGGATCACCCCCTGGCGATGCAGCGGCAGTTGTCGCTGCGCCAGGTGGTGGCGTACCCGCTGGGGTTGCCGCAGGAAGACAGCTCGATCCGGCGCCTGCTCGACGCCAGCTGCATCCGGCAGGGTTTGCGCTATGAGCAGGCCATGTCCAGCAACCATGCGAGTGCGCTGCTGAGTTTTGCGGCGGCCGGCGGCAGCGTTGCTTTCTATGGCGCGCTGTCGATGCGAACGCTGTTGCGGAGCAAGGCGCTGGTCGCCATTCCGCTCAAGGACCGCGAGATGAACGAGCGCCACCTCGAGATCGAGACCATGGCGGGGCGCTCGCTGCCCGATGCCGGGAAAGCCTTTGTGCGGTTTTTGGTCGAGGCCGTGAAAGCCTCCGGCTGATCCGGCCGCCCAGCAAGGACCGCCCCACGCGAATCGCGTGCGGACCTCCTATAAATACGGGATGCCTGGAGAGGCTCCTTTCGGGTCAACTCGGACACTTGCAAGCATGCGAAAGCGAAGCAATGCCGAGACGGACCATCCACAGCGCGACCATCACCTTGAAACTGCCATTCGACCTGGACGCCAGCGAAGAGGTCACTGCCCTTCGGGCTGCCGGCATTCCCGTTGACGCGCAGGGCAATGCAGAACGGGGCTTTCTCTTCGTCAGGTTCGGCGAAGAAAGGGGAAAGCAGACCAACATCTTTCGGTGGTTTGCCGGTGGGGTGGGGCCAGACCGTAGCGATGTCCGCACTGCTTCTCGATCCCGCGAACACAGTGCCGCGCGTTCAGGCGACGTGCTCAATGGCTGGATGCCCAACTAGCTTCGCGTCCAGGTCGGGTGGTCGAATAACCCCGCCTTCGCCGCTGGGGTCGAACATATACCCGACGCCCCACACCGTCAGGATGTAAGAGGACGGCCCGTTCTGCAATAGCTTTCGAAGCCGGGAGACTTGCACATCCAGGCTGCGCTCGAAAGCGCCGAGTTCGCGGCCACGCGCTACCTGAGCGAGTTTTTCCCGCGAAAGCGGCTGCCCCGCATGGCGGACCAGCACCTTGAGTATCGCGATCTGAACGGTTGTGATGCCCAGGATTTGCCCGTCCCTGCGAAGCGTGCGCGTGCCCAGGTTGAATTCGAATGGACCAAACCGGACCACCTCGTTTCTGCTCGAAGGACCGCCCGGCTCCTCCCTCGGAGGGCTGCGCCGCAGAATTGCCTGGATACGCGCTCGTATTTCCCTGGGATTGAATGGTTTGCGGACATAGTCGTCCGCGCCCATCATCAATCCCGCAATTCGATCGGTATCTTGCGCCTGCGCACTGAGAATGATGATGGGAACCCGGATGCCATTGGCTCGCAGCCGCTGGCAGATCGAAAAGCCGTCCTCGTCCGGCAGCAGCAGGTCGAGCACGATGAGGTCAATCGCGCGGCGATGCAGGATCGACGAGAGCGATGCACCGTTCTCGGCCTCGAATACCTCGAATCCCTCTTGCGAAAGATAGCTGCCTAGCAATTGCCGCACGCGGGGGTCGTCATCAACTATTGCGATCGCGTCGGCTCGGTGGGCTATCGTCATGGAAGCAAACTTTGTTAAATGAGAATCTCGCTCGTCTCGGCGGTTTTGCGGGGTTATAGGGCTGCACCAGTTGATTGATCAAATCCATCAATTTGGCCGAAGGGCGATTTGCGGAGCGAAAAAGCAGCCCCTCCGGACCCCGTTGTTTCCAATTGACGCGATAAATGAAATTCAGTCTCTCATATTTCAATGTAATCCTGAGATAGATTCAGGATGCAATAAAAACGAACGTGAATAAATTGGCGTTTGTACGAGGAATGCATAATTCGGGCTGAGGCGAAAGCTCCAATTACGATTGTTTGTATTTAGAGTCCGCGGCTCGCACAGGGAGGCATGGAGCACCGGAAATACCGGCGCCCGCGCTCGCAGTTCTTGCGGAGCGCATTGCCAGGACAGACAGGTTATGAACCGGATTTTTCGCGTCATCTGGAACGACGCACTCGCCCTTTGGACCGTCGCTTCCGAATTGGGACGTGGCCACGCAAGATCTACCTCAGCCACGCAGGGCGTGGCCCTGCTAGCCGCCACTTTGCTGGCGGCTGCTTCCTTGCCCGCCTCCGCCGCATGTACGACGGACACGAATGCCAATGCAGTCAATTGCACGGGAAACCAGGGCACGACGGTAGGTACGGGCGCGGCGACCACGCCGGGCGTCTCGGTCACGGTCACGTCGGGCGCGACGGTCGATACAGGCAACAGCTCGGGCATCAGCGTCGGCGACCAGGCTGCCATCGTGATCCAGAACGGCGGGATCGTTCAGAACAATGCCGCCAGCGGCGGCGCATCGCCTTACCCGGGCATCGGTGCGAACACGATCGAGGTCAACAACAACAGCACGATCACCATCGATGCAGGGGGCTCCGTCGCCGCCAGCGGCTCAGGTGGCAACTCCGAAGCCATCAACCCCCTGGGCAGCGGAAACATCATCACCAACAACGGCGCGATCAGCTCTGCCCATACCGCGATCTGGTTCCAGGCGAACAGCGGTTCCAACACCGTCGTGAACACCGGCAGCATCGTCGCTGGTGCCGGCACGAACTCGACCACGACGACCGTCATCGGCGCCAGCGGCACGATGGCGGTCGATTTCACCAACAAGGGCAGCCTCGTCGGCTCGCTCGCCTTCGCTGGCGGCAGCGACGTGCTGCGCTGGTACACGGGAGCCACGATCACCGGCAACATCAGCGGTGGCGCGGGCGCCGACCTGCTCACGCTCAACAGCGACAACGGCGCGAGCGACACTTTCGCGCCGCGGTCTCTTACCGGATTCGAAACGCTGGTCAACAACAGCGGCACCTGGAAATTCAATGTCGCGCTGGCACCAGCGGGCATCACGAGCACCACGGTCCTGGGGGGAACGCTGATCCTTGGCGCCGACAACAGCGCCTATGCAGGCAGCATGACCGTGGGCTCGGGCGGCGTGCTGCAGAGCAGCGCGCAGTTCGCGCCGGCGACGATCACCGACAACGGACTCGTGCGCTTTGCCCAGCCCGACAACGCAACCTACAGCGGCCTGTTGAGCGGCACGGGCGGCATCGAGAAGACCGGCACGGGCACGCTCACGCTGATCGGGGACCAGACCTTCACGGGCCTCACCACTGTTTCCGCGGGAACGCTGCAGCTCGGCAACGGCGGCACCACGGGCAGCATCGTGGGCAACATCCTGAACAACGCGACGCTGGCCATCAACCGCTCGAACGCGCTCACGCTGTCGGGCACGATCAGCGGCACCGGCTCGCTCGTGAAAGAGGGCGCCAGCGCCACGACGCTGACCGCAGCCAACAGCTACAGCGGGGGCACCGCGCTCAAGCAGGGCCGATTGAACGTCGGCAACAGCCTGGCGCTGGGCACCGGCGCGCTGGCAATGGACAACGGCACCACGCTCGGCTTTGCCGCCGACGGCCTGAACCTCGCCAACGCCATCGTGCTGACCGGCAGCGACGACCCGGTGATCGACACCGGCAGCTTCAGCGCAGCGCTCAGCGGCAACATCAGCGGCAGCGGCTTCATCACCAAGCTGGGCAGCGGCACCCTCACGCTCTCGGGCGCCAACAGCTATACCGGCGCGACCGACGTGGCCGAAGGCACCCTGAGGGCAGGCGCGAGCGGCACCTTCAGTGCGGCCTCGGCACACACGGTGGAAAGCGGTGCCACGCTCGACCTCGCGGGCTTCAGCCAGACGGTGGCCTCGCTCGCCAACAGCGGCACCGTCTCGCTGGTGGGCACCGCACCGGGCACCACGCTCACCGTCACCGGCGCCTATGCCGGCAACAACGGCGTGCTGCGGCTGGGCACTTTCCTGGGCGACAGCAACAGCGTGAGCGACCGGCTGGTGCTGGACGGCGCGAGCGCCTCGGCCAGCGGCCGCACCAGCGTGCAGATCACGCAACTTGGTGGCCTGGGCGCACTGACCACGGGCAACGGCATCGAGGTGATCTCGGCGCGCAACGGTGCCACCACCACCGCGCAGACCACGAAGGACGCCTTCTCTCTCGCAGGCGGGCACGTCGATGCGGGCGCCTACGAGTACCGCTTGCATGCCGCCGACGCGAGCGGTGCCGGCGAGAACTGGTACCTGCGCTCGACCACCACGGCGACGGTATCGACGGGAACGCCAGCGACAGGCGCGGGTGTCTCGACCGGCGGCACCGGCACTACAGGCCCCATCACCGTGCAAGTGCCAACCTATCGCGCCGAAGTCCCGCTGCTGTCCGCGTTGCCCAGCCAGGTGCGCCAGATGGACCTGGCCATGATCGGCAACCTGCACCAGCGCATCGGCGACGACGACGTCAAGGCCGGCGGCCCCGCATCGACCGGCACCGAGCGCCGTGCCTGGGGCCGTGTGATCGCCACCGACATCGACATCCGCCAGCAGGGCACCGTCAGCCCGCACAGCAAGGGCAACGTCAAGGGCTTCCAGGCCGGCACCGACCTCTTCGCCACCTCGAACTGGCGTGCCGGTGTGTACGTCGGCCAACTCGACGGCCGCGTCAGGGTCAACGGCTTCGCCAGCGGCATCGCCAACCTGGCCGTCGGTTCCAACGACCTGCGCAGCCAGTACCTGGGCGCCTACGGCACCTGGACCGCCGATTCGGACTTCTATGCCGATGCCGTGCTGCAGGCTGGGCGGCACCGCTACACCATCGAGCCGTTGTCGACCTCGCGCGGCGCGGGCAAGGGCGACAGCCTGATGGCGTCCATCGAAGTGGGCCAGGCCTTCGCGCTAGGCGAGAGCGGCTGGAAGATCGAGCCGCAGCTCCAGCTGATCCACCAGCACCTTGGCCTGGACAACATCGCGATCTCCGGTGCGAACGTGCGGCAGGACAGTAACGACGGCTGGATTGCGCGCATCGGCGTGCGCCTGAAGGGCGAGATGGCCACGGCGCTCGGCACGCTGCAACCGTACGGCCGCTTCAACCTCTACAAGGCGAGCAGTGGTGCCGACGTGGTCCGCTTCGTCGGACCCGCCGCCACGACCGACGTCACGGGCCGCACCGGTTCCACCGTCAGCGAGCTGGCCGGTGGCCTCACCCTGGCGCTGAATCAGACGACCAGCATCTACGGCGAAGTCGGCAAGCTGTGGGCCTCGGGTGGCGCGATGGATGTGAAGACTTCCCTGCAAGGCTCGCTCGGGCTGCGCATGAAGTGGTGAGAGCGCGCCGCGCCATGAACCAGTTCTTGGCGCGGTGCGGTCTTGCGCCGGCAGTCGAGAAGAAGCCCGGCCAGGACAAGAATTCAAAGGTACCTGCCAGCCCCCTATGAAGCCGGACATCGATCTTCCTTGGACTCCTTTCAGCTTCGATGGTGTAGCAACCTGGTTGTGTCCCAGTCTGTGGGACGAGACGAAGCACGTCCCCCTCAGGGGGGCGTTATTCGTTCTTTCCTACAGCGCATCAACCATTTTCTTTTTCTCGGTAGTGATGGTTCCCGTCGGGTTGCTTGTTTCCGTTCCGTTGATGACGACGCTTGCGATCGCACTCATCCCCGGGACGTGGTTTGGTATCGCGATGGGTTTGCTTTCTGGGTGGCATTTCAGAAGAAAAGTGCATAAATCCAGGCAGCCATAGCATGGCGGGCCCCTGCCGAGCAAGACCTCAGGCCGCGGCCCACTCCAGCGCCTGGCCCACGCAGTGCAGCGCGGCGGCGAGCTCGGCGTTGGTCGCCAGGCCGAAGCCGAGGCGGAACACACGGGGCTGGTCGCCGAACCAGGGGCCCGGCGCCAGCCGAACACCGCGTTCATGCAGTGCCGCCTGAAAACGCTGCAGCGCCGCATCGTCATACACCTGCGGCTTCAGCCGCACGCAGCACAGCGCGCCGGCGTCCGGACGCACCCATTCGATCCGCGCGGCGTGGCGGCCGACCCAGGCCTCGAGCGTCCCCAGGTTGTGCGCGAGATGCCGCCGCCGCGCGCCGACGATGTGCTCCCCTTGCTTCAGAACCGTGGCCGCCAGTGCCTCGTCCAGTGGCGAGCACGAGATCACGGTGTTGAACTTTGCCGTGACCAGCGCTTGCCGCAGCGCCGCGTCGCGCACGATCGCCCAGCCGATGCGCAGCCCCGCGGCGCCATGGCACTTGGAGAGCGATGCCACCGTGACCACCCGAGGCCCCAATGCACTGGCGCTGGGCAAGGTGGAGTGGTCGCCGTAGGCCGCCTCGCGATAGGTCTCGTCGACGATCAGCCAGGCATCGGGCGCATGCGTGCGCATCAGCTCGGCCACTTTGCGCAGCGTCGACGCCGGGATGGCGACACCCGAGGGGTTCTGCGGCGAAGCGAGGCTCACGATGCGGGTCTTCGGCGAGAGCAGCGCGCGCAGCGCCTCGAGGTCGAGCCGGTAGCCGGCGTCGAAGTTCAGCGGCAGCGAGCGCACGGTCGCGCCGACCGCCCCGAGCGTATTGCGCGCGAGCGGAAAGGCCGGTTCGGCGATCACCGCTTCGTCGCCTGGCCCGCAGAGCGTGAAGGCAAGGAGAAACAGCGCATGCATGCCGCCGACCGTGACGACCACATCGTCGGCATCCACGCCATGACGCGCGGCGATCTGCGTTCGCAGCTGCGCACCGCCCGCCGCGGTGCCGTAGCCCAACTGAAGCGCGCCGATCTCTGCCAGGTTGGAGCCGAGCAGTTCGCCGAGCCAGAGGTTCGGTCCCACGCTCTCGGCCAGGTCGTGGCGCGGCGCGCTCGAGACCAGCGAGATGATGTCGTTGTCCGGAAATCGATCCATGGCTTCTCGTACCCGTCTTGTGTAGCTGCCTTCGATGGTGCAAGCTCCAGGTTCAAGATAACAGCCACAGTTTTCTGAAATTGCGACCAGCACAGTTGAAGCCATGACGCTCGAAACACATTCCGCCGGCGGTGCCGATCTGCAGCCCGCCACGCGCTTCCGCTACGAAGAGCTGGCCGATTTCATCGCCGGCCTCGTCGAGAGCGGCACGCTGCCCGCGGGCAGCCGCGCGCCATCGCTGCGCGAGATCAGCGCGCAGCACCGCACCAGCCTGAGCACCGCGGTGCAGGCCTATCGGCTGCTCGAGGACCGCGGCGTGCTCGAGGTGCGGCCGCAGTCGGGCTACTACGTGGCCCGGATACCGACGGCGCTGCCGCTGCCGGCGCCCACGCGGCCGCCGCTGCGCCCGACCAAGGTGGCAGTGTCGAACCTCATGCTGCAACTGCTCGAGAACGCATCGAACGAGGCCTACGTGCCGCTGGGCTGCGCCATTCCTAGCGCGCGGATCCTTGCTTCCTCCAAGCTCGACCGCATCCTCGCGCGCACCGCGCGCGTGAAGGGCGCGCAGCTCAACACCTACTCACCGCCGCGCGGCGAACTGTCGCTGCGCATGGAAATCGCGCGCCGTGCCATGCGCTTCGGACAGGCTTTGTCACCTGACGCCATCGCCATCACCTGCGGCTGCACCGAGGCGTTGGCGCTCGCGCTCGACGCGGTCACCGAGCCTGGCGATGCGGTCGCCATCGAATCGCCGACTTACTTCGGCCTGCTGCAGGTGTTGCGCATGCGCGGCCTGCGGGTGGTGGAACTGCCCACCGACGCCGGCACCGGCGTGGTGATCGATTCACTGCGCGACGTGCTTGCCGCGGGCCAGGTGCGCGCCTGCGTGCTGGCTTCGAGCTTCCAGAATCCGCTGGGTTTCACGATGCCGATCGAGAATCGCCGCGAGGTGCTGCGCCTGCTCGCGAAGCACCGCGTGCCGCTGATCGAGGACGACGTCTATGGCGACATCCATTTCGGCAAGGAACGCCCGATTCCCTTCAGCGCGCTCGACCGCCACGACAACACCATCTACTGCGGTTCGTTCTCGAAGACGCTGGCGCCGGGCTATCGCATCGGCTGGATCGTGCCGGGCCGCCACATGGCACGCGTGCTCGAGAGCAAGTTCGCCTCGACGCTGGCCACACCGGTGCTGACGCAGGCTGCGCTTGCGGACTTTCTCTCGAACGGCGACTACGACCGCCACCTGCGCCGCTTGCGGCGCGAGTTCGCCGACACGCTGGAGCGCATGTCGCGCGTGATCGAGCAAGCCTTTCCGCCGGGGACCAGGATCACTCGGCCAGCGGGCAATTTCGTGCTGTGGCTCGAACTTCCCAAGGCGCTCGACACGCGGGCGCTGTTCGCTCAGGCGCTGAAGAAGGGCGTGTGCTTCGCGCCCGGCGTGGTGTTCTCGGCGAGCGGGCGCTATGCCCATTGCATGCGCCTGAGCGGCGGCTACGGCTGGGATGCGCGCATCGAGAAGGGCCTGCGCACGCTGGGCGCGCTCGCGGCAAAGGCAGTGAGCTGAACGAAGAGGCTGCGGCGGGAAACCCGGGGCTCACACCCGCCGGTGCGCAGCCACCCGTTCGAGCAATTCGAACAGCATCCCTCGCTCGCCGGGCGTCAGGTGTGCCAGCAGATCGGCCTCCATCTTCGCCGCGACGGTCTCCGCCTTCTTGACGAGATCGCTGCCCTTGCGCGTGAGGCGTACGTGCGCCGAGCGGCGATCGGTCTCGCTGCGGCTGCGATTCAGCAGGCCGCGTTCTTCGAGCCGATCGAGCGTGATCGTGAGATAAGGCATCGAGACGTACAGCGCACGCGCGAGCTGCTTGGGCGTCACATCGCTGTTCGAGTCGACCAGCACGAGCAGCGAGAACTCGACCCGCCGCAGGTTGAAGGGTTCGCCCACGTGCTTCTCGTAGAGGGTCGACGTGGGGATCGTGGCCTGCACGAGGCTGTAGCCCAGCAGCCGGCGCATGCGCTCGTCTTCCAGTCCGCTGCGGTCGGGATGGCGAGCGGGTTCATGGGAAGAAGGAGGGGGGCGGGCCGTCATGGAGGCGGCCAGTGTAGCGGTCCGGCCGGACCGATCGCACGCGCCTGGCAGGCGGGCGACCGCATCGCGGCCGGCGATGCCCGCCGTCAGTTGGCGCAGACGAACTTGCCGGGATCGTTCTGTTCCAGCAATGCCGCCGGCGCCGAGCCGGTGGTCCCGATGTACTGCGCGTATTGCGGGTAGGGGCACAGAGGCCGCACGCGCGAGCTCACTCCCGCGGGCAGCGTCCAGCCGGCGGTGTCGGGATTGCCGGGCTTCGAGCTCGCGATCAGGCGATCGGGCGCCTTGCCTTTCTCGACCCAGTCGACCACCGCGCTGAATACCGGGAAGGTATCGGTGGCGGGGCCGCCCGAGCAGTGGTTCATGCCGGGCACCGCGAACAGCCGCACGAAGTCCTTCACGGTGCCGTTCGCCGTGTTGCCGGCCAGCGAATCGACCCACTTGGCCGTGTAGTTGAAAGAGAAGACCGGGTCGCTGGTGCCGTGATAAAGAATCAGCTTGCCGCCCTTGCCCTTGAGCTTGGACATGTCGGTCGAGTGCGTGCCCATGAAGCTGTAGGCCGACTCGGTGTAGGTTCCGTCGGTGGCCTTGATCTTCGGCGCGTCGGCATCCCAGTCGAAGCGCAGCTGGAACTGCACCAGCGAGTTGCCGGTCGCCAGGCCCTGTGTGGGCGGGGTGGTGAAGATCAGCGGACCCGCGCCGCCGCCGAGGGTGGCGTTGATCGCATCGTTCGCGCCGCTCGTGCGGTAGCCGAATCCGGTCTTCCAGATCTGCCATCCGAAGGCGCCGATGCCTGCGTCCCAGGGCCAGTCCGAGTAGAGCGCGTCGCCGGCGCTGTTTTTCACGCCGCCCATCACCTTCTGCATGGCCGTGACCTGGGCCGGAACGAGGCAGCCCGGCGCGCCTGGTGCGCCCGGCGCGCCGCAGGCCAGCGTGCTGACATCGAAGGTGCAGGAGCGCTTGTTGATCATGCCGTCGACCAGTCCGTCGTCGGCATCGCACTTGGCCAGTACCGCTTGCTGCAGGGCCGCCCATTGCGCGGGCTGGAAGGCCGCATTCATCAGGGGGGTCGAGTTCGAGGCGCCGGGACCCGTGGTTTCCAGGAAGCCCTGCGCTTGCGCCGCAGCCGCGAACTGCTGCGTGTCCCAGGCCTCGGCGAGCCAGGCCTTCGGAAGATCCGAGCCGGGGTCTCCGGCGACCACGCCGTCGAACTCGTCGCCGAAGCGCTGCGAAACCATCATCGCTTCGCGTCCGCCTTCGGAGCAGCCCATGAAATAGGCGTAGTCCTGCTTCTTGGCGTAGTAGCGCGCGACCAGCTGATTGGCGAGCTGCTTGGTCTGGCCGATCGCGTTGTAGCCGAAATCGACGCGTGCCACGGGGTCGAGTCCGAAGGAGGCCGTGCCCGCGTTGTTCGGATCGTTGTTGGTCGCGTTGCTGTGGCCGCTGTCGTTCGAGATGGTGGCATAGCCCGACAGCAGCGGCTGGACGGTTTCACCGTTGCTGATGGCGCCCGTGGTGTCCGGCACCGAGCCATCGGAGCCGCCGCCGCCGCTCATGAACATGCGGCCGTTCCACCGCGTCGGCAGGTTGATCTGGAACGCGATTGCATAGGTCGACATCGCATCGGTCTGGCCCGCGGCCTGGAGGCCCTTGCGGCCGCCGTTGATGGTGCCGGCCACCGCGCAGTAGCTTTGCGGGTTGCCGCTCGCGTCGGTCGCGGTGGTCTTCGCGATCTTGGTCGAAGTGATGCTCACGGTGCGTCCCGCGGCCGAGAGCTCGGCCGCCAGTGCCGCGACCGCTGCACAGCCGCCGGCCTCGTCGGGCGTGTTGAGCAGCGCGGGCTGGGCCACGGGTGCCGGCGCGGGCGAAGGCGGGGGAGGGGGAGGGGGCAGGGGTGACGTGGGTGCGGGGGCCGGCGTCGGCAAGAGGGTGAACGCGGAAGACGGCCCGTCGCTCCCTCCGCATGCGCTTGCGGCGGCTGCCGCGACGACACAGGCCAGCAGCGGCCTCCAGGTAGGGGAACTCATTCGATTGTCTCCGGTTGTTAACTAATTTCCGAGTCCGCATCACCCGATTCCCCCTCGTGACATTGGAGGAAACGAGTCGTTCGAGCGGGAGAATAGTTAACTTGCTTAATCAAATGCTCAGGATTTACCCGAAGCATTTCGGTGCGTCACGACCAGCGCGGCGCCGGCCGGCGCGCCCTCGCTTGCGATACTTCACTTGGTGCTGCGTCGAAGATTCGCAACATGGAACCGGGGATGTCGATGCCGTGTCGGCAAGAGCTAAAGCGGCGTGTAGGCCGCAACGAAGCCGACGCGTGCCAGGCCGCATCGGTTCATACAGCCACGCGCTGCGCGCGTTCGGGCATCAGCGGTATGACAGCACCAACCCGTGCACCAACCGCGTCCATCCGTCCAGCATCACGAAGAGCAAGAGCTTGAAGGGCAGCGAGATGGTGGTGGGAGAGATCATCGACATGCCGAGCGCGAGCAGCACGGTCGCCACGATCAGGTCCACCACCACGAACACCAGGTAGATGATGAAGCCGATCTGGAACGCGCGCGTCAGCTCGCTCAGCGTGAAGCTCGGCACCAGCACCATGAAGTCGTCGTCCTTCAGCTGCTCGGCCCGCGCCTTGGGCCAGATGTTGGAGGCCGACTTCAGGAAGAACTGCCGCTCGCGCTCGTGCGTGTGCTTCTGCAGGAACTCCTTGACCGGCACCTTGGCGGCATCGATCACCGCCATGATGTCGCCCATGCTCTCGCCCTTGATGCCGAAGTTGCGGTTGCGCAGGGTGTCGCCGATGTCCATGCCCACCGGCGCCATGATGTAGACCGTCAGGATGATCGCGATGCCGTTGAGCACCATGTTCGGTGGCGTCTGCTGCAGTCCGAGCGCGGTGCGCAGCAGGCCGAACACGATCACCAGCTTGGTGTAGCTCGTCACCATCAGCGCCGCGAAGGTCGCGAAGCCGAAGGCGACCATCACCGCGACGAGGGTGAGCGGCTCGGGAATTCCTCCTTGCATCGGCTGCTCCGCTCAGACCTCGCCGGGCGCGAACTCCGACACGCGCACCCCCAGGCGATCGCCGACGGCCACCAGGTAGCCCTTGCCCAGCACGTTGCCGTGCGCCAGGATGCGCACCGGGCTGCGGTTCAGCGGCTCGGCCAGGTCGAACACATGGCCGGCGCGGATGCTCCTCAGTTCGCCGAGCGACAGCGATAGGTCGCCCACCTCGAAGCGCAGCGTCACCTCCAGCGCATCGAGCCGGTCGATCGGCAGGTTGGCGTAGTCTGCGGCGGCCGCAGGATCGGTGGGCGTGTCTGGCTTCATGGCACTGTCTCTCGATTGCTGAACGGTGATGCGCGAGCCTTCGGCCACGGCCGAGAGAAACAGCCCCGCAGGGCCGCCCAGCGCGGCGGTGACGACGATGCCGCCCCCTGAAGAACTCCATTGCTCGATGCTGACGATGTCGCCAGGGCGGATGCTGCTGATCTCGCGCAGCTGGATCGGCGTGCTGCCGAGCTGGAAGCTCACCGGCAGGCGCAGGGTGTCGAAGGCCTCGGTGGTGCGCACGGCGTGCAGCGGGCCGGCGATCGGCGGCACGAGGGCGTCGAGCGTGGCGGCGTCGTCGAACTGCACGAAGCCGCGCAGCATCGCGCCGCCGTCCGAGGGCGTGGCCACGAAGAAGGCCGCGCGCTCGGGGTCGCAATGCACGAGCGGCTGTTCGTTCATCGCGCGTGCATCACGCGGATCGCGCGCTCCTGCTTCCGAAGGCTGCCATTCGAAGTGCAGCCGCAGTGTTTTTTCCAGCGCGTCGATCACCGGGTGCAGCGCGTCGGCCAGCAGGATGTAGCGCAGGTCGCGCGGCAGCAGGTCGATGCGGCGCTCGCCGAGCAGCACCTGCATGCTCGGTGCATCCAACGCGAGATGGCCCACGTGCGCGCCGAGCCGGAAGCTGTAGCGTTCGCGCGTCGTGTGGCCGAAGGCCGCGTCGTGGTGCCACGCGAGCCGGTAGCTCACGCCGCGCGCCGCCACGCCGTTCAACGGTGCGGCTGCATAGAGGCGGTTGAGCGCTCGCACGTTCGCTGCATCGGCGCGGGGCAATGCACGTGCCTCGCCGAGGTCCGTCACCGCTTCAACGGCCTGGCTCGGCATGCATGCTTTCGTTCGAACAACGGCTACGTCCTGTCACTGTCTACATACCTTGGAGCAACGCGAAGAGCTTCGCGTCGGGTCGGCGCAGCTTAGCGAAAAGGGGCAGTGCGCAGGTAGTACGGGAATGCGTAGTGCCGCGCGCGCCACAGGTCCTTCGTACTTACGAGAACTCGTGGTTGCCGTGATCGGAGGGCGCCGCTTAGAGTCCGTCGCGACGTGATGTTCTTCACGTTCGTTGTGCAACTGGAGGGCAGTGCGCAGCAGAAAACAACTCCAAGATTTCACTTGAGCAAGGACGCAATGGCGAGTTCCTCGCGATCTCTTCGACAGTACCGCGGAAGCTTTCGCGACCTGCTGGGAAATGCCGGCCGCTACAACGATTTGCTGCTTGCGGCGTTGCTCGTCGTGGTGGTGGCGCTGTTCGTATTGCCGCTGCCCACGCCGCTGCTCGACTTCCTGATCGCGAGCAACCTGGCCATCAGCCTGGTGCTGCTGATCGTCGCGATGTACGTGCCTTCGGCGCTGTCGCTGTCGACCTTTCCGTCGCTGCTCCTGTTCACCACGCTGTTCCGCCTCGCGCTGAACATCGCGTCCACCAAGTTGATCCTGCTGCACGCCAATGCGGGCCACATCATCGACACCTTCGGCAAGCTGATCGTCGGAAACAACGTGGTGGTCGGCGGCGTGGTGTTCCTGATCATCGCGATCGTGCAGTTCATCGTGATCGCCAAGGGCTCCGAGCGCGTGGCCGAGGTGGCGGCGCGCTTTGCGCTCGACGCCATGCCCGGCAAGCAGATGAGCATCGACGCCGACGTGCGCGCCGGCGTGCTGTCTTCCGCCAAGGCGCAGAAGCAGCGCCGCCTGCTGGAGCAGGAATGCCAGCTGCATGGCGCGATGGACGGCGCGATGAAGTTCGTGAAGGGCGACGCCATTGCGAGCATCGTGATCGCGCTGGTCAACATCCTCGCGGGCATCGCCATCGGCACGCTGATGCACGACATGACGCTGGGCGGCGCGCTGCAGCGCTACGCGATCCTCACGGTGGGCGACGGCATGGTGTCGCAGATCCCGTCGCTCCTGGTGTCGATCGCCGCCGGCATCGTCATCACCCGTGTGAGCACCGGCGACCGCCGCGACTCGCAGCTCGCGCAGCAGATCGGCGACCAGCTGATGGCGCATCCCCGCGCGCTCATCATCGCGGGCCTTGCGGTCGCCAGCTTCCTCGTCGTGCCGGGCTTTCCGAAGTGGGTGTTCGGCGTGCTGGCCACCATACTGCTCGGGCTGGGCTTCACGATGCGCATGCTGCGCCAGCAGCGCAACACGCCGGGCTGGATCTCGCACGGCGGCGGCGTGGCCGCGGAAGAAACCGACACCGACCACGCCATCGCAGCGCCGCTCGCGGTGCGCCTGTCCTCGGGCCTTCGCACCTCGGTCGACCGCTTCGTGCTCGACCAGCATCTGTCGCTCGTGAAGACCTCCGTCGAGTCCGACCTCGGGCCGATCTTTCCGCGGCTGCAGCTGAACTACGTCGACGGCCTGGCCGACAACGAGTACCAGGTGCTGGTGCACGACGTGGCCGTGGCGCGCGGCACGCTCAAGCCCGACTGGCTGCTGCTCGATCCGGCGCAGGCGGTCACCACGCCGCCAGGTGCGGAGGTTGCCGAGCCCTTCGGCCCGTTCACGCGGGTCGTATGGGTGCCGGGCACCGAGCCCGGCCTCACGACATGGAGCGCAGCGGAAGTCGTGGGCCTGCATGTGGACCACACCGTGCGCCGCAACGTGAAGGACCTCATCGGCCTGCAGGAAGTGCAGCGCCTGCTGCACTCGGTGCAGCGCGATGCGCCGGAGCTCGCCACCGAGGTGCTGCGCGTGGCCTCGGCGCAGCGCATCGCCGAGGTGCTGCGCCGGCTGCTGCAGGAGGGCATTCCGATCCGCAACCTGCACGCCATCTTCGAGAGTCTGACGATGTGGGCCGCCAAGGAGCAGGACGGCATTGCGCTCACCGAGCTGGTGCGCATCCACCTGGGGCGCTACATCACCAGCCGCTACGTCGGCCCGAACCGCCAGCTGGAGGCGATCCTGTTCGAGTCCAGCCTGCTGGACCGGGTGCAGAACGCCATCGAGCGCTCGCCGCGCGGCAACCTGCTGCTGCTGAGCCCGGCCGTCACGCAGGACATCCGCGAGCAGCTGCGGCGCGTGCTCGGCTCCACGGCCAACCGCGTGGTGGCCATCGCGTCGTCCGACGTACGGCGCTACATCAAGAACCTGATCGAGCCGGTCGCGCCGCAGCTGGCGGTGCTGTCCTACCAGGAAATCGACGACGACGTGGCCCTGCAACCCGTGGGATGGATCACCAATCCCCAAGCGCATTGATGAACGCCCGCAACTACTCGCACAGCAACCCGCACCGCAACCTGTCTTCCGAGGGAGAGCCGATCCGCCATGACACCGCAGAACATCCTGGACATCACGCGCGAGGGCCTCATGCTCGTGCTGTGGATCTCTTTGCCGGTGGTGGTAGTGGCCACGCTGTCGTCGCTCGTCGTGGCGGTGCTGCAGGCGGTGACGCAGGTGCAGGACCAGAGCATCGGCCAGTCGGTGCGGCTGATCGCGGTGATGGTGGCGATCATCGTCACGGCCGGCTGGCTGGGGCGCGACGTGATGCGCTTCGCCGAGCGCGCCTTCCTGTCGCTGACCTCGCTGTCGTGACCGCCGCGATGATGATGACGACCGCCGCCGCGCGTCTGCTCTCGATGCGTCGCCAGGCCCTCATGCTGCTGGGCTGCGCGATGCTCATGCTGCTCATGCAGCACGGCATGGCGGCGGAGTTCCGCTGGCAGAACAAGCCCTTCCAGATCATCGCCAACGAGAAGCCGCTGAACGACTTCCTGCGCGAGCTGGCTTCGTCGCAGGGCATCACCGCGGTGATCGACCCCAAGGTCAACGGCGTGATCAGCGGCAAGTTCGACGGACCGGCGAAGAACATCCTCAACAGCGTCTGCTCGGTCAACGGCCTCACCTGGTACTACGACGGGGCCTTCCTGTTCGTCGACCTCGCCGCAGATGCCAAGAGCGAGGTGCTGCCGATCGCGGCCGAGAACGCCGCGCGCATTGCCGAGACGCTGGTGCGGCTGCACATCTCCGACGAGCGCTATCCGCTGAGCATCAGCGAGCGCGATGCCAGCGTCTACGTCACCGGGCCGCGGCGCTACGTGGAAATGGTGCGCCAGGCCGTGAAGCTGGCGGACCAGAAGACCGCGATGGCGGAGGGCGCGGAGATCCGCCTGTTCCCGCTCAAGTTCGCCTGGGCCTCCGACTTCCGTATCAACCGTTCCGGCAAGGAGACGGTGATTCCGGGCGTGGCCAACGTGCTGCGCAGTCTCTACGGACGCAGCACCGGCAACCAGTCCTCGGGCGGCGGATCGGGTGGGCGCGGTACCAACGGCACGCTGTCGGTGGGGCCGAACCGGCAGATCAAGCTGCGCAGCGGCGAAACCATCAACGCGCCAAAGATCGACGTCGCGGGCGCGGGGCAGGGCGGCGACGCCACCACGCTCGGCGGCATGTCGAGCGTTGCCGGCAACGAGCTGCCGCAGTTCCAGGCCGACACGCGCATGAACGCGGTGCTGGTGCGCGACATGCCCGAGAAGATGGCGCAGTACGCCAGGCTGATCGAGTCGATGGACACGCGCCCGCGGCTGGTCGAGATCGAGGTGACCATCATGGACATCAGCTCCGACAACCTCACGAGCCTGGGTGTGGACTGGCGCCTGCACGGCCGCCACGCCGACTTCCAGACCGGCCGCGGCGACCGCGGACAGTTGACTTGGGGTGGCACGGGCAGCGAGGCGGGACAGATCGGCAGCGCCGACACCTTGGGCAACCCGCTCACGCCGCTGGGCGGCATGTTCACCGCTGCCATCGGCAACAGCGCGCGCAACTACCTGCTGGCCCGCGTCACGGCGCTGGCCACCAACGGCAACGCCAACTTCGTGGCGCGCCCGAAGGTGATGACGCTGGACAACACGGAGGCCGTGCTGGAGAACCTCAGCGAGTTCTACGTGCGCGTGGACGGCTTCCAGGATGCGGGCCTCTTCAGCATCACCGCCGGCACTGCCGTGCGCGTGACGCCGCTCATCATCGACGAGAAGGCCGGCCGCGGCGTGATGATGTCCATCGACATCGTCGACGGCGACCTGAGCCCGCAGTCCGTCGACAAGATCCCGATCGTGCGCCGCCGCACCGTCAACACGCAGGCACTGGTGGACGAGGGTGCGAGCCTCTTGATTGCCGGCTACTCGTCGGAGGAGAAGAGCAATGCCGTCACCGGCGTGCCGCTGCTGAAGGACATTCCCGGCGTCGGCGGACTCTTTCGCTACACCGACAAGAAGCAGAACAACATGGAGCGCTTCTACCTGTTGACGCCGCGCCTGGTCACGCCCGGCTCCACAGCCTCGGTGCCGACGCTGCCCCTGCCCGAGCCCGGAGGTTGAAGCGATGAATGGCGACATTCCGTTCGACGACGAACCCACGGCAGGGCCGCAGGCGCCTCAGGGCGTGCAGGCGCAAGCCGCCGGCTGGTGCCTGCGCTTCCTCAGCGGCGCGGTGAAGGGGCGCACCATCGTGCTCAAGCCCGGCATCAACGTGCTCGGTTCGGGTGGCGAGTGCGAGGTGATGCTGCCGGGCGGCGACGTGCTGCCGCGGCACCTGGCGTTCACCGTGGGCGAACTGGTCGTGTCGATGCAGCGCCTGGGCACCGCCTCGGCGCGCCTGAACGGCGAAGAGATGCAGCAGCCGCGCAAGAGCGTGGTGGCGGGCGACATCGTGAGCGTGGGGCAGATCGACTTCCAGCTCGACCGCACCTATCCCACCCATGCGCAGGAGGACCGCATGTTCGCGCCGGCCCATGGCGCGCTGCCCGACGAGAACGCGCTGGCGGGCCGGCCCGCATCTCGCACGCAGCGGCTGGGCCTTTGGGTCGGCGGCGTGGTCGCGATCCTGGCCGTGCTCGGCATCGCGGCGATGTCGTTGGGCGGCGATCGCGGCGGTGCGGCCGGTGGCAACAGCGTGAACCTGGCCGAGGTGGAAAAGGCGCTCGTGCCGTTCCCCGAGGTCGAGGTCATCGCCGCGCCCGGTGGGCAGTTCGGCGTGAAGGGCTACGTGGAATCGAAGCAGCGCCGCCGCACGCTCGAGGATGCGATGGCGCGCTTCGGCAGCAAAGTCAGCGTCAACGTGCATTCGGCCGAAGACATGGTCGAGCAGGCGCGCCGCTACGTCGACGATCCCGGTGTGGCCGTCACCTACACGGGGCAGGGCCGGCTGGTGCTGACGGGCACGGTGGAAGACACGGCCGTGCGCCAGAAGATCCGCCGCCTGAGCGAGGACCTGCACCCTTCGGTGCTGGTCTCCGACAAGGTGCAGTACCGCGAGAAACCCAAGACCGAGAACAAGGACGACGACGTGCGCGCCCAATGGGAGAACTGGCAGAGCATGCTGCCCGCGCGCATGGTGAGCATCACCGAGGACAGCAACGGCCTGCGCCACATCCAGCTGTCGAACGGCAACCGCTACTACGAAGGCTCGGTGTTGCGCTCGGGCGCGGAACTGAAGAGCATCGATGCAGATGGGCTGGTGCTGAGTGGCGGCGTGCCCAACAAGAAACCCGCGAGGTGAAGCAGATTTTTTTCTTCATCCCGCGTTCCCCGATTTCATGCGCAAACGCACCGCGGTGCGCTGCATGGAATGGCTTTGCCGAATGGCGAAGCGTTTTCATCCGCAACTTCATAAACCCCAACTTTTGACAGGAGTTTCACCATGAGCGCAGTCGACACCTCGATCCAGCAAATGCAGCAAGCCGCGGCCGACCAGGCTCGCCTGATGAGCGTCAGCATGGCTGCGGGCGCGACCATCTCCGGCGCAGCCGCCACCGCCCAGACGGTCAACGGCGCCAACGCCGCCGGCACCGAAGTGGCCAAGTCCACCGGCAACGACATCCGCCAGTCCGCCAAGCAGAACTGACGGCAAGGCACGCGCGAGGCCGACGGGCTTCGCGCGGCCCTTCTTTCTTTGCGAGGAGAGTGAACCATGACCGATCCCATTGCCTCTGCCGCGCTCAGCGCGCCGCCCCCCGAAGTTGCTGCATCCACCGCATCCGCCAATGCCGCTCCCGCGCAGCATGTGACGAGCCCTTCGCACTTCGAGCCGGGCGAGACACGCATGTTCGCCAACATGATGCAGGGCGTGCAGGCGCCGGCCGGGACGAGCGCGCCGAGTGCGATCGGCGATGCGGCCAAGTCGCTGGCCGCGCAGTTGTCGGGCAACGTGCGCTCCATGGAAGACATGCGCAAGAGCATGCTCGAGTCCATCGATTTCGCCGACCCCATCAAGACCATGTTCGTGATGACCGATCACGCCATGGAAGCGAACATGATGTTCGCGCGAATGCATATCTCCACCGGGCTGGCCAGCGCCGCGACCAGCCTGTTCGGCAGCCTGCTGAAGAACCAGCAATGAGGAGGCCTCCACGCCTGCGCTGGCTTGCCGCGCTCGTGCTGTTGCTGGCACTGGCGGGCTGCAAGGTCGCGCTCTATTCCAACCTCAAGGAGCAGGAGGCCAACGAGATCGTCGCCGCTCTGTCGAACGACGGCATCGCCGCGACCAAGACAAAGCTCGAAGGCAGCAACTGGCAGGTCGAGGTGGAGGAAGACCGCCTGAGCCAGGCGCTGGATCTGCTGCGGGTGCAGGGCCTGCCGGCCGAGCGCTACGTGAGCATGGGCGAGGTGTTCCAGAAGCAGGGCCTGGTGTCGACGCCCTCCGAGGAACGCATGCGCTACATCTACGCCATGTCGCAGGAGCTGTCGCAGACCCTGCGCAGCATCGATGGCGTGGTGGACGCGCGGGTGCACGTGGTCATTCCGGCCAACGACCCGCTGAGCGAGAAGATCCGGCCGTCGTCCGCTGCGGTGTTCATCAAGCACCGGCCCGACATCGATCTGCGCCTGCTGGCGCCGGCGGTGAAGGACATGGTGGCGCACAGCATCGAAGGGCTCACGCACGACCAGGTGTCGCTGTCGCTGTTCGAGGCGCGCCGGATATCGCGCGCAAGCTCCGCGGGCGCCGCGGCCGGCTCGCCGATGGTGCTCGGCCTGTTCTCGACGCAGACAGCGATGGTGCTGCTGGGCCTGCTGCTGCTGGCCGCCGTCTGCCTCATGGCGCTGCCGGCTCTGTTGCGCCGCCAGGGCCAGGACTGGCATACCTGGATGCGCCGGCAGGTGCTCAAGCGCTGATCGCACGCCATGGCCGCGCCGACCACTACGCCACACCCCGCCTCGGCCGCGCCCGGCCCGATGGACCTGGTGCGCCTGGTGATGCGCTTCAACCTGCATCCCGAGGCCGACCTGCATCCGAGTTGGCTGCCGGCGAACTGGCCGGCCCGGCATCGCTCGGTGGCCCGCATGGGCCCGGCCGGTCGTGCGGTGCTGGCCGAACTGCTGCGGCGCGGCCAGGCGCCGGGCCATGCGCAGCCGCATGCGGCGGCCGACTACAACTTCGACTCGCGGCTCAAGCGGCTGGCGCTGCTTGATGCGGCATCGCTGCGCCGTCTCGCGGCCTACCTCGGCTTCTGTGCGCACCTTCCGCTCTTCAAGGTGCGCGGCGGGGCGGGCTTGCAGATCCGTCGCCAGGCGCGCCGCTTCGACCGCGACGCCGTCGACTTCGTGCTCGACCGCGTCCCCCAGCTCACCGAACTGCGCATGGACAGCGCCGTGGTGCAGCAGCGGCCCCTGGCGACGGGCCGCGTGGTGCTCGACCGTGGCTACCGCCTGCTGCTGGGCGCCGCGGCGTCCGAAGGGGAGCTGGTGCTCCAACGCCTGAAGCACAAGCTGCCGCGGCGCATTTCCGCCTTGAGCGTGCCGGCATTGGGGCCGCGCCAGGCCCTGCAACTCAACGAACTGATGCTCTCCTGCATCGTTCCCGAAAGACTGCCGCAATGGGACTGGCTTTTCTGATCACCACCGACAACCTGCAGCTCCTGAGCGAGCGCAAGGTGTTGAAGGAGAACGAATACGCGGCGCTGCTCGACGCATCGGCCGTGGTGGACACCGCGCGCCAGGAGGCGCGCCGCATCACCCAGCAGGCCCTTCACGATGCCGAGGCGAGCCGCCGCCAGGGCTACGAGGAAGGGCTGAAGCGCGCCAAGGCCGAGTACGCGCGGCAACTGGTGTCCGAGACCATGGCCGCCGAGCGGCAGCTGCATTCGCTGCGCAGCGCGATGGCGCAGATCGTGGTCAAGGCCGTGGGCAAGTTCATCGCCGACGCCCGGCCCGAGGCGCTGTTCGAGGCCGCATTGATGCGGGTGGACACGCTGATTCGCGGCGAGCCTTTCATCAGCGTGCGCGTGGCGCCGGCACAGGAGGCCTCTATGCGCGAAGTGCTGGCGCGGCTGCGGGCCGAAGCCCAATGGAACATGACGGTGAGCGTCGTGGCCGACCCGGCACTCGCCATCGGCGCCTGCGTGGTACAGACCGCATCGGGCACGCTGGAGCTCGGCGTGGAGGCGCAGCTCGAAGCCTTCCGGCGCGCGGTCGAACGCGGTGGCGCGGTCGACCGTCCGGGTGATGGCGCGGAGGCGAAGCGATGAGCGCGCCGCAGTCGATCGCGTCCGACGCGGCGTTGGGCATCGTCGCTGAACTGGAGCAGGTCTTCGGCCGCGTGATGCCGGTCGGCATGCGCGGGCGCGTGAGCAAGGCGGTCGGCATGCTGATCGACGCCACCGGCATCCAGGCCCACGTGGGCGAGCTGTGCGAGCTGGTCACGCCGGGCGAGCCGCCGCTGCTGGCCGAGGTGGTGGGCTTTCGCAACAACACCGCCATCCTCACGCCCTTGGGCCCGATCACCGGCATCTCGGCGCTGACCGAGGTGGTGCCGACGGGGCGCGGCCACATCTGCCCGGTGGGCGCCGGCCTGCTGGGCCGCGTGCTCGACGCGCTGGGGCAGCCCATCGACGAACTCGGACCGCTCGCCACCCACGCGCGGCTGCCGGTGCACCGCGAGCCGGTGAGTCCGCTCGCGCGGCGCATGATCGAGGCGCCGCTGGCCACCGGCATCCGCGCCGTCGACATGCTGCTGACGCTCGGCGAAGGCCAGCGCGTGGGCGTGTTCGCGCCGCCCGGCGTCGGCAAGAGCACCTTGCTCGGCATGCTGGCGCGGGGATCGACGGCCGACGTCAACGTGATCGCGCTGATCGGCGAGCGCGGGCGCGAGGTGAAGGAGTTCATCGAGCACAACCTCGGCCCCGAGGGCCTGGCCAAGACCGTGATGGTGGTCTCCACCTCCGACCGGCCGCCGATGGAGCGCATCAAGTCGGCCTACGTGGCGACCACCATTGCCGAGCACTTCCGCGATCAGGGCAAGAAGGTGCTGCTGCTGGTCGATTCGCTCACGCGCTTTGCGCGCGCGCAGCGCGAGATCGGCCTTGCCAGCGGCGAGCCGCCGACGCGCCGCAGCTATCCGCCGTCGATCTTCTCGATGCTGCCGCAGCTGCTGGAGCGCGCGGGACAGGGCAAGACCGGTTCGATCACCGCCGTGTACTCGGTGCTGACCGAAGGCGACGAAGAGAACGACCCGATCGCCGAAGAGGTGCGCTCCATCCTCGACGGCCACATCGTGCTGTCGCGCAAGATCGCGGCGGCCAACCGCTACCCGGCCATCGACGTGCTGGCCAGCATCAGCCGCGTGATGCCGCTGGTCGCCTCGCGCGAGCACTGCACGGCGGCGGCGCACTTTCGCAGCCTGCTGGCCAAGTACCAGGAGATGGAACTGCTGGTGCAGATCGGCGAGTACAAGCCGGGCAGCGATGCGCTGGCCGATGAGGCGATCCAGGGGCGGCCCGCGATGCTCCAGTTTCTGTCGCAGCCGCCGAAGAGCAGCCAGCCCTTCGACCAGTCGTTGGCCGCCTTGCTGCGCTATGAGCCGGTGGCTGGGAGGGCGCGATGAGCATCGACTGGAAGCTCCTGGTCGACGTGCGCGAGCGGCAGAAGACCGCTGCGATGGGCGTGGTTGCACGCGACCGCGCGGCCGCCGAGGAGAGCCAGGCCCGGCTGCAGCAGGCCGAGGCCTGGCAGCAGCAACAGGTGCAGAACAAGGCACGGCACTGGGAGGCCACCCGGGGCGCGCTCTCTGGCGGCCAGTGCAGCGTGGAGGCCTTCCGAAGCGCAGGCGCATGGAGCGGCGCGCTCGATGCGCGGATCGCCGAGGCCGGGCAGGCCACGGTGCAGGCTGCGCGGGCGCACTCCGAGCGCGAACAGGTGCTGGAGAAAAGCCGGCGGCAGTTGCGCGCCGCTCATGGCGAACTCGAGAAGGCCCGGCAGATGCAGCAGCGCGCGCGCACCGAGCGCCTGCACCTGCAGGAGTTGCGGCTCGAAGACGCCAACGAAGAGAGCACCGCGCAGGCCTGGGCCATGCGCCGGCCCGCCTAGGTACGCAGCAGCCATGGAAAGCTTCGAACTCGGCAACATGGAGCAGTTCTTCTCGGCGGTGGTGCTCACGCTGCCGAGGCTGTTCGCGATCTTCGCGGTCGTGCCTTTCCTGTCGGGCGGCATGATCACCGGCACCGTGCGCAACGGCATCCTGCTGATGCTGGCGATCTTCATGTCGCCGGTGGCGGGCGAGGTGCCGGCCGCATCGATGACCACCTGGGTGTTCATCGCGGGCAAGGAGGCCCTGATCGGAGTGTTGCTGGGCCTGGGCTTCGGCATCTTCATCTGGGCCATCCAGAGCGTCGGCGACCTGATCGATTTCCAGACCGGCTCCAGCAACGCCTCCTTCTTCGACCCGGTGGCCGGGCACGAGAACGGCGCGACCAGCGAATTCCTGGGCTGGATGGTCATCACGCTCTTCGTGTCGGCGGGCGGGTTGCTCGCGATGCTCGGGGTGGTCGTCGACTCCTACCGCATCTGGCCGGTCGGCTCCTTCTTTCCCAACCTGGGCCTGGTGCTCGAGCAGTTCGCGATCCGGCAGGGCGACACGCTCTTCCTGTGGATCGTGAAGCTGGCGTCGCCCGTCATCGTGGTGCTGCTGCTGGTGGAGCTGGGCGTGGGCCTGGTGGGCCGGGTGGCGCCGCAGCTCAACGTGTTCGTCTTTGCGCAGCCGCTCAAGAGCCTGCTGGCGCACCTGATGATGCTGCTGTTCCTGTTCTTCGTGTACGAGTCGCTGCAGGATTTCCTGCGGCCGGAGAACAGCGTGCTCGATTTCCTGAGGTCCACGCTGTAGCGGGCAGGGCATGGCGGAGAAAGACCAGGCCCCCACCGCCAAGCGCCTGCGCGACGCGCGCAAGCGCGGCGAGGTGGTGTTCAGCACCGACGTGGCCTCGACCGTGGTGTTCATCGTGGTTGTGCTGTCGCTGTGGCTGGGCGGCCGGCTCATCTACAGCCTGCTGCGCGAACTCTGGCTGCATGCGACCAGCACCACCTTGCTGACGGCACCCGACGACCGCTTCGCCGAGTTGCTGCTGCACACCGGCGAAACCCTGGTGTGGGGAACGTTGCCGATCATGGCGATCACCGCCGCGGCAGGCATCGTGGGCTCGCTGTTCCAGGTCGGCGGCGTGGCAGCGTGGGAGCGCATCAAGCCCGACGTGAACCGCATGAACCCGGCCGAGGGCCTGACGCGCATCTTCTCGACGCGCAGCCTCATCAACCTGCTGAAGATGTGCACCAAGACCGCGCTGCTCGGCATGCTGATGTTCGTGGTGGTGCGCGGCTTCGTCGACACCGCGCTCAAGCTGGGCTACGCGCGGCCCGAGGGAATCATGACGGCCGCCGCCCACATGGTGCTGGTCGCCTTCGGCTGGGCGGTGGTGATCTACGCGGTGATGGCCGCGGTCGACTACGTGCACGAGCACCACGAGTTCATGAAGAAGCAGCGCATGTCCATCGAGGAGATCCGCCAGGAATACAAGGAGATGGAGGGCGACCCGATCAACCGCTCGCGCCGGCGTTCGGCCTACTTCGAGGCGGTGTACGCAAGCCTGAACGACCGGGTGCGCGCGTCGTCGGCCGTGATCCATTCGCCGCGCATCGCCGTCGCCCTGCAATACCTCGGCGAGACCGACCTGCCGCGCGTCATCGCACGCGGCGAGGGCGAAGTGGCCGCGCAGATCCGCCGCTTCGCGAGCGAAGGCCTGATCCCGACCGAATTCGAGCCCGCGCTGGCCGAGCGCATCTATGAAGAAGTGCCGCAGGACCAGCCGATCCCGCGTGCGCTGTATGCGCCCGTGGCCAAGCTGCTTCGCTGGGCGCAGGGCAGCGAATGAATCCTGAAAAACCGATGACCGAAAGGAACACCCCATGGTTCTGATAGCGGATGGTGGCGGCAGCGTACGCGTGCCGGTGAACGTTCCCAACCCTGTGAGCCAGGCACGCCAGCCCGCGAGCTCGGCCGAGTCGGATGCCGCGGCGCGTGCACGGGAGCTGCAGCGCCAGCTCGAGGCGCTGCTCGAGAAGCTGCGCGAGGCGCAGCGCCAGGCCGAGGAGGCGCGCAAGCGCGCCATCGAGGCGGAGCGCAAGGCCCAGGAGGCCAAGGCCCATGCCCAGGCCATGGAGGCGCAGGCCCAAAAATCCAAGGACCTGGCCGATGCCAACAAGGCCAGGAAGGCGCAGCAGGATGGCAAGCTCGAGGACGCCCGCGCCAAGAGCGCGAGCGCCGAGGCGAACCTGAAGGACAAGGACGTCGACCTGCTGAGCGCCCAGGTCACGCAGAAACGCGAAGAGAAGAAGAGCCCCGAGGCCAAGGCCTCCGCGCCCACGGACAAGAAGGTGCAGGACGCCCAGGCCGACCGCAACGAGGCGCAGAAGACCCGCGACCTCTCCAATCTCTATCTCGAATCGCAGGAGAAGGAGAGCAAGGCGCAGGACGCGGAAGCCAAGGTGGTAGAGCTCACGCCCGCGGCGAGCCGCCCGCAGGTCACCATCACCGACAAGGAGCGCACCGCGCTCACCGATGCGCAGACGAATGCGGCCACGCTGCGGGGCGAAGCCGATACCGCGACGAAGAAGTTCACCGATGCCGTCGGTGCCGAGGCGCAGACGGAGTTCTACGGCAGTCCGCCCACGCCGCCGTCTCCGCTGAAACCGCTGCCGCCGGAGCAGACAGCGCAGATCGGCACGGACCCCCTGCATTCGCCGCTACTCCAGTTGCTGCAGGTGCAATCGCGTCCGTCGCTGACCGCGAACGGCGGCCTGCCGCTCGCGCCGCTGTCGTTGACCGCGCAGAACAGCCCTCTGCAGGCGCCGACCACCTTCCCTTCGACGCTGAATGCGCCGTCGAACAGCCTGTTCCAGCCCAAAACGACCGCGGTGACGCCGGAGGTCACGAAGACGCTGTCTTCCATCGCCGACGGCAAGACCGTCGACCAGATCGCGAAGGACCGCAACATCGGCGTGGAGAAGGTGATCGCGGAGGCCAACGCGGCGGGCATCAGGATCGAGACGAGCCAGCCCAGCACCGACGTGCAGGTCACCACCGTCAAGAAGGGCGATGCATCGCTTGCCTATACCAACGACTACCACAGCGGCTCCCTTTCGGTGGACGGCTCGTTTGCCGACGCGAAGGCGCCGGGCGGGCGCAAGACCTTCCAGACCACGCAGGACGGCAACGGGCTGCTGAGCCAGACGGTGAAGGACGAGAAGACGGGCAACAACGTCACGCACACCATCGACGTCAAGGCCGGCACGCGCACCGACACCGTCGTCGGCGCGGACGGCAGGCGCACCGAGACCACGACACCCCTGACCGGCGCGCCGGTGCTGCGCCCGGTGGGCGAGTACGAGGACTACGCTGACGTGGCCGAGGCGGCGGGCCTGAAGCCGGAGCAGTTGCTGGCGCTGAACCCCACGGTCGACTACGGCAAGCCGCTGGAGACCGGGCAGCAGATGGTGGTGGCCGGCGTGCCGACCACCGTCAAGACCTACGGCGCGGACGGCACGATCTTCGAGGAGACCATCGCGAGCAACGGCGCGCGGCATGCGGTGGCCACCGACGCGAGCGGCCACCGCAACGTGCTGATGGGCGAGCCCGACGCGAAGACGGGTCAGGGCGAAGAGGCCCGCAAGGCGATCTTCGACGACAAGAAGCCCATCGCCGAAGTGGCCAAGAGTCTGAACCTCTCCGAAGACAAGCTGCTCGAATTGCTGCCGCCCGGCACCGTCGACGTGACGAAGGCCAGCGCGGCCAACAGCGGCATCCAGACGCGCACGCTCTACGACCCGACCACCAACCGCACCGTGGTCGAGTCCTACGATGCGCGGCGCGACCACACCTCGCGGCAGGTCATCGACGAGAAGACGGTCTTCAAGGTGCAGGGCTACGACGACAACGGCAAGCCCGCCATCGTCGAGATTCCCGGCGGCGCCGGCTATGCGCAGCAGCGGGCCGACCAGAAGCTCGGCACCGTGGGCGACTACAACAAGCAGATCGGCGAGCTCGACAAGGTCCTGCGCGATGCCAGGCACATGGGCGACGTCCTGCCGGACGTGCAGGAGCAGCGCCGCCAGCTGGTGGCTCAGCGCGATGCCGCGCAGGGCGAGGCCGACATCGCGCAGGGCAAGGCCACCTCCGTGCTCACCAAGTACAAGCAGACGGTGATCGACAAGAACACCGCCATCGCCTACAAGTGGGTCACGGTGGCGCGGCCAGGCAGCAAGGAGCAGGCGGAGGCGCTTGCGAATCTCTCCGACATGCTCGAGCGCTCGGACAAGATCGACCGGCTGGTGGTGGCGGCCGACAAGGACGTCGACCTCATCAAGGCCGGCGTCGACAAGGACAAGGCGCACGACGCCAACCTGAAGGCCAATCAGGACCTGCAGGCCGAATTCGAGAAATGGAAGCGTACCTGGCGCTGGAGCGGCCTCGACGAGAAGGAGATCCAGAAGCGCGAAGCCCAGGGCCAGCGGCCCGTCGGGCCGATGTACCGCAACGCCGAGGAAGAGAACGAGGCGGCGTGGAAGGCATTCAAGCAGACGCAGGAGTTTCTGGACGAGAGCCGCGGCAAGAACATGACGAACGGCGAACTGCCGCACCGCGATGCCTGGCTGCGCCGGAACCAGGCGAGCGACGCTGAGCAGCAGGCCAACCTGCGCTACGACAACGCCGCCATCGCCAAGGGCGCGGCCGATGCCCACGCGATCCAGGGCGATGTCGATCGGCTGAAGGCGAAGAAGAACGATTGGTTCAAGGCCAACCCGACGGCGTTCTCCGAATCCTTCGAGCAGCAGGAGCAGCTCGACAAGCTCACCGACCAGCTCGCAAAGAAGAAGATCGGCGTGTTGCAGGACGGCGAGCACAAGAAATACACCGAGCACCTGCTCGACGCGTCGGCGGCCGACCGCGAAGAACCCGAGTCGCTCAAGAAGCTGCAGGACGAGTACAACAACGACAACCAGGAGTCTGCGGAAAAGGTCGACCAGCAGATCAAGGACCTGGGACTGGCGCGCACGCGCGAGCAGACGAAGGCCGCCGAGGACTTCATCAAGCAGTGGCCGGGGCGAAACCCCGAGCTGCAGAAACAGCTCGCGGCATACGAAGTGACCTCGGCCACGACCAGCGTGCGCGCCGCCGAGCGCCGCGTCGAGGAGAAGAACGAATTCCTGGCGTCGTCCGAGCAGGGGCGGTATCTGCTGAAGGCGCAGGACATCGCGTCCAAGGCCAGGGGCGAGTGGACGCAGCTGAGCTCGGACGACGTGTCGCGGCTGCAGAAGGACCATGACGGCATCAAGAAGGGGCAGGAGGGCCACACCTGGCTGCGCGACATCTTCGACGATTCCGCCGACGAGGCGCTCGACTACACGAAGAAGCAGCTCGAAGGCGTGAAGAAGCTCAAGGACCAGTTGGCCTCGGGTGAAATCTCTCTCACCGAATACTCGCAGAAGGAAGACGCGCTCATGGATGCCTACGGCCTCAAGGCCGTCGACATCGCCCACGAGCAGCGCGAGAACGACGAGACCTGGAGCGTGGTGGACGAGGCCGCGCGCATGGGCGTGTCGGCACTCGCCGGCATCGTCACCACCGTCGCCACTGGCGGCAACGTGGCGGCGGGCTTCGCGGTGGGTCTGGCCGTCAGCGAGCTCTGGGACACCACGGGCGACGTCGTGGCCGCGGCGCAGGGCCGCAACATCTACGCCGACGGCCACAGCTCGCTGCTGACCCTGGGCTACAAGGTGCGCAACGGCGATGCCACCTGGGACGACGTGAAGTTCACGCTGAAGGACGAGGCAGTCGACATCGCATCCGCGGCCCTCACGCCCACCGGCGTGGGCGCGGGCATGCGCACCAGCGCCGCGCTGACTGCCAGGCTCGCGGCCAAGGAGGGCGCGCAGCTCGGCGCCAACACCACGCTGAAGATCGGCAACCGCATGGCGATCGGCGCGCGCGCCGGCCTGACCTCGCAGGCCGTGGACGGCGCCGGCCGCGTGGGCATCGAGACCATGCACGTCGGCCTGGACGGCCAGCTCGGCACGCAGGAGGGCGAGAAGCGCATCACGTCGACCTTGGCCAGCTCGGCGACGGGCTTGTTGACCGCGCCGGTCACCGGGGGACTCTCGGGCGTGCTGCCCCTGCCCAACAGCCTGGCCGGTGTCGCCGGGAAGGTGAAGTTCGGCGGCGCGGTGGCCGTGCAGTTCGGTAACGACCTCAGCGGAAGCTATGGCACCGGCCAACTGATCTCGCTGGTCAACAACGGCCGGTCCATGAACGAAGGCGAGCGCACGGCAGCCTGGATCCAGGCCTTCCCGGGTACGGTGAGCAACATCGGCCTGCATCCGTACATGGCGCGCAAGCTGGCAGCGCAGCAGGCACAACAGGGCCATGCGCAGAACGCGGGCAATCCTGCGAACGCAGCCAATGCGGCCAATGCAGCGAACGCAGGAACCCCCGCAGCGCCCGGCGTGCCCGTGGTCCCGGCGGTCGCCGGCCACCCGCAGGCGCATGTGCCGCAGAACCCCGGCGACGTCACGGGCACCGTCCCGCGCCCCGTCAACGTCAGGACGGACAACCTCCCGGGTCTTGCCGGGCACGACATCGACAACCTCGTGGTGGTGAATGCGACCTCCCATGACCTGTCGACGGGCCTCGACACCCACACCCGCGCGGCCGAAGCGCTCGCACCCGGCGGCGTGGTCGAGTTCCGGGTGGCGCTGGACACGCAGAAGGTCGTTGCCTCGTCCGGCGACCCGAAGGCGCCCGGCAGCGGCACCAAGGTCAAGGCCAGCGACAAGAGCAGCTCGGATGAAGGTGGCGTGACCCGCAAGGGCGACGAGGACGCGCAGCAGCTCAAGGAGCACCAGGATGCGCAGGACAACGCCATCCGCGTGCGGCTGCGCGGCGTGGGCCTGGACAACATCAAGATCACCCGCAACCCGAACCCCGGTTCGAAGGAGCCCGAGATCATCGTGCAGGCGAGCAAGCCGGAGTTGGCGCGCGGGCCGGACAGCGTCTTCGCGAAGCCGGCCTACGACGGCTACGACCAGCGCCAGTCCTACCTCACCGGCGACGAGATGGTGGCGATCTACGGCTCGGGTACGCGGCTCGACCCGCGCGCGCTGGAGACGGCGCGCAATGAAGCGCGCGCCGCCCGGCGCGACATGCGCCTCGGCGTGACGGCGCGCAGCCGGTTGAACGTCGGCGAGGTCGAACCCTGGCTCGCTTCGCCGACGGTGCAGTCGGTGAGCACCGGTATCGGCACGCGCACCAACCTCCGCGCGATTGCGCGGGGCGCCTACGACAGCTTCCAGCTGCGCTCGATGGATCCGCTGAAGAATGCGCTGGGCAAGGAGCTGTCGGTCGCGGTGCGGCCCGACGAGTACCGGCGCACCAGCATGCTGCAGTGGGGCCTGCTGCCGTTCTCGCGCGACACCATCTTCACCGTCTTCGCCAAGGACCTGATCAATATCGCGAAGAAGGAGATGTTCGCTGGGGGAACGCCGGGCTACGGCGTCAACATCCGGTCGGCCAAGATTGTCGGCCCCGCCGCCGACGGCTCGGGCCAGGTGGTCGAGGTCACGCTCAGCGTGAAGCTGGACGGCGAGCACATCAAGCTGTCCGAGGGCGAGAAGGACTTCCTTGGCGGTCAGGCCCACAACACGCCGGGCGACCACGTGAAGGTGCCGAGCAGCCTGATGTTCGACCGCGTGATCGAAGACCGCCGGTTCGCCCCGTTCATTCCGGCGCTGAAGAAGGCGACGGGCTACAACGGCGTCTTCTCGGCGTCGGTGGAGCGGCGCTGGCAGATGTTGCTGAAGGATGTAATTGGCGAGGGCGACATCGTGCCCGCGCGCTTCTTCGAGCAGTTCCAGAAGACCTTTGCCGATGCCAAGTACAAGATGCAGGTCGTGGTGCCCCACGCCGATACCGCGCGGCTGCACGACCCCACGGCCATCGACGTGCGCGATTTCGTCGCCAGGCCCGACGTGGCCGGCCTCAAGGACCTGGTCGCGAAGGGCCATGTGGACCCCGAAAAGGCGCTGGTCTTCGTGCCCGAACGCGGCGGCAACCACCACCGCACCGCGGTGCCGGGCAAGCCGTTGCAGAACGAACTGGTCGACCTGACCGGCAAGCCGCGGCGCGTGCCCCACGAGTCGACCAGCAACGTCTGGGTGATCTTTGCCGACAACAAGCTGGAGCGCGGCTTCCAGCGCGGGGTCTACCGGGTCAAGGACTTTGCCTACAAGATGCTGCCCGAATCGGCGCAGCGCTCGCAGCCTTCGCCGCACCACGTGGCGGGCCGCGGCAACCTGATCGACGGGATGACGGGTGGCAAGGGCCGGCCCGATTCCGACGGATCGCTGCGGCTCACCGCGGTGTTTCCGGTGCCGAAGATCTTTCACGCGGGCCTGCTGGCCAGTAGCGTGGAGTTCCGCGTGCAGGTGGGCGTGGAGGCGAACGGCGTTTCCAGATCGGTGGCAAAGGGCGGCTCCAGCAGCGTCAGGGTCTCATCGGACGGCACGGCCGCCGTGGACGTGCCGAACTGGGTCCCGCGCGTGCTCGAGCAATCGCTGACGGGATCGACGCCGCTCGTTCCGACGGGCGGCGCGAAGCAGCTGGGCAAGTTCTTCGACGACTTGCAGGCCCACCTCGACCCCTCGCAGCGCGCCACTGTGGCGGCGCTGCGCGAGAAGCACATGGGTGGCGACAATCCGGCGATCGGCGATGCGAAGTTCCTGCGCGCCGACGTGGCACAGGACATCGTGGACGTGCTGACGGGCCTGCAGCCCGGCAATGGGCGCAAGCCCCAGGCGCTGGTGGCGGGGCAGCGGCCCGACGAGGCATTGCCCGTGGCGCCCGCCGCCGCGACGCGTCCCTCGGGGCTGCGCCGCGCGGACCTGAACTACGTCGACGGCGAGGTCACGGTCAAGGGCCAGCCGGTGCGGGCCAGCGACATCGAGCTCGCCGTGCCGTCCGACAGCATCCTGATCATCGCCAACAGGGCCAACCCGCCGAGCGCCGAGCGCATTGCGGCGGATGTGCGCGCCGCGGGCCACCCTGAAGGCAAGGACGTGGTGATCTACCTTTGCGACGCGGGCACGCCGGTGCGGCCCGATGCGCCGGTGCCCGCATCGCTGGCGCGCGAGGTGAGCAACAGGCTCGGCGCGCGCGTGCATGCGGTGGATGGCGAGGTGGTGCTGGGCGAGCAGGTCGTGCTCGGGGGCGATGCCGTCACCCAACGGCCGAACCTGCCGCTGACCGATATCTCCCAGAACGGGCAGAACGCACCGCACCGGGCGACCGATGCCAGCTTCGATGCGCAGAAGCGCTTCTGGCTGGAGCCGGGCGGCCGCACGCAGGAAGCCGATGCACCGTTCTCGTCCGAAGTGCTCGGCAAGGGCGCATGGGTGGGCGACGAGACCATCGACCCGCTGCACCTGGGCATCGAGGACCGCGTGGTCGACATGCACCCGATGACCGCGGAGAACGCGCAGGACGTGTTCCCGCTGCTCGCCAAGGAACTGGGCGTCAGCCCCGAGTACAACGCGCTCGGCGCGCAGGGCATGATCGGCAAGTGGCTCGGCGAGATCGCCGCCGGCACGCGCTACGCCCGCGTGATCTACCCGGCAGCCGGCTCGACGCCGGCATCCGATGCGCCGATCGGCGTGATCTCGGTCCACAAGGAAGCGTTGATCGGCGACAGCTACCGCAACACCTTGCCCGCGGCGCTCTACCGCGGCAGCAAGCCCGCGGGAGAGACCGGCAAGCAGGCGCTGCAGGCCCGCGGCGAAGTCTGGCAGTTCTCGACCTACCTCGGTTCGAACAAGAACCGCTATCCGGGCGGCGTGATCAACAAGGCCGCGCGCATGCAGTTCATGAGCGACGTGATGCGGCAGGAGGCGGCCAAGGGCGCGCCGGTGGAGGCGTTCTACTCGCGCGTCAGCGGTGGCGCGCCGTTCATCACCGGCTCGGATGGCGTCACGGTCGCACTCGATGGCCACAAGTTCAACGTGGCGAGCGCTTTCAGCCAGGAGTCGCAGACCGTCGGCCGCGGGCCGATCGCCGTCGGCTACGAGGACAGCTCGCCGTTCAAGACCGAGACCTACCCGGACGGCGAACCGGCGCGCCACATCTACATCTACGAGACCGATGCGAGCCTCTACGGGCCCGAAGGCAAGGGCACGCTCAAGTGGCGCGGCAAGATCGAGCAGGCCTTCGACGGCGTGCCGGGCTCGCGCAGCCTGCTTGCTCCGACGCGGCGAGCGGACCTGAACTACCTCGAAGGCGAAGCGACGGTGGACGGCCGCCCGGTGCCGGCGCGCGACATCGAACTGGCGGTGCCGCCCGGCAGCATCCTGGTGATGGCCGAGCGCGGCAACCCGCCGAGCGCCGAGCGCATCGCGGCGGACCTTCGCGCGGCCGGGCACCCGGAGGGCAAGGACGTGGTGCTCTACCTCTGCGAAGGCGGCACGCCCGCGCGGGCCGATGCGCCGGTGCCCGAATCGCTGGCTCGCGAGCTGAGCAACAAGCTGGGTGCGCGCGTGCATGCGGTGGACGGCGACATCGTGCTGGGCGCCAGGAATACGGTCGAGGGCGCGCCGGTGGTGCAACGGCCGAACCTGCCGCTCACGGACGTCTCGCAGAACGCGCCGCACTCGGTGACCGATGCGGACTTCGATGCGCAGCAGCGCTTCTGGCTCGAGCCGGGCGGCCGTACGCAGGAGGCCGAAGGGCCGTTCTCGCAGAAGGTGCTCGACAAGGGGGCGACGGTGGGCGACAAGTCCATCGATCCGCTGCATCTGGGCATCGAGGACCGCGCGGTGGAGCTTGTGCCGTTCGATGCGCAGCACGCGCGCGACGTGTTGCCGTACCTGACGCACGAACTGCGCTTCAGCCCCGAATTCACGAAGCTGGGGGCGGAGGAAATGGCGAAGAAGTGGACGGCGGAAGTCCAGGACGGCAGCCGGATCGCCTACGTCATCTACCCCGCGCCCGGTTCGAACCTGGCGCGCCGGCCGCTGGGCATCATCTCCGTGCACAGGGGGCCGCTGGTCAGCGACAGCTTCATCGGCATCCGCCCCGCCGACACCTACCCGGGCGCGAAGCCGGCGGGCGAACTGAGCCGCGAGGCGCTGGGTGATCTCGGCCAGGTCTGGCAGTTCTCGACCTACCTCAGCAGGGCTCGGACTTCTTCCAAGTCCGCCTTCCCGGGCGGCGTGGTCAATACGGCGGCCAAGAAGCAGCTGATGGCGGCGGCCGTGGAGGAACTGGCGAGCAAGGGCGAGCACATCGACGCCTTCTATGCGGCCGTGCACGCCGGCGCGCCCGAGGACGTGCCCGAATTGGGGTGGCCCAAGGATGCCAACGTACCGAGCCTGAAGAGCCAGGAGCGGATGTCCGGCGAAGGGCCCATCACGGTGGTGCACCAGGCGGGTCCGCCAAGAACCGGAGATCTCGCGGGGGAAGCCCCGCCGACCCGCTACATCGCCATCTTCAAGACCCCGGTGAGCCGCTACGCGGAGGGCGGCGCGGGGACGGCGGAGTACCGCTCGCTGCTCGACAGCCGCATCGCGGGCGACGAACGTCCGCAGCGCTGGCTCGGGCCGGAAGAATGGCAGGTTCAGCCGCTCGCCCATCGCCGTGCCGACCTGAACTATCTGGAGGGCGACGCAACCGTCGATGGCCGTCCGGTGCCGGCGCGCGACATCGAGGTCGCGGTGCCCGAAAAGGCTTTCGTCGTGATGGCCGACGAGGCGAACGTGCCGAGTCCGGAGCGCATCGCCGCCGACATGCGGGCGGCGGGCTACCCGGAGGGGCAGGACGTCGCGCTCTACATCTGCCGCGCCGGCAAGCTCGTCGATCCCCAGGCGGTGGTGCCCCAGTCGCTCGCGCTGCACCTCGGCGAAAAGCTCGGTGCACGCGTGCACGCGATGGGGGGAACCATCAAGCTGGGCGAGAAGATCGAGCTTGGCGAAGGCGACTTCGTCACGGCCAGGCCGCAACTCCCGCTGATGGACGTCTCGACCGGGCGCGCGCATGCCGGCGAGAACTTCGACACGCAGCAGCGCTTCTGGCTCGCGCCCAACGGCCGCGGCGAGCACGTCGACGCGCCGCTCGGCGCCGATGTGCGCAACATGGGCGCGCGGGTCGGCGAGGGCAACTGGATCGATCCGTTCGTACTGGGCATCGAGGAACGGGTGGTGCGGCTGGAGCAGTTCAGCGACCGCAATGCACCCGCGGTGCTCGCTTCCCTGACGAAGCAGCTGGCCGTCAGCCCCGACTTCAACAACCTCGGGCCCGAAGGCATGGCGCGCAAGTGGCAGCAGGAAATGGCGGACGGCACCCGCATGGCCTACGTCGTCTATCCGGCCGAAGGCTCGCCGCTGGGCCAGAAGCCACTCGGCATCATCGCGCTCCACCGCGAGGCGCTGGTCGACGGCAAGTACGTGAAGACGCTGCCCGCGTCGTACTACCGCGCCGGCAAGTTCCAGGCCGGCGAGGTGTCGCGCGAAGACCTGGTCGCACGCGGCGACGTCTGGCAGTTTTCGACCTACCTCAACGCCGATGCGAAGCAGGTGCCGGGCACCAACAAGGCCGGCAAGATGCTGACCATCGAGGAGGCGGCGGCCGAAGGCAAGCGGCGAGGAGAAGAAGTGCTGGCCTTCTATGCACGCGTGCACGGCGGCGGACCGCTCGTGCTGATGGAGCCGCACGTCAACGCCAACATCCCGAGCCTGTTCGGGCAGGAGTCGATGGCGCGGCGCGGTCCCATCGCCGTGGGCCTGGAACAGGGTTCGCCGGTGACGGGCGGCGCCGACCGCTACGTGCTGATCTTCGAGACCGACCGCGGCCTCTACCTGCCCGATGGCGCGGGCCGGGCGAAGTGGACGGCCGACATCCAGAAGCTGATCGACACGCATCCCGACCCGGACTCGTGGCTCGGTGCGGCACAGGACACGGGGGCGTCCGGCCCGGTGGTGAGCAAGGTCGCGAGCCGGTCCGCGAACCCGAGCCAGGAGCGAAGCGCGCCAGCCGTCGATCCGGACAGCGTCGCCCGCGAGACATATGACGCCCTGGCGCGCGACTTGGGCCTGACCGATGCGCAAGCGGACGCCATGCGCGGCTGGACACTGGTGCATCGCGACACGGTGACCGGTTTCTACGATGCGCGGTTGTCGGGCCTGAAGGCCGACACCGTCTCGCGCACGCAGGCGCGTGTCGCCGAGAGCGGCGAGGACGCGCACTATGTGTCGGCCCACATGGCCAACCTGGGTGGGCTGAACGCGGCGATGAACAACGTCGCCGACGCAGCCAACGTGCATATCCGCGGCATCACCGACATCCTCGCCGCCCAGCTGGAAGCGACTGGCGGCACGGTGGTGCCGATGCGCACCGGCGGCAAGGAGCTCGGCGTGGTGGTCATGGGCATCGACGAACCCACGCTCGCCAGCGCGGTCGATGCGACGCAGCGGCAGGTTGGGCAGTACGCTCGGGACCACGACCTGGCAGACATTCCGCATCCCAAACACGCGGAGGAAACCGGGGTCGGCCTGCGCATCGGGTATACATCGGTGTCGAAAGACAAAACCCTGGACCACATATTTACCGAGGCCGATCAAGGCGTTCGCAGGAGCAATCAGCATGTCACAACAGACACGGGACGAGCGGCTGGGGTTGACCGGCCTGAATCCGGAGCAGCGCAGGCAACGCCTGCAGCAACTGCAGCAGCAGGTCGACGAGGAGCGCCTGCGGGCGAAGACGGCGCTGGACGCTCGGCGCGCGGCGCGCCGGAGCCAGGCGGCCCCGAAGTCCTGACGCCGAGTCATCCCACGCGCTTTGCGAGCGGCTCGCACGAACACGCGTCCATCGATCCGGACGTGGTCAGGAAGCAGAGCTTTACCGCCGCGGCCCGTGACGCGGGACTCAACACCGAGCAGCTCACCGGCCTGCTGCACTACGGAATTTCACCCAAGGACAGCGTCACGGGCTTCTACGACGCGCGCCAGTCCGGCGCGAAAACCGATACGGTACGTCGGATGCAGGACCTGGTGGACGACTCGGACGACAACGGCTTCTACGTGTCCGCCGACGTTGCCAACCTGGGCGGCCTCAACCACGCGATGGGCGTCGACGAGCGCGCCAACGTGCATTTCAAGGCCATGGCGACGCTGCTCGCCGACGAGTTGTCGAACACCGGCGCCACCGTCATTCCGCTGCGCACCGGCGGCGACGAACTGGCTGCGGCGGTCGTAGGCCAGGTCGACGAGGCGGGCCTGCGTGTCGCACTCGACGCAGCCGGACGACGCATTGCGGACTACGCCGAAGCACACGGGTTGGCGGACATCCCGCACCTCAAGCGCAAGGGCGAAAAAGGCGTCGGCATGCACATGGGCTATGCCGAGACCTCACCCGGCAGAACGCTGGATGGCATCTTCACCGAGGCGGACATGGGAGTGGATGCGAGCAAGAACGCGGCGCGGCCCCTCAGCATCGACTGGGAAGGTGCGCAGCCCGTCACGCTGAGGGATGGTCAAGGAAACCCGGTTTCGGCGCATCGATTGATGGTCGTGGAGCCTGACGGCACACGGCGGCCCATGACCGGCGCGGAGGTCGTCGCCAGGATGGGCCCCGAAATTCTGGGGGAAGGCGTTTCCGGCAAGGTCTACCCCTTCGGCGATGGAATGGTGATCAAGGTCTTCCGCACCGAGGCCGAAGAGTATGGGAGTACTCAGGATCGCGCCGACGGAGACTTCACGCATCTGTACGAGGAGCTGCCCGACGGCGCGACGATCGACGACGGGATGCCATGGGCGCACGTTGAAAAAAATGCATTGCAGGAACTGGGTGACCACGCCGGCGCGGAGAACGTGGTCGATGTCGCAGGCCCCTACCTCGTCGGTGACCGCCTGGTGCTGCTCATGCCTCGGTATGCACACAGCAGCGACGCACTTGTCATTGATCAGGCGACGCGGACCTTCACGGGCGAAGACAGCAAACTTCTCAACGAGCGCACGGCACGGAGCGCGGCATCCATCACGGACAGCCTGAGGCTCGCCGACAGGTATCCGTCGGATTCTCAGTTCCTGACTCACCCCAATGGCTCGGTGATCCTGCACGATCCCGATGGCGTGGTCAGCGGGTCCATGGCGCGAAAAGACCACGAGTACGAGGCGATCAGGTTGGCGCGTACCGGCCGTAAAAATGCGGCCCAACGTCCGGCGCCGGACACGCCCGGTGCAGGCAAGGTGCAGTTCGTGCTCGGGCTTTCGCCCGAGCAGGTGAGCAGCGCAGGCGGACTGGAGGTGGCCGGTCCTTCGCGCACGCCGGCGGCCGAGTTGCACGACACGGTGGCAGCTGCCAAATGGGCGGCCATTGAACCCTTGCCCGGACCTCACCGCAGGGAAGGCGAGCAACCGTTGCACGTCTACACCGTGGAGCGCGACAACGTGCGCGTCACTGCCGACGGTGCGCGCACGATTCCGCTGGAGGCGATCATTTCCGGCCGCCAGGTCGACGAGTTCGGCAGGTTCGTCCCCGACGGGGCTGTGCGTTTCCGCGCTGCACGACCCGAAATCGATCTGGAGAACGGTCAGCCTGTCGTCGTGAAGACGAGCGGCGGCAAACAACTGTCGATCACCCGATTGGCCATGGTCGAGCCCGATGGCACGCGGCGACCGATGACGGGTGCCGAGGTCGTCGCCAGGATGGGCGCGCAGATCGGCGTGGGCGGGAATGGCACCGTGTACGAATTCGGTGCTGGCCAGGCGATCAAGATCCTGCGCACCGAGAGCGATATCCGAGACGGCCGTTTCAGCATGGCTCTGGACGAGTTGCAGGTCGATCTGCCGGACGGTGCGACGATCAACAGTTCCATGGAGCGGGCGGTCGAGGAGGTGGCGGCCTTGCGGAAACTGACCGACGGAGCGGGCGAGGAGAACGTGCTCGCCGTCAAGGGACCTTTCCTGGTGGGCAACCGCCTCGTCACGGTGATGCCTCGCTACGAGGAGTCGAGCACGACGTTGAGGGTTGTCACTGCCACCCGCACGTACACGGGCCCAGGCGCCGAGCTTCTCAACGAACGCACGGCGACGGGGGTTGCGGCGATCTCGGACGGGCTCCACCGCGCCGGGCAGGATCCATGGGATCCGCAGTTCCTGTTCGACTCGAAGGGCCGGCCGGTTCTGCACGACCCTGCCGGGGTCCACGAAGGGCTGCCTCCTTCCGACTTCTTCAACAACGTCGCCACGCGGATGGCGCGCACCGGCCGGCAAAACGCCGCGCTTCGCCCGGCCCCCGAAACTGCGGACAAGGCATTGTTCGCGCTGGGCCCGGCGCCTGACGAAGTGGGCCGGATGGGCGGGTTGAAGTTGCCTGCCGGCTCCAGCGAAACACCGACCGGCCTGTATCCCACGGTGGCTGCGGCCAAATGGGCGGCCATGCGCGATGTGCCGCCGTCCGATGGCAACGCGCAGATGCAGAGGCCGCACATCTACACCGTGGACGGTCCGAAGGCGCAGGCGGTGCTGGCGAACACCAGGCCCGCACCGGACGGTACGCGAACCCTTCCCGCCGACGCCCTCATCGCGGCACGCACGGTGGACGGCTTCGGTAGGTTCGAAGGGCCGGCTGCGATGCGTCTGGGCGTGCCGCTCGATGTTGACTGGGAGGGCCGGACCGTAATGATGACGGATGCGCACAGCGGACGTGAGATACCCGTGCGTCGGCTGATGGTTCGCGATGCCGACGGAACGAGCCGACCGATGACGGGCGTGGAGGCGAGCGGGCTGATGGGGCCCGAGGCGCTCGGGTCTGGCGCGGCCGGCACCGTCTACCCGTTCGGAACAAACCGGGTGGTGAAGGTTTTCCATCCACTCGACGAGGCGGGCAACCCGCTGACCACCGATGCGACAAGCCTGCTTCTGGAGGATATTCCGGACGGCGCCGGCGTAGACGGTGCGCTGACCCTGGCGCACGAGGAAGCGGGGGCCCTCTCGACACTCGCCGGCGCCGCAGGCTCCGGGAACGTGCTCGACGTCAAAGGACCGTACCTGATCGGCAGTCGCCCAGTGCTCTTCATGGATGCGTACTCGGCATCGACCAATTCGTTGCACGTGGACTACCCCACCCGAACCTTCAAGGGCCAGGAGGCCGTCATCCTCAATGAACGGACCGCGATGCAGGCCGGCGCGGTGGCGGACAGCCTGAAGAGCGCCCGGGCGCATCCCTGGGATCCCGAGTTCCTGGCCGCGCACTCGGGGGACGTTGTGCTGAGCGACCCTGGCGGTCCGGCCGGACTCAGCGCAACCAGTTCGATGCCGACGGACCTGTTCAAGGAAGTGATTGCCAGGCTCGTTCGCACGGGGCGGAAAAACGCCGCGGAGCGCGAGGCGCCAAACACGCCTGCGACAGGGCGTGTGCAGTTCGCACTCGGACCCGAGCCCGAGGCGGTGCGTCGCGCAGGCGGACTCGAGAGCGATCGATACGACACGGTGGCGCAGGCCAAGTGGGCTGCAATCAAGGATCTGCCCGAACCGGTCCGAGGTTCCAGGGTCGTGCCGCCGCACCTCTATACGGTCGAGGGCGGGGGCGAGGGAACGGTGCCTCTCAGCGCGGTCATCGCAGCGCGCGCGCTGGACCGTTGGGGTGGCTTCGTTCCGGGCGACGTCGAGCGGTTCGGGCCTGCGGACGGCGCATCGGCCGCCACGCGGAAGATGCCCAGAGGGGTGATGAACCTGTTCGACCTTGGCGCTGCGTCCAGGGTGAATCCGCTGGACAGGCCGAGCGGCGGTGCGCCGGGAGGATCAGGGCAGGGGGTGTGAAGCGGCACCAGCCGCCTGCCCCAGCACCCAGTCCCTGAACACCCGCATGCCCCGCGTCTCGCGCCGCCCCTTCGGCGCGCAGACGTAGTAGCCGCGCGGCGTCAGCGCGGCGCGGTCGATCGGGATCGCGATGCGTCCGGCGGCGAGCTCGTCCTCGATCAGGCAGCGCTGCACCACCGCGAGGCCGAGGCCCGAGATCACGCCCTGCACCAGCATCACGACCTGATCGAAATCGGCCGCGGGGCGCGGGTTCGCATCGGGCATGCCCTGCGTTGCGAACCACAGGCGCCAGTTGTCGGGGTAGTTGGTGTGGAACAGCAGCGGACGCTGCTGCAGATCCTGCGGCATGCGCAAGGCGAGGCGGCCGCGCAGGTCTTCGGGGCGGCAGATCGGCACGATTTCGCGGCCCACGAGGTAGTCGGACTCGATGCTCGCCGGATGCCACGGCACCTCGCCGGTTCGCACGCGGATCCAGCCGTCGATGTCGGGGGTGTCCAACGGATCGTCGCGGCGGTACGGCGCGAACGATATCGCCACTTCGGGGTGCAGCGCGCGGAAGTCGGGCAGCCGCGGGATCAGCCACTTGGTGGCCAACGTCGGCGGCACCGACAGGCGCAAGGCGTGCGAACCGCTCTCGGCGCCGACGGCTTCGGCTGCGGACTCGAGCTGTTGCAGCGCCGGTGCCACGCTGTCGAGATAGGCGCGGCCCGCATCGGTCAGCGTGCTGAGCCGGCCATGGCGCGTCAGCAGACGCATGCTCAAGTGCTCTTCGAGTCGCGCCACCGCGCGGCTCACGGCGCCTTGCGTGACGCACAACTCGTCGGCCGCTTTCGAGAAGCTCCCCAGGCGTGCGGTGCTGGCAAAGGCATGCAATTCGTGCAGCGACGGTGAACGGATGCGCATGGGTGGAGTGGGGGTGGCCAGCTATGCGCACTGGTCATAGCAGGCGGCGCAATTGTCACCCCAAACATCAGGGGTGCTTCACATAATCGCCGCACTTCAGGGCACCTGCGATGTGTGTTGTCCATCCCGATATTTCTTTCGACTTAATAACGATGAACAAGCGCCGAGACCTCCTGCTGGCCGTCACCGCCGTCGCCTTCGGGCTGCCACTCTCGGCCGTCGATGCGCACGCTGCTTCCTTCCCTGACAAGCCGGTCAAGCTGATCGTGCCGTTCCCGCCGGGCGGCTCGACCGACCTCATCGCGCGGCTGCTCGCCGAGAAGATGTCGGCGATCCTCGGGCAGCAGGTGGTGGTGGACAACCGCGCGGGCGCGGGCGGCGCCATCGGCATCTCGGCGGTCGCGCGGGCCGAGCCCGACGGCTACACCATCGGCATGGCCACGGTGAGTACGCATGGCGCGAACCCGGCCGTCTACACCAAGCTGCCGTACGACCCGGTGAAGGACTTCCAGCCGATCACCAACGTGATGTCGGTGCCCAGCGTGTTCGTCGTGAGCCCCAAGCTCCCGGTGAAGACGATGCAGGAATTCATCGCGCTGGCCAAGTCGCAGCCCGGCAAGCTCACCTTCGCATCGCCGGGCAACGGCTCGCTCGGGCACGTCAACGTCGAGCAGTTCATGGACCTTGCGGGCATCAAGCTCACACACGTCCCGTACAAGGGCGCAGGACAGGCGGCCACCGACGCATTGGCGGGCACGGTCGACGCCATGACCGACAACCTGCCGTCGTCGCTGCCGCACATCAAGGCGGGCAGGCTGCGCGCGCTGGCGGTACTTTCGCCGCAGCGCTCGCCCTTGCTGCCCGACGTGCCGACCTACCGCGAGCTCGGCTTCGAGGCAATGAGCGAAGGCGGCTGGTTCGGCCTGGTCGCTCCGGCCGGCACGCCGGCTCCGGTGATCGAGAAGCTCATGGTCACCGCGCACCAGGCCATGCAGGACCCGGCGTTCAAGCAGCGCACGATCGACATCTCGGGCGTGCCCATGGCCAACACGCCGGCCCAGTTCGCGCAGCAGATCCGCGAGACGATGGACAAGTACGCGCGCATCGCCAAGGTGGCGAACATCAAGCTGTGACGGATGCGCAGGACATGCAGGGCACCGCTCCCGTCGTCGTCGTCGAGCCGCCATCCGGCGTGGCGCGGCTGCCGCTGGTGTGCGATTCGCCGCACAGCGGTACCCGCTATCCGGCGGATTTCGTCACCCGCGTGCAGTTCGCGCAACTGCGCCAGGCGGAGGACACGCACGTCGACACGCTCTGGGCCGCCGCGCCGCGCCATGGAGCGACCTTGCTGGCCGCACAGTTTCCGCGCGCCTACATCGATCCCAACAGGGCCATCGACGACCTCGACCCCGCGCTGCTCGATGGGCCCTGGCCTTCGCCGCTGAAGCCCGGCGAGAAATCGCGCCTGGGCTACGGCCTGGTCTGGAGCCGCATCGCAGCCGACCAGCCGATGTACGACCGGCCTCTGCAGCCTGCGGCGGTGCAGTCACGCATCGACGGGTTCTGGAAGCCCTACCACGCAGCGCTGTCGGCGGCAGTCGGGCGCGCGGTCGCCGACTTCGGCGCGCTTTGGCATCTCAACCTGCATTCGATGCCAAACAACGCTTATGAAAAGCTGCGCATCAAGCCGACGCGGCCGCTCGCGGACTTCGTGCTCGGCGACCGCGAGGGCACGACCTGCGAGCCCGCGCTGTTGGACGTGGTGGAAGCCACGGCGCGCGCGCATGGCTACACGGTGGCGCGCAACGATCCCTACAAGGGCGTGGCGCTGATCGGCGAGATCGGCAATCCGGCCGAGGAGCGGCACAGCCTGCAGATCGAGATCCGCCGCCCGGTTTACATGAACGAGGCGACGCGCGAACCGAACGACGGTTTCGCACCGCTGCAGCGCTGCATCGAGGCTACGATCGCCGCGGTGGCGGCGCATGTGAGGCTGCAGTTGGAGAGGAGATAGCCAGCGATGCGGCAGTCCGCAACCGTCTTACCCGATGACGCCGTTCCTGGCCGAAGCCGGCTGCAGCGCATCGAACGCGAAGAGCCTGCGGTAGTTGCCGGGCGGCTCCGGGCAAGTGCCGCGGGAGCTCTGCGAAGCACCCGCTTTCGCATGATTCGATGAGCATCTTGCATCGGTCATGCGAAGGTATTCAGTCGCCGCGCGGTGTGCGATGCCATGGTCCGCCTCGGCCCGTGCGGGCGTTGCGAATGCGCGTCTGAAGCTAAGAATTTACAAGGCGGACACCAGTGTCCTTTGTTACTTTGGCCCAGCCCGCAGCGTCGGCTGATGCATGCGGCACTTCGAACAGGCATCCCATGATTCTTGCTACCTTGTTGCAACGCGCTGCGGCATCATCGCTGTCGCAAATGCGGAATTCCGATACCGATGCGACTGCCCCCTCGAGCGACACGGCCGAACTGCCGGCAGGCGGCCCGTTTCCGCAGCTCTACTCGGAAGAGCAGCTGTACCTGCCCCCGTCGGCGGACCGGCACGCGCGGGGCGTGCCGGGCATCGTCGGCGACTTGTTGGGCGCGGGCAGCCAGGAGGAGCGCCACCACCTGATCCAGGGTGTGCTGAACGCCCTCGGCTTCGATTGGCTCGGCTACGGCACCATCACCTACCTGCGTGGACGCTGGTGGCCCCTGAGCTTCTTCACCGCCTATGCCAACCCCGAGTGGGTGCAGCGCTATTTCTCGCATCGTCTCTACGAGATGGACCTGCGCCAGCAGGGTGTTCCGGCGTCGAGCCTGCCGCTGGTGTGGGACGTCGAGCAGATCGAGTCTGCGCCTCTTTCCGCTGCCGCCTCCACGGCCGAGGACCCCGCGGGACAGCGGCAGCGCTTCGTCGACGACCTGCTTGCGAGCGGCATCCGCAGCGGGTTGATGTTCCGCCTGGCTTCGCCGACGCAGGTGAACCAGTACACCGTCATCAGCCTGCAGTCGAGCGAGCCGGGCCGCCGCTGGATCACCGACGAGGTCGTCGGGCAGGCGTTGACGGTGGGCTTGAGCCTGCACGAATACCTGTCGCGACATTCGCGCATGCCGGGCGAATCCGGCGCGGCGCGTATCGAGATATCGACGACGCAGCAATACATCCTTCAGCACTTGCTGCAGGGACGTAGCGACAAGGAGATCGCCAACCGGCTCGATCTTTCCGCCCACACGGTGGACTACCACATGCGCCAGCTGCGCCGCCGCTTCGCTGCGCGCAACCGGGTCCAGTTGGTGAACGCGGTGCAACAGGGCGACAGCGACTTCGGCGTGCTTAGCGAGACCTAGGTATTGCGAAAGTCCTTTTCGGTCGAATGCCTAGGAATCGAAAATGGAGCGGGTGAAGGGAATCGAACCCTCGTATGAAGCTTGGGAAGCTGCCGTTCTGCCATTGAACTACACCCGCGGTGGGGACGGATTCTACTGGCAGCCTGGATGCAACCTGAGGGTGGTTGGCCAAGTAATAGGATCGGACACATCGGCCGCGGCCAACTACCCAACCACCTCCTCGCTGCCATAGGGACTTTCCCGACAAGACTCCCGTTGTCAGGTGGAGGTCAGGTATTCAATTCAGCATTGAAACAGAAAGTACTACTTTCGCTCGCAGGCCTCGCCCGAGCCTCAGTTTGGCGGCAGGGGCCCAAAAAGCGATCTGGAGGGTGCGATGCGCGTGACCAACTTGAATTGGGCCGGGACTTCGGAACCGACGTTTCGCGTGTGGCCGGATGACCCTGGCGGCTTCTCCACCCAGAGGATCACGCCGATGCACCACAACTTTCACGAGCATCCCCTGTTTCAGGTGCCCGAACTCGTGAAGCTCGGGATGGAACTCTCGAAGCTGGACCAATGCAGGTTCATGAACCCGAACAGGACGGTCGCGTCCACGCTTGCGCACGACAGCCGGCATCCTGACGGGCGCAGCATCGAGGAATTCTTCCAGCGCATGGAGGAGCCGGGTTCGTCGGTTTCCTTCTACAACATCGAAGTCATTCCCCGCTATCAGGCTCTGCTGATGTCGGTGGTGAATTCGATGCGCGCTCTCGTCGAACGTGAGCAGCCGGACATCTTCAGGGTGAACGGATTCGTCTTCTTCTCTGCGCCGCCGTCCGTCACGCCCTTTCACATCGACCGAGAGAACAACTTCTGGCTGCAGTTGCATGGGCACAAGACCCTCAACGTCTGGGATCACCGCGATCGCACCATCGTGCCGGCCGATGCCGTGGAGGACTTCATCGTCACGCAGTCGCTCAAGAAAGTGCGTTTCGACGAAGCGTTCCTGCCGCGCGGGCTGGAGTTCAATGCGCAGCCAGGGGATGCCATCTATTTCCCGAGCACCTCGCCCCACATGACGAGATCCAAGGTCGACGGGGCTGGCCCAGGCGATCGCCTGTCGATTTCGATCGGGGTGACCTTCTACACCGCTGCCACGCGCGAGGTTGCCCGCATCCATCAGGTGAACCGGCTGATGCGCAAGTGCGGCCTGTCCCCCTCGTATCCGAGGGAATCGCCCACCGCGGACGCAGTCAAATCGGCCCTCGGCGGCATGGTCGGTGCAGGGCGCGCCAGGCTCGGCGCCGCGCGCGCCCGGCTCATCAGCATGACGACGGCGCGACGTTTCAAGCACACGCCGCCGCCCGGCTCCTACTGAAGAACGTGCCTGCGCCGGGCCGCTCCCTCCCGCTCGAACTGTGGTGGCATGTCCTTCGATGCCCACCCCACCGAGGAGGAGGCTGGCACCATATCGAGCATGAAATTCAAACCCACCAGGCTGGCTGTCCATCTGCTCCTCGCCGCGGCAGCCGGGTCGTGCGCCGCTGGAACGATCGTGTGCGCGCCGGCTTCGAGCAGCGCAGGGCCGGCTCCCTGGATCCGCAGGATCTCGATCGACGAGCACTCTCGCACCGTCAACATGGACGTTGTTCGCCAGAGGACGAAAGACGCGGACACCATGGGCAAGATGAGGGCCGAGCTGCTGAGCATGGACGAGACCCAGGGGGGCGAGCCGGTCTACGTGTTCAACGCCATTCCCGCCGCGAGTGACGAAGTTACGCACCTCTTCAAGCTGTTCAAGGCAGGGGAGTGGCGCCTGATACGTGCCGGGGTGACGTTCGTCGGCAAGGTGCCGGCACTGCGAACGATCGAGACAAGCACGGTCCTGGATTGCAAGCGGTCGGACTTGGGGTAGCTTCGTCGCCATCGGATCAAACAAAGAACGGACAACCTGCCACGGGCATGGAGCAGGGGCGGAAATGCCGCAACAAAAGCAGGTAACCCGAAGGTAGGCGTGTTCCGACAGACTTGAAGGCTGGCGCGGAGGAACATGACTTCCCACCGCACCCTCGCGGAAAGGAGCGTGAAATGACGTTCGACTTCTTGTTTCGCCCGACTCACACCGCGTATCTCCGGCGCGCGGCGGCACTTTTGGAAGAGGCGCAGATGGCGCGCATCGAGCATCAGGCTGCGGCAGAGCATCACAGCGCCCTCGCCAGGATGTACGCCGAACGCGTCAGGCGTCTCGAGAACGAGCTCTATCGCCAGCCGCAGAATGTGGCGCACGGAATGCCCGCCGAAGGTGCCGCCGCCGACGAGCGGCCGCAGTTGTATTCGCTGGACGGAACCCGCAAACCCGGGCTGACTTCGGCGACCTGAGCCAGGGGGCGGCCTCTGGGCCGTGCGTGGGGCGAGTCCAAAAAAATACCCGCCGAAGCGGGTACGAATAGCCCATGGAGGGGCGCTCTGGGCACTGACCGAGAGCTCTTCTTTTATGGGCCCTGTTGCGTGACAGCATCGGTATCGTCGATGCCCCCCTGGGGTCCGGGTGTCAGTCGGAAATAGGCAGTTGCCGTAGGACACTCATAAAAACGTGAACTATTTGGCAATATTTTTCCGGCCATCAGCGCAGGAACACGTGCCGCATGAACTGCATGATCGGGTACTGAATGACCGTCTGCACCTTTGCCGGTAGTTCCAGCGGCCGCATCAGCATCTTGAGCGTGTGGCCGGGGTTCAGGTTGGTGCGGATGGTGCTGTTCATGTCCGCGCTCAGTTGCTGCACGTAGGCCGTGTCGGTGGCGCGGCCGGGCGAGCGCGTCTTCACCACGTGGCGGATCGCGCAGTCGGCGTCTTCGCTCTTGAGTTCGAGCGTGCGGCGGCCGATGGTGCCCATCACGCGCAGGCGGCCCAGCTTTTCCTGCTCGCGGTAGCGGCGGAAGAAGCGGTAGAAGTGCTTGTAGTGGTTGACCTCGTCGGTCGCGATGCGGGTCGCCAGGTCCCGCAGCACGGGTTCGTCGGTGCAGCGCGCCATGGCGCGGTAGTAGGTGGCGGTGCCGGTCTCGACCACGCAGCGGGCGGTCATTTCGAGGGCGCGGGTCGGGGCCAGCAACTCGACCTTGCAGTAGGTCGCGTATTCCTCCAGGAAGCCCTGATAGGCGACATCCCATTCGAACTCCGGCCAGACGTGGCGGACATATGCGCGCAGGGCCCTGCCGTGCTGCAGTTCCTCGAGTTCCCAGTGGTTCGACAACCAGTCGGTGACCTCGTCGTCGCCCCGGAAAAAATCGACCAGATTGTGTGTGTAGAGGTCCGAGCCGCTCTCGACGAAGGAGGCGGAGGTCACCAGATAGAAGAGATTTTCGTCCGGGCGTACCCTGTCGAGCGCGATGCGCGAGAAATCCAGGTCTTCGATCTTCCAGTGCTGATCCGCCTCTTGGCTTGCCATTCGAGCTCCTTGATCTTGTGTCCGTACAAGTACGGATGGCGCCGGCCGTATTTGGTTCTCTTCTTTTGCGCCAAGTCACATATTAGCCGTGGCCTCCGGATCGTGCAGCTTGCGAGGCGGCGCGGGCGCATGGCCAAACCTATAATCGTTTGTTCAAGTAAATCAAGCAGTTAGGCCGGTTCGCCGCAGTGGGTTCGACATGAGGGTCGCCATCGCTGCGCCGCCCTCGACAGAAGACGAATCCAAAGATGAGCCAGCCCACATTCACGGTCGCGGACATCCGCAAGACCTTTCTCGATTTCTTCGCCTCCAAGGGCCATACGGTGGTGGCCTCGAGCTCGCTGGTGCCGGGCAACGACCCGACCCTCATGTTCACCAACTCGGGCATGGTCCAGTTCAAGGACGTGTTCCTGGGCGAAGACAAGCGCAACTACGTGCGCGCCGCCTCGGTCCAGGCCTGCCTGCGCGCCGGCGGCAAGCACAACGACCTCGAGAACGTGGGCTATACCGCGCGCCACCACACCTTCTTCGAGATGCTGGGCAACTGGAGCTTCGGCGACTACTTCAAGCGCGAATCGCTCAAGTGGGCCTTCGAGCTGCTGACCGAGGTCTACAAGCTGCCGGCCGAGAAGCTCTGGGCCACCGTCTACATCGAAGACGACGAGGCCTACGACATCTGGACCAAGGAAATCGGCCTGCCGCCCGAGCGCGTGGTGCGCATCGGCGACAACAAGGGCGGCCGCTACATGTCCGACAACTTCTGGATGATGGCCGACACCGGCCCGTGCGGCCCGTGCTCCGAGATCTTCTTCGACCACGGCCCCGAGATCCCCGGCGGCCCGCCCGGCTCGCCCGACGAAGACGGCGACCGCTACATCGAGATCTGGAACAACGTGTTCATGCAGTTCGACATGCAGCCCGACGGCTCGGTCAAGAAACTGCCCGCACCCTGCGTCGACACCGGCATGGGCCTGGAACGGCTGGCCGCGATCCTGCAGCACGTGCACAGCAACTACGAGATCGACATCTTCGACGCGCTCATCAAGGCGGCCGGCCGCGAGACCGGCACGCAGGACCTCGCGAACAACTCGCTCAAGGTGATTGCCGACCACATCCGCGCCACCTCGTTCCTGGTGGCCGACGGCGTGATCCCGTCGAACGAAGGCCGCGGCTACGTGCAGCGCCGCATCATTCGCCGTGCCATTCGCCACGGCTACAAGCTGGGGCAGAAGAAACCCTTCTTTCACAAGCTGGTGCCTGACCTCGTGAAGCTCATGGGTGATGCGTACCCCAAGCTGGTGGCCGATGAGAAGCGCATCACCGATACGCTGAAGGCCGAGGAAGAGCGCTTCTTCGAGACGCTGGCCAACGGCATGGAAATCCTCGACGCGGCGCTGGCCGGTGGTGCCAAGGTGCTGCCGGGCGAAGTCGCCTTCAAGCTGCACGACACCTATGGCTTCCCGCTCGACCTGTCGGCCGACGTGTGCCGCGAGCGTGGCGTGAGCGTCGACGAGGCCGGCTTCAACGCCGCCATGGAAAAGCAGAAAGCTGCGGGCCGCGCCGCCGGCAAGTTCAAGATGGACCGCAACGTCGAATACGCCGGTGCGGGCAACACCTTCACCGGCTACGACCACCTCGAAGAAAACGCCAAGGTCGTGGCGCTGTACTTCGAAGGCGCTGCCGTTCAGGAACTGAAGGAAGGCCAACCCGGCATCGTGGTGCTCGACACCACGCCTTTCTATTCCGAGAGCGGCGGCCAGGTCGGCGACCAGGGCGTGCTCGTTGCCGAAGGCGTGCAGTTCGGCGTGGAAGACACGCAGAAGATCAAGGCCGACGTGTTCGGCCACCACGGCACCCAGACGCAGGGCACGCTGAAGGTCGGCGACGCGGTCAAGGCCGCGGTCGACACCGCGCGCCGCGCCGCCACCATGCGCAACCACAGCGTCACCCACTTGATGCACAAGGCCCTGCGCGAAGTGCTGGGCGACCATGTGCAGCAGAAGGGCTCGCTGGTCGATGCCGACAAAACGCGCTTCGACTTCGCGCACAACGCGCCCGTCTCGCACGACCAGATCGTCGAGATAGAGAAGCGCGTCAACGCCGAGATCCTCGCCAACGCGCCGACCCAGGCCCGCGTGATGGACATGGAGTCGGCCCAGAAGACCGGCGCCATGATGCTGTTCGGCGAGAAGTACGGCGAGACCGTGCGCGTGCTCGACATCGGCACGAGCCGCGAACTCTGCGGCGGCACCCACGTGGGCCGCACGGGCGACATCGGCCTCTTCAAGATCGTCAGCGAAGGCGGCGTGGCCGCCGGCGTGCGACGCATCGAGGCCGTTACGGGTGCCAACGCGCTCACCTACCTGCAGGACCTCGAATCGACCGTGCACAGCGTGGCCGCCACGCTCAAGTCGCCGGCCGCCGAGCTGCAGGGCCGGCTCACGCAGGTGCTGGAGCAGGTGAGGGCGCTCGAACGCGAAGTGGGGGCGCTCAAGGGCAAGCTCGCGTCGTCGAAGGGCGACGAGCTCGTCTCGCAGGCCGTGGACGTCAACGGCATCAAGGTGCTCGCGGCCAAGCTCGACGGCGCCGACGCCAAGACGCTGCGCGACACCATGGACAAGCTCAAGGACAAGCTCAAGACGGCCGCCATCGTGCTGGCCGCCGTCGACGGTGACAAGGTGCAGATCGCGGCCGGCGTCACGGCCGACAGCGTGGGCAAGGTCAAGGCCGGCGAGCTGGTCAACTTCGTGGCCCAGCAGGTCGGCGGCAAGGGCGGCGGCAAGGCCGACTTGGCCATGGCCGGCGGCACCAACGCGGCGGGCCTTGCGGCCGCGCTGCAGTCGGTGCAGGCCTGGGTTGCGGAACGCGCCTGACCATCCACCCGTCTCGACCCGCACAAGCACTTCATGCCAGACGCAATCCCCGGTGAAGTGCTCGTGATGGGGGCGGGCACCATCGGGTGCTTCATCGGCGGCAGCCTTGCAGCGGCCGGCGTGCCCGTCACTTTCGTCGGACGTCCGCGCATGCTGGACAAGCTCGCGGCGCATGGCCTGACGCTCACCGACATCGACGGGGCGACGCGCAGGCTGCCTGCCGAGAAATTGCGGCTGTGCGACCAGGTCCCGGTGGGTGCGCGGCCTTCGCTGGTGCTGCTGTGCGTGAAGAGCGGCGCCACTGCCGCGGCGGCCGGCGAGCTGGCTTTTGCATTGCCCGCGGGCACTACGGTGGTCTCGCTGCAGAACGGCATCTCCAATTCCGCGGCCGCATCGCAGACCGGCCCCTCGCTGAATGTGCGGGCCGGCATGGTGCCGTACAACGTGGCCGAGATCGGCCCCGGCGCCTTCCATCGCGGCACCGCTGGCCGGCTGGCCGCGGAAGACGATGCGGCGCTGCGACCCTGGCTGCCCGTGTTCGAGCGCGCCGGCGTGCCGCTCGACCTGCATGCCGACCTGCTGCCCGTGCAGTGGGGCAAGCTGATGCTCAACCTCAACAATTCGGTCAACGCGCTCTCGGGCCTGCCGCTGCGCGAAGAGCTGATGCTGCGCGGCTATCGCCGCTGCTTCGCGTCGCTGATCGAGGAGGCGTTGGACATCCTCAAGGTCGCGGGCATTGCACCGGCGCAGGTCGCTGCCGTTCCGGCGCACCGGCTGGTCAACCTGCTGCGCCTGCCCGACTGGCTGTTTCGCATCGTTGCGGCGCGCATGCTGCGCATCGATGCCAAGGCCCGCTCCAGCATGGCCGACGACTTGGCGCTGGGCCGCCGCACCGAGATCGACTCGCTCAGCGGCGAGGTCGTGCGCCTCGCGCAGGAGCACGGCCTGAGCGCGCCGCGCAATGCGCGCATGGTCTCGCTGCTCGAGGCCTGGCCGCAGAGCCCCAAGCGCTGGACGGCACGGCAATTGCAGGATGCGCTCGGCCTGTAGCGCTTAGCCTGTACCCTCGGCTGCGTTGCAGCAGCTTTCAAAGGGTTGTTCTCATGCAGGTCCTGATTCTCGGCAGCGGTGTCATTGGCACCTCGATGGCTTACTACCTGGCGCGTGCCGGGCACGAGGTGACGGTGTTGGAGCGCCAGCCGGCGCCCGCGCTCGAAACCAGCTTCGGCAACGCGGGCGAAGTCTCGCCCGGCTACTCGGCGCCGTGGGCCGGGCCAGGCGTGCCGGTCAAGGCCATCAAGTGGATGCTGATGCAGCACAGCCCGCTGGTCATCAAGCCGATGCTCGATCCGGCCATGTGGCGCTGGGGCCTTGCGATGCTGCGCAACTGCACGCAGGCGCGCTACGAGGTCAACAAGGGCCGCATGGTGCGGCTCGCCGAGTACAGCCGCGATTGCCTGAAGGCCCTGCGCGCCGACACCGGCATCGCCTACGACGAGCGCATGCAGGGCACGCTGCAGTTGTTCCGCACGCAGCACCAACTCGACGGCACCTCGAAAGACGTCGAAGTGCTCAAGGCCTCCGGCGTGCCCTACCAGGTGCTCGACCGCGAAGGCTGCGTGCAGTACGAGCCCGCGCTTGCATCGGTGAAGGACAAGTTCGTGGGCGGCCTGCGCCTGCCGGGCGACGAGACCGGCGATTGCTTCAAGTTCACGCAGGCACTCGCCAGGCTGGCGGAAGCCGAGGGTGTGAAGTTCAGGTTCGGCGTGAACATCCAGGCCCTCGAGCACGATGCAGTCAAGGGCGTGACGGCTGTGCGCACCGATGCCGGTAGCTTCACCGCCGAGCGCTACGTGGTCGCGCTCGGCAGCTACTCGCCCGCGCTGGTCAGGCCGCTGGGCATTCGCCTGCCGGTATATCCGGTCAAGGGCTTCTCGATCACCGTGCCCATCTCCGATGCCGGCGGCGCGCCCGAGTCGACCGTAATGGACGAGACCTTCAAGGTGGCCGTCACGCGGCTTGGCAACCGCATCCGCGTGGGCGGCACCGCGCAGCTCTCGGGCTTCGACCTGCGCCTGGACGCGCGTCGGCGTGACACGCTCGAACACGTCGTGACCGACCTGTTCCCCAGGGGCGGCAACGTGCGCGACGCCTCCTTCTGGACCGGCCTGCGCCCCATGACGCCCGACGGCACGCCGGTGATCGGCGCCACCCGCATTCCCAACCTGATGCTGAGCACCGGCCACGGCACCCTTGGCTGGACCATGGCGGCCGGCACCGGCCGCGTGATGGCCGACCTGATCGCGGGCCGGGCGCCAGAGATCGACATGGAAGGTCTCACCGTGGCGCGCTACGGCGGCTGAAGCGGCAACCGCGCTTTCCAATCCCGCAGGGCGGCCCGCAAAGGCCGCCCTGTTTTCGTTGTGTCACAGAGATCAGGGTTTGTACTTAGTCATGAAGTTGTCTTCCTCGGTATTCTTCGTGGCGTTCCATTAATAAATCGTTGTTTCTTTAGTGAAACAAAACCACGATCCAAAGAACCCGATGAAACACACACGCCGCCATGCCTTTGCCGCTGCCATTTCCCTGGCGGCCGCTTGCGCCACCGGACTCGCCTGGGCAGAAAGCTACCCGAGCAAGCCGATCACCCTGGTCGTTGCCTATCCGGCCGGTGGCGACACCGACGCATTGGCGCGGCTTTTCGCCGAAAAGCTGTCGACGCGCGTCGGCCAGCCCGTGGTGGTCGACAACCGCCCCGGCGCCAGCGGCATCATCGGCAGCGCCTACGTGTCGAAGGCAGCGCCCGACGGGTACACGCTGCTGCTAGCGCCCAGCACCTTCTCGATCGCGCAGCTGGTGCTGAAGACAAACGGCTCCGCGGGCTACGACGTGCTGAACGGCTTTACGCCGATCGTGCAGACGGGCAGCCAGCCGCTGTTTCTCGTGGCCGCCGGCAGCAGCGGCTTCGCGAGCGTGAAGGATGCGGTGGCCGCTGCGAAGGACGGCAAGTCGCTGAGCTATGCGAGCCCGGGCAGCGGCTCGCCGATGCACATCCTCGGCGAGATGTTCGCCCGCACCTCGGGCGCGAGCCTCTCGCACGTGCCCTACAAGGGCGTGGCACCCGCCATCAACGATGTGCTCGGCGGCCACGTGCCGGTCACCTTCATCACGCTGGGCCCGGTGGCGCCGTACATCCCCAACGGCAAGCTGCGCCCGCTGGCAGTGGCCTCGGCCCAGCGCTCGCCGCTCGCACCCAACGTGCCGACGCTGGCGGAGATGGGCTACAAGGACGTCGAGGTCACGGCCTGGAACGGCCTGTGGGGCCCGCGCAACCTGCCGCCCGAGATCGTGAAGATGCTCAACGGCCACTTCAACGAGATCCTCAGGATGCCCGACATTGCAGCACGCATGGCGGTGCTCGGCACCACGCCCGTGGGGGGCGAGGCCGGCGTGCTCGGCAAGACCAACGCCGCCGACTACACGCGCTTCGGCAAGGTCATCAAGGAGCTCGGCATCCAGGCCGACTGAACCACGCATCCCATGTCCGAACTCAAAGCCATTCCCGATCCTTCGAGCCTGCAGGCACTGCTGGCCGAACTGCCCGCCAACCTGCTGGCGGGCCGCCGCATCCTCGTGACCGGCGGCGCGCGCGGCCTCGGGCTTGCCTTCGCGCAGTGCATCGCCGCGGCGGGCGCGAGCGTGGTGCTGGCCGACATCCTGGGCGAGCTGGCCGACACCGAAGCGCAGGCGCTGCGCAAAGCGGGCCGCATCGCCCACGCGCTGCCGGTCGACCTGTCGAATCCGGGCTCCATCGTGGCCTGCGCCACCGAAGCTGTTCGACTGCTCGGCGGCCTCGACGGCCTCGTGAACAACGCCGCCATCACCAACTCGGGCGGGCGCGACGCACACCAGCTCGAGATCGACATGTGGGACCGCGTGATGGACGTCAACGTGCGCGGCAGCTGGCTCATGGGCCGCGCCTGCCGGCCCGCACTGGCCGAAAGCGGCCGCGGCGCCATCGTCAACCTCGCGTCCGACACCGCGCTGTGGGGCGCGCCCAACCTGCTGGCCTATGCGTCGAGCAAGGGCGCCGTCATTGCCATGACCCGTTCGCTGGCACGCGAATGGGGCGGCGACAACATCACCGTCAACGCCGTGGCGCCTGGCCTCACGCTGGTCGAGGCCACCGAGTACGTGCCGATGGCGCGCCACCAGAAATACCTCGAAGGCCGCGCCATCCCGCGCGAGCAGCAGGCCGCCGACGTGTGCGGCGCGACCCTGTTCCTGCTCTCCGGCCTCTCGCGCTTCGTGACCGGCCAACTGCTTGCCGTCAACGGCGGCTTTGCGATGCACTGAACGAATTTTTCCGACCAAGGAGTACACCTGATGAGCGATCTGTCCGAACAGCAAAAGATCACCGATGGCAACAGCAGCCTGGCGCAGCCCGAAGGCGCGAGCCTCGCGGAGTGGATGAACACCCGCATCGCACGCTACGAAACCCGCAAGTACGACTGGGATGCGCTGAAGTTCCAGGCCGACTTCGACCCCAAGTTCCGCCGCGCCCAGATGCGCTACGTGGGCACGGGCGGCACCGGCGTTGCGAAGGACGTCAACACCGTGCCCGCCGAGCACTTCACCTTCTCGACCATGGTGATCCCCGCCGGCCACGAAGGACCGCCGCACCTGCACACCGACGTGGAAGAAGTGTTCTTCCTGATCCGCGGCAAGCTCAAGGTGGTGATCGAGAAAGACGGCGAGCGCTTCGAGACCATCATGACCGACCGTGACCTGATCTCGGTGCCGCCCGGCGTGTACCGCGAGGAGATCAACATCGGCGACGAAGACGCGCTGATGTGCGTGATGCTCGGCGCGAAGAAGCCGGTCACGCCGACGTACCCTGCCGATCACCCGCTGGCCAAGATCAAGCGCTGAGCGAGCCGGCCATGAACGACGCCATCGCTTCCGACCTGCCGACCTTGCCAGCCTCCGAGCTGGCCCGGCTCGACGCCCGCTTTCCGGCCCGCCATGTGGGCGTGGGCGGCGGTGCCGTCGTGTCGGTGCGCGAATGCGGTCAGGGCCCGGTGGCCGTGTGCCTGCACGGCATCGGCTCGGGTGCGGCGTCGTGGCTCGACACCGCCGCGCTGCTGGCGTCGCAGGCCCGCCTGATCGCGTGGGACGCGCCGGGCTACGGCGAATCGACGCCGCTCGAAGCCACCGCACCGACTGCCGCCGACTACGCGGCGCGGCTGAGCGCCTTGCTGGACGCACTCGCCATCGATTCGTGCGTACTCGTCGGCCATTCGCTGGGCGCAATCACCGCCGCATCGGCCGCACGCACAGATTCGCGCATCCGCCGCCTCGTGCTCGTCAGCCCCGCCATCGGCTACGGCGCGCCGTCCCGCGCGGAAGCCCGCGCCAAGGTCCGCACCGAACGCCTCGCCACACTCGACGAACTCGGCATCGCCGGCATGGCCGCGAAGCGTGCGGGCCGGCTCGTGTCCGACAAGGCGAGCGACCACGCCCGCCGGTGGGTGCGCTGGAACATGGCCCGCCTCAACGACCATGGCTACCGCCAGGCCGTCGAGCTGCTGTGCAACGCCGACCTGCTGGCCGACCTGCCGCCGCCGATGCCGGTGCGCGTGGCCTGCGGCGCGCTCGACGTGGTCACGCCGCCGGCGTCGTGCGCCGAGGTCGCGCGCCAGTGCGGCGTGACGCTCGAATTGTTGGACGATGCGGGGCACGCCGGCTATGTGGAGCAACCGCAGGCCGTTGCCACGCTGCTGCGCGAATCGCTCGCCGGTTGACCGCAATACACACAGACAAGAAATTCAAGGAAAGAACAGGCATGGCCACCAACGACAACGAGGCGATGGAAGAGGGCGCCGACCGCTACAACGTGCCGGCGCTGGAGCGCGGCCTGCGCCTGCTGTGCGAGTTCAGCCGCGAGAGCCGCACGCTCTCCGCCCCCGAACTGGCCCGCCGCTTCGACCTCCCGCGCTCGACCGTGTTCCGCCTACTCACCACGCTGGAGAACATGGGCTTTCTGGAACGCGCCGAGGGCGGGCGCGACTATCGCCTGGGCCTGGCCGTGCTGCGCCTGGGCTTCGAATACCTCGCGTCGCTGGAACTCACGCAACTCGGCACGCCGCTGCTCAACCGCCTGTGCGACGAACTGCGCACGCCCTGCAACCTGGTGGTGCGCGACGGCCGCTCCATCGTCTACGTGGCCAAGGTCGCGCCGCCTACGCCTTTCGCCAGCTCGGTGACGGTGGGCACGCGGCTGCCGGCCCATGCCACGGTGCTCGGCCGCATCCTGCTCGAAGACCTCACGCTGCCGCAGCTGCGCGCGCTCTACCCCGAGGACAAGCTCGAAACCTTCTCGCCGAGCACGCCCAAGACCGTGAACGAACTCTTCGACATGGTGCAGGCCGACCGCCAGCGCGGCTATGTGCTGGGCGAGGGCTTCTTCGAATCGAACATCTCCAGCATCGCCGCACCGGTGCGCGACCACAGCGGCCACATCGTGGCGGCGCTGGGAGCCACCGTCACCTCGGACCACATCGACGAGAGCCGCATGGACGAGATGGTGCTGCGCGTGCGCGGCACGGCCGACGAGATCTCGGGCCTGCTGAACTATTCGCCCGCGCGCGCTGCAAAAGTGGTGCCGCTTCGCAGCGCATGACGATCATGAAGACGCATTCTTCTTCCCTCCTTGCCGCCGACGCATTGGCCGGGCGCGTGGCCGTGGTCACGGGCGGCTCGTCGGGCATCGGCCTCGCGACCGTCGAGCTGCTGCTCGGCTGCGGTGCGGCCGTTGCGCTGTGTGGCCGCAATGCCGAACGGCTCGACGCGGCCGTGGCCGGCCTGCGCAAGCAGCACCCGGACGCGAAACTCTTCGCGCAGGCCTGCGACGTGCTCGACGCCAAATCGGTCAAGGCATTTGCCGCCGCCAGCGAGGCCGCGCTCGGGCCGGCCTCGATGCTCGTCAACAACGCAGGGCAGGGCCGCGTCTCCACCTTCGCCGACACCGACGATGCGGCCTGGACCGAAGAGCTCAACCTGAAGTTCTTCTCCGTCATCAATCCCACGCGTGCCTTCCTGCCGCAGCTCGAGGCGCAGCGCGCGGTGCTGGGCGACGCCTCCATCGTCTGCGCGAACTCGCTGCTCGCGCGCCAGCCCGAGCCGCACATGGTCGCGACCTCGGCCGCGCGCGCCGGCCTGCTGAACCTCGTGCGCTCGATGGCCACCGAGTTCGCGCCGCAGGGCGTGCGCGTCAACGGCATCCTGATCGGCCTCGTCGAGTCCGGCCAGTGGCGCCGCCGCTTCGAGGCGCGCGAAGACAGGTCGCAGGACTGGGCCGCCTGGAGCGGCCAACTGGCGAAGAACAAACACATCCCGCTGGGTCGCCTGGGGCTTCCGACCGAAGCCGCGCGCGCGATCCTTTTTCTTGCTTCGCCCCTCGCGTCGTACACGACGGGCAGCCACATCGACATTTCCGGAGGCCTTTCGCGCCATGCATAACCCCAACAAAACCGTCACGGTCGGCGCAGTCGTTGCCGCCTTCCTCGAGCAGTGCGGCGTCAAGGCTGCCTTTGGCGTGATCTCGATCCATAACATGCCGATCCTTGATGCCTTCGCGCAGCGCGGCACGATCCGCTTCATCTCGGCGCGGGGCGAGGCGGGCGCGGGCAACATGGCCGATGCCTATGCGCGCTCCACCGCCAGCCTGGGCGTGTGCATCACCAGCACGGGCCCGGCCGCGGGCAACATCGCGGGCAGCATGGTCGAGGCACTGACGGCGGGTGCGCCGCTCCTGCACATCACCGGGCAGATCGAGACGCCGTACCTGGACAAGGGCATGTCGTACATCCACGAGGCGCCCGACCAGCTCACCATGCTCAAGGCCGTGTCGAAGGCCGCGCTGCGTGTGCGCAGCATCGAGACGGTGCTCGGCACGCTCAAGCGCGCGGTGCAGCTTGCGCTGACCGCACCCACCGGTCCGGTCAGCGTGGAGATTCCGATCGACATCCAGTCGGCGCTGACGACCATGCCGGCCGACCTGTCGCCGCTGCCCATCGAGCGGCCGGTGCCCTCGGCCGCCGCGCTCGACGCGCTGGCCGCGCGCCTCGTCGTTGCCAAGCGCCCGATGCTGTGGGTCGGCGGCGGTGCACGCCACGCCCGCGCCGCCATCCAGCGCCTGCAGAAGCTGGGCTTCGGCGTCGTCACCACGACGCAGGGCCGCGGCACGGTACCCGAGGACGATGCCGGCTCGCTCGGCGCCTACAACATCCAGAAGCCGGTCGAGGCCCTCTACCAGACCTGCGATGCGATGCTCGTGGTCGGTTCGCGCCTGCGCGGCAATGAGACGCTGAAGTACGAACTGAAGCTGCCGCATCCGCTGTACCGCATCGACGCCGATGCCGCCGCCGAGGGCCGCTGCTACGCGTCCGAGGCCTTCGTCTGCGGCGATTCCGCGCTGGCCCTCGACGGCCTGGCCGACCGCCTCGAAGCCGCCAAGTACAAGGCCGACCCGCAGCTGCTGGTCGACCTGCGCACCGCGCACGACCAGGCGGTCGCCACGCTGCGCGACGGCCTCGGCCCGTACGCCGAACTCGTGCGCCAGATCCAATTGGTGGCCGGCCGCAAGTTCAACTGGGTGCGCGACGTCACCGTTTCCAACAGCACCTGGGGCAACCGTGAACTGCGCGTCTTCGAACCCAGCGCCGGCGTGCATGCCACGGGCGGCGGCATCGGCCAGGGGATGCCCATGGCCATCGGCGCGGCCATCGGCGCGGCGGTGACGGGCTCGGGCCGCAAGACCTTCTGCCTGGCCGGCGACGGCGGCTTCATCCTGAACCTGGGTGAACTGGCCTGCATGGTGCAGGAGAAGGCGCCCATGGTGATCGTGCTCATGAACGACAAGAGCTACGGCGTCATCAAGAACATCCAGGACGCCCAGTACGGCGGCCGCCAGTGCTATGCCGAGCTGCACACGCCCGACTACGACCTGCTGTGCAAGTCGATCGCGCTGCCGCACGCCCGCGTGCAGGACCTTGCCGATCTGCCGGCCCGCCTGGACGAGGCGCTGGCCGCCAACGGCCCGTTCCTGCTGGAGATCGACATGCTGTCGATCGGCGGTTTCAAGACCACCTTCGCCGGCCCGCCGACCAACACGGTCACGCAGATTCCTGCGCTCGGCGCGGCCAAGTGAGCGGAGCCTTTCCCATGCCCGCCATCACGCGCATTGCACTCATCGGCTGCGGAGCCATCGGCACCTCGGTGCTCGAACTGCTCCGGGGCGATCCGGCCCTCGAGGTTGTGGCCATCGTCGTGCCCGCGGAGGGCGTCGCCGCCGCGCAGAAGGCCGCGCCCGACGCACAGGTGGGCAGCGCCGTGCCCGCCGCCGGCATCGACCTCGTGGTCGAGACGGCCGGCCATGCCGCCATCGAAGAGCACGTGCTGCCTGCGCTGGCACGCGGCACGCCCTGCGTGGTGGCGTCTGTGGGCGCGCTGTCGGCCACAGGCTTCGCCGAGAAGCTCGAGGCCGCCGCCATTGCCGGCAACACGCAGGTGCAGCTGATTCCCGGTGCCATCGGCGCCATCGACGCGCTCGCCGCGGCCCGCATCGGCGGCCTCGACAGCGTGCGCTACACCGGCCGCAAGCCGCCGCAGGCCTGGAAGGGCACGCCGGCCGAGCAGGGCCGCGACCTCGACAGGCTGGCGCAGGAAACCGTGATCTTCGAAGGTAGTGCGCGCGAAGCGGCCCTGCTGTTTCCGAAGAACGCCAACGTCGCGGCCACCGTCTCGCTCGCGGGGCTCGGCCTGGACAAGACGCTGGTGCGCCTCATTGCGGACCCTGCCACCACCGAGAACGTGCACACCGTCGAAGCCGAAGGCGCCTTCGGCAGCTTCGAGCTGACCATGCGCAACAAGCCGCTCGCGGCCAATCCCAAGACCTCGGCGCTGACCGTGTACAGCGCCGTGCGCGCGCTGCGCAACCGCGTTGCCGCGCTCGCCATCTGAGTCACCCCATGATTTCTTCCGAACTTCTCCCGATCTGCATCGCCGGCGAATGGCGCCTGGGCGGCGGCGACGTGTACGAGAGCCTTTATCCGGCCACCGGCGAACCCATCGCACGCCTGAAGGCCGCGAGCCTCGCCGATGTCGAGGAGGCCATCACCCGTGCCGACCACGCGTTCCGCACCAGTGGCTGGGCCCAGCGCCTGCCGCACGAGCGCGCCGCCGTGCTGCACCGCGTGGCGCAGCTGATCCGCGAAGAGGGCGAGTCGCTCGCGCAGAAGCAGCGCCTGGACAACGGCAAGCCGATCAGCGAAACGCGCAACCTCGTGGCCAGTGCCGCGGGCACCTTCCAGTTCTTCGCGGCAGCGCTCGAGACGCTGGAAGAAACCATCACCCCTTCGCGCGGCGCCTTCGTCACGATGAGCGTGCACGAGCCGATGGGTGTGGTTGCGGCCATCACGCCGTGGAACTCGCCCATTGCGAGCGAAGCCCAGAAGCTCGCGCCCGCGCTCGCAGCCGGCAACGCGGTGGTCGTGAAGCCCGCCGAAGTCACGCCGCTGATGGCGCTGGAGCTGGCGCGCATCTGCGAGCAGGCCGGCGTGCCGAAAGGCATCGTGAGCGTGCTGCCGGGCAGGGGCTCGGTCATCGGCGATGCGATCACCAAGCATCCGCTGGTCAAGCGCGTGTCGTTCACGGGTGGCACCACCACCGGCAAGCACATCGCGCACATCGCGGCCGACAAGATGATGCCGGTGTCGCTGGAGTTGGGCGGCAAGTCGCCCACCATGGTGCTCGACGACGCAGACCTCGACCATGCGGTGAACGGCGTGCTGTACGGCATCTTCAGTTCGTCGGGCGAGTCGTGCATCGCGGGTTCGCGCCTGTTCGTGGCGCGCGGCATCTACGACGAGTTCCTCACGCGGCTGGCCGAAGGCGCCAATGCATTGCGCGTGGGCGATCCGGCCTCGGAGCGCACGCAGATGGGGCCGCTCATCACGGCGAAGCACCGCGAGGGCATCGAGCGCTATGTGGATCTGGGCGTGTCCGAAGGCGGGCGCATCCGCACCGGTGGTGTCCGGCCCCATGGCGATGTCTACGACAACGGCTACTTCTACAAGCCGACCATCATCGAGGGCCTCGACAACAGTGCGCGCATCAGCCAGGAAGAGATCTTCGGCCCGGTGCTCGTCGCGATGCCCTTCGACAACGAGGAAGAGCTGATCGCGCAGGCCAACGACAGCGTCTACGCGCTGGCCGCCGGCGTCTGGAGCCGCGACTTCAAGCGCGCCTGGAAGCTCGGCCGCGCGGTGCAGGCCGGCACGGTCTGGGTCAACACCTACAAGCAGTTCTCCGTGTCCACGCCGTTCGGCGGCTGGCGCGACAGCGGCCTGGGCCGAGAGAAGGGCCGCGAAGGCATCTTCCAGTACATGGAGCAGAAGAGCATGTACTGGGGCACGAACGAACAACCCTTGTCGTGGGCACTGACATGAGCGTACTTGGCATCGACCAGATCACCTACGGGGCGGACGACCTGCCCGCCTGCCGCCAGTTCTTCCAGGACTGGGGCCTTGCATTGAAGTCGGAGGCCGCCGACGAACTCGTCTTCGAGTGTCTCAATGGCTGCAAAGTCGTCGTTGCGGCGTTGGACAAGCCCGGCCTGCCGCCCGCGATGGAAGAGGGCCCGACGCTGCGCGAAGTGGTGTGGGGCGTGGAGAGCGACGCCGACCTGGACCGCTACGCCGCCGCCATCGCGCAGGACCCGGCCTTCACCGACAGCACCGTCGACGGCGCACGCCGCATCGGCTGCATCGACCCCAACGGCCTCGCCGTGCGCCTGCAGGTCAGCCGCAAGCATGCCGTCGACGTCGAATGCGGCGCCATGAACACCTGGAACGCCAAGCCGCGCATCAACCAGGCCGCACCCATCTACGAACGCGCGACGCCCATCGAGGTCGGCCACGTCGTGTTCTTCGTGAGCGACGTGAAGGCCACCAGCGCGTTCTATGCGCAGCGCTTCGGCTTCGTCTCGTCCGACAGCTATCCAAACCGCGGCGCCTTCATGCGCTGCGCGGCGGAGGGTGGCCACCACGACCTGTTCCTGCTGCAGATTCCTTCGGGCAAGCGCGGGCTCAACCACGTGGCCTTCACCGTGCGCGACATCCACGAGGTGTTCGGCGGCGGCTTGCATTTCTCGCGCCGCGGCTGGGAAACCCAGCTCGGCCCGGGCCGTCACCCGGTGTCTTCGGCGTACTTCTGGTACTTCAAGAACCCGGCCGGCGGATTGATCGAGTACTACGCCGACGAAGACCAGCTCACCGCCGACTGGCAGCCGCGCGAGTTCGAGCCCGGCCCCACGGTGTTCGCCGAATGGGCGGTCGATGGCGGCCTCGACGGCAACACGCGGCGCCAGAAGAACGCGGAAGGCCCCAAAGGTGCCTTTCTCACCGAGAAGAAATAGACCTATGCTCACCCCCAGTCTTCGCGCACTTCGTGTCGCTTCGCCAACCCCCTTCCAGGGGGCAACACCAGCGGCCCGGCAAAGCCGG